>NZ_JTJL01000001.1 GCF_001678495.1 Gallibacterium salpingitidis
GCCTTGTTGATTATTAAAGTGAGCACCTTGGTAATTTAAATCACCGAGTGTACGTAACACACCTTGCTGATTATTTAATCCTTGCGCCAATAGAAAATCTAAACGATTGGTACCGGTTTGTTGCCAATAACCTTGTTGATTGTTGAGATAATTGGCTTGGATAAGAAAATGATTAGCCAATAATTTTGCATTAGGTGTCGCAAGTGTCGTTGGTGTACGCAATGTTGCCGTTTTATCAATAAAGATTTCACTATTGGCTAACGTAATATCATCTTGTTTAGCGAGTAATGTCAGACGATTTGCACTGGTTTGGCTTTGGGATAAATCAATCTCTGCCGCTTCAATATGGATATGATCAGAGGCAAGATTTTGTCCATGTGCAGCGGTATGTTGTTCGGCAACAAGGTGGAGAGTTTGTCCTTGATCATTATGTGGATTAATCGTTTTCTCTTCTGTTGTTGCGGTTGGCGTAAAACGTACACCTGCTGCCAGTACAGAGGTCGTTGAAGCATCAATATTCTTCGCCTGATAAGCGATATTACCTTCTGCCAAACTCTCACCGGATTGGTTGATGGTTTCTTTGGCTTTTAGGGTGATATTGCCTTTACTTTGGGCTTTTCCTTTGGCAAGCAAACTACCTTGTTGTTGAATCCCTTTCTGTTTACTGGTAGCTTGCAGATTTCCTTGTTGAGTATAAACTGTTCCTGTGTTTCCGATTTGATGTTGGCTTTGCAGAGTAATATCTTGAGGAGCGCCAATATACCCAGTATTAATCAATTCTCCTGTAGTAGTAATTTTTACTTCACCAGCTGCCGCACCAATATGTCCTGCATTGCGTACCCCTAGACCATCTGTGTTGTCAATGAGTCTAATTTGTCCAGCATACATACCACCTAAATGACTTACATCGACTGAATAATGTGTTTCTGTTGTAGATTTATTGCGATCACCAATATATACGACGCCATTTTGGGTTGTAGCGTGAGGAATGATTTGATTTTCTCCCGTAATGACGGTTAATTCTTTTGCCCAAACACCAGCATCAATTTGCACATTTTTCGCAATAATATCGGTATAGTCTGAACGTGAACTATCTAAACCTTTTCCTGTAATAGCAATCTTGCCGTTATTGACTCGATAATGCGTGATTTCTTGCTGTTGAATGTGAGGTTTACCAGTGGTTAATGTTGTGCGATTAGCAT
Organism: Gallibacterium salpingitidis; assembly: GCF_001678495.1. Lineage (GTDB taxonomy): Bacteria > Pseudomonadota > Gammaproteobacteria > Enterobacterales > Pasteurellaceae > Gallibacterium > Gallibacterium salpingitidis. The sequence continues at coordinate 1,203 of NZ_JTJL01000001.1, forward strand.
TAATAATGCCGCAGCTATCACAATGAATACCATTAGGATTAGCGATTATCACTTCCGCTTTTTGTCCTGCAACTTCAATATAACCTTTTAGTTCGCTAGGACGTAAGCTATTCACTTCATTAAGAATAATTTTGGCTTCGCCAGCTAATAAATTAGGGTTGGCTTGCACCCAACCAGCAAGTTGAGTTTCACTGTTTTTACGACCGTTATTTAAGATTGCCCCTTTTTGACCAACATCGAATTGACGATATTGATTATGAGATAATCCTTTACTGTTGGGAGTTTGAATATTGACTTGTGGAATCCCATTTGCTGTGTTCACTACTGTAGGACGCTGTGCAATAGGGGCATTTTTATCTGGCAATATAGCAAGTTGTTCAGCTGTGGCTGTTGAGATAAAGAAATAACCAAGTAAACCAAATAAATTTGTAGCTAAAGGTGTTAAGCGATAAGGGAAGTTGGTGTTAAACATAAGATCCTCCGCTAAAACTGATAACTAAGATTAAAGCCTGTGGTAATACGGGATGTTTGAAAACCTTGCGGTTTATTGATTGGTGCTCCAGCAAAAACGTCGTAATTGAAACCGAACAAATTTCCTTTTAAGCCAATAGCACCGCCAGTGAGTTGTTTACCTAAAAGATCTTCGGTGCTGCGTCCATCAACACGACCATGATCAAGTGCGAAATACAGTTGATGTCCTCGATTAGCAATATTCCAGGCTAATTCATTGCGCCAAAACCAACCGCGTTCGCCCGATAAGGTTAATTCCCCATCGAAACCACGAACAGTATAACGACCACCAATACTAAATTTATCTTGTTGAATTAACGGAGTTTTATTCCATTGTGCTTGCCATTCACTGTGTAGTTGCCAAGGTTGTTTACCAAGCATAAATGGATAGGTAAATTGAATTTTTGCATTAAAGATTTTGGGACGAGAGGTACCTTCATTAAATAATTCTTCTGGTGCAGCTAAAGCACGATCTGCACCAGTACCTTGTTTATAGCCAAGTTGAAATTGCCAAATTGCATTACCTAAATATTCGGTATGGTTTAAATGAGCTTGCCAACCTGCCATACGTCTGCGTTGAATAGCTAATTCGTCGCCATCGACATAGTTAAAAGATCGTCTTGACCAGAAACCTGCAGTAAGTGTGGTTTTACGTTGTGCATCTCGATAGAGTAAACGACTTAAATTCGCCTGCCATTGAATACTCTTACCTGAAAACTCTATTTTTTCAAAAGCACCTGGTATGGTTTGGTGGTAATTAAAGGTTGAATGGGAAAGGGTGAATAACCAGTTTTTCCAAGGTAAAGCATAATAAAAACTAAGATTCTGGCTGCCATGATCCTCTTTATTATCATCGTTATTGGTTTTGATGCTACGAGTGACACTACCATAAAGTAGATCATTCCAAGAAAATAGATTTTCTGCCGATAACGCTGCACTTGCTTGAAAACGACCAGTAGCTTTGCTGCCAGCATCATCTAAAGAGAGTGTGAAGGAAAAAGGATTACCTTGTTGAAATGCAATGACGACATCAGTACCACCAATTTGTTCTGGATGAGCAAATAACTCAATATTAGCTTTCACCGAAGAATTACGCCGTAAATTTTCTAAGCCAGTTTCCAAATCACGTAAATTTAACAGATCTCCCTGTTTCATTGGCATAGCAAACCAGATTGTAGCATTAGTGGCTTTTGGAAATTCGCTTTGATCTTGTAACTGTAATCTGCTAATTCGACCTAATACGACAGTGACAGTTAATTTGCCTTGGCGTAAATCTTGTGGTTGAACCAACACTCTAGTGGTAATAAAACCGCGATCAATGAGTTTATTTTGCCATTGTGTCAGTAATTGATTGAGAATTTGTTCTGTTAGGCAGATTGGTAATGTGGTGCTATTTTTGAGTAACGTAGAAAATCGGCTTGGTGAAATTTCTGGTTTAGTTGATGAAGGTTGCGCATCATAGTCAATAACATCAATGTGTTGAATTGGAAAACAAGGCGTATTCGATATAGCTGTATTTGTATCATTAACAGTAAGGTGTTCTGTCGATAAGCGTACTGCTGGTGTTTCAGTGAGTTGCTCAAATTTCTGTTGCTGCTCTAATTGTTGACGTTGGAACTGTTGATCTGCATGTACAACGGACTGTGCAGCAATACCAGTTAATGGAAAAAAAGATACTATCAGTGAAAGAGTCAATCTGTTGTGCATCGTCACCACCTAACGAACAAAATAGAGTGGCTCGATTGTAGGTTGATATATTGAATCCCCAAGAGATTGGATGAAAAATTGCGAGTTGTGTCGTAAAAATAAAAAATTTTTAAATATTAGTTAAATATAAAAGGAATACGATAATACAGGCTATGTATTCCTTTTATCGTTTTAGTATTTAGTACAATTTTATGATAATTGAGCTTTATCTAAACCAAATAAGTTATCCATTGATCCAGCTTTAGGCAGGCTTAATAACATTAAACGATTCCAAGTATTAATTAGAGAAATCTTGAATGTTAATTCAGAAATTTCAACGTCAGAAAAATGTTGGCTGACATAAGCATATAACTCATCATTGACACCTAATCCATCAATTTGCGTTAGCGTTTCTGTAAGTGCTAATGCTGCTTTTTCTCGATCGCTAAAAAGATGTGATTTACGCCAAGTGGTTAAGTGATATAAACGTAATTCACGTTCTCCATCAATTTTAGCTTCTTTAACATGCATATCCAAACAAAATGCACATTGGTTAAGTTGCGATGCTCGAATATCTATTAAATGTTGCAATGATTTTTCTATTGAAATTTTTGCTGTTTGTTCAGAAAAATTTGTAATTGCTTGAGCTAATTGAGGTACTGTTGCAAAGTGATTTACACGTTTTTTCATTTAAGATCTCCTTAATTATTTGTTCTTGATGATTTATTGTAATAAGCATAATACCTATTTAAAATGATTAAATTGGAATAGGATTTTCAACAAAAAGTTAAAAAAGATGATGAATGAACAGTTATTAAAAAATCTGCCATGTTTTGTTCAAGTGGCTAAATTAGGAAGTTTTTCCGCAGCAGCAAGAGCAATGAATATTACTCCTGCTGCTGTCAGTAAGAATGTTTCTATTTTAGAGAATTTGTTAAAAGTGAGATTATTTAATCGTACGACAAGAAATTTGAATTTAACGCAAGAAGGTTTTCGTTTACTGCAAGAAGCAGATAGTGCAATAACTTTACTAGAAAATGTTTTTGATCATTTAAAGTTTCAACCTGATTCACCAATGGGAACAGTTAGAATTTCTGTTGCAAATGTTGTAGGAAAACATTTGGTTTTACCTTTGTTGCCAGAATTGCATCAACGTTATCCTAATATTCAATATGATTTGGATTTTGAGGATAGATTAGTTGATGTTGTTAAGGAAGGATATGATTTAGTAATCCGCGGTGCTAAAGTTGCTGATTCTTCACTAATTTTACGTCCTTTGATGCCATTAGATATTCGTCTTGCAGCTTCTCCAGAATATTTGAATCTCTATGGGGAGCCAAAAACATTAGATGAATTAAATCAACATCGTCATATTTTTAGACGTTTTGCTAATGGGCAAATCGTTCCTTGGCGATTTCGTTGTGCTGATGGTTCTTTTAAGTTGTATTATCCATCTAATCAATTATTAACAGTTTCTGATCCGGAGGCTGTTATGATTGCTTTACTCAATAATATGGGGATCGGTGAAGTACCGAATTATTTATTAGAACCAGCATTAAAAGCAGGAAGGTTAAAGATTATTTTGCCTAAATTACATGATAAAAGTGAATATCAATTAGTAATGCTTTATCCTCATAAATCCTTGATATCTGAACGTGTAAAATGTGTTATCGATTTTTTTGTAGAAAAATTTGCTAAATATCGGTCATTTCTGAAATGAATGAGTGTGGCTGATGCCACACTATTCTTACTGATGTAACCACTCTCGATTGGCCAAGAGCTGATCGATTTCAGGCATAACGCCTTCCCATAAATAGAATGCATGAGCAGCTTGTGCAACTAACATTCCTAAACCATCACTGTATTGCTTGATCCCTAAATTTTGGCAATGTTGAATAAATGGTGTTACTCCATTTGGTGTGTATTGCATATCATAAATATGACTGCATTGAAGTAATATGTTATCGGCAATTGGCGCAACTTGACCATGTAATCCGCTTGAAGTGGCATTAATGACTAAATCAAAGGATTGCGCTGGAATTTCGGTTAGCGTGGTGGCAGTAATTTCACCATAAGCGGAAAATTTTTCAGCTAAATCAATTGCTTTCTCTAGAGTACGATTCGCTAAGACAATTTTTTGCTGCGCTTGTAATAGTGGGAAAAGTACGCCTTTTGTTGCTCCGCCAGCACCCAATAATAAAATTTTTTGTTGGGGCTGCAACCAATCTAAATGTTGTAAATGGGTTACCAAACCGGCGCCATCAGTGTTATCCGCGTAGAGTGAGCCATCAGCTAATCGTTTTAAAGTGTTACAGGCTTGTGCAAGCTGGCAACGTTCACTATGTTGATTTGCTAAAGCAAAGGCACGTTCTTTAAATGGCGCAGTAATGTTGCAACCATTCGCTCCTTGTTGGAAAAATTGCATTAGCTGTTGTTCAAATTGGTCTAAATCACCTAATTTGGCAGTATAAGTGAGGTTTTTGGCGGTTTGTTGTGCAAATAGTTTGTGAATCAGCGGAGATTTGCTTTGTGCGATAGGGTTACCCCAGACGGCATACTGATGTTGCTGCATAATAATTATTATCCTTGTCTAACGATTTGATTAGTAAAGAGATCACGAATTTCTGATGGATTTTTTGCTGTTCCAACTTCTGCTTTCAGGACAGGAAAATCTTCACCAAATTGAGCCAATACTTCTTGATAATGGCGGCAAGGTGGCTGCCCAGATAAATTAGCGCTTGTTGAAGTGATCGGCATATTAGCTTGTTGGCAAAGTTGCACTACTGCAGGATGTTGGCATAAACGAATCGCAATACTATGAAATTTTCCGGTTAATAAAGACGAAACAGTGGATTTAACCGGTACGATCCAAGTTGTTGGACGTTGATAAATTTGTTGCAAACGTTGTAATTGTTCTGTAGAAATCTTTGCAAAATCAATAATTTGATCGAAATAATTTAATGTTGGTGCAATTAAGATTAATCCTTTTTCAACAGGGCGTTGTTTAAGTGCTAATAATTTTTTTATCGCATTATCGTTAAAAGGATCGCATCCTAAACCGAAAACAGCTTCAGTTGGATAAGCGATAACTTCACCTTGCTTTAATTGCGTAATAATATAGTCTAAGTTATTCATTTGATTCATAAAAAATATGTTTACAACTTCTATTTAAACATTGATAACTAATTTGTTGATCGGTCATTTTTTTTAGAAATACTAATGGAAAATGACACTTCGGACAGCTTTTTTCTATTGGTTGTTGTGCAACATTAAAGCGGCATTGTGGATAATGGTTACAAGCAAAAAAGACTTTCCCTTTAGCGCCGCGTTTAGCAATAAGCTGACCTTGTCGGCACGCTGGGCAAGTAACTGACTGATAATCGTTTTTCTCCGGTTCATCATTCACAATAAAATGGCATTGCGGGTAATTGCTGCAACCGATAAACATGCCAAATTGACCGCGGCGTAATACTAGTGAATGTGAACATTCGGGACATTGTTCTGGCAATACTTTTAGAATTTCGCCCAAAGTTTGTGAATGCAAGGGGCGAAGATAATCGCATTCAGGGTATTGGCTGCAACCTAAAAATAGTCCTTTTTTGCCACGCTTTAATTGTAAAAAATGCCCACATTGCGGGCATTTTTCGACAGACTTTTGTGCTGTAAAAAGTGTATCACGCATAATTAATCTTCATCATCGAAAAATTCGCCGTCTTCACCATATTCATCTTCATCATCATTAGGATCTTCAAAATAGGTGCCCCAACCGTCATAAGTTCCTTGATGTTTTTTTATCATTGGCAGCAATTCCGCTTGTTGTGCATCAATTAGTTCGGCTTTTAGAGCGATTTCACTAATAATATCAAAACAGTAAACTTCAGTATCATCTTCTGTTTCTAACTCTTCAGCTTCTGATACTTCATAACCTAATTTAAATGCTTCTACTGCGATTTTTTCTAATTTATCGAAGTCGTGATGAGAAATATGGTGTTCAATAATATATAACGCATCAGGATCGCTGCCGTCATTTAAAAGTTGATCAATAATTTCTCTAGTTTCTTGCTGCAAAGCGGTAAGTGCGGACATAGTTAAAGCCTCTTTTTGCGTGATAAAGACAATATTCTAGGCACTAAAAGCTTGCTTCACAAGCAACCAGATCAAAATAACCACGTTTTTTCATTCAAGATAGGTTGTTCTTTGCCGAGTGCGCGTAATCCTTTAATAGAACGCACTAATAGCCAAATCAAGGTAAATAACAGAATGAAATAGCCAATAAAAATGAGTGAAAGTACAACGCCGATAAAACTGTATAGTAAACCAATCCAAAAGGTTCTGATTTGGTAAGTGAAATGGCTTTCTAAGATAGAACCGCGGGCGTCATCACGAAAGATATAAGCAATGACAACACCAACAATACTTAAAAAACCAACGAGAAAGGAGAGAATGTAGAGCCAATAAGCGATAGTTGCCCATTTTTTGGTGTTATCAGTGTTATAGATCATCGGTTCCATAAAAGCATCCTTATTTAAGATAAATTCTTTCTTAATATAGAACGAAAATTCATAAAGATCACATAAAAAATAGCGATTTATTAAGAATTAAAAACGATACTTCAACAGGGTTTAAACGACTGTAACAAATGGGTAACACAGAAATTGAGCTAGATCAGATAATGATGTAATACCCCAAAAAGTTTAACTTCAAATAGATATAATTTTATCAGTTAAAATAATTTTTAATTTTTGGAGAAATCATTATGAGTAAAACAACTGAAGTTGCTGTAAGTCCTGCTCAAGCAGAAGTGGATCAACTCGTTGCAAACGGTTTAGTGGCGTTAGAAGAGTTTCGTCAATTAAACCAACAACAAGTCGATTACATCGTAGCTAAAGCTTCTGTCGCTGCACTTGATCAACATGGTGTGTTAGCAATGCACGCTTATGAGGAAACAGGTCGCGGTGTATTTGAAGATAAAGCAACCAAAAACCTTTTTGCTTGCGAATATGTTGTCAACAATATGCGTCATCTTAAAACTGTTGGTGTTATTAAAGAAGATGATGTTACAGGAATTACAGAAATTGCTGATCCAGTCGGTGTTGTTTGTGGTATTACCCCAACAACAAACCCAACTTCAACTGCAATTTTTAAATCTTTAATTGCTTTAAAAACCCGTAACCCAATCGTATTTGCGTTCCACCCGTCAGCACAACAAAGTTCCGCTCACGCTGCAAGAGTAGTTTATGAAGCTGCGGTGCAAGCTGGTGCGCCAAAAAATTGTATTCAATGGATTGAGCATCCATCAATGGAAGGTACACAAGCATTAATGAAACACCCTGGTATTGCAACTATTTTAGCAACTGGCGGTAATGCGATGGTGGAAGCTGCTTACTCTTGCGGTAAACCAGCACTTGGTGTTGGCGCAGGTAACGTACCAGCATATGTGGAAAAAAGTGCTAATTTAAAACAAGCAGTACACGATATCGTAATGTCAAAATCATTCGATAATGGAATGATTTGTGCGAGCGAACAAGCGGCAATCGTGGATAAAGAAATTTACGATGATTTCATCAAAGAGATGCAATCTTATGGCGTTTATTTGGTGAATAAGAAAGAAAAAGCATTATTAGAAGAATATATCTTTGGCGCAAAAGCAAATAGCACAAACTGTGCATCAGCAAAATTAAATGCAGCAGTAGTAGGTAAACCAGCTGCGTGGATTGCTGAACAAGCTGGTTTCAGTGTACCGGCTAATACCAATATTCTTTTAGCAGAATGTAAAGAAGTCGGTGTAAAAGAGCCGTTAACTCGTGAAAAACTTTCTCCGGTATTGGCATTATTAAAAGCAGAAAGTGTGGAAGATGGTTTAAATAAATCAGAACAAATGGTGGAATTCCATGGCTTAGGACACTCTGCCGCAATTCACACTTCTGATGCAGCATTAGCGAAAACTTTCGGTGAACGTGTTAAAGCCATTCGCGTTATTTGGAACTCTCCGTCAACCTTTGGTGGTATCGGTGATGTGTATAACTCATTCTTACCATCATTAACATTAGGTTGTGGTTCATACGGTAAAAACTCTGTTGGTAACAACGTAAGTGCGGTGAACCTATTAAATATCAAACGAGTTGGCAGACGGAGAAATAATATGCAATGGTTCAAAGTGCCTTCAAAAATCTATTTTGAACGTGATTCAATCCAATATTTACAATCAATGAAAGGCGTTGAACGTGTTGTGATTGTAACCGACCGAGTAATGGTGGATTTAGGTTTTGTTGAGAAAATTGCAAAACAACTTACTATGCGCGGTGATCACGTTACTTATCAATTATTTGCTGATGTTGAACCGGATCCAAGTATTGCAACAGTACGTCGTGGTGTTGAATTACTCCGCAATTTCCAACCAGATACTATTATTGCATTAGGTGGTGGCTCTGCAATGGATGCAGCAAAAGTAATGTGGTTATTCTACGAACAACCAGAAGTGGATTTCCGCGATCTTGTACAAAAATTTATGGATATTCGTAAACGTGCGTTCAAATTCCCACAATTAGGACGTAAAGCGAAATTTATCGGTATTCCAACCACTTCAGGTACAGGTTCAGAAGTGACACCATTTGCGGTAATTAGTGAAGGCGATAAGAAATATCCAATTGCAGACTACTCATTAACACCGACAATTGCGATTGTTGATCCAGCATTAACAATGACTGTACCAGCTCACGTTGCTGCGGATTCTGGCTACGATGTGTTAGTTCATGCAACTGAAGCTTATGTATCAACTTTAGCAAATGATTTTACTGATGGTTTAGCATTGCAAGCAATTAAATTGGTATTTGAGTTCTTAGAACGTTCTGTGAAGAATGGTGCAAGTGATCCAGAAGCAAGAGAAAGAATGCACAATGCTTCAACTATCGCAGGTATGGCGTTTGCGAATGCGTTCTTAGGTATGACTCACTCATTAGCACATAAAGTCGGTGGACGTTTCCATACTCCGCACGGTAGAACCAATGCGATTTTAATGCCATATGTCATTCGTTATAACGGTACTCGTCCGACTAAGACTGCGACTTGGCCGAAATACAATTACTATAAAGCAGATGTGAAATATCAAGAAATCGCTAGAATGCTTGGCTTGCCTTGTGCGACTCCAGCAGAAGCTGTTGAAGCTTATGCACAAGCATGTAAAGAATTGGGACAAAAAATTGGTATCAAGATGTCTTTCAAAGAACAAGGTATCAACGAGCAAGAATTTATGGATGCTCGTCGTGATCTTGCATTACTTGCCTTTGAAGATCAATGTTCACCAGCAAACCCACGTTTGCCAATGGTTGAAGATATGATGGAAATTCTCACAAAAGCGTACTACGGTGAATAATCGTTAGTCGTTTTTTCTCCCCAATAATCCCCGCGTAATGCGGGGATTTTTTTAGGTGGAATATCGCTTAATAGATACGATTTATTTTAATCATATAAATTGCAAGTTATTGATTTGTAGCGGAAACTAACAAATCTGCTTTAATGATAAAGGAAAATTCACTACCTTTACCGATTTCACTTTCAATTTCTAAAACAGTATGGTGTTGTTCTAAAGCGTGTTTCACAATCGCTAGCCCTAAACCACTGCCGCCAGTTTTATTACTGCGTGATTCATCAACGCGATAAAAACGCTCGGTTAGATGGGCTAAATGTTGCGGTTCAATACCAATGCCGTTATCTTTAACGCTAAAACGCACCCCTTGTTTACAAGGATGCAGACTAATTTCAATAGTGGCTTGATCGCCTGCATGGCGAATAGCGTTATAAATGAGGTTTGATACCGCACTTTGTAATTGGTGTTCATCTCCCATCATTTTGATATCAGGTGTAACGGAAAAAATAATTTGTTGTTCGGCGTGATTGATAATATCGGTATTTTTTTGGAACGATAAAACTAATTGAGAAAGATCGACCAATTCGTGTTCTGCATTATTAATGTTTTCAATTTTTGCCAATAAGCTAAGTTGTTGTAATAAATTTGCCATTCGTTGGCTTTGTTCTTTCATTGCTTCAATAGCTTTTTGTTGCAACATTGGGTTATCCAAGTCGCCATCTAGCATTTCCAAATAACCTTGTAAGACAGTTAATGGTGTGCGTAATTCGTGGTTCATATTAGCAAGGAAAGTTTGACGTGAATGCATTAGACGAATAAAGGAAGTCACGTCACGAGCCACGATCAGATAAGACTCACTGTCATAGCTGTTAAGATTAAATTCAATATAGCGTTTATTGTGCGTTAACAGCACTAATGGACGGTTACGTTTGCTTAAACGAGGTTGGCGGAAATAGTGTTTAAATTCAGGATAAAAGATCACTTTAAAAATATTTTTATCGCTTTTTTTATCCCAGACAAACTCAAACATTTCTTGAGCAACCTGATTACACCACGAAATATCACCATTATGTTCACAGATGATAATTGCATCGGGCAGATATTGAATATTCTTATTTAACTTAGAAAGTAAGCGTAAGGTTTTAACTTTTTCTCGTCGAGAACGTTGATTGTAATAAGCTGCTGTTTGTGAGATATGGTCGATAGCGGAGAGGGCTTTGATCGATTTTGTGGATTTGTTTGGATTGAGCAATTCTAATAAACGATATTCATTGTAATGGTGCCAAATCAGTAATAACACTAAGAAGATCAAGAACCAAAAGAGAAAATTTTCAGAAAACAGGCTAAAGATAAAAGCAATACCAACAGCTAATACAATTTCTAAAATGAGATGTTTTAGCGAAAGATGGAGCTTCATAAATTAATCCTGAAAATGGTTAGAAAAGCGATAACCGAAACCGCGCACTGTTTGTACATAGCGATCACATTGATAAGGTTCTAAACTACGGCGTAAGCGACGGATATAAGAATCGACAGTACGATCTTCAACATAAATATCATTACCCCAAATAAAATCGAGGAGTTGTTCCCGAGAATAGACCTTTTCTGGGTGAGTCATAAAGAAATGTAACAAGCGATATTCAGTGGCACTTAATTCAACCGTTTTGCCCTCAATGGTGACTCGTTGAGATTTTTCATCAAGTAAGAGGTTATCCATACTTACCAAATGACTTGGAGGATCGTAACTACGACGCCAGAGTGCTTCAATACGGGCTAACAGAATTTTCGGGGAAAATGGTTTGGTAATGTAATCATCAGCACCAGCATTGAGGCAGGTAATACAATCCTCTTCGGCGCTACGAGCAGTAAGCATAATAATTGGGATTTTAGCAGTTGCTTCCTGTTTCTTTAGATAATCAATAAACATAATGCCTGGACGTCCTGGCAACATCCAATCTAATAAAATCAGCTCGGGATTTTCTGCCATTTTATTGACTGCACTTTGATAATCTTCCGCTTCAATCACTTCATATTGTTGCTTGAGTAAATAGAGTACAATCATTTCACGAATTGCACGTTCATCTTCTACTACTAAAATTTTACCAGGCATAACTATCCTCGAGCTGTTTGGTGGGCAATTACCCCATTTTACCCTTAATGTAATCTTCTGTCCGTTGGTATTTTGGCTTGTCGAAGATCTTCGTGGTTTCGTCAAATTCAACTAATTCACCAAGATACATATAGGCGGTGTAGTCGGAACAACGCGCAGCTTGTTGCATATTATGAGTAACGATAGCAACGGTGTAATCGTGTTTTAATTCTGTAATTAATTCCTCGATTTTCATCGTAGAAATTGGGTCGAGAGCAGAACAAGGTTCATCTAATAATAAGACTTCCGGTTTTACGGCAATACCACGAGCGATACAAAGACGTTGTTGCTGACCGCCAGAAAGGCTATCACCACTTTGATTGAGCTTATCTTTCACTTCATTCCATAAAGCAGCTTTAGTTAATGCCCATTCAACACGATCGTTGAGTTCTGATTTTGGTAATTTTTCAAATAGACGAATACCAAAAGCGACATTGTCATAAATTGACATTGGGAATGGGGTTGGTTTTTGGAACACCATACCGACTTTTGCGCGGATAATCGCAATATCAATATCAGAAGTAAGTAGATTTTCATCATCTAAATTAATTTCACCGGTGGCACGTTGGTTTGGATAAAGCTCAAACATACGATTAAAGGTGCGTAATAAAGTTGATTTCCCACAACCTGATGGCCCGATAAATGCAGTGACTTTATTTTTGGCAATTTGCATATTGATATTTTTTAACGCATGAAAATCGCCATAGTAGAAATTGAGATTATTAATAGTGAGTTTTGCATCTACATTGCTAGGTAATTGATTCATGAATGATTATCCTCGTTTATGATGTTTTTTGGAGCAAGTGCGAGTAATGATATTGAGTGATAAGACGAACAACGTAATTAAGGTTGCGCCTGCCCAAGCTAAGTTATTCCAATCTTCAAAAGGACTTGCTGCATATTGATAGATCACCACAGGTAAGTTCGCCATTGGTGCATTCATATCGAAAGAAGTAAATTGATTCGAAAGTGCTGTAAATAATAGTGGCGCTGTTTCGCCAGAGATACGAGCAACCGAGAGTAACACGCCGGTTAAAATCCCTGAACGAGCCGCACGATAACAGATCATGGTAATAACACGCCATTGTGGACAACCTAAGGCTGCTGCGGCTTCACGTAAATTATTAGGCACTAAATTCAACATACTGTCGGTGGTTCTTACCACAACTGGAATCACTAACATTGCTAAAGCTAAAGAGCCTGCCCAGCCTGAGAAGTGTTTGACTTGCGATACATAGATGGCATAGATAAATAAGCCGATAATGATCGATGGTGCTGACAGCAAAATATCGTTAAGGAAGCGGGTCACTTGTGCTAAACGGGTATAGCGCCCGTATTCGCTTAAATAGGTTCCTGCCAAAATACCAACCGGAGTAGCAATAAAAGTAGCAACTGCGACCATTAATATCGACCCAATTAAGGCGTTAATTAAACCACCCGATTCGTTTGGTGCTGGTGTCGGTTTAAGGAACAACTCAAATGAAAGTGCGGGAACACCTTTCAATACTAAAGTAGATAAAATCCAAATTAACCAAAAAAGTCCAAAAACGACAGCAAGATAGGCAAGCCCCAACATAAATTGATTTTTGATTTTACGCCAGTAGAAACGTTGGTTTTGATAATCTTTCATTATTTTCTTCCTTCATGCTTAGTCATTCGCATCACTAATAAGCGTGCTGCGGCAAGGACAATAGTTGTAATTAAGAAGAGAATTAAGCCAAGCTCCATTAAGGCTGATTTTTGTAAGCCACCTGCTTCGTTAAATTCGTTAGCGATAGCGGAAGCGATAGAAGTAGATGGAGCGAAGATAGAATCTGGTAATTGGAACGCGTTACCAATAACGAAAGTGACCGCCATTGTTTCACCTAAGGCGCGTCCTAGACCGAGCATAATACTGCCGATTACGCCAGTTTTAGTGTAAGGTAAAATAACTTTCCAGACGACTTCCCAAGTTGTTGATCCTAATCCATAAGCAGATTCTTTTAACATTGGCGGCACAACGCTGAATACATCACGCATTACAGAAGCAATAAATGGAATAATCATAATGCCGAGTACTAAACCGGCAGTAAATAAACCGATGCCGAAAGGTGCGCCAGCGAATAACAAGCCAACAAATGGCAGATCACCTAAACATTCGATTAAATAAGGTTGAATATATTCTTGAAATAACGGTACGAAAACGAATAGCCCCCACATCCCATAAATAATTGAAGGAATTGCTGCTAACATTTCTACGGCAGTACCAATAGGGCGTTTTAGCCATTCAGGTGAAAGTTCGGTTAAGAAAGTTGCAATACCAAATGAAATAGGTACAGCGATTAATAAAGCGATACCGGCAGAAATAAGCGTACCGATAATAGGAACTAAGGCACCATAATTTTCCTGCACAGGATCCCAGTCATTTGTCCATAAAAAAGCAAGACTAAACTTGCTGATTGAATCCCAACTGCCAACAATTAAAGAAATTAAAATCGCGCTGAGTACTGCGAACACAAGCAACGCAAAAAAGAGGGTGGTGTGTTTAAAAGCTTTTTCCAGCCACGAGTGATTAAGACATTTATTATCAATTTTGTGCATCGTGTTTATCTCGATGAGGTAAAGACTGTGAACATTTTTAGTTCACAGTCTTTGTTCTTATTTTATTACTGAATTAGTAAAGTGATTTTCCTTGTGCATCTTTCACATCAGCACTCCAACGTGCTTTGATTTGTGTTACTACACTGTCTGGTAAAGGAACATAATCAAGTTCTAACGCTGCATCTTTACCGTTTTTGAAAGCCCAATCGAAGAACTTAAATACGTTTTTGGTATTTTCTGCATTGACTGCATTTTTGTGTAATAAGATGAAGCTTGCTGCAGTGATTGGCCAAGATTGATCGCCTGGTTCATTGGTTAATACTACGCCCATACCTGGTGCACTATCCCAATCTGCGTTAGCGGCAGCAGCCATAAAGCTGTCACGAGATGGTTGAACAAATTTGCCAGCTGCATTTTGTAGTGATACCCAAGCAAGTTGGTTTTGTTTTGCGTAGGCATACTCAACATAACCGATAGAGTATTTTAATTGTTTCACATAAGCAGCTACGCCCTCATTTCCTTTACCACCTTGTCCAACAGGCCATTTAACTGATTTACCTTGACCTACTTTTTCTTTCCATTCTGGTGAAACTTTAGAAAGGTAGTTAGTCCAACCGAAGGTTGTACCTGAACCATCAGAACGACGTACAACTAAGATATTTTTCTCTGGTAAAGTTTTACCTTCATTAAGGGCAGCAATTGCTGGATCATTCCATTTGGTGATCTTGCCTAAGAAGATGTCAGCGATAACAGCACCAGAGAGTTTTAATTCGCCAGCTTTAACTTCAGGGATATTAACGACTGGTACGGTACCACCGATGATAGCTGGGAATTGGAGTAGTTGATGTTCATTTAATGCGTCTGGTTTCATTGGGTCATCAGAAGCACCAAAGTCGATAGTTTTGGCGATAATTTGTTGTTGACCGCCACCTGAGCCGATAGATTGATAATTAACTTTATTTCCTGTTTCTTTTTCGTAAAGTCCTGCCCATTTTGCATAGATTGGATATGGGAAAGAAGCGCCGGCGCCAGTGATTTCAGATGCGTTTGCTTGAGAAAGGATTGGTAATGAAACTGCTAAAACGGCGAGTTGTTTAAGCACTTTGGATAGCATATTTTTCTCCTCATTAAGTGAATTAACTTTCTACGCGGAGCAGTTTATGCAACAAATATGACAGAATGATGACAAAAACAAAAAAAGAGGAAATTTGTGTGAAGAATAAAAAGAAACCCACATTCTTTACGAGCAATGTGGGTTTCCAGGGGGTAAATCTAAATAGTTAATTAAAAAGTTACTGCATTTCTTAGTTTTTTCAATGCGTTATTTTCTAATTGTCTAATCCGTTCAGCAGATACGCCATAATGATCTGCTAATTCTTGTAAGGTTGCTTTGTTTTCATCTAACCAACGTGTTTGAATAATATGGCGACTTCTATCGTCTAATTGTTCTAACGCTTCACTTAATTGTTCTGTCGCTTGGCTTTCAAAGTTTTCTTCTTCTAAGTCAGCAGCAAAGTTAGAACTTTTATCTTCCAAATAAAGCGCTGGTGCGTAAGCTTCTTCTGCGTCATCAACTGGCAAGTCGAATGCCATATCAATACCGCTCATACGAGATTCCATCTCTTGTACATCTTCCGCAGATACACCCAATTCATTGGCAACCATATCAACTTCACCAGCATTAAACCAACCTAAACGTTGTTTGGTTTTACGTAGGTTAAAGAAGAGTTTACGTTGCGCTTTGGTAGTCGCAACTTTCACAATACGCCAGTTACGTAATACATATTCATGAATTTCAGCTTTAATCCAGTGAACCGCAAAAGAAACGAGGCGCACACCAACTTCAGGATTAAAACGTTTTACCGCTTTCATTAGCCCAATATTACCTTCTTGGATTAAATCTGCTTGCGGTAAACCGTAACCTGAATAGCCACGTGCGATATGAATTACAAAACGTAAGTGAGATAAAACTAATTTTTTAGCTGCATCAACGTCTTGATGGTAATACAAACGTTCTGCAAGCTCCTTTTCTTCTTCTGCAGTCAGCATCGGATATTCGTTTGCTGCCCTGATATAAGCTTCTAAACTACCTTGTGGAACAAGCATCATGCTTTGCATTTCTTTTGTCATTATTACCTTCTTAATTAAAAAATTCGTTACAGTTATAACACAGTTACCTTTCAATGTAAAAAAGCCTGTGTTTCTGGAACGGCTGCTTGGACATATTATAATGCAAAAAGTTTCATATGGATCGCAAAAGATCACAATTTTTCTAAGTTGGCTAATTTAGCGATTAGCCATTTAATTCCTTGATTTTGAAATGCGACTTGTAATCTCACGTTTGCTTCACTGCCTTCAATATTAATAACAGTGCCATAACCAAATTTGGCGTGTTTCACTTTTTGTCCTAGTTTCCAATCTTGATTTGCAAACAATGGTTTGGCAGAGCCAACCGCTTCACGATTGATTGCACGAGTAACCGTACCACGTAAACGAATTTCCTGAATATTTTCTTTTGGTAATTCATTGATAAATCTAGATACAATGCGTTTTTCTTCTTGAGAATAAATACGACGTTGCTCAGCATAGCATAAGGTTAATTTTTTCTTTGCTCGTGTGATACCAACGTAAGCTAAACGGCGTTCTTCTTCGAGTCGCCCCTCTTCACCAGAAGAAATGCCACTTGGGAATAAACCTTCTTCCATACCCACAATAAAGACACGATCAAATTCAAGCCCTTTAGAAGAGTGTAATGTCATTAAATCAATACATTGTTGATGCGGTGAAGCTTGTCCTTCACCTGCTTCTAATGAAGCGTGGGTTAAGAAAGCAAGTAAATCGCTCATCTCTTCTGCTTCATCAGGCTTTTGGAAATCCTTTGCAGCAAAAACGAGCTCTTCTAAGTTTTCTAAGCGTACTTCTCCTTTCTCACCCTTTTCATTTTTATACATCTCTTGTAAGCCAGAGTGTTTAATCACAAATTCGGTTTGTTCAGATAGTGACATTGCTTCAGTATCTGTTTCTAACGCATTAATTAATTCGATAAAGCGTAATAAAGCGGAAGAAGCACGCCCTTGTACTAACTTTTCATCGATTGCTAAATGTGTTGCTTCCCAAAGTGGGATAGATTGTTGACGAGCAATTTGACGCAGAATATCTACAGTACGATCACCAATACCGCGTGTTGGGGTATTAATCACACGTTCAAACGCAACGTCATCTTGGCGATTTGAGATTAAACGTAAGTAGCCTAAAGCATCCTTAATTTCTTGGCGTTCAAAGAAGCGTAAGCCACCATAAATACGGTAAGGTAATCCAGCCTGAATTAACGCCTCTTCTAATACGCGTGATTGACGGTTACTACGATATAACACCGCACATTGATCATAACTGCCACCATCTTCAACCCATTGTTTGATTTGTGAAGTGACAAAACGAGCTTCATCTTGTTCATTGAATGCTTGGTAAATACCAACAGGTTCGCCTTTATTGCCCTCTGTCCATAGATTTTTACCTAAGCGCCCTTCATTATTAGCGATAAGGATATTAGCTGATTGCAGAATATTTTCTGTCGAACGGTAGTTTTGCTCTAGGCGGATTGTGTCCGCATGATAATCGGTAAGAAAACGGTGGATATTTTCCACTTGTGCGCCACGCCAGCCATAAATAGATTGATCGTCGTCACCAACAATCATCACCTTGCCAGTTTGTCCTGCGAGTAATTTTACCCAATTGTATTGGATATTGTTGGTATCTTGGAATTCATCGATCAGAATATGTTGGAAACGTTGTTGATAACGCTGCAAGATTAATGGTTTTTTCAGCCATAATTCGTACGTACGCAGTAATAGTTCGGCAAAATCGACCAAACCTGCACGATCACACGCATCTTGATAAATTTGATAAATTTCCACCCATTTGCGCGACTCTGCATCTTTGGTTTCGATTTGTTCTGGACGTAAACCTAGATCTTTTTTGTTATTAATAAACCAACAAGCCTGTTTCGGCGGATATAAACCCTCATCAATATTATAAGATTTGATTAAGCGTTTAATTAAACGTAATTGATCTTCAGAATCAAGGATTTGGAAATCTTGTGGTAAGCCTGCGTCTAGAGCATGGCGGCGCAATAAACGGTGCGCCAAACTATGGAAAGTACCAACCCACATTCCAAAAGGAGGCTGGATATGATCTTTTAATAAGTCTTCGATACGATGACGCATTTCTGCGGCGGCTTTATTGGTAAAAGTAACCGCCATAATTGAGGCTTCACTTACACCTTCAACACCAATTAACCAAGCGATACGATAGGTGAGCACTCTGGTTTTACCGCTGCCGGCGCCTGCTAACACTAAATAGTTGCCTAATGGTGCCGCAACTGCTTCACGTTGGCGATCATTTAAACCATCTAATAATTCTGAAAAATCCATGCAAAATCCTTTGTTATTACAGCATTTGTTGGTGTTTTGGCGAAATTATAGCATTAACCAGTGATAAATCTGGCGGTGATTGTAAGAAATAATCCTACAATGGTTAAAGATAATGCTAAAATTTGCCGATGAAATAAATAAGGCGTTAGTACAATAAGGTGCTAGTAGTTTTACTTCATTAATGATCTATTAAGGATAAAAGAATGATTAATAAAGATACGCAACTTTGTATGTCACTTGCTGGCAGACCGGGTAATTTTGGTACACGTTTTCATAATTATCTTTATGAAAAATTAGGCTTAAATTTTATTTATAAGGCGTTTACTACCCAAGATATTGAACATGCGGTGAAAGGGGTGCGTGCTTTAGGAATTCGTGGTTGTGCAGTATCAATGCCGTTTAAAGAGAGTTGTATGCCTTTTTTAGACGAAATTTCTGCATCTGCGAAAGCGATTGAATCAGTAAATACTATTGTTAATACCGACGGTTATTTAAAAGCATACAATACGGATTATATTGCGATTGTTAAATTAATCGAAAAATATCAATTAGATAAGAATATGTCTGTGATTGTTCATGGTAGTGGTGGTATGGCGAAAGCAGTAGTAGCGGCGTTTAAAAATTCAGGTTTTTCTCGTGTGTCTGTCTATGCACGAAATGTGGAAACTGGAACCTATTTAGCCAATTTATACGGTTATTCTTATATTAATAAATTGGATCAGCAAAACGCTGAAATTTTGATTAATGTTACTCCAATCGGTATGAAGGGTGGTAAAGAGGAGTTTAGTTTACCATTCCCGGAAGCGTTGATTAATCAAGCGAAAGCCGCATTTGATGTGGTAGCACTGCCGGTAGAAACACCATTTATTCAATATGCACGCCAACAAAATAAAGTGATTATTTCTGGTGCAGAGGTGGCAGTATTACAAGCGGTAGAACAATTTGAGCTTTATACTGGTGTTCGTCCTGATGAAGCATTAATTGCCGAAGCGGCGGAATTTGCGAGAAATAGTTAAAAGTTTTTTATTAATAGTTATTTTACTGTTTATAATGAGAATAATTCTTAATTATTCGGGAGGTATAAAATGGTCACCTTTTCTGGCGAAACGATGGCATCTCAATGGACAGTAAAAATTGCAGAATCTATTCCAGATGAACAATTGCACGCGATTCAATCTGGAATAGAAGATGTATTAGCGGTAGTAAATCAACAATTTTCTCCATTCCTTCCACAATCAGAAATTTCTCAATTTAATCAAAATTTAAATATTAATTCTGCTATTCCTATTAGTAATGAAATGCGTTATGTGGTTGAAAATGCACTAAAAATCTGTACAGAAACTAAAGGAATATACGACATTACTGTTGCGCCATTAGTAAATTTATGGGGATTTGGTACAACAGAAGTTAATGAACATCCTCAATCTGAACAGATAAAACAAGCCTTGCAACACGTTAATTATCAAGCATTGACATTGAATGAATTAGGCTTGTGTAAACAACATCCAAATATCCAGATCAATTTATGTTCTATTGCGAAAGGTTATGGCGTTGATCAGGTAGCAATGTTTTTAGAAAAGTTAGGATTTCATCATTACTTAGTTGAAATTGGTGGTGAATTGAGATTATCAGGTAATAATGATGGGAAAACTTGGGTGGTTGGATTAGAACGTCCACAATGGGGTGGTGGCGTTTATGAACAAATCTTAACATTTAAAGATATTACGATGGGGATCGCAACATCGGGGAATTATCGTAATTATTTCAAAGATAAAGGAAAAATAGCAGCTCACGAAATTAATACTAAGACAGGTTATAGCAGTATCTCACGAATTTTGTCAGTCACTGTTTTGGCTGAAAATTGTATGCTAGCAGATGGTTATGCAACGGCACTTTTTCTTCTTGGGAATGAAGCGTTGATGTTCGCAGAAGAGCATCAAATTGCGGCACTATTTATGGTGTCTTCATCAGATAATGCCGCTGGTTATCGAATCCAAATTACTAATTCCTTTTCCAAAATACTCCATTCTCAAAATTAGCAATCACATTTTTTGCATATCAACTTTTCTTTATAAAAATGATATTAATTCTTATTTGCATAAAGTAAAGTTGTATGCTATTTTTCGCTTGCTAAACTAGATGATAACTTTTAGTAATTAATGTTTAACAAAAAGAATTTTATCCTTTTTTACTTTTTAAAAAGTAATTTTGTAGACATTAATATTTCTAGCTCCAAATCTTTCAACTAATTCTTATTTATCATTGATTTAGCAGGTCTTTTTTTCTCTTTTTTATGTATAAGGCACTATATGAAAAAATTCACTTTTCCATTAAAAGCGACAGCATTGATCGTATTAACCACTTTAAGTCAACAAGTATCAGCAGTCCATCCTGTGTATAACGAAGAAGATTTATATGTACAAGATAGAGATGTGCCTTATGCACTGGTGAAAGATTATTTAACAGTGACGACGTTGGCAGAAATTACAGAGCCAGATAATAACTATAGTGGTTTATTTCTAGGAGTACATAATCGTACAGGTAATCCAGTCCGTATTAACTGGTATGGAGATATGGATGGAAAGAATCCACAGATTGGGGCGATCAATAACGGACGTATCTATGGGCGAATGTTTGTGAATGCACTAGATTCGTTTGATACCTATGAAGCCGTACTGAATAACTCGAAAGTCACCTTAAAAGACTATCGCAGTAGTATCGCTCCTGATGGACAAGCCAACGGTATTGATGCTTATGGCTGGGTGCCTGTCAGTAATGAAAATGATATGACGTTTGCCCTAGATAAGGTTGAGAATACAGGGGTAGTGTCTGGATTTGCACAACTGCAAACTGGTGCCGGTACACATCGTAGTTTGGTGGTAGTCAATGCTTCTGCCAATGGGGTTTCACTCTACGGGTTTGGTGACTACGGTAAATATATTATCGGGGCTGATGGTAGTGAAGTCGCCGTAGATGCGGCTACAGGCGGTTCTCGCAGTGCGCGTTCGGTACGTTCTGCCAACGAGGCTGCAGCGACAGGTGTAGATGGGGTTGGTGTGATTCCAGCATCACTTTCCTCTGATGACAAGAATTTCTATGGTAAAAATATCCGCGTGGCTCTAGAAGCAAAGGATAAACAGGCAGTTGCCTTAAAAAATACAGGAACCATTCAAGGTCAGGTAGTGGTTAGAGGAAATACTGGAAGCAAAGCGGTGAGTGATGAATATGGTCAGGATTATTCTTTGACGAGCAAGGCATCAGGGAATGGTGTATCTCTATTCACTCAGATTATGACGCAGGATCGTCGCACTTATTCTTATGATAAGGTAACCGAGTCTATTCTGGGTAATGTCGAAAACTTAGGCACTATCTCAGGTAATGCGAGCTTATCAGGTATTGCCCCTGTAAGCAATGGTGGCTCAACCAACTATACCCGTTCTTATGATTCTGGTAACGGTATTAGTGTGGCTGCACGCACCACTCGATTTAGTAAAAACGTAACGGAAGCAGCCATAGGCAATGTGGTCAATGATGGACGTATCACAGGTAAGCTTATTCAGGTATCAGGTGATAATACGGCTAAACGAGGAACTTCACCTACCAATATTAAGCACGTTTACTCTCAAGCAGAGGCAGAAAATGGTGGTAATGGTGTCGGTGTGTTTGTGCAAGTGGATCAACATGTGGCAGGTAGTGCTGATGAAGATGGTATTCATAGTGATGGAGCAACGTTAACACTAGGGGATATTACCAACAGAGGGCGTATTACGGGTTATGCGGATTTGGCTGCAGGTAATGGTTATGACTTTATTCGCATGGGTAAGATTGATGCGACAGGCATCATCGGTGTAGGTAATGGGGTATCTGCTGCGATGAATGCAGGTAGCGTTCCTAGTACGACCTATAGCATCGGTAAAGTGAACAATAGCGGTGTGATTTCGGGGTATTTACGTGCCAAAGCGGGACAAGGTGTGGCTAAGAATGGTCAGCCTGCTTTGGAAGAAGTGAAATTGTTGATTACGGATGAAAAGACTTTTGGTAGCTATAATCAACCCGAGGTGTTACCTAAGAGCGTGGGAGGTAGTAGTGGTCCATGCTGGACTGCTGCGGAGTGTGCCAATGCAAATGGAGACACTGCCGACGCTATTTCTACCATTAAAGCCAGTGGTAATGGTCTCTCTTTCTTTGCTAATCGTATCAGTAGCAGCCAAAACGGCGATACCTACAGCATGGGTGATATTTTCAATAAGGGTGTGATTAGTGGCTATAGCGAGATGTATCATGGTTTCCAAGGGACGAATTATGCCCGAGTAGATTTCCTTGCGACAGGTATTGGTATTGCAGCCGATCGTGAATTTACGGCAGCGGTGAATAACCTTGGTATTATTTCGGGTAACCATGCGGCGTTATTGGCGAAATCAGAGATTTCTACAGCATATAGCTCTTGGGAGCCTGATTATCTGTCAGGCTATAAAAAAGCTATCAATAACTACGGGGTAATGGCAGGTACCTTAATTGCTGCGAATTATCAGGCTAATGGTAGCAATTCTAATGGCAAATATCAGCAATATCAGTACTTTAATGCTTCGCAAGATCCTGTGAATAACCTAGGGACATTGGTGTATTTAAAAGAGGGAATTACTAAAGCAAGTAAGTACTCTAGCGCAGTGCGCAATGCTGATGCAGGTGTTATTAGTCGTATCGTCGCAGGTACTGGTGGTGAGGTCAGCATTGATGACGGTCAGGGCAATCAAGTGACATACACTGTGGTCAACGGTAAAGTAACGGGTAAGGACAGTAGCTACACCGTAGCAGCAGATGCGTTAGACCACCATATTATTAATGGTGTGGGGGCTGCTAGTGGTGCAGCTGTTGTGACTAAAGACTTAAGCTTAACTAATAGCGTTGTGAACGGTCTAGTTACTGCGGTGGATTTACAAGGTGCGAGTGCATTAACCCTAGATAATACCGTTATCAATACCAATGGTTTTGCGGTAAGAAAGTCGGCTACGGAGTTTTATACCCCTAACGCCATCCTCGGTGATGACGCTGCTAATACGGTGATTCTACGCAACGGCAGTACCATCAATGGCGATGTACACCTTAATGGTGGTAACGATAAGTTCGTGGTGGGTGATGAGTCTGTCCGTATTAACGTCACTGAGCATACCCTAGACTTAGGTGAGGGTGAGGATGAATTGGTATTAGGTGAAAAAGTCACTGCACCAACCGCCTCTCCGATTGTAGTTGACTACACCGTATCTGGCGTAGAGCGTTTGCTCGTTAATCAGCCTAGCCGTATTATGGCAAATAAGATGGAATTACCGTCTTATATGGAGCTACATAACAAGCTTGTCTATCAAGCTCCTAATAGTATGGCGACCTCTTTGCATCCAGATAATGCAGAGCAACCTGTGGTGAGCCTAGCAGGCAAGACATTAAAAGTTGGTATTCGCTCTCAAGAAGCCTATGGGGCGTTGGAGGTGGAAAATGCTAATCTTAATGTAGACGGTGCTAATTTGGTTGTTGATTCGTCTTTATTGGATAAAGCCACTGTGGAAAAAGAAAATTGGGTGATTAAAGATGTGATTGGTGTAAAACGCACGATTTACCAATGTGGTGATATGGCTACTGCGGGACAAAATTGTGATGGTTATGATCGCGATCCCCGTATTGCAGATAGTTATTCATTAAAGGGCAATTTTGCTAGCATTGAAGATACGAGTGCGATTTTTGCTTTTGAAGAATATCATCAAGGTCGTGATAAAGAGGGTAATCAAGTAGATATTGATGATATTCAAGCAGCAACATTAGCGATAAATTTACGTATCAAACAAGTGAAGAAAGTTGAAGATATTGTTACTGGTAAGGATATAGATGAATCAGAAACAGCTCCAACTAATGAACAAGCTAATAATGACTCAATATCAAAGCAAGAAACACCAGATACGAAAGTGTCAAACAAAAATGATATAGCTCCTGTATCTACACAAAATGAGCCAAGAAAACAGGTTAATGCAATAGTAGATCCTATAATAAACAATAGCGCAACAAGAGCCGTTGCTAGGGCAATGGATGTGGTGATTAATAATGCTGTTAATGGTGATACTGCGGCCGTAGAGTTAGCGAAAGCTTTGGGAGGATTACAAAATAATCAACAAATTATCACTGCTGTATCTGATGCTGTTCCAGCAATTAATAGCAATGTAAGTGGGCTTATTACAGGAGCGAGTCGCTTTATGATGTCTAATGTCTTGTCGGGTGCAACAGGTATCATTAACCCTCCAGTTACTACAGCTTCATTGAATACTTGGGTACCACAAGATAATTACCGCGATCATTATGTTTGGGGTAAATTTATCAGTAATTGGAATAAGCATAATGCTGATAATGGTATTGCTGGATATAAAACTGATAATCGAGGCTTTATTTTAGGCGGAAGTAAGCGTGTTACTAAAGATTTTAATATCGGTGCAGTATTAGGCTATATTCGAACTTCATCACACACGATAGATTCCACACAACAGCAATCACTTACTGCTGAAACGTGGCAAGGTGGACTATATAGTGATTGGTTCTTTATGCCAAATGTAGCGTTAGAAACACAATTAGGTTATGGGCATAGTTCAGTTAGTGCTAAACGAGATCAAACCGTATTTAATCAAGTCGCTAAGGCTAAGTATGGAGCTAATCTAGGTTATGCGTCTATTGGAGTTCGTTACTATCAAGGTAATGATGATTATTTGATCACACCATTCTTCCGTGCGAATTATAATGTTGTTAAAACAGATGCTTACCAAGAAACAGGTGCGGTTACAAGTTTGAAAGTGAAAGCTGACACGGATCAATCATTGACTTTACAAAGCGGTATTGATGCTGAAATGATTGTTGGTGAGCGTTGGAAAGTTGGTAGTACATTAGCAGCTGAGGTTGAAACATTAAAAGTGAATCAATCAATTAAAGCATCATTTACTGCTACACCATCAGAAACATTTGTTGTTCAAGGCTTAGATAAACAACGAGTACAAGGTATTTTTGGTGTGCGTACTGAATATACCATTACACCATTTAGTGCGGTAACATTACGTTACAATGCTAATGTGGGTAAAAAATATTTAGGACAACAAGTAGATTTAAATTTCCGCTTTGCGTTCTAAATAAATTGAATTGGGAGGCAGTGTTAAGCTGCCTCTTTTTTAAGCACTTTGCCTACGCATAAACTTAAATGGTAGTTCAATAATTCGTTGCGTTAATGGTTGTCCTGCTAGAAATTGGAGTAATGTTTGTGCACCTAATTGACCTATTTCAAAACGCGGTGTCGCGATAGTAGTTAAGCTAGGGTTGAGTACTTTAGCAAAATCAAGATCATTGAAACCTACAATATCAAGTTCTTTGCCAACTTTGATACCGCGACGTGAACATTCCAAAATAGCGCCTGCCGCAATGTCATCATTAACGCAGAAAATAGCATCTGTTTCTGGCCAACGGAAAAGAATCTCGATTAATGCTTCCGCTCCTGTGCTGATAGAGGTTTTAGTAGTCATTTTGTAATGACGATCAGTGGATAATTGATGGGCAGTGAGCATATCCTCCCACGCGTTTCTTCTTAATAACGCCCGACTATCTAGCCAAGCAGAACAAAGTACAATATTTTTGCGTTGTTTCTCTTGTATTAAAAAACGCATAAGCTGTTCTGCAGCAGCATACTGATTAATACCGATATTGGCGAGAAAGTGCGGATTCGCATCAATATTCATCAATTCTACGGCAGGGATGTTGGCACTATTTAATAAATCAATCGTTTGTTGAGTATGTAATGTTTCGGTCAGAATAAAACCATCTACATTTTGTTGCAGATATTTTTCAATAATGCGTTGTTCTTCTAGCGGTGTATAAGAGAAATCACTAATTAACAAATTGTAGTTCTGTTGATCGCAAACTGTTTTAACGCCATCAATAACATCATTAAACACATCATTGCTAAAAGAAGGAATTAATAAAACGATGGAGTTCGTTGATGAGGAAGCAAGCGATTTTGCAATACTATTTGGTATGTAATTCATTTTCTTACATATCTTCGCAACTTTTTCCCGCATTTCTGCAGAAACCAAATTAGGATTATTAATAGCGCGAGAGACTGTAGATTTATTTACCCCCAGTTCCTTTGCAATATCATCAATAGTGGCGCGTTTTTTCATAAAAATAGCTCAAAAATCATTAAGTTAAATTAATTAGGCATTCTAGCTTAATTATTCAATTTTAGAAATCGATCACAGTTTGTACAAAAAGTAGTTGCAAGTTAATTATAAAATTATTATTTTAATTGCAAGCGGTTGCATAAAGTATAAAGTGAGGTATGAAATGACGCAACATATTCAAGCAAAATGTATTAAGGTTTCTGGTGCACATCAAATTCAATTAACAGAAACAGAAGTAAAAACAATTTATCCTAATGATATTATTGTTAAAATTGTTAGAGGTGGAATTTGTGGTTCAGATATTCACTATTATAATGAAGGTGGAATAGGCAATTTCAGTTTACAGCATCCGATGATTTTAGGACACGAGGTGGTTGGTTTTTTACCCGAAAATAAACAATCGGTTGCAATTAATCCAAGTAAACCATGCTTGCAATGTAAATATTGTCTTAGCGGTAAATCGAACCAATGTTTAAATATGCGTTTCTTTGGTAGTGCAATGTTAAATCCGCATGTTGATGGTGGTTTTGCTGAATATGTTGCTGTAAGAAAAGATCAAGTCATCCCTTATGACGATAAAGTACCAAGTAAAGTAATGGTGTTTGCTGAGCCGTTAGCAGTAGCAATTCATGCGGTCAATCAAGCTGGCTCATTAGTTGGTAAAAAAGTATTGGTAACGGGGTGTGGTCCGATAGGTTCTTTAGTAGTGGCAGCATGCAGACAAGCTGGTGCGGTAGAAATTGTTGCTGCGGATATTCAAGCTTCTTGTCGTGAAAGTGCGGTAAAAATGGGAGCAACTTCAACTATTAACCCATTAGATAACCACGAACATTACTTCCAAGATAAGGGTTATTTTGATGTTTCTTTTGAGGCTTCTGCAGCGCTTAGTGCTATTCAATTTGCTATTGATGCAACAAAAGCAGGCGGCACTATTATTCAAATTGGTATGGCAAAAGGTGATGTCCCTATCCCAGTTACGAAATTCTTAGCAAAAGAGATCACTTATCGTGGTGCTTTCCGTTTTACCAGTGAATTCGAAGTGGCAGTGCGTTGGTTAGAACAAGGATTAATTAATCCATTACCGTTACTCTCGCACGAATTCCCATATCAAGAAGCAGAAAAGGCGTTACAAACAGCCGGAGATAAAAGCACTGCGATTAAAGTACAACTTACATTTGAGGAATAATTATGAAAGATCTTTTTGATTTACAAGGAAAAAGAGCATTAATTACTGGTTCAACTCGAGGTATTGGCTTACTTCTTGCGAATGGCTTGGCTGAATATGGTGCAGAAGTCATCATTAATGGTACTAATCGTGAAAAAGCATTAGCTGTAGCAGAAGAACTAAAACAAAAAGGTTTTAAGGCTCATGCGGTTCCCTTTGATGTAACCAATAAAGAGGAAATTGAAAAGAATATTGCATTGATTGAACAAGAAATTGGCCCGATTGATATTTTAGTCAATAACGCAGGCATTCAACGTCGCCATCCAATATTGGAATTTCCAGAACAAGATTGGGATGACATTATCAATACTAACCAGAAAGCAGTGTTCTTAATGATACAAGCTGTAGGCAAATATATGGTGCAACGTCGAGCAGGTAAAATTATCAATATTGGCTCAATGCAGAGTGAATTAGGGCGAGATACGATCACGCCGTATGCAGCATCTAAAGGTGCGGTGAAGATGATTACACGCGGTGCTTGCGTAGAACTTGCTCGCTATAACATTCAGGTAAATGGTATTGCACCAGGTTATTTCAAAACAGAACTAACACAACCGTTAGTGGATAATCAACAATTTACGCAATGGTTATGCCAAAGAACGCCAGCGAATCGTTGGGGTAATCCTGATGAATTAATTGGTTCTGCGGTATTCCTTGCTTCTAAGGCATCTGATTTCGTCAATGGCCATCTGTTGTTTGTTGATGGTGGAATGTTAGCGGCAGTGTAATCAGTTTGTCTGGCTTTAAACAAGCATATAGTTTTAACCCCTCTTTATCTTCTTAAAGAGGGGTTATTTATTCTTCACCTTATTGCAAAATGGCATATTAATTAATTTTTTGTTCTTTGCTTATCGTGCATGGCTCGTTCATATTGATTAACCATTAATTTAGCTGTTGATAAGAGTGAAAGTAATTGTTTATGAAAATTTTGAATGCGCCTGCAGTATTAGGGGGATTTAAAACCAGTTTTACAGTGAGTTTTGTCTGGGTTGGCAGTATGGTACTGCTGCCTTTGACTATGTTATTGCTAACGGTATTACAATTGGAATGGCATTCATTTTGGCAAATTATTTTTAGCCAACGAGTGATTTCTTCCATTCTCTTATCTTTTCAAATGGCATTAATTGCCACATTGGTCAATTTAGTTTTTGGCACATTGATTGCTTGGGTTTTAGTTCGTTACTCCTTTCCCGGTAAAGCTTTTATTAACGCTCTGATCGATTTACCTTTTGCGTTGCCGACGGCAGTAGCGGGTATTGTATTGGCGACTTTATATGCGCCTAATGGCTTGATTGGTCAATGGTTTGCACAAATTGGTTGGCAGATTGCTTTTACACCGATTGGTATTGCTATTGCGTTAGTTTTTGTGAGTTTTCCATTTATTGTACGTGCAGTACAACCCGTATTAGCAACGCAAGAACGAGCTTTAGAAGAAGCTGCAGATATTTTAGGTGCAAATCGTTGGCTGACAGTAAGAAAGGTAATTTTACCAACGTTATATCCAGCAATTGTCAACGGCGCAGGTATGGGGTTTGCACGAGCCTTAGGCGAATATGGTTCAGTGATTTTTATTGCTGGCAATATTCCATTAGTGTCGGAAATTGCTCCACTGATGATTATGTCAAAATTAGATATTTATGATGTTAAAGGTGCGGCAGCAGTGGCCTTTGTGATGCTCGTTTTATCTTTTGCTGTGTTGTTATTGTTTAATCTTTGGCAGAACTATCTTAATCGATTCTTTGTGAGTAAATAGAGGTTAATATGCAAAGTAAATCTATTAATTGGCCACGTTATCTTGCAATTTTTATTAGTCTTGCTTTTTTAGCTATCGTCTTAATTTTGCCATTATGCAGTATCTTTTATTATGGATTACAAGCGGGTTGGCATGTATTTATTCAATCATTGAGTCAAGTAGAAGCACGTCACGCGATTTTTTTAAGTTTGACGGTGATTGCAATCGTATTACCGATAAATTTGTTCTTTGGCTTGATGATGGCTTGGTTATTGGCAAATTTTGACTTCAAAGGCAAAGCATTACTAATTTCTTTTATTGATCTCCCGTTAGCGATTTCGCCAGTAGTAGCTGGATTAATGTTTGTATTGTTATTTGGTGTGAATGGTTTATTTGGCGGCTGGTTAGATCAACAAGGTATAGAAGTTATTTTTGCTTTACCTAGCATTATTTTGACAACGCTTTTTGTTACCTTCCCCTTAATCGTGAAATCGTTATTACCAACGATGAAAACATTAGGAAATCAAGAGGAACAAGCTGGTCTAACTTTAGGGGCATCGGCATTAACCATCTTTTTTCGCATTACCTTACCAAAAATTAAATGGGCATTGTTATATGGCGCTATTTTAGCTAATGCGCGTGCTTTAGGAGAGTTTGGTGCGGTAAGTGTGGTATCAGGCAATATTCGAAATCTTACTAACACTATCCCATTGCATATTGAGATTCTTTATAACGAATATCAATTCACTGCGGCATTTGCTTGTGCTTCTCTGTTAGCTGCCATAGCGTTGATGACCCTATTGGCACAGCATGGCATTGTCTATTGGCAAAGACGTAAAACATTAATTCTGAATCAAAGTAGATAAGAGGCTGTTATGACAATTCAGATTGAGAATTTAAATAAAACATTTGGGCAATTTAACGCGTTATCCAATATTAATTTAGCCTTTCCTGAAGGAGAATTTACTGCTTTGTTAGGGCCAAGTGGTTGCGGAAAAACAACTTTATTACGAATTATTGCTGGTTTGGATTTTGCGGATACAGGGAAAATTATTTTCTCAGGAAGAGAAGTTAGCCATTTAAGTGCAAAAGAGCGCAAAGTGGGTTTTGTCTTTCAACATTATGCCTTATTCCGTCATTTAACTATTTTTGAGAATGTTGCGTTTGGGTTACGTATTCAGCCACGAAAAACAAGGTTATCTAATGCAGAAATTGAACAACGGGTAATGGAGTTATTACGTTTAGTGCAACTAGAAAAGTTTGCAAAAAGTTATCCTGATCGCTTATCAGGTGGTCAGCGCCAGCGTGTGGCTTTGGCGCGTGCGTTGGCAGTCAAACCCGAAGTATTGTTATTAGATGAACCTTTTTCTGCATTGGATGCTCAAGTGCGAAAAACTTTACGCCGTTGGCTAGCGCAATTACAAAAGGAGTTAAATATCACCAGTATTTTTGTAACGCACGATCAAGAAGAAGCGTTGGAAGTGGCTGATCGTATTGTGGTGATGAATCAAGGAAAAATTGAACAAGTGGATCAACCGGAAAATATTTATCACGCACCGCGTAGCCAGTTTGTAAACGCCTTTGTTGGTGATAGTAATGTTTTTCATGGCATTTTAGATGATGAGAATTTTGTGGTGGGAGATTTTGCATATCGCCTTGCACCAAAAAATCGCACCATTAAACAAGCAGGCGAAACTACCGCCTATGTTCGTCCATATGATCTAACCATTTCGCGCCAAGCGGAAAATGCGTTAGCGAAAGGCGAAATTTCACATATTTATTCAATTAGTTTCTTAGCTCGGATTGAAATTATTAGCCCACAAAGTGAACAACCAATAGAAGTTTTACTCACGAAAGATAAATTACAGGCGGAACAATTTAAGGTAGGCGAAACGGTATTTTTAATCCCAGATAACTTAAGTTTATTCCAAAATATGAATATTTAACCGTTTCGCTGCGGATTAATGATGTTTTTTCTTGATGGAGCGAATTTTTGCCTTTCTTGGTTGTGAAGAAACAGAACCGAGATAGATGGCAAACATAGTAACGGCGGCACCGCCCCACTGAATTAAATTAATTGGTTTATCTAAGATCGAGTAATCGATAACTAATGCAGCGATCGGTTCTGAAAGCAGTAATAAACCTGTTAGTGCAAGCGATAGTAATGGTACACAATAGGCGATCATCCCCCAAGCAAAACACTGCATTACCGCGCCATAAACAAAAATCCAGAACCAATCTAGGGCATTAGTTGGATAAAGATTATCGGCGTTAAAGAGTAGTGAAGGCAGAATAAGGATAGCTGCGCCACCAAGGCTGATCAGCAACATCATCGGGAAAATTGGGGTTGGTTCAACTTCGTGTGTTTTACGAATAAAGACCATTGATAATGCTAATAATAGACTTGAAATAATGCCAGTGGTAAAGCCCCATAAAGCATTTTCGTTATAAGCAAATTCGCTACCAGTAATAAAATAAACCCCAATAATTGCCAGTAGTAAACTGATCAGCTGCATAATAGAGAGTTTTTCTTTGAAATAGAAAAAACTAATTGCCGATAGGAAAAAAATTTGCAAACTGTTAAGTAAGGTAGAAATTCCAGGGCCCACCGCATAAACACTTTCGTGCCAAAAAGCTAAATCAAACGCCAAGAAAATACCTGAAGTTAATGCGAAACCGATCGCTTTTTTCGATTTCGGCAAGCGTTGTTTAAAACATTTAGCGAGCAGAAAAAAGATAACTGATGCAATTAATAATCGCCAAAAAGCGATAGCATAGGCGCCAACTGGCACGTGAGCAACAATTAAACTCCCTAATCCAAACACCACACAACCGATAATGATACCAGGTATGGCAAGACGTTGTTTTTGCATATTTTTTCCTAATGATTATTGATTATGATATTTTGTTTTTGGCAACACTATAAAGCTCCATTGCTTTTGGCATTAAGCGTTCTAAGTTTTCTTTACGAGTTTTGTCGCTTGGGTGAGTAGAGAAAATTGCTGGGATTGATCCGCCACCACTCATTTTTTGCATTTTGTCCCATAGATTTGGTGCAGCCTGAGGATTAAATCCAGATTGTGCACTTAACATTAAACCAACCTCATCAGCTTCGCTTTCAGCGCTGCGTGAGAAGGGTTTCATAATGCCAAGATCAGCAACACTGCCTACTAAATCTTGTGAAGCGCCTACACTAACACCTTGTGAAGCTAACGCCCCCATAGCGATAGTAGCAGCTATTGAAACAGCAGTTTGGCGATTAGCTTGACTTTTACCATGTTCAAGTAACGCGTGAGCCATTTCGTGCCCCATCACCACTGCAATTTCATCATCGGTTAAATTTAACTTATTAACTAGACCGGTATAAAACACCATTTTTCCACCCGGCATTGCCCATGCGTTGATTTCATTGGACTTAATAACCGAAATTTCCCAATCAAATGGCACGCCAGTTTTATTATATTGACGTGCATACGGTACCATTCTGTTAAAAATACGGTGAACACGTTGTGCGGTCATTGATGAAGTATCAAGGGTTCCTTTGCTTCTTTCAGCACTAATTGCTTGGCGATATTGTTGTGCAGAGGATTGATTGATAGAACGGGTATCGGCACAGCTAGCCACTAAAGTAGTGATAAATAATGCAGCCAGAATACGTTTAATTGTTGGCGATAATTTGAACATTTTTTGCGTGCTCCTATATTCGTCATTAAGTAGATGTTTCAATCAACAAATAGTTATAGCAGGTATCATTTCGTTTTTTATCATAAAGATCAATAGCAAATATTTAACAATTTATGCATTTTCTGCTAACTGTCTCCGATAACGCGCTGGCGTGGTGGCAAATTGCGCTTTAAAACTGTCAATAAAGGCAGTTTCGGATTGATAACCTAAGGTTGTGATGATTTGGCTAAGCGGCATAGTGGATTGTTGTAGCATTTTTGCTGCCATAGACATTTTGAGCATACGAATAAAAGTTTGAATGCCCATACCTGTTGCTTGATTAAATTTGCGGGCAAAAGTGGCTCGTGACATATAAGCCATATCGGCTAATTGTTGCGTAGTATAAGAAATCGAAAAATCTTGCAAAATTTTGGTAATAACTTTACTTAATGCAGGATCGGCAAATAAACCAATAAGATTTTGTTGGTTCGGTAATATGCTTTGGTGGCGTAAAGCAAACAACAGCAATAATTCACATAATGATTTAATTACAGTGGCACTACCTAAATGGCGGGAAGTCGCTTCTTGGTAAATTAAAGTGGAAACGGCTTGTAGTTGGGGTAGATCGCCAAGAGAAACGATTAAAGGTTCTGGCAATAAAGTTAATAAACCTGCGGCCGCATTATTGCCTGCTTGATAATGGCCACAGAGCATTTGTAATGAAGGATCATCGGAACAATTGTGTCGATATAAAATACCGTTTTGTTGTTCTATTTGTAATGGTTGATTGGAAGGACGATCACCAATTTTATGTACTCCGCCTTGTGTCCACAAACAAAAATCGCCTGCTTTTAAATGATAAGTTTCGGTCGCTGAACGCATTTGGCAACTCCCTTTCAGTAAGAGATGAAAATAGGCTGTCCCTGGTGCAGCTTGATTATGTTCCATTAAATAGGGTGATTTAAAGCTGCAAAAGACATCAATGGTTGTTTTAACATCGAGAAGTTCTAAAAAGCGATCTATACTATCCATAATGATTATAGTGAGATGATAACGTTATTTTTTGCGATTCTAACATCTTTATAGTCTTATAAGAAAGGTGCAGAATAGCCAACATTAAATAAGCAATGTGTTAATTCATTAAGGAGAATCGCTATGTTAGATTGGAAAAAATATCGTACTCAACTAATGGGACGTTTGGGTATTTTAGGTAAATTATCACCAGATACTATTAAAGGCTATCAAACTTTAAGTAAAGCAGAGAGCGTATTAGATCCGAAAACTAAAGAGTTGATTGCGTTGGCTTGTGCAGTGACAACTCGTTGTGATGGTTGTATTGATGTCCATACTGATGCAGCGATTAAAGCAGGTTGTACCCAAGAAGAGATTGCCGCTGCATTAAATGTTGCAATTGCGATGAATGCAGGCGCAGCAGTGGTGTATTCAGCGAGAGTGCTTGATGCTTATGAAGCATTAAAAAGTGAATAATCATTAGTGAAAGGCCTATTAAACTCATCATTTAATAGGCTTCACATCCTCAAAACCTATTTGCATAACGTATTTATCGGCATTAGAGTAAATAAAAACTAAATTTACTAGGTGTCATTTTATGCAAGAAAACCTGAATGATTTACGTGCATTTTTATTAGTTGCTCAGACAGGAAGTTTTACTAAAGCAGCAGCACAAATAGGTGTATCGCAGTCTGCGCTAAGTCATACCATTCGTAGCTTAGAAGAACGCTTGAAAATTAAATTATTTCATCGTACCACTCGTAGCATTTCTACTACAGAAGCTGGAGAACAGCTATATCAGCGTTTATCCCCTTTATTCGATACTATTGATAAGGAAATTGATGAATTATCTGCAATTCAAAATACGATTAAAGGTAATTTACGCATTAATTCAACGGAATTTGTTTTTAGTTATCTTGTCTGGGATAGGTTGCAACAATTTATGCATCAATATCCTGAAGTTAATTTAGAACTTACCGCTGAAACACGTTTTACCAATATTGTTGCTGAACGTTTTGATGCAGGTATTCGTTTAGGTGATGATGTTGAAAAAGATATGATCGCGGTAAAAGTGGCGGATGAATTGAAAATTTGTACGGTAGCGAGCCCTGCTTACTTAGCGCAATATGGTACGCCGCAAATGCCAGATGAATTAACAAAGCATCGCTGTTTACATCTACGCTTACCAACGAGTGGTGGACTTTTAGACTGGGAGTTTAAGCATCCTCAAACAGAAGAAATCTTAAAAATGAAACTTAGTAGTTATTTTATTAGCAATAATAATAACTTATTGAGAAAGGCTGCATTATCTGATTTGGGTATTACTTGGATTCCTTATGAAATAGTAAAAGAGGATATTGCTGCTGGGCGCTTGGTAAGCCTGTTAGCGGATTGGAATATGCACTATCAAGGGATCTATTTGTATTATCCTAATCGTCATGGTAATTCCACCTTGTTCAAGGCTTTGGTAAAAGCCTTAAAACAGTGAGTTTCAGCGGCAATATTTAGCAAATAAAGTGCGTTATTAATGAATAGAATTCATAACATTATTCTGATTTTGCTATCTAATTAAATAAATCCATCCTCGTTATAATTTTCACTCTTCATTTGCAACAGGAGTGAAAATGACAACTTACCAAACAAAACAAGGGATTGGTCTTGTCGTTATTTTATCGGCATTAATGGCAATTACTTCTTTAGCCACAGATAGTTACTTGCCAGCGATGCCGGAAATGGCAAGAGATTTACAAGGTAATGTTGAGTTTACCATTACCGGTTTCTTAATCGGTTTTGCAATTGCGCAATTATTCTGGGGACCAATTAGCGATCGTATTGGACGGAAACGTCCAATGTTGATCGGTATGGTTATTTTTATTATTGGTTCCATCGGTTGTGCACTTTCAACAAGTATCGAGCAAATTGTCTTTTGGCGCATATTTCAAGCGTTTGGCGCTTGTACCGGCCCGATGTTAGCAAGAGCAATGGTGCGTGATTTATTTTCTGCCAGTCGAGCGGTACAAGTGCTTTCTACGCTTACGATTATTGTGGCAGTCGCTCCGATTGCAGGGCCATTAATCGGTGGTCAGATTGTTGGATTTGCTTCGTGGCATTGGAATTTTTGGTTTGTCGCGGCGTTAGCTGTGTTGATGTTTATTTCAATATTCCGATTGCCTGAAAGTTTAACGCCAGTGATGCGTACAGAAAAATCGTTGCTGGCGACTTTCGCCAATTATGCTGTTTTGTGCAAACAGTTATCTTATATGCGTTATGTCTTGTGTGTGACATTTTTTTACGTAGCTGCCTACGCTTTTATTACCGCATCACCAGAGGTTTATATCCAATATTTTGGCGTTTCACCAAAACACTTTGGCTTGTTATTTGCATTGAACGTCATTGGTATTATGGTAATGACGGCATTAAATCGTCATCTGCTAAAGCACTTTTCTATTCACCAAATGTTAAAAGCCACCACCTTGTTTAGTGTGCTTGCTGCATTAGTTTTAATGGCGGTTGTTTGGTATCAATTAGGTGGTTTATTGGCAGTTGTTATTTTTGTGGTGTTATTTTTCTCGATGACAGGCGCTATTGCTGCTTGTTGTACAGCTGCGGCACTTAATCAAGTTGAGCCTAATATGGCAGGTTCTGCTTCGGCATTGCTAGGTTCATTACAGTATGGCAGCGGTGTGATTTCTTCAGTGTTATTAGCTTGGTTTTCCGATGGTACACCATGGGCAATGGCGTGGATTATAGGGCTGTTTGCGGTATTAAGCGCCAGTATGGTGTGGGTAAATTTAGCAACTAAAAAGCCAAATATTGTTCAATAATTTAATTATTGGAAAAACATAAATTTTTAAAATCTCATAACCCCACTTCAGGATTGAAAATGGGGTTATGTTGTTAAGTACACATTTCTATGTTTTTTGAATTGGCAGATTGTTATTCCACCTTAAATTGTCCCATCATTCCCAAATTCTCATGTTCCAGAATATGGCAATGGAACATTTTTAACCCTGTATGATGTTGTTTAAAACGTATTACCACTTTCTCATAAGGGCGAAGATTGACCACATCTTTTAAAGCACGATATGGTGCTGGATTTGTCTTACCATTTAATGTCGTTTGGATAACTTCAAATTGTGTACCATGTAGATGGAATGGGTGATCCATATGGCTTTCGTTAAAGATTTCCCACTGTTCTACTTCATTGACTTTACCAACAAAATCTATTCTCGACATATCAAATGATTTGTTATTAATTAAGAACATCCCCTCCATCATTGTCGGTACTGAGTTATCTGTCATCGCTTGCTGATGTGTGGAATGATGTTGCGCCATCATTTGTTGATGATCTTGAGATGACATTCCATTATGGTTCATCATCTGCTCACTAAAGCGAATTTGTCGAGTAACTTTTGCCTCTTCTTTGGTTGGGAAGGTACGTAATTGCTTGGGTAAAGTTGGTTGTTCTGCATTAACTACAATTTGAGCCAAAGTTAAATCTGTTGCGGTTTCCTGTACCATCATTTTGTGCCGTTCATAGTACAGACTTTGTAATACTGCAGTACCTTGTGTTTTGCCTACCATCACAACTTCGATACGTTCTGCTGGTGCCAAAAAGAGTTCATCTTGTGGCGATAATGGTTGTTCTAATAATCCGCCTTCAGTACCGACAACAATCCATTGCACTCCAGCTACCTTTAAGCGTAAATAACGTGCACTGGTTGCGTTCCAAATACGGATGCGTTGTTGTCCTTTTACTTGGATTTTTGGTTGATATTGACCATTAATCAGTACGATTTCACCTTCACGACCATTCATCCAGTCGCTCATATTATTGGCTGGAATAGAACCGTCTGAGGCTAAATGTAAATCAGAAATAACCCAATGTTGTTCTGGTAAATCTGCTAATGGATCATTTTTTGCTTTTACTACTAAAGTTCCTGCTAATCCTTTATAAACTTGTTCTGCTACATAGCCATGTGGGTGTGGATGATACCAATAAGTTCCAGCACTCCCTTCTGGAATAGTAAAGCGATAGATCTTGCTGCTATTTGGTGCAACTGGATCTTGTGGATTACCGTCAGCTTCGGACGGAACATCTAGACCATGCCAATGAATCGTTGTCGGTTGTGTTAAATGATTGGTGAATTCAATTTCGACACTATCTCCCTCAAATACTTCAATTTGCGGTCCTGGCAATTGCCCATTATATGCCCAAAATTCGGTTTCTTTTCCTTCTGCAAAACGTAATTTAATCGGTGCAGCAACTAGCTTCGCTTTAAACACATTAGCTTGAGTGGAAAGATTAGCTAACTTTGGCAGAGCAGTTTGCAAAGACTGCCCTTGAGGAAGTTGATCAAATGGCATCAATGCTAACGTATTATTGTGCATTGCCATCATCGTTTGATGTGCGGAATGGCTGCTCATCATATTAGCTAATGCATAGAATGAA
This sequence comes from Gallibacterium salpingitidis, assembly GCF_001678495.1. GTDB lineage: Bacteria > Pseudomonadota > Gammaproteobacteria > Enterobacterales > Pasteurellaceae > Gallibacterium > Gallibacterium salpingitidis. Next base: position 40,206 of record NZ_JTJL01000001.1, read on the forward strand.
GAACTTGCTAAACTTAAACCAACACCATAACGTAATAAATCACGACGTTTCATTAAACCAACTCCTATTGATTATGTGAACTAAACACAATACTTTCGCCATTCTTTTGTAACAACAGCACATCATAAGCATCTTTACGACCTTGATAAGTTGGGCCATCCATACCTGGTGATCCTACTGGCATTCCTGGTGCAGAAAGGCCAATTGCATCTGGTTTTTCGGCTAATAAACGTTTTACGTCTTCAGCAGGGACATGTCCTTCAATCACATAACCATCAACTACTGCGGTATGGCAAGAAACATAGTCGTCTTTAATACCAAATAATTGATGTTGTTGGTTATTGCCTGTCTCATGCACTTTGACTGCAAAACCATTCTTTTCCATATAACGAATCCATTCATTGCAGCAACCACAAGTAGGACTTTTCCAAACTTCCATTGTTAAATTCTGTGCTTGAGCCATCACTGCGACAGCAGACGTTCCCACTAGTATTAATTTGCTGAAAATATGGCGAAGATTGTACATAGTTACCCTCCTAGTATCGTACAAAAATTGAAAATACCCAGGATGGTAAAGTTTTCCCTAAGGTGAAGGTCAAGCGGAAATTGAGAGAAGAATTTAGTAAGAAAGAATACGGTGGTCAGACTGGCGGGTCGTTTTATGACTGGCGCAGCCTGTTCGTGTTCTAGCGCTTCTTGGTTCGCGACTTGGGTGCGGGTAGTTCGGACAGCATGGCTATGATTGTTTTGGCAATCTGCTCTGGATTATCGGTATCAACGAGTATCATGTCCTTCGCGCCAGGATACGGAGATTCCAATCTGGGTTGTTCGAGAAGGGCTCTAGCGGCGGGCGTGTCTTTTAACATGAAGCGGTTGTCATAGATTCCACCGAACAGGATGCCGTTGGTGTAGAGAAGGTATTCCCCCATCATCTTTCGGCTTGACACCTGCTCAACGTCAGAAAGCAAATCAAGGACGTACTTCAAATATGACTCGTCACTGGCCATGTCACGCACCTCTTTTTCTTGTTTCGCTTTGTTTATTCCAGATAAGTAGGAAGTAAGAAATGTAAGATGGAATAATAAACAATAAATGTGTGAACTAAGTTCACACATTTATTAATATCAATTATTTTTTCGCACGTTCAAATGAAGCTAAGATTTCTTCACGAGCTGCAGCAGCGTCTGCCCAACCGTCAACTTTCACCCATTTACCAGCTTCTAATGCTTTGTAGCTTTCAAAGAAGTGTTGGATTTGTGCTTTTAATAATGCAGGAATATCGTTTACATCTTTAATGTGATCATATTCTTTAGTTAATTTGCTGTGTGGTACAGCGATAACTTTTGCATCTTGACCTGATTCATCAGTCATTTTTAATACGCCAACTGGACGGCAACGAATCACTGAACCTGGTTGTAATGGATATGGAGTTGGTACTAAAACATCAACTGGGTCGCCATCTAAAGAAAGAGTATTGTTGATATAACCGTAGTTTGCAGGATAGAACATTGCAGTTGCCATAAAGCGGTCAACGAATAATGCGCCGGTTTCTTTATCTACTTCGTATTTAATTGGATCTGAGTTGGCTGGAATTTCAATTACTACATAAATATCATCTGGTAATTCTTTACCAGCAGGTACATTTTTTAAACCCATTGTGTATTCCTTCTAATAAGTGTTAATAATAAGGGTGAAGTAAAAAACGTTGCGATTATAGCCCTATTTGTTACAAATTGTCGAGATTTTAGCTGGCTAACAACCCCATTCCATATTGATATAATCCCCATGCAATCATCAACATAATAATACCGATCACAAAATCGAGGATTCGCCAAGTGATTGGCTTTTTGAACAGTGGAATTAATAAGGCGGAACCATAAGCTAGACCAAAGAACCAACTGCCAGAGGCAAGGACTGCACCTAACAAAAACCAAATTTTTTCGCTTAATACTAAGGTTCCTGCAACTCCACCAATAATCACAACAGTGTCTAGATAAACGTGTGGATTAAGTAATGTAATGCTTAATGTCATCAAAATGGTTTTTAGCAAATGTTGCTGAGGGTTTTCAGTGGAAATTTGTAAGCTACTGTTACCGCGATAGGCACTGCGCCAAGCACGTAAAGCATAGATAAATAAAAAGCCAGCGCCGACAAATGCTAAGGTAATTGATGCCATTTGATGTTCACTAATAAAAGAACCTAAACCCAACACGCCAAGGTTAAATAAGATAACGTCACATAAAAAACAGATTAATGCGACAGCAAAAACGTGTTGTTTTAATAATCCTTGTTTGAGAACAAACGCATTTTGGGCACCAATGGCAACGATTAGTCCGCCAGAAACCAAAAAACCATGAATGAGTGATTGCATTATTACTCCTGATAGAGATTGATTGCGCCTTGATAACCGAGTTGCCGCCATGCTTCATAGACGGTGACTGCAACTGAATTGGATAAATTCATACTACGACTGTTTGCACACATTGGAATGCGGATTTTGCGTTCAATTGGCATAGTATTCAGAATATCCATGGGAATACCTCTGGTTTCAGGACCAAACATTAAATAGTCGCCGAGTTGGAATTGTACTTGACTATGTGCAGGGCCGCCTTTTGTTGTCAACGCAAATAGGCGATTCGGTTTTTCACTATCCAAAAATTCAGCAAAACTTTGGTGATGCTTAATTGTCGTAAATTCGTGATAATCCAAACCAGAGCGGCGCAACTTTTTGTCATCCCATTGGAATCCAAGCGGATGAATTAGGTGTAAACGAAAGCCGCAGTTGGCGCAAAGACGAATAATATTCCCTGTATTTTGTGGGATTTCAGGTTCATAAAGGACGATATCTAACATAATACTTCTAATTTTAGTGATAAATAAAAACGCAGTATTTTTCTACTTCTTTGCCAAATTGGCAACTATTAATCAGACGGTAAATAGTGGTTTACCGCCCGACTTGTGATTAAGCACAAAAATGTTGAATTAATTTAGCTAATAATTCTCTGGTTGGTTGGATAAACTCTGCTGCGAGGAATTCATCTGGTTGGTGAGCCTGTTCGATTGAGCCAGGGCCTAAAACCAATGTTGGGCAAAGTTGTTGAATAAATGGTGCTTCAGTACAGTAATTCGCTGATACACAAGGCTTACCTAATAATTTTTCCACTACTGCAACAACTTCGGCTTTATGTGAACATTCATAACCAGGAATACCTTCATGCAAATGTTTTATTTGAATCATATCGCCATATTGTTCAATCAATGGTTGCAGCTTTTCTTGAACCATTTCGTCTAACGATTCTAAGCCCATATTTGGTAGCGGACGAATATCAAATTGTAGTTCGCAGCAACCGCAGATACGATTTACTGCATCACCACCATGAATAGAACCGAAATTCATTGTTGGGTGTGGTACTGCAAAAAATTCATTATGAAATTTTTCTTTTAACTCATTACGTAGCTGCATTAAATGGCCGGTCGCTTGATGCATAATTTCAATTGCATTGACGCCTTTATCTGGATCGCTAGAGTGTCCAGAGCGCCCAATTACAGTAACAGCATCACCAAAATGACCTTTATGTGCTCTTACAGGTTGTAATGAAGTTGGTTCACCAATAATCGCGCAATCAGGGCGAATTTCTGCGTGTTGCGCAAAAGTTCTTGCCCCTAGCATAGTAGTTTCTTCATCAGCGGTTGCTAAAATCCGTAACGGTTTTTGTAGTTTAGTCAGATCGAGATTGCGTAAGGTATCAACAATAAAGGCAAAAAAGCCTTTCATATCGGCAGAGCCTAAACCGTAAAAACGGCCATTTTGTTCAGTTAATTTAAAAGGATCAAATTGCCAGCGTCCTGCATCGAAAGGAACAGTATCGGTATGACCAGATAAGAGCAAACCGCCCTCGCCGGAACCATATGTTGCTAATAGATTGTATTTTTGATTTGAGCCTTCAATCGGTAGTACATCGACTTTAAAGCCAAGATCTGTAAGCCAGTTGGCAAGTTTATCAATAAGCGGTTTATTCGAATGATCTAAAGTAGGATTATCTGAACTGCTGATAGTTGGAATTTCAATAAGTTGAGAATATAAAGAAAGAAAATCTGGAAGATTTGCCATAGTTACCTCAAATAAACATTGATTCAAATAAAATAATTATGCAAAATATTAGCATAATTAATCACTATTTTATGAAATTATGCTAAAAACACTCATCATTGGTGCGAGCGGCTATACAGGGGCTGAACTCGCAAACATCCTTGTCAAACACCCTAATTTTGAACTTTGCGGGCTATATGTTTCGGCAAATAGTCTGGATAAAGATAAACCTATTTCTGAGATTTATCCACAATTAAAAACAGTCGTTGATTTGGTATTACAACCTTTGCCAGAAGATTTGACTGCCTTAGCACAACAAGCAGATTGTGTTTTTTTGGCAACAGCACACGAAGTCAGCCATCAATTAGCGCCGATTTTCTTAGCTAATAACTGCAAAGTATTTGACCTTTCTGGTGCATATCGTGTTAATCAAGCGGATTTTTATCCGAAGTTTTATGGCTTTGCGCATCAATACCCTGAATTATTACAACAAGCGGTGTATGGTTTAGCGGAATGGAATGAAGAGCAAATTAAACAGACAGATTTAATTGCAGTACCGGGTTGTTATCCAACCGTTTCGCAACTTTGTTTAAAACCTTTGATTGAGAACGATTTATTAGATGATGTACAAGTACCAGTTATTAATGCGGTAAGTGGTGTGAGCGGTGCAGGGCGTAAAGCGAGCTTAACCTCTAGTTTTTGTGAAGTGAGTTTAAATCCGTATGGCATTTTTAATCATCGTCACCAACCAGAAATTTCTACCCATTTAGGTCGTGAAGTCATTTTCACCCCACATTTGGGTAATTTCAAACGTGGTATTTTGGCAACCATTACTGCGAAATTAAAAGCAGGAGTAACAGCTGAGCAAGTGAAGGCGGTTTTTGCACAAGTTTATGCAGATAAGCCGTTAGTGCGCGTCTATGATAAGGGTTTCCCAAGCATCAAAGCGGTAGAATTTACGCCATATTGTGATATTGCATTTGCTGTGCAAGATCAGCACATTATTGTTGTTGGTGCAGAAGATAATTTATTGAAAGGGGCGGCAGCACAAGCGGTGCAATGTGCCAATATCCGTTATGGATTTAAGCCGACATTAGGATTGATTTAATATGAAACCATTAATTATTAAAGTAGGCGGTGCATTATTAGATACACCGCAGGCAATGGAAAATCTATTGACCACTTTGGCACAATTTAAACAAAAACAGCAGCGTGATATTGTCATTGTGCATGGTGGTGGTTGTATTGTTGATGAATTAATGCAACGTTTGCAGTTACCTGTGCGTAAGAAACAAGGTTTGCGAATTACACCGCCAGATCAAGTGGAAATTATTACTGGCGCATTAGCTGGCATAGCGAATAAAAAGTTAGTTGCAACTGCAAAAGTTGCAGGTTTAAATGCAGTTGGTTTCAGTTTGGGTGATGGTGATGTAACGTTGGCTGAACAACTTGATCCAGAGCTTGGTCACGTTGCAAAAGTTGCACCAAATCAAGCAGCATTATTAACCACATTATTAGCAAACCAATTTTTACCAATTATTAGCTCCATTGCGATTGATGCAGCAGGGCGTTTAATGAATGTTAATGCAGACCAAGCTGCAACAGCGATTGCAACTCTTTTGCAAGGTGAATTGGTGATGCTGTCTGATGTTGATGGCGTGTTGGATCAACAAAAAAATCTATTGCCAGAGTTAAATTCATCACAAATTCAAAAATTAATAGATGATCATGTGATTACAGATGGTATGATTGTCAAAGTTGAAGCGGCATTAGTCGCTGCGCAGGCATTAAATCAAGCTGTCGAAATTGCCAATTGGAAAAAGCCTGAAAAATTAGCTGATTTATTTGCAGGCCAATGTATTGGCACCAGAATTCTGCCTTAACTAAGGTATTTGTTTAATTTAACTTCCGCCATTTATTGGCGGTTTCATTTTTTATTGAGGTAATTATGGCACTTTGGGGCGGCCGTTTCACACAAGCGGCAGATCAGCGTTTTAAAACCTTTAATGACTCACTACGTTTTGATTATCGTTTAGCTCAACAAGATATTGACGGTTCAATTGGTTGGTCTAAAGCATTAGTTAGTGTAAATGTATTTACCGCAGCAGAACAAAAACAAGTAGAAGCTGCATTGCTTGAATTAAAAGAGGTTGTTGCCAACAACCCAGAAATGATTTTGCAAGATGATGCAGAAGATATTCATAGTTGGGTGGAAAGTAAACTCATTGAAAAAGTTGGTGATTTAGGCAAAAAGTTACACACAGGACGTAGCCGTAATGACCAAGTTGCATTAGATATTAAACTTTGGTGTAAACAAGAAATTACCTCATTGCAACAAGCCATTCGTCATCTACAAAGCCAACTTATCTTTACGGCTGAAAATAACCAAAACACAGTGATGCCGGGTTATACTCATTTGCAACGTGCCCAACCTATCTCGTTTGCACATTGGTGTATGGCCTATTTTGAAATGTTAGAACGTGACTATTCTCGTTTGGCGGATGCGTATCGTCGTTTAGATACTTGTCCATTAGGTTCGGGAGCGTTGGCTGGAACAGCGTATGCCGTTGATAGAGAACAATTAGCGAAAGATTTAGGCTTTACACGTGCTACTCGCAACAGTTTAGATAGCGTTTCAGATCGTGACCATATTATGGAGTTGTTATCTGCCGCTTCTATTAGTATGGTGCATCTCTCTCGTTATGCAGAAGATTTAATTATCTTTAACAGCGGTGAAGCGAACTTTTTAGAACTTTCTGATCGTGTTACTTCAGGTTCTTCTTTAATGCCGCAAAAGAAAAATCCTGATGCGTGTGAGCTAATTCGTGGTAAAGCTGGACGTGTGATTGGTTCATTAAACGGAATGTTGGTAACGGTGAAAGGTTTACCATTAGCCTATAACAAAGATATGCAAGAAGATAAAGAAGGCATTTTTGATGCTTTAGACACTTGGCATGCTTGTTTAGATATGGCAGCGTTGGTGTTAGAAGATATTAAAGTACATCACGAAAAAACGCGTAATGCAGCGTTAAAAGGCTATTCAAATGCGACCGAATTGGCCGATTACCTAGTTGCTAAAGGAGTGCCGTTCCGCGATTCACATCATATTGTTGGTGAAGCTGTTGTTTATGCAATTAGTAAAGCAAAAGCGTTGGAAGAATTACGTGTTGATGAATTCAAACGCTTTAGTGATGTGATTAGTGAAGATGTTTATGCGATTCTTTCCTTAGAATCTTGCTTAAATAAACGTTGTGCGAAAGGCGGTGTTTCACCACAACGTGTTGCTGAAGCGATTGCTGAAGCGAAAGCGTTAATTAAGTAATTAATATTTATCATTGAAGAAAGAGTTGTCTTGCTAAGTAGCAGGACAACTCTTTTTTATATTTTGAAAGTTTTTTAAGCTGATAACTGACAAGCTTCTACAACTTTCTCTCTAAGCCATTGGAACGCTGGATCACGATGTGTGCGTTCGTGCCAGACTAGCATTTTACTGAAGCCTTGGATTGGGATTGGCGGTTCAAACAATTTAATGTTATCGAGATGATGGACTAAGCGTTTTGGTACGACAGCCAATAAATCACTATTTTGTAGAATATCTGGCAACACAATAAAATTTTGTACAGAAAGCGTAACGTTCCTGCTTAATCCTTGTTTTGCTAAAGCTTCATCAGTTACCCCTGAAAAACTGCCACCATGATAGGAAACTAATGCTTGTTCCAATTGACAGAATTGTTCGAGAGATAATTGTGTTTGCTTTGCAATTGGGTGATCTTGCCGCACTGCGCAAACATATTGTTCATCATATAAATGTTTAGCATAAATATCAGGTGCTTTAAATTCCGGAGTTACGATCGCGAAATCAATAATATTTTGTTCTAATTGCTTTTGCACTGTGTTATCCAAAATAGCTAAAACAGCAACTTTAATGTTTGGAGCTTGTTGTTTGAGTAATTTCAAGAATGGAACAATAACCGCACGCATTGCATAATCAGTACAAACAAATCTAACGGTCATTTCAGCGGTTTTAGGATCAAAAATCGCTGGTTGCAGTAATAATTCAGCTTCGGCTAATAGATTCTTAATTCTTGGCGCTAATTCGAGTGCACGATTGGTAGGTTGCATACCGCGTTGTACACGCACAAATAGAGGGTCATCAAAACTCTCACGTAAACGAGTTAATATTCCGCTCATTGCTGGTTGAGTTATGGCTAATTTATGTGCCGCTTTACTAACACTTTTTTCTTCCATTAAAGCATTAAAGGCTTTTAGCAGATTTAAATCTAGAGTACGTAGGTTCTTCATATCATCCTCAAGAGCATTTTCTAATATCAGATAAAGTAATACGAGGTATTGTGAGAGCTGATTTAACTTATCTTTGAAGGCTAATTATACTGCGCAATTAATAGATTAGTTTTAGATAAAGGAATGTATTAATGCAAAATTCAATTAATTGGCCGAAAGATTATACACCTGGTTTTACTGATAATTTCTGTTCAAATGAAGTGATTGTTGCAGGATTAACTACTGCAGATGTCTGGAAATATCTTAATGATAGCAAGTATTGGCCGCATTATTACAGCAATGTATCAGATATCCAGTTTCACAATGGTTATCAAGGTACTGCGTTGTATGAAAATGCACGTTTTTTCTTTAGAACTTTTGGTTTTCCAATTGAGGCTGAAATTACCGAATATGTCGCACCAGCAGCTGGACAACCAGCAAGAATTTCTTGGCATGGTTGGGATGGTGAAATGGGTAGTGAACAACGTTTAGATGTGATTCATGCATGGTTAATTGAAGATCTGGATGGCGGTCGTGTACGTATTTTGACGCAAGAATCGCAAAAAGGAAAACCAGCGCAAGAGTTAGCGAAGACAGTTCCAAATCCAATGATTAATGGACATCAAGAGTGGTTAGATGGGATTGTACGTAGTGCGAAAAATCAATTGGAAGTGTAGAAAATGAAAAAACTTTCTTTCCTTGCATTATTGGCCTTTGTGGTGAGTATAGCGCCATCAACATATGCCGCGGAAGCAACACATACTGTCGCACAAGCGATGAAAGCAGAACAATACAGTACTGTCAAATTATCAGGAAAAATCATTAGCCGTATCGATGAGAAACGTTATCTATTTGAAGACGATACAGGCATATTAGAATTAAAAATTGATAAAAAGGTACAGCAGTATTCAACCATTCCCACAAAAGAGAAAATCTTGATTTATGGCAAAGTTGATCATTATGGTAAAAAAACGGAGGTGGACGTAATAAGTATTATCAAACAATAACATTTAATTAGATTACTCATTCATTCTGTGTTTAAGTGAACAGCTATTTTCTTGAGGGAAATAGCTGTTTTGTTTTTCTATTCTGATTACATAGTAGAACTTAGTTAAATATTAATATCAGTTTCGACTCCTTTCCATCATTTTATCTTTTGTTATCTTTCGATATTCTTTCGTATAATTTCATTTATTTTGTGATCTAGATCTTAAATTTGAAAAATTTCACTTTAAATAATAAAAAATAAGAATATGATTGCAATATCAAAAGATATTGAAAGTAATTAAAAAATCGAAAGGGAGAGAAATCTTATGCCTACTTTGAAACAGCAGCGTTTACAGAAACTTTATGGGGAAGACAAAATTTTTCGTGCTCTTGCCATTGATCAGCGAGGGGCACTAAAGAGAATGTTAGGTGAAGATGCAACAGATACACAATTGCAAACCTTTAAAGGACTAGTAGCAAATACATTAACGCCATATGCATCAGCAATTTTATTGGATCCTGAATATGGTTGGAAAGGTGCTGAATTAAAAGATAAAAACTGTGGTCTGATTATGGCTTATGAGAAGACTGGCTATGATAAAGCTAAGATTGGTCGTTTCCCAGACTTAATTGATGGAGTATCTGTAAAACGGTTAAAAGAGAAGGGGGCTGATGCAGTCAAGTTATTACTTTATATCGATATTGATGAAGGGGCAGTCATTAATGATGTAAAGATGGCTTTTGTTGAAAGAGTTGGTGCGGAATGTGTAGCCGAAGATATGCCATTTTTTTTAGAAATTTTAACTTATGATTCTTTAGTTTCGGATAAAAAAGAATTCGAAAAGTTAAGACCACGTAAAGTGATTGATGCGATGAAATTATTTTCTGAATCACGATTTAATGTTGATGTATTAAAAGTAGAAGTACCTGTAAATATGAATTTTGTGGAAGGTTTTGGCTCTGAGGTGCTTTATACGCAGGCACAGGCGAAATCTTTTTTTAAGGAACAATCAGAATCTACCCATTTGCCCTTTATTTTCTTGAGTGCTGGAGTTTCACCAGAATTATTTCAGGAAACATTGAAATTTGCGAAATCAGCAGGTTCACATTTTAATGGAGTGCTATGTGGGCGAGCAACATGGGCTGGCGCTGCAGAAGTATTTAAAACAACAGATGCAGAAAATGCAAAAGTCTGGCTGTTAGATCAGGGGGTAAAAATTATCAAACAGTTAAATGTTGTTTTATCAGCGACAGCCAATGCAATTACAAAATAGGGGGATAACAATGAAAAAATTATTAAGAAATCATAAATCAGGTCAAGCGGTAGGGATTACTTCAGTGTGTTCTGCACATCCTTTGGTGATTGAAGCAGCATTTCGTTTTGATTTGAATTCACAAAATGATGTGTTAATTGAAGCAACATCAAATCAAGTCAATCAATTTGGTGGTTATACAGGGATGAAACCGGTAGATTTCAAAAATTTCGTGTATAGCATTGCAGAAAAAGTTGGATTTCCAAAACAACGATTGATTTTGGGAGGAGATCATTTGGGGCCTAATTGTTGGCAAGGAGAAACGGCTACTGAAGCAATGAAAAAAGCCAAAGAATTAGTAGTGGAATATGCAAAAGCAGGTTTTACAAAAATTCATTTAGATGCATCAATGTCGTGTGCAGATGATCCAGTTCCATTGGATCCATTGGTAGTTGCAGATCGAGCGGCAGAATTATGTTTGGCAATTGAAAGTGCATTATCGCCAGAACAGACAGCAAATATTAGCTATATTGTAGGTACAGAAGTACCTGTTCCAGGAGGTGAGGCTCATGCTATTTCAACAGTAGATGTAACAACAGTAGAGCGTGCAAAAGAAACCATTGAAACACATAGAGAAGCATTTGAGAAACGTGGTTTACGAAGTGCCTTTGATCGAGTTGTAGGTGTGGTTGTGCAACCAGGTGTAGAGTTTGATCATTCAAAAGTCATTTTATATAAACCAGAATTGGCAGCTGAATTATCAAAATTTATCGAGGAAACACCATATATTTTCGAAGCGCATTCAACTGATTATCAAACACCAGCTGCATATCGTAATTTAGTGAAAGATCATTTTGCGATTTTGAAAGTTGGACCAGCTTTAACGTTTGCGTTACGTGAAGCATTATTCGCTTTAGCTCGTGTTGAAGATGAATTGATATCACCTGAAAAAAGGAGTTATTTATTAGGTGTAATTGACCAAGTTATGCAAGATGAACCAAAATACTGGAGCAAATATTATTCATTGCAACATTCAAAAGCCATAATTGATCTACATTTCAGTTTATCTGATCGTATCCGTTATTACTGGCCGAATGAACGTATTAATGCGGCGGTAGAAAAACTTATCGATAATTTATCACGAGAAGAAATACCATTAGGTTTATTAAGCCAATATTTACCTGATCAATATCGTAAAGCGATTAAAGGTGAAATTGCTGTAAAACCGACAACACTTATTTTCGATAAAATTCAGCAAGTTCTTGCTGATTATGCCTATGGCTGTTATGGAGAAACAGTATGACACCAAATCTATTTATCAAAACCAATATTGAATTTGCGTCTTATGATGAAGTGTTTCATCACTTAGCAGATACTTTCATTAAAGAAGGAATTGTGAAAGAAAGCTATCGTGAGGCGATTTTTGAGCGTGAGGCCGATTTTCCAACAGGAATAATGTTAGAACATCATGCCGTTGCTATTCCGCATTGTGATGCAAGTCATGCACTTAAACCTGCTATTTGTGTGATTCGCCCTAATCAAGTTGTGAAATTTAATCGACCTGATGAGGATGGTACGGTGAATGCTGAATTAATTATTGCTTTAGTGGTGACCGATCCAAAAGATCAATTGGTTATATTACGTAAGCTCTTCGGTAAATTACAAGATAATGATTTTGTCGAAGATTTGATCAAAACGGCTGATATAGATTTACCAAATCTAATTCAGCAAAACTTACAACTTTAGGAGTGGATCATGAAAAAGAAAGTTATTGTCGCTTGTGGTGGTGCAGTTGCAACTTCAACTTTGGCTGCTGAAGAAATTCAGGAGTTATGCAAAGAACATGGAATTTCATTGGAATTAGTGCAATGTCGTATTAATGAAATTGATACTTATCTGGATGGAACAGACTTAATTTGTACTACTTCAAAATTGACTCGTGATTTTGGTGATATTCCATTAGTTCATGGTATGCCATTTGTATCTGGTGTAGGTATAGATGAACTTAAGGAAAAAATAGTGGGTATTTTGAAAAACTAATAATGAGTTAGTTAAATAACCGATGACATAAGGGGGTAAATTATGTTTTCTGAAATCATGCAGTATATTTTGGATCTTGGTCCTGCGGTAATGCTACCAATCCTAATTATTATTTTCTCATTAATACTAGGGATGAAATTTGGCGATTCCTTCAAATCTGGATTACAAATTGGTATTGGCTTTGTTGGGATTGGATTGGTAATCGGTTTGATGCTGGATAGTATTGGGCCAGCCGCAAAAGCTATGGCTTATAATTTTGATATTGATTTACAAGTAATTGATTTGGGGTGGCCAGGTACAGCACCGATTACATGGGCATCGCAGATTGCATTAATTGCAATTCCAATTGCTATAGCAGTTAATATTTTAATGTTAGTGTTGAAAATGACACGTGTTGTAAATGTGGATATCTGGAATATTTGGCATATGACTTTTACTGGCGCAATTGTGCATATCGCGACAGGTTCATATTGGTTGGGTATTTTAGGAGTCGTGATACATGCGGGATTTGCTTATAAATTGGGTGATTGGTTTAGTAGAGATACTAAGCATTATTTCGAATTAGATGGTATCGCAGTTCCACATGGTACATCAGCCTATTTGGGACCAATTGCGGTATTGATTGATAGTATTATCGATAAAATTCCTGGATTAAATAAGATTAATTTCTCAGTAGATAATTTACAGCAACGTTTCGGTACATTAGGTGAACCTGTTACTGTCGGTTTCATCATCGGGGCTATCATTGGTATCTTAGCTGGTTATCCGATAAAAGATATTCTTCAATTAGCAGTAAAAACAGCGGCGGTTATGCTATTGATGCCTCGTGTCATTAAACCAATTATGGATGGTTTAACTCCAATCGCAAAACATGCTCGTAAGAAATTACAAGCGAAATTCGGTGGTAAAGAATTTTTAATCGGTTTGGATCCTGCGTTATTACTTGGTCACTCTTCAGTTGTTTCGGCAAGTTTACTCTTTATTCCAGTCACAATTTTAATTGCAGTGTTGTTACCAACAAATAAAGTATTGCCATTTGGGGATTTAGCGACTATCGGTTTCTTTGTTGCTATGGCTGTGGCAGTACATAAAGGTAATTTGTTTAGAACATTAGTTTCTGGAATCATCATTATGTCCATTACTTTATGGGTTGCTACACAAACTATTCCGTTAGTAACACAATTAGCAGCGAATGCTGGTACTTTAAAAACAGGCGAATTAGTTGGTTCAATGGATCAGGGTGGTGCGCCAATTACTTATCTACTGGTACAACTTCTAACTTTTGAAAATGTTGCTGGGCTGCTTGTCCTTGGTGTGGTGTATTTCTTAGCAATTTTCATGACATGGAAACGGGCAAAAGCAGCTGAAAAAGCAGAATTAGCGACACAAAATGTGGTAGAGAAATAAGAGGTGTAGATATGAGAGCAGCTGTTGTAAAAGCTAATCGTGAGTTAGTAATTGAAAATATTGAAACTCCACAAATTGAAAACGCTGAAGATGTGTTAGTCAAAGTAAAATTTTCTGGAGTGTGTGGCTCAGATATTCCACGCATTTTTCATGAAGGTACGCATTTTTATCCTATAGTTTTAGGTCATGAATTTAGTGGATTTGTTGCTGAAACAGGGTCAAAAGCAACAGAGTTTAAAATTGGTGATCAAGTTATTTGTGCACCTTTATTACCATGTTTTGAATGTGAGGAGTGTAAAAAAGGATTTTATTCTCTTTGTAAAAATTACACTTTTGTTGGATCACGACGTAATGGGGCTAATGCGGAATATGTTTGTGTTAATAAACATAATTTAGTTAAAGTAAATGCTAAATCTAATCCGCTGTATAACTCATTTATTGAACCAATTACTGTTGGGTTACATGCAATTAATTTAGCAAATGGTTGTGAAAACAAGAATGTCATTATTGTTGGCGCAGGTACTATTGGCCTGCTTGCTGCTCAAGCAGCAAAAGCACTTGGTGCAGAAACAGTAAGTGTGATTGATATCAATCAAGAGAAGTTGGATTTAGCCGAGGAGTTAGGTGTAGATAAAACATTTAACTCGATGAATTTAAGTGCAGAACAGATTTATGAGCAACTGAATGATAATCGGTTTGATCAGTTAATTCTGGAAACTGCTGGTGTGCCAAAAACAGTTGAATTGGCAATTCAGATTGCGGGGCCACGTGCGCAAATTGGTTTAATTGGCACTTTACACCATGATTTAACTTTAAATCAAAAAGTTTTTGGTCAAATTCTGCGTAAAGAATTGATGGTTTTAGGGTCTTGGATGAATTATTCAAAACCATGGCCAGGTTCGGAATGGACAAAAGCTGCGGAATTAGTGGATAAAGGAAGTATTAAAATTGATCAACTAATTCTATCTGTCAATGATATTGAAGATTACATTGATGCAGTTAAAAAGCTTGATGGCAAACCGATGAACGGAAAAATTGTTCTAAAATTTGATTAATTGAATGCTGAAATCAGCTATACTACCTCGAAAAGCCGGGAGCGTGTATATCTAAATAACACGCTCTTTCCAAGGAGTTTATATGAATACGTTTGAACGTCGAAATACGATAATTGAATTATTACGCGAAAAAGGTTCTGTTGTAGTAGCAGAATTAGCGAAACAATTTAATGTTTCTGAAGTATCTATTCGTACAGATTTACGTGTTCTTGAAGAGCAAAATCTGCTGGTACGCTTTCATGGTGGCGCCGGTTTACCAACAAATCTTTCTCAACCACAAGCCCAGCAGGTACAGCAAGAAGAAACCTTGTTAGATGAACGTTATCAGCTTTCACGTGATCCAAAAATTGAAATTGCTAAAGTGGCAGTAGGCCTCGTAAAAGAAGGCGATACCATTATTCTTGATAGTGGAAGTACTACAATGATGCTTGCGATGGAGTTGGTGAAGGTGAAAAATATTACAGTGATTACGAATAATTTGCCTGCGGCTTCAATTCTTTCTGATTCACCTGATATTACATTAGTTATTTGTGGTGGTTATGTTCGCCATAAAACTCGTTCTATGCATGGTACGATGACAGAGAATTCTTTAAAAGGTATTCGTGCTGATCTTATGTTTGTTGGTGCTGATGGAGTAGATCCTAAAGTAGGATTAACAACTTTCAATGAAGGGTACGGTATCAGTGTGGTAATGGCAGATATTTCAGCAAAGGTTATCTGTGTAGTAGATTCTACGAAGTTTAATCGAAGTGGCTTTAATTTAGTATTACCGATGAATAAAGTTGATTTGCTCATTACTAATAGAAATATCTCTGAACAAACTAAATTAGAATTAAGTAATTCAGGTGTTGAATTCAAATTAGCTTAATTTATTACCACTTATTATTTTGTTCTAAGTCTTGCATTTTAATTATTTCTTATTTGGAAACGATGTTTTGCAAAAAACATCATTGTTCCCTGTGCCACAGTTATCTAAACTGCAACAATCTTTTTATGATTTCTCATATTTTTTAATGGAGTATTTTTAAATGAGCAAATTAGCAATTGTTTATTTTTCAGGTTATGGTCATACCCGTAAAATCGCCGAAGCGGCAGTAAGACCAGGTGTAGAATTAGTTGAAATCGATCAAAATGGTGAATTAACAGAGGCACAATGGCAAACATTAAATCAAGCTGATGCTATTGTGTTTGGTGCGCCAACTTATATGGGTAATGCACCATGGCAATTTAAGAAATTTGCTGATGCGACATCTAAAATTTGGTTTGTTAGAGGTTGGCAAGATAAAGTTTTTGGTGGCTTTACTAACAGTGCAAGTTTTAATGGTGATAAACAAGTAACCTTAATTTCAATGCAAACTTTAGCTTCACAACATGGTGGTATTTGGGTGAGTTTAGGCTTGGCTTCGGCAAATAGCAAAGCAGCACAACGTACTGATATTAATAACTTAGGTGGTTCAGTTGGTGCATTAGTACAAACTCCGGCAGATGCTTCTGTTGAGGAAATCCCACAAGGTGATATCGAAACAGTTAAGGCTTATGTTGCACGAGTACAACAAATTGCAGATAAATTAGCGTAATCCATATTTATACTGCAACAAGGAATGTGCAGTAATATTGGTGAAAGGAGATCAGCAACAAGAAGTTGGACTATTTTGCGTTATACACAAGATAGTCCAATTTTTATGCCTCACTGAAAAAAGCCAAAATGGTTTCTATACTAACGGGTTTCATTTGATTGGCATCGACACCAACATCATATCGTAATAGCTTGTTGGCACGATTATTAAAATTGTATTCGGCGCGATTGTGCTGATGACCATGTAAATGGTAAGCGCCACGATAGAAGCCGTCCCATTCCGCAATTGGATAATGAAATAACACAAAAGCTGCATTTTTATAATGTAGAGTGTAATAGTCTTTTACCCAAACAAATAAACTGCGGTCAAACTCTTTTTGCTCCAGATAATGTTCATGATTACCGCGAATCAGATATTTTTTACCATTTAATTGGCGCAGAACAGTATTAGCACGTTCCGCGCCTTTTAAGGTGAGATCGCCTAGAATATAAATTTCGTCTGATGGTGTAACAGTGTTATTCCAATTACGAATTAATGCACTATCCATTTGTTCAGCATTACGGAATGGTCTATTGGTATGTTTGATAATATTGTCATGGTAAAAATGGAGATCAGAAGTGAAATAAATCATAACAGATACCTTTTGATGTCGAAGGATTTATTGGTTAGGAGCTTATCTGGCAATATTTCTGGCGGAAAGTCATGGGAGTCGAACCCACCCAAGACTGCTGGCAGCCTTAACAGGATTTGAAGTCCTGCCGCCTCACCGGAGACGACGACCTTCCACACTGATTATTCACGAAGAACATTGGGAAAAGAGGCTTCATTTTACTGAATTTTTTCGATAAAAACAGTATTATTTAAGTCTGCTTAATGATTAGGAAATACTTATGTCTGCGCTCTATCGACAACTCCCCGCTATTGATCGTTTATTAAAAACAGAATTTGGTACTCAGTTATTAGCAACATTTGGTCACATTGCCACCGTAAATATGATGCGTATTCAGTTAGAAAAGGCACGTGAGCAAATTAAACAACATCAACAACTGCCAGATTATTGCCAAACAGAGCAGAGTTTTCTGCAACATATCCAACAACAATTACAGCAACAGCGCCAAGTAAATATCCAACCTGTGCATAACTTAACTGGTACAGTATTGCATACCAATTTGGGACGAGCGATTTGGTCAGAAGCAGCGCAGCAAGCAGCGGTAAATGCAATGCGGCAGAATGTGGCATTGGAATTCGATTTACAACAAGGGAAACGAGGACATCGTGATCAAGCAATAAGCGAATTGATTGCGCGTTTAACTGGTGCAGAAGCCGCTTGTGTCGTAAACAATAATGCGGCAGCGGTGTTGTTGATGTTAGCGACTTTTGCTCAAGGCAAAGAAGTCATTATTTCTCGTGGTGAGCTGATTGAAATTGGCGGCGCATTTCGTATTCCCGATATTATGGCGCAAGCTGGCTGTAAATTAGTTGAAGTAGGAACGACAAACCGCACCCATTTACGCGATTATGCACAAGCGATCAACGAAAATACAGCGTTGCTATTAAAAGTACATAGCAGCAATTATCAGATTGTTGGTTTTACGACAAGTGTCAGTGAAGAAGAATTAGTGCAACTAGGGAAAGAGAAAGGTATCCCTGTGATAACGGATTTAGGCAGTGGCGCCTTAATTGATTTTCGTGAGTACGGTTTACCTTATGAACCACAAGTACAACAAAAAGTAGCAGCAGGCGTAGATTTAATTTCATTCTCTGGCGATAAATTATTAGGCGGGCCACAAGCAGGTATTATTGTCGGTAAACAGGAATGGATAGATCAATTGCAACGGCACCCATTAAAACGTGTTTTACGTTGTGACAAAGTGATTCTAAGCGGTTTAGAGGCAACATTACGTTTGTATTTAGAGCCGGAAAATTTGGCGCAGTCCTTACCAACATTAAACGCATTAACTGCGGATTTAACGCAATTAACCGAAAATGCACAACAATTACAGCAAGCATTACAGCAAAAATTAGCAGAGCGTTTTGAGATTGCTATCAATAATAGTGATGCACAAATCGGTAGCGGTTCACAACCTACAGCAAAAATTCCATCTATTGCAGTAACATTGCAGCCAAAATCGACGAAAAGCGAAGATTTATATCAATTAGTGACACAACTTAAAACGTTATCACAACCGATTATTGGACGAATTGAGGCGGATAAATTATGGTTGGATTTACGCAGTGTTGCGGATATTGAGGCATTATTAACAACGGTGAATGAATTATGATTATTGTAACAGCAGGTCATGTTGATCACGGTAAAACAGCATTATTACAAACTTTAACAGGTACTAATGCAGATCGTCTGCCAGAAGAAAAAAAACGCGGTATGACAATAGATTTAGGTTATGCTTATTTGCCTGTGGACGATAAGATTTTAGGCTTTATTGATGTTCCTGGGCACGAAAAATTTTTGTCAAATATGTTGGCTGGTTTAGGTGGTGTTGATTATGCGATGTTAATGGTGGCGGCAGATGAAGGCATCAAACCGCAAACAATAGAACATTTAACACTATTAAGACTGTTGCAATTTAAACAGATCATTGTGGTGATTACTAAAGCGGATCGCGTTGAGTCCGAACAAATTATGCAGTTGTTGCAAAAAATTCACCAACAATTTCCTTTTTTAGTCGATAGTCCCACCTTTATCACTTCCGCTTATACAGGTACTGGTATTGATGCGTTGAAAGAGTATCTTAGCCAATTAACCAATTATGCTCGACAAGACAAACCGTTCCGTTATGCGATTGATCGTGTCTTTAATGTCAAAGGTGCGGGTTTAGTCGTGACGGGCACTGTATTTAGCGGCAAAGTGAGTGTTGGTGATGAAGTTTATCTTTCTGATCAACAGCAAACAGTGAGGATCAAAGCGATTCACGCGCAAAATCAGCCATCAACAATTGGGGTGGCGGGGCAGCGTGTAGCATTAAATCTTGCTATGGAATTGGATAAAGATGATATTAGCCGCGGCGATTGGTTAAGCAGTTTAACCACTTTATTGGCGACAGATCGCATTACCGTTGCTTTAAATTCAGTTCACACGATACAAGATTCACAGGCAGTCCATATTTATCACGCTGCCAGTCATACTATTGGGAAATTGAATGTTTTAATTCGGTTGCCAGAAATGATTTTGGCGGAAGTGATTTTAGATAAACCGCTATTTATCGCAGTGGATGATAAATTAATTTTGCGTAATGGTGATGATCAACAAACCTTGGCTGGAGCGAAAGTATTAGAAATTAATTCACCAAAACGTCATAAACGCAGCGCTGAGCGTTTTGCTTATTTGCAAAAATTATTGGCTTGTCATCATAGTCACCAACGAATTCATTATTATTTACAGCAACAGGCGTTGCCATTAGCGCAAGTGCAATGGATGGAACAACTAACAACGGCGCAAATTACTTCTTTGCAGCAACAAGAAACATGGCATATTTTCCGCGATTGGTTGTTTTCAACTGAATATCAGCAATATCAGCAAAAATTACTGTTAGCGGCGTTAGAAACTTTTCATCAACAACATCAAGATCAATTAGGTGTTAGTAAGGCGCGTTTATGGCGTATGGCGGCATTAAACCAACCGATGCCGCTGATTTTACATTTAATCGAACAATTAATTGCGGATAAGAAATTGTTGCAAACCAATGGCTGGCTGCATCTACCGCAACATCAGATTGCTTTTTCTGCATCAGAGCAACAATTGTGGCTGCAAGTGCAAGCGGAATTTGCTAAAACAGATCAGCCAATTTGGGTACGCGATATGGCGAATTTATTGGCGATTGATGAAGATCAGATGCGCCGTTTTATGTATAAAGCAGGCAAAATGGGCTATTTGGTACCGATTGTGAAAGATCGTTTTTTCCGTCAGGAAGATATTCAACGTTTTGCTTTATGGTTAAAAAGCTATTTATTGGAACATGGCGCTATTTCAGTTAATGAAGTGCGCGATCATTTCCAATTTGGTCGTAAATTAGCGGTGCAATTAATAGAATATTTTGACCGTTCTGGTTTTTTACGGCGTAAAGGCAATGTCCATTTATTGCGCGATAGTGACTCCTTTTAAAGCTTAATAGCAGCGTACATAACCACCGCGGATTTGTTGGATCACACCTAACATTTCTAATTCCAGCAAATCCGTTAACAGTTGTTCAATTGGACATTGCAAGGCAATGGCTAATTCATCAGGCGATATAGGTGTAGCAGTATTGAGTTGTTGATAAAGCGCTTGATGCTGCGGCGGAATATCAGGTTTGATTACGGTTGTTGGTGCAGTGGATTTGGTTGTAGTTTTGACACTGATAGTGGTATTTTCGCTTGGTATCAAAGGCGTTACGGCAGCGATTTGCGGCGCCAAAATTTCTAAAATATCTTGTCCGCTTTCCACTAACCAAGCGCCTTGTTTAATTAAATGGTGACAACCTTGACTCAAAGGATTATCTAGTGCGCCGGGTACAGCAAAAACTTCGCGATTTTGTTCTAATGCGTAACGAGCAGTAATTAATGAACCGCTTTTAGCTGAAGCTTCTATCACTAAAGTACCAAAAGATAATCCGCTAATAATACGATTACGACGTGGAAAGTTTTCCGGAATGGGCGGTGTATCGGGAATCAGTTCCGATACTAAGGCGCCATCTGTATCTAAAATCTGTTGCGCTAATTTTCGATGGCGCGCAGGGTAAATGGTATTTAAACCACAGCCTAATACCGCAACGCTCTTTCCTTGATTAAGTAGTGCAGCCTGGTGACAGATGCCGTCAATACCTAGCGCTAAACCGCTGGTAATGGTAAGCCCTGCTTGTGCGAGTTCACTGGTAATGGTTTTAGCACAATGCTCGCCATATGGCGAACAATAGCGGCTACCTACGACAGCGATTTGTGGCGCAGACAACGCATTAATGTTACCTTTGACAAACAAAATGGGCGGCGCCGCTTTGGTTTGACGAAGTAATAGCGGATATTGTGCATCGAACGGAGTAATCATCTGGTGATGTTGTTGCTGTTGCCAAGCAAGTAATTCATCAATTAACTGTTGATTAGGTGAAAACCAAGCATTGATCTGCGCTGTTGTCCAACCAATATGACGTAATTGTGTCTGATCGTATGCTAGCAAATCAGCTAATGAAATCTGTTCTAATAATTGCTCGATTTTAGTAGCACCAAATTGCGGCAATAAACTAAGACGAAGTAGAGTTGTTAAAGTCTGCATAATGAATCTTACTAAAAAAGAAATAGCATATTGAAAGCGTAGTAGATGTCAGAGATTCGTGGTGGAATTTGTGAAACTGATCGAACATTACAGAAAAATTGTTACATCATAGAAACAAATCGCGCTGTTAATTAGATAAAAAATCAGTAAAATGCGTTGTTTGCAAAAAAGAGGAAGAAAAATGGCTATTTTAGAAGTATTGTGTTTTCCAGATGAGAGATTGAGAACGATCGCGAAGCCGGTTGAAGTAGTAGATGATGAGATTCGCGAGTTTATTGATAATATGTTTGAAACAATGTACGAACAAGAAGGAATCGGGCTTGCAGCAACACAAGTTAATCGTCATCAACGTATTATTACCATTGATGTTGAAGGCGATAAAAGCAATCAACTGGTATTGATAAATCCAGAAATTGTTGAGAGTTGCGGTGAAACTGGTATTGAAGAGGGTTGTTTATCAGTGCCGGGTTTTCGCGGTTTAGTTGCTCGTAAAGAAAAAGTAACTGTGAAAGCACTCAATCGCCAAGGCGAACCTTTTACGTTAGAAGCAGACGGTTTATTGGCAATTTGTATTCAACACGAAATCGATCACTTGAATGGAGTGATGTTTGTTGATTATTTATCGCCACTGAAACGTAACCGTATTAAAGATAAGTTAGTGAAATATAAGAAACAATTAGAACGTTCACAAAAGGCATAATCTTAGCAAGTTGATTAAGCGCTGCTGTAAAAGTGGCGCTTAATTTTTTATTTTATTGAAGAAAAATTCTTAGCAGCATTTTGATTTATAAATGATCTAAATCTTTCTTGTTCTTGAAGATACCTAAAAAACAAAGGCAGAAGATCGAATAATCTTCTGCCTTTCTCGCTAAACGTTAATCAACGTTAGAACTGGAAGCCAACGCCTGCACCGACAGTGGTATTTCCTGCAGTATTATGTCCCGCATTAAGTTTCAATACGATCTTACCATTATCAGAAACACGAGAAATACCAATTGCTACTGCTTGTTGTGAACGATGTGCTCCAGTACCAATTGCGACCATACTCTTACCTGGAATATAAGCTTGTGGCAATCCAGACATTGCACCGGCTGTTGCTGCAACGCCATCAATATCTTCCGATAAATCTTTCATTTGACCACCTAGCGCTTGTTTCATTTGTCCCAAATTAACCGCGTCAGTATCAGCGACACCCGGTGCAACGTTAGTAATACGATTACCGCCGTTATTTAATCCGCTTGAGGTTACACTAACCTGTTGTTGCGGATTATTGCTGTTGGTAATAGTAATACCATTACCGTTAACCACTGTTGTATTACCATTGTCATCAATAAATTGTGCTGAAGTTAAGCCTTTAAGCTCTTTCGCCAATTTAATTTCCAAGGTATCGTCAGCAGCTTTAACAACACCGATATTGTTGCTGCTTAACTCACCGGTCGCTCCGCCTCTAATATTCAACGCAGTTCCTAATGGACGATGTATTTCATTACCTTGATCATCAACAAAAGTAGTGCCTGCTTGAGCAACGGCTTGTAAATCGGAAAGGTTAGCAGCAGTATTCATCTTTGTACCGCTTTTCGCTAACAAGCCTCCGTTACCATCTTTGTTACTACCAGCGACAACTTCACGTGCTTTATCTTGACTTACTGGAGCCTCTTTAGTATCTACATTTAAGGCACTGGCAATATTTGCTAATTGTGCCGGAGTAGTGACGGAACCATCTTTCGGATTAACCAATTTAGCAACCATTAAGACGTGTTCATCTGCTACTTGTTTTGGCGCCTGTTCATCACTCAATGCTTCTAACGTATTCCCATTAATCTCATACCATTTACCATCAGTAGCATTAAAGGCTTTACCAGAAGTATCTTTCTCTTTATAGAAATAGAACTTGCCATCTTTACCTTTTACTTTAGTCAATTTGTCACCGCCATCATCAACATAAGCAACAGTTTGTTCTACATGAACATTAAAGGTATTTGGTTCTAGTTTGTTAGTTGTACTACTGTTGTTAGTGTTAGTAGCATTTTCTGCTGGTTCAGTATTATTGGTAGTTTCTCCAGCCGATGGTACTGTTGAAGTATCTGTATTAGGTGGAGTATTAGGCTGAGTAGTCGCAGCTGAAGAATTGCCACCAGTATTACTCTCCTCACGATTCGGTTCATTTTGCGTTACAGTTGCTCCACCACTGCCGGTAACAAAGTTTACGGTGTTATTATTGACGAAGTTCCATAATGCATAAAGTTGTGAACCATTAACTGCATCGGTCGAATTTGGTCCAATTAAACCTGGAGCAACATTTTGTAACACACGACCTACTGATTTACCATTTTCAATACGACCAAAGGTTACTACGCCACCATCTGTCTCTCCAATTCCAGCAAAATTAAAGGTCATACCGCGTATTGTATAATTAGTAAAACCTGATTCACCTGCAGTATTGATTGTTTTCTTTAAAGTTGCGGTAGAATAATCACCAATATAAACAGAGTTATTACTGATTACATTAACATTAGAACCAAGTACATAAGCATTGCTTGCATTAAAGAGGATATTAGAACCCAAGGCGTAGTTATTGGTTTGGTTGTTGGCAACAATAATATTAGAACCTAATAGGGTGTTGTTTTGAGTGCCTGTACCAATCGCAATATTGGAACCGAGGACGATATTGTTATTAGCTGCCGTTTTGATTAAATTGGCGTTTGACCATGCTCCCTTTGTGTTGCTTGTTAAGTAAGTGGAGATGTCAGCATTTTTAATTTGAGCAAAGTCGGCTGTAGCAATATTAAAGTTAATATAGTTATTAGACCCTGCTAAGAAGTTATTAGCTGAATTATAACCAATGGTGTTAGAAGAGCCTATCACCGAGTTTTTACGAGAGGTGAGTAGGTTAGTTTTATCGCTTTTGATAAGATACAGTTTGGAAATTTCTTCTGTGTTATCAACTAACCCATTAAAGCTCTTATTATCCAGACTAGCACCTGAATAAGCGGCTTGGATATTATTTTTGGAACCAATCAGCATATTATCATCACCACTGGTGAGGATATTTTCCGATCCAAATATGCTGTTGCGGAAAGAGAGGTCACGGATGCTGTTGTCTGAACCAGTGACTGAGTTATTGGCAATACGATTATAGAAACCATCGCCCATACCACCGTCGTCTTTGTTCTTTTCGTTCTTGAAGACGGCATCGCCTTGTCCTACATTAGGGTTAAAGCCTTCGGTGCGGTTATCAGCACCGATAACCGTATTAAGATTACCCCAGAAGCGCATGCCTGATTGATCGTTCTTGGCTAAGACATTTCCTACAGTTTGGTAGGTGCCGTCTGTGTTGAATATATCGTTCCATCCGCCCGTAGTGCCATAGAATTTATTTTGCCCCCCCCCACCGAGGATAATATTACCATAGCCGACAGCTTGCATATTGGCACCGATGGCGACGCTTTGTCGAGACCATTCACCAGCTTTTACGTTAAACCCCATGGTGATACCAAAGCGTCCTACTGAGCTATAAGCATCGCCAATAGACGTATTAGCAATGACAACCCCGCCATTACCGTAAACACGGTTAAGGTTACCGATAGCAAGCCCAGAGTTACCGATAACACTGTTATAAGAACCGTAGACAACGGCACCAGCTCGCTCACCGTTAGCTTTAGATGCACTTGTATTCAGGCTCGGGAAAATAGTGGGTTGGCCAGCTTCTGTGGGAGTGTAACCATTATTAAAGCCAGTAAATACACTCGGCATAAACCCACCGGCAGAATTTGATCCTGTATAGCTCCCTGCTGCTAAGGTACCTACTAACAATCCTAGCTGGTTGTTCCCTGTTCCTATGCCAAAACCAGTAGCGTTACCCGCGGTGGTGTGATTTCCCTTATTGTTACTCGTTGCAAAAATCACAGAATACTGACTACTCTTGCTGTTAGAGGAGAACGATTTTTTACCTTTATCGTAATCGTAAAGACTGGAATCAGTGGATGAGTCAGGATTAAGTAGGGTGACCGTGGTTTTTTCGGTGGCAACGTTTGTGCCGTTCTCACCTGAACCGTAAGACATCAAATGCAAACCATTGCCATCTACCACCGTTTGCACAGTACCTGATCGCGAATTCCTTCTAAAAGGGTTGTTCTTCCCATCTTGATATTCAGAGCGTATCGCACCGATGTTGTTGCCTTTGTTGTCATCTGTGTAGGACAGTGCACCGGCCATGTATTTATAGATGGTATCGCGACCTGTGCGTATAATTGAACCGAATGCTAAAGCACTGACATCGCCATAATCCATAATGAGGTTGCTGCCGTTGGTGTCTTTGGGGAGGATTTCTTTGTAGCCAGATTTAGTATAGGGGAGATACTTATCTATAAAGTAAGAAGGAAAGCTGCTTTCTGTGATTACAGGTGAACTGTTCCAAAGCAATTTATTGTCATCGGTAGCCATGCTGAGGACGCCGACGCCCTTGCCTGCTGTTATACTTTCAACCTTGCTCTGATTATAAAAAGTAATTTGTGGTGTTCTATTCTTGGATTCCAAAACCAAGCCGTATCTATCTACCAGACCTCTTGGATTCGTATCGGGTTTCTTGTTCTCAGTCGGTCTTTCCTCCAACAGTTCCAATGTCGGTGTGGATGCATCCCCCGTGGTTGACTGTTTGTCCGGAGAACCGTAGCCCTGCATACTTAAAGAAGCTTTATAAAAACGGGAGTCCTTCACCGGCATACTAGCATTGTCATGGGTACGGAAAATCGTCACCGAAGACACATCGTCTATGCGCTGAGTGGAATAGGGTTGATCATCCTTACCCGTAGCAGGACCATTTGCGTAGGTAATGGAGGATATATTAGTTAGTTTGTCCGCTAGGGCAACTGTTACTGTATTATTCGCCCCAGTGATGTTGATGTTGTTACTGCCATTAAAGACGACGCTGCTGGCGGTGTCTGTGTTGCAGGAGGCATCTACTAATGTGGCTGCAGTGCCGTCGGTATCACAGTACACCACGCTTGGGTTAGAGGTTCCATCAATTTTTAATCCGCCTGTCGCCGCCCACACATTCATAGAGCCTATAGCCGCACTACCGCCTAATATTGCTATCGCAATTGCGGTTGTAAAACGATTTAGAGAAAATTTATTATTTGAAGTGGCTTGGCGCTTATCGGTAGTGCTGTATTTGCTGTGAGATTTTGCTAATTCTGAAGTGACGACAAATTGACCTATACGATAGTTAAAGATAACTTTAAAAACTCTATTCAACATTTTACCCCCCCCCCCTACGATATGTAAATTTTTTCTATATTTGTGTAAATAAAAAAATATAAAGTGAATGATAAACAATAATGCTTGCTTAGTATAAGTCGATTAAATTGTGATCACAAGCAAATTTTCTTGGTAAAGCTGGTGTGGTGAAGGTCAAAATTGATCGTAAAAACAACAAGAAATTAAATAAAGAATTAAATTTTATCAGTTAAATCTACTATGTAATTTTTGTAAATGTGAGTTGTAATAAGATAATTAATATTTTTTACTGGGTTTTGTCATTTTATTAGATTTTAATTCTAATTTAATTTGATTTTATGGTGGTTGTGATGAGATCTACCTATTTTTAATAGTGTAAGATGTTGTTTATTTTGAGAGAATGTGTTTGCGGTACCACAATCAGTATAATTTTATAAGGTAATAATTAGTGGATGAGTTGTAGTGGTAGATATAAATAGTTTTTTGTTGTTGAAAGGTTGAATTTGGGGTGTTTTGGTTAACTGTTTAAGAAAACTAACTTTAATTTTCTATACGTTCTTCAATCTTGAAGAGGATTTCCACTGTAAAACGTGGAGTTAAAACTAGCTTAATTAGCACTTACCTCTTAACGAAATTCAATAAAAATTAATTTGATTTATCTCAAGGAAAAGAGATCTAACCTGGAATATACCTAATAACGGGTACTGACTTAGCAAGTAGTTTCTTTAGAATAACCGACGAATAAATAACCTTTTAATAAATACTTGCGTAAATCGTGCAAAACCTTGATTTATCCCGTCGAAAATTTCTTTCTGGTAAATTCCGCGAAGCGGCTACTGTTGATGTTGCACGCGTAATTCTACCGCCTTGGGCAGAGGCAGCTGCTTTTTGGGAAAAATGCACACAATGTGGGGACTGTATTCAACAGTGCGAAACGCAAGTATTAATCAAGGGTGAGCGCGGTTATCCGGAGATCTGTTTTACGCAAGCAGAATGCACTTTTTGTGGAAAATGTGCCGAAATTTGTCAGCAACCGATATTTCGACCAATTACCACCGACGCTTGGCAGCATAAAATTGCAATTGCTGCGACTTGTTTAACGCAAAAGCAGGTTGAATGTCGTAGTTGTCAGGATAGCTGCGAATGGCGAGCGATCTCATTTAAACCGATGTTAGGCAAAGTGGCACAGCCACAATTAGACCTCGAAGCTTGTAATGGCTGCGGCGCTTGTGTAGCGGCGTGTCCAGTGCGAGCAATTGAGATGTTAAATACGCAGGCAG
Organism: Gallibacterium salpingitidis; assembly: GCF_001678495.1. Classification (GTDB taxonomy): domain Bacteria; phylum Pseudomonadota; class Gammaproteobacteria; order Enterobacterales; family Pasteurellaceae; genus Gallibacterium; species Gallibacterium salpingitidis. Next base: position 68,674 of record NZ_JTJL01000001.1, read on the forward strand.
AGTGATGACAGAAAAGATTACGATGGAAAATGCCGAAGAGTGGCACGTTTGCGGCGTTGTGGTACAAGGACGACCAGAAAAATTGGCGCAAATTTCAGAGAAATTACTGGAAGTTCCGCATACGGAGATTCACGGTTCTGATCCAGTGTTAGGGAAGTTGGTTGTGGTGATGCAATCTCATAACCAGCGGATGTTGTTAGAAAATATGGAAAATGCACGCAATATTGATGGCGTCATCAATGTATCATTGGTGTATCACCAGCAAGACTTAGCTGATTGATTTTTTGTGGGGAGATGACAATGAATTTAAGTCGACGTGATTTTATGAAAGCCAATGCGGCTACTGCGGCAGCGGCGGCTATCGGAATGACTATTCCGATCAAAAATGTTGAAGCAGCAGATTCTTCCATTCGATGGGAAAAAGGGGTTTGCCGTTTCTGTGGTACGGGTTGTGGCGTATTAGTGGGTACACAAGATGGTCGTGTAGTTGCTTCGCAAGGTGACCCAGATGCAGAAGTAAACCGCGGTTTGAACTGTATTAAAGGGTATTTCTTACCAAAAATTATGTATGGTAAAGACCGTTTAACCCAACCAATGTTGCGTATGAAAGACGGTAAATACGACAAAAATGGTGATTTCCAACCAGTAAGTTGGGAAGTTGCTTTCAGCACAATGGCGGAAAAATTTAAAGCAGCAATGGCGAAGAATGGTAAAAATGCGGTTGGTTGCTTTACTTCCGGTCAATCGACCATTTGGGAAGGTTATGCGTTAAATAAACTGTTCAAAGCTGGTTTACGTTCTAACAACGTTGACCCGAATGCGCGTCACTGTATGGCGTCTGCGGCAGTAGCGTTTGCACGTACTTTCGGTATTGATGAGCCGATGGGATGCTATAACGATATTGAACAAGCTGATGTGATGGTGCTTTGGGGCTCTAATATGGCAGAAATGCACCCGATTCTATGGTCACGTATTTCAGATCGTCGTTTATCTCACCCAGATTGCAAAATTGCGGTGCTTTCAACTTTTGAACATCGTAGCTTTGAATTAGCGGATTATGGTTTGGTCTTTAAACCGCAATCTGACTTAGCGATTCTTAACTATATTGCTAACTACATCATTCAAAACAATGCGGTTAACCAAGATTTCGTTAATAAACATACTGTGTTTAAGAAAGCGGATACCGATATTGGTTATGGCTTGCGTCCAACTCATCCACTCGAAAAAGCGGCGAAAAATGCCGGCAGCGGTAAGATGGCTGATTGTACTTTTGAAGAGTATAAAGCGTTTGTATCTGAATATACGTTGGATAAAGCGCACGAAATCAGTGGCGTTGATAAAAACTTACTTGAAGAATTGGCGAAGATTTACGCTGATCCAAATAAGAAAGTGGTGTCTTTCTGGACAATGGGCTTTAACCAACATACTCGCGGTGTGTGGGTGAACCAATTAATGTATAACGTGCATTTGCTTACAGGTAAAATCTCTTTACCAGGCTGTGGTCCATTCTCATTAACAGGTCAGCCGTCAGCTTGTGGTACTGCGCGTGAAGTTGGTACTTTCGCTCACCGTTTACCAGCGGATTTAGTGGTTACTAATCCAAAACATCGTGAAACTGCGGAAAAAATTTGGAAGATCCCAGCAGGGATTATTTCTGACAAGATCGGTTTACACGCCATTGCTCAAGACCGCGCATTGAAAGATCGTAAACTCAATGTGTTGTGGGTAATGTGTAACAACAATATGCAAGCTGGTCCAAATATTAACCAAGAACGTTTACCGGGCTGGCGTGATCCTGAAAACTTTATCATTGTATCTGACCCTTATCCGACATTGAGTGCGGTATCTGCGGATTTAATGTTGCCAACCGCAATGTGGGTAGAAAAAGAAGGGGCATATGGTAATGCAGAACGTCGCACCCAATTCTGGCACCAAATGGTGAAAGCGCCGGGCGAAGCGAAATCTGACTTATGGCAATTAGTGGAATTTTCTAAATACTTCAAAACTGATGAAGTATGGCCAGCAGATATTTTAGATAAAAATCCAGAATATAAAGGCAAGACATTATACGAAGTGTTATTTACCAATGGACAAGTGAATAAATATCCATTAAGCGATATTGGTGATCATCCAAATGATGAATCAGAACATTTCGGTTATTACATTCATAAAGGATTATTTGAAGAGTATGCAACATTTGGTCGTGGTCATGGACACGATTTAGCAGACTTCGATATGTACCATAAAGCGCGCGGCTTACGTTGGCCGGTTGTTGATGGTAAAGAAACTTTATGGCGTTATCGTGAAGGTTATGACCCATATGTGAAAGCTGGTGAAGATATTAGCTTCTATGGTCAGCCAACTAAACGTGCCGTCATTTTAGCAGCACCGTATGAGCCACCTGCAGAAGCACCAGATCAAGAATATGATTTATGGTTATCAACAGGTCGTGTGTTAGAGCATTGGCATACCGGTACGATGACTCGTCGTGTTCCTGAATTACACCGTTCATTCCCGAACAATGTGTTATGGATGCACCCATTAGATGCGAAAGATCGTGGTTTGCGTCATGGTGATAAAGCGTTAATCGTTTCTCGTCGTGGTCAAATGGAAACCTTGATCGATACACGTGGACGTAATAAACCGCCAAGAGGTTTAGTGTTTACTACTTTCTTCGATGCGGGACAGTTAGCCAATATGCTGACATTGGATGCAACCGATCCAATTTCTAAAGAGACCGACTTTAAGAAATGTGCGGTTAAAGTAACAAAAATTTAATCAATAGAAAGGCGCACCTTTCTGCAACGATTGAGTAAAAAACAATTGATAAAAGAAAGGTGCAAATTCCCATAAGTCACCAAGAGTGAATAAGAAATCGTATGAAGCGCGACAATACACGAAATGACAATTCGACATCGAGCAAGGGTTTTACACCTGAGCGTCGTCGTTTCTTAAAAGATGCTGCTCGTACTGCTGGTGGATTGGCAGGTTTAGGCGTATTGCTTAGTGTGCCGCAAAAGCAGAGTTTAGCGCGTGAAGGTGTGGCATTACGACCGCCGTTTGCGTTATCTGATGAGAAAGCGTTTAGTGATGCTTGTATTCGCTGTGGACAGTGTGTACAAGCTTGTCCGTACGATATGTTGTATCTCGCTTCTTGGGTTTCTGCTTCACAAGCGGGAACGCCTTATTTTATTGCGCGGCAAAAACCTTGCGAGATGTGTGAGGATATTCCTTGCGCGAAAGCGTGTCCAAGCGGCGCGTTAGATGCCAATGCTGAGGATATTAATCAAGCCAAAATGGGCTTAGCGGTGCTATTGGATCACGAAACTTGCTTAAACTGGCAAGGGTTGCGTTGTGATGTTTGTTATCGTGTTTGTCCGTTAATTGATAAGGCGATTACGTTAGAAAATCAGCACAATGAACGTACTGGTAAACACGCGTTGATGATTCCAACAGTCCATTCCGAAGCTTGTACCGGTTGTGGTAAATGCGAGGAAGCTTGTGTATTAGAGGAAGCGGCGATTAAGGTATTACCGCTTTCGTTAGCAAAAGGAATGTTGGGTGAGCATTATCGTTTTGGCTGGCAGGAAAAAGCAAAAGCCGGGAAGTCTTTGTTGTCCGAAGAAACGATTAGTTTGCCTGTGCGTATGCCGGAGGTGAAATAATGGCAAATTCACCAAAAGTCGCTGGAAAAGAAGCTAGAGAAAAATTGGGTTGGTGGCATGCAAATCGTTTTTTGATTTTGCGTCGTTTTTCTCAATTTGCTGTATTGGCGATGTTTTTAACAGGGCCGCTATTTAATGTGTGGATTTTACGCGGTAATTACAGCGGCAGTTTATTGTTAGATACGGTGCCGTTAAGCGATCCTTTAATTACAGCGGAAAGTTTAGTCACTGGTCATATACCGAGTTTTACTACGCTATTAGGCGCGGCGATTATTATCGCTTTTTATGCGTTAGTTGGTAGTAAGGTGTTTTGTGGTTGGTGTTGTCCGTTAAATGTGGTGACGGATAGTGCCGCTTGGTTAAGACGTAAACTTGGTTTTCGCCAAACTGCAAAGCTACCGCGTTCATTGCGTTATTGGTTATTAGCGGTGATTTTAGTTGGTAGCGCAGCAAGTGGGACTTTATTGTGGGAATGGATTAACCCGGTTGCAACTTTGGGCCGCGAATTAATTTTTGGTTTCGGCGCAGGTTTGTGGTTAATCGCGACAATTTTTTTATTTGATCTTTTTGTTGCAGAGCATGGTTGGTGCGGGCATTTGTGTCCAATTGGGGCGACACATGGCGTGATTGGCGCTAAAGGGCTGATGCGGATCAAGGTAATTGATCGTGCGCGTTGTGATAATTGTATGGATTGTTATAACGTTTGCCCAGAAGCACAGGTATTGCGTGCACCATTACATGGTAAAAAAGAAGAAAGTTTATTGGTTCTTTCAAAAGATTGTATCAGTTGTGGACGTTGTATCGACGTATGCGCTGAAAAAGTATTTAAATTTTCAACAAGATTTGATCATTCTGGGGAGTGAGAAAGATGGCAAAGAATAAAACTGTTTGGACTATGGCTGCGGCACTTTTAGCAAGTGTAATGGCGACTTCAGTAATCGCAGCAGAAGCAAATCCAAATAATGACGGCTTAGCGAAAGAGGGGGTGAAATTAGAACACGCGGCGGAAAATGTTGCGCCACAAGTGCATAATGTACCGAAAGAAGGTGGCCAACAAGCGCTAAATTATGTAAATCAACCACCATTGATTCCGCATAGTGTTAGCGGTATGCAAGTCACTAAAAATGTCAATCAATGTTTAAATTGTCATAGTGCAGAAAATGCACGTGTTACTGGTGCGACTCGTATTAGTCCAACCCATTTTATGGATCGTGATGGTAAGATTAGCGCAAATGCTTCACCACGCCGTTATTTCTGTTTGCAATGTCATGTCCCGCAAACTGAAGCGAAATCAATTGTGCCAAATGAATTTAAACCATTACCGGGCTATGGCCAATAATTAGGTTAGAGGAGAACGATAATGACCGCAGAAAAACCGAAAAAATCGGGATTGTTTGGCTTAATCAAGCGTTTTTGGACTTGGTTTAGAAGCCCAAGTAAAATCGCCGTAGGGACGTTAATTGTGGTGGCGTTTATTGCTGGTATCGTGTCGTGGGTTGGTTTTAATTATGGCTTGGAACAAACCAATACCGAAGAGTTCTGTGCTAGCTGTCATACCAATGATGTGTATCCAGAATATTTGCATACTGCGCACTATCAAAACCGTAGCGGTGTGAGCGCAAGCTGCCCAGATTGTCACGTACCACACGAATTTATTCCGAAAATGGTACGTAAGATTAAAGCAGCGCGTGAAGTATATGCTTACTATATGGGTTATACCGATACGTTAGAGAAATTTAATGCACGTCGTGCGCATATGGCAGAACGTGAATGGGAGCGTATGAAAGATAATAACTCTCAAGAGTGTCGTAACTGTCATAAATTTGATCGTATGGATTTCTCTCAACAAAAGACAGTGGCAGCGAGAATGCATGAGTTGGCAATTAAAGAAAATAAAACTTGTATCGATTGTCACAAAGGTATTGCGCACCAACTTCCTGATATGAAGGATTTGCCACCAACATTTAGTAATGTGAAACCAGAAAAAGCAGAGTAATGGTTTAGCATAGAGAGAGATCAAAGTAGATAGAAAAAAAGCGGTGTAAATAAATACACCGCTTTTCGTTTCTAGAATAACATTACTGCTTCTGCAAAATATAATCCGCAGCGTTTTCTCCACTATTAATAGTTCCTTGTTCATCACTAACCGCAAGCCCTTTTGGCGTAATTTTGTAATAACTTTTCTCGCCGCTAGCTGGCGTATTTAAGGTGATAACTTGATTAGCGATGGTGTAAATGCCGTTTTCGGTAAAAGTCGCATCTTTTTTGCCTAGATATTCGCTGGTTAAGTTAAAACTTTTATCTTCATTAAGCGATAAAGAGGTTTTAATACCTTCGCAATCGGCACAAGGCAAGGTGCCTTGATATTGTCCAACAACCGCAGCGTGATTATCTGTTGCTGTGGTTGTTTGCTGACAACCGATGAGAGTACCTGCTGCCAATAAGGCAAATAGATAGTTGAGTTTTTTCATATGGACTCCTTTTTTGATGTAGATCGTATGAAAATTATTTAGCATAGTTATTAACCTATCATATTATTAAGATTAAGGCGAATAATGTGTATGTATTGACGAGCGAGTGATTATTTTGCCGAAAGGTAAATAAAAAATTGTATTAACAAGGAATTTCAGCATAATCATCACTCAAGAATGATTGATTTAGCAAAGGAACATTGTGTGAAAAAGTATTCCGTATTAACACGCGTAGCGAAGTATTTAATCGGTATTATTGTGTTAGCGAGTGCGTGTATTGCTTTAGTTTTTTCGGTCTTATTAAGTAGTCAAAGCGACGCGGAAGCGATTAATTTGGCAGGTTCATTGCGTATGCAGGCGTATCGTTTGGTGTATCAGATGGAACATGAGCCAGATACTATTTCTCATAATCTTGCTCAATATGATGCAACGCTTGATAACAGCACGCTTTATCAATTACAAACTAGTGTTGTTGTTCCTAATTCGGTGAAAAATGCTTATCAAGATGTGTTGCGAAATTGGCGAGAAATGGAAGGTTATGTGCAACAAAATCGTATTGCTGATTATCAAGCTAAAGTGGATGGTTATGTTCAGAAAGTCGATCATTTTGTTGTGACTTTACAACATTTTTCGGAACGTAAAATCATAATGGCGATTTTGATTAGTATTGTGTCTATCGCTATTATTTTGCTGATTGGTTCTTATATCATCGGTTTTATTCGTCGTGAAGTGTTAAATCCGATTGAAAAATTGGTGCAAGCGAGTAATCAAGTGCAAACCGGGCAATTTAAACATATTGCCTTGGATGTTGATAAGTCGAATGAATTAGGTACGCTTTCGGCAACCTTTACTAAAATGTCGAGCGAGTTACAGAAGTTATATTGGTTTTTAGAAGATAAGGTGAGTGAAAAAACCAAAAAGTTAAGTCAGCTCAATCGTACTTTATCAATGTTGTTTCACACTTCACAAAAAATTACACATATTGATTTGAGTTATACCAAATTATCTGAAGTGTTAGGTGAAATCCGCAATAGCGAACATTTGCGTTATATTGAATTGATTGTTTATGGTGCAGAACATTTGGATATTTCCGCAGGTAAAGCAGAGGAGAATTATCCTTGGCAAGAACAGCCGATTAGTATTAATGGCAAAATGATTTCTCGTTTACGTTGGCAAGCTGGATTGCCTTGTCCTGATTTACGTTTAATGCAAAGTTTGGCGCAGATGTTAGGTCGTTCTATTTATTTTATTCAAACGCAACGTCAGCAACAGCAATTAGTCTTGATGGAAGAACGTTCGATTATTGCGCGTGAATTGCACGACTCTTTAGCACAGGTTTTGGCGTTTCTGCAAATTCAGCTCACTTTGTTGAAACACTCTTTAAAAGATAGTGATCCCGCTGCACGAGAAAAAAGTTTTAAGATTATTGCTGACTTTGAACAAGCGTTAAATGATGGTTATGTGCAGTTGCGAGAATTGCTTTCAACTTTCCGTTTAACCATTCAAGAGGCGAATTTACAGCAGGCATTAGAACAAGTGATTGAATCCTTACGTAATCAAACTACGGCGCAGATTACGTTGGATTGCTCATTGCCATCACAAATCTTTACTGCACAACAGTTGGTACACGCGTTACAAGTAGTGCGTGAAGCGTTGTTGAATGCGATTAAACATTCTCAAGCGACATTAATTGAGGTAATTGCCCATACCAATGAAGATGGTGAGAATGAAATTATTGTCGCCGATAATGGGATTGGTATTCCGTCGTTAGAAGAGCCAGAAGGGCATTATGGTTTGAATATTATGCATGAACGTACCGCACAGCTAAATGCAAAATTGACGATTCAATTGCGCCCAACCGGTGGTACCGAGGTGAAAATTTTACTAGCTGATCCTTTTGCACAAGGTCAGTAATAAAGCTATATTTTGGTTATAACCACAATAAAGTTTGAATATTTTTAATTTTTTATGGTTATAACCATAAATAAATGGTAAATTTATCCCTATATTATGGGTATAACCATAGATAAAGAACAATGATTAAACGTCCAAATTATCTCAACCAACTTAAACCATTCATCAATATGCCTGTGATTAAAGTGATTACAGGTATTCGTCGTTCAGGAAAATCAACCGTAATTAAGCTGTTACAGGAAGAGTTATTAAAGCAGGGCATTGATGCTGAACAAATTATTTATATTAATTTCGAAAGTTTTGTGTTCAATGATTTCAAAACGGCAGATAAACTCTATGCGCTCGTAAAAGAGAAAATTCAGACAACAAGAAAATATTATCTATTACTTGATGAAATTCAGGAAGTTGCCGATTGGGAAAAGGCTATTAATGCGTTTATTGTGGATTTTGATCTTGATCTTTATATCACAGGTTCAAATTCATATTTATTGTCGTCTGAACTGGCAACCTATATTGCAGGACGTTATGTAGAAATTCCAGTGTTTACACTTTCTTATCGAGAATTTTTAGATTTTAAAGCAAGTTATTCCCAACAAAAATCGGCACAAAATTCTATTACGCTTTTTAATGAGTATCTGCGTAAAGGCGGGTTTCCAATGGTACATATTGCCGATTATGAATCAGAAACAGTTTATAAAATTGTACAAGATATTTATGCCTCTGTGATTTTACGAGATACCATACAACGCCATAAAATTCGTGATGTAGAGCTGTTGGAACGTATTATTAAATATGCTTTTGATAATATTGGTAATACCTTTTCAGGTAAAAATGTAGCGGATTATTTTAAAAGCCAACAAAGAAAGTTAGATTTAAATACTGTTTATAACTATTTGAAAGCCTTAGAAAGTGCTTTTATTCTGCATCGTGTTGAACGCTTTGATATCAAAGGCAAAGAGATTTTAAAAACACAAGAAAAATTCTATTTAGGTGATGTTTCATTGCTTTACGCTGCAATGGGTTTTCGTACTAGCCTAATTGTGGGTATTTTAGAAAATCTGGTTTACCTTGAACTGAAACGTCGTGGCTATCAAGTTTATATTGGCAAATTGGATAAGCAGGAAATTGATTTTGTTGCTCAGAAAAAGAGTGAAAAAATCTATATTCAAGTGGCGTATAAATTGGAAAGCGAGCAAACCATTCAACGAGAATTTTCACCTTTGCAAGCCATTGCGGATAATTATCCAAAATATGTGGTAACAATGGATGATTTTTGGCAGGACAATATCGATGGCATTGTTCATCAACATATTGGGGAATTCCTGTTGGGGGATGATGATGCTTTCAATAAAAATGAATTTATATAAAAAGGTGTAGTAGATAAAATAAGATCATAATATCTATTTCCTGTTGTGATCAGTTAGTTCTAAACGAGTTATAACGGCAAACTATCCAAAAAACTTTTTAGTTTTATAACTTCTCGTGGCATAGGTTCAGCAATTGTTAAGCCGACAATTTGAGCAGATTGAGCAATATCATTAATAATCCGGCTAGCGGCTTGTAACTGTAAACCGTCTGGATCTGTACCCACAGCAATTTTTAACTCTTTTGGATCTAAAACATCTAAATCAAAATGGATTAAGACTTTGGATTTTCCACGTTGTTTTAACCAATCTAACACTGCTTGTGAACTACTATTGGCAGCTTGGCATGACACAGCTTCAATTTGCCAATCTTGGCGGCGTTGTTCAGCAGGTTCACCAAAATAACGTAACCCAACAATCAGTATATCTTTAGTTGCGACTTTGTTTGCTGGTAATAAAGCGCTGATTTGTGGATCGCCAAAACCAGCAATTTGCGCAAGCGCCATAGCATGAAAGCCAGTGTAGTCGTCATATGGTAAACCTAAATCAGGGTGGGCATCGATCCAAATAATGGCAACATCATCAGCATATTTATCGGCAAGATAGGCAAATGGTGCAACGCTGGCGGCACAATCACCACCAAGTGTAATCACTGTTTCAGGCTGTTGATCTTGTAGAATTTTTAGTGCGGCTTGTTGTTGGTGTAAGTTAGCTTGATAGGCAAAAACGCCATTTTCAGTGGAGATATTTGCTAAATCTAATGATACAGGCACAGTGGCTTCTAGTTGATGTTGTTTTTTAGGCATTAACCAATTTACTAATTGTGAGCCAAAATAATAGCCTTGTATCGCTTGCTGTGGTGTAAGTTCGGTGACTAAATTAGTGATGACATCTGGTGTTGCACCTTGCCAGTTAGGAAAATTTAAGCGCAATGTTTTCATAATAGACTCCTGATTATCCTTATTTATGGTTAATTTATTGTGTGTATAGATTATAGAGGTAGGAAATGGGCTGGATAAGCCTTAAAATAGAACATTATTATCCATAAATAGAGATAATTATATGGATCAACTATTGGCAATGCGTGTATTTACTAAGGTAGTAGATACAGGTTCATTTAATAAAGCAGCCGAACAACTCAATATTCCACGTTCCACAGTTAGCAAGCTAGTTCAAGATTTAGAGAATCATTTAACTATTAAATTATTGCATCGTACGACACGACAATTGTCGATTACTCCTGAAGGGAAGGAATATTATGGCTATGCTGTTCGTATTATCGAAGAGTTAGATTTTGCGAAACAAGCTGTATTAGGACGCAGGTATCAGCCGAGCGGTGTATTACATATTGAAGCGCCAAGTTTACTTGCTGAACATTGGTTAATTAGTAAATTACCCGATTTTCATCGGCAGTTTCCGGATATTAAGTTGAGATTGACGATTAGTGATCGTATCGCACATTTGATTAGTGAAAATGTTGATTGTGCTTTACGTATTGGTCAGATTACTGATGAGAGTTTGATCGCGCGTCCATTGATGACGTTAGATTTTGTTAATTGTGCTAGCTCCGCCTATTTAGCGCATTTTGGCACCCCACAAACTCTTGCAGATTTATCTTTGCATCAAATCGTTGGTTATCAAAATGATAATGGCAAGGTAAAGTCATTAATTTTTGTACTTAATGATGAACAGTGGCAAGCGCCAGCACCGCATTTTGCTTGTAATAAAGGAACTGGGTTAATTGCGATGTTGAAAGCCGGATTGGGTATCGGACAAACGTTCCGCCTGTTGGTTCAAGATGAACTGGCTTCTGGTGAGTTGGTGGAGGTATTACCGCAATATTGCCATCCGACGATGTTGTTATCTTTAGTCTATCCTGCAAATAGACATAAAAATGCACGTCTTGCAGTATTTATAGATTGGTTAATGGCATTAAGTAGGGATATGCAATCTTCTTGACTAAATTTGTAATGAATTATCTCTAAATGGTCTTGAATGAAAAAGAGTCCTTTAGGGAAAAGTTTCAAGTATATTTGAAACTTTTTGTGAATTTTGGCATTTCTTAAAGTATAAAAAGAGTCTGAATAGACTCTTTTTTCCCTTCTTAAGGTATAGCAATAATTTAGAACGGCATATCATCATCAAATGCAACATCTGGGTTTGCTGCTGGAGCTGGTTGTGGAGCAGCTGCCGGTTTTGGTGCGGCAAATTGATTATTTTGCGGCTGTGTGTAACCTGTATTTGCTGGTGCGAATTGATTTTGTGCTATCGGTGCAGCAGACATATCAGCGCCCATTCTATCATTACGACTATCTAACATTTGCAAGGTATCTGCATGGATTTCGGTAGAATAACGATCTTGTCCGTTTTGATCTTGCCATTTGCGGGTACGGATTTTTCCCTCAACGTAAACTTTTGAGCCTTTACGCAAGTATTGTCCTGCGATTTCCGCTAAGCGACGGAACAATACGATACGGTGCCATTCTGTGATTTCACGCCATTCCCCAGATTGTCTGTCCTGCCAGCGTTCACTGGTTGCGACACTAATATTGGCAACAGCATCACCGTTAGCAAAGGTTCTTAATTCAGGATCGTTCCCTAAATTACCTACAATAATGACTTTATTAACTCCTGCCATAAATATCCTCTAAAATAAAGTTGGTTAATCTCTTGGTTATAATTAGTAAACATAACCTACGCGGGTAATATTCTACTATAAATTGTCTCTGAAAAAATAAAAGATACTGGATATTTGCCCAGTTTTGCCAATTTTGCGATCAGTATCGAGATTTGATTGGTTTTCCATCTTGGTTGATAAAATTTGTTAACAATATTTTGCAATTTTGTATTGCACGAATGGTTTTTTGTGCTAATTTTTATAACGTGTTGATGATTTTTTGTCACACACTACGGTCATAACATGTTTTAGTTCTTTATGTTGTGGTGGTTAAAATGAAGTTACCTCCTCTTGAAGCCCTACGTTATTTTGAAGTTGTCGCACGCCATTTGAGTTTTACGCAAGCGGCGGATGAATTGTGTGTCTCGCAAAGTGCAGTAAGTCAGAAAATCTTACTGTTAGAAAATCGCTTAGGTTATAAATTATTCCATCGTAAACCACGCCAATTGACGTTAAGCCGCGAAGGTAGTGAGCTATTACGTCATGTTATTTTGGCGTTTGATCAGTTACAGCAAGCAATGCAGCATATTTCTGATATTCAGCAAATTAGATCGATTGATTTGTATTGTATGCCCTCAATGGCCAGCTGTTGGTTGATGCCATATTTACAGGATTTGTATGTCTCCTGCCCTGAAATTAGTTTGAATTTGGTTGTGGATACTTGCGAGCCGAATTTTCGTGATGATGCGATTGATGTTGCGTTATGCCATGGTTATGGCGATATGCCGAGTATGCTGAAACAATTTTTATTGCATGATTATATTTATTCAGTGGTGAGTAAAACGCTATTTGAAAAATATGATTGTGATCTAGAGCGTTGTTTGCAGCAAATTCCGTTATTACATGACTCCTTACCACAACCACTTCTTGGCGGCAATGGGCTTTATATCATGGTAAAAATATTGATACACAAGCAGGACATCGTTACAACCGCGCAGATTTAATTATGCAAGCTGCAATTGATGGGCAAGGGCTGGCGTTAGCAAGGCATGTGTTAGTTGCACGTGATGTGGCAGCTGGAAAATTAGTGCCGCTTTATCCAGATAGTATTCAAGATCAAAGTGTCTATTTGGTTTGCCAAAAAGCATGATTAGAAAAACCTCATGTTCATCAATTTGCCGAATGGATTGTTGCGAAAGCAAAATCATTTGAACAAGAATATTCTGTGGACAAACTACTGCATCAATAAGAATAATTTATTGTTAAATAAGAATTCATAATTTGAATGACATCTGCATATTTTGTAAAACATTCATTAACCATTAATCACAAACAAGAGGTTTTTACTATGAATATGCAGGATGTTATTGAAATCAGAAACGGGGCTAAAGTAAAAGGCACGTTTTCACCACAAGAGATGAATCGTCGTTTGACCTCATTACGTCAAGTAATGAAGAATAAAAATCTCGATGCTGTGATTTTAACTTCTTACCATAATGTGAACTATTTTAGCGATTATCTATATTATTCGTTTGGCAGACCTTTTGCGCTTGTGGTGACACAAGATTGTTCAGTAACTGTTACCACGAATATTGATGGTGGCTTAGGCTATCGTCGTAGTTTTGGCGAAAATATTATTTACACCGATTGGCGTCGTAATAACTTTTATCGAGCGATTAAAACAATTCTGCCACAAGATAAATTGCGTTTAGGTTTCGAAGAAGATCAGCTCCCTTTGCAATCATTAAATCTATTGAAAACTTTTTATCCAGGCTCAGAGTTTTTCGATGTTGCAATGGATTTAATGTTTAATCGTATGATTAAGTCAGATGAAGAGATCGCATTGATTAAAAATGGTGCCAGAATATCCTGCCCATTTTATTCTGGATGTGCTGGTTTTGTTCTTTCTGGTCTTATCCTTAAATTTATCCACCACTTAGATAAACGGCTAATTCCACCTAAAGCAAGAGAATAAAAGGGCGTCCCATTGTCTGAGCGAATCACCCAAGGTAAATCATACTCTTCAAATAAGCATTCAAATTGTTACTTGACTAAATTTGACTGTAGATGAGGTAACGCATGGCATAACGACAGTAGTTTGATATAGATAAAAAATTTATTTGTTGTGGCAATGTACTTTAAGAACTAGTGGGATAAAAATAAACACAGTACTAATACCAATACATAATACGGTGGCAAAACTAACCAATGCTTGTGTTTCACTTAGCATCAATAAACCAAAGGATAATAATGTAGTAAGTGCAGAAAGAATAATTGCAACAAAGGCTGACAATGTATTGTTATTCATTTGATCTGCAAACTGTTTTCCTTGTTTCGCCATAAAAATCCCATAATCAATTCCCATACCAAGCAATAGAATTAATGCTAAGGTGGCAAAGAGATTAAAATATTGTCCTGTAATTGTGAGTGCTGCGGTAGCGACACTCATCGCTAAAATAAGTACTGCAACAATAGCAAAAGCATAACGCCACGTTAAAAACCACGAAAGTAAAAGAAATACAACAACAATACTAAATAATAATATATATAAAATACCTTCTCGACTTTGCTGAAATAGATTACTCCATTCTTCGGTAATATTATGATAGCTAACATCAATTTGTTGATCGGCAATTACTTTACTAAGTTTACTATTACTTTTAGTAAGCGGAAGTAAAAAATAGTGTTTATTTTGATATTGCTGATAAAACTCACTAAAGTTTTTTCCTATGGGGCTGGCTAAAAAATCGGTAAAACTAATCAGCTGTTTTGGATAAGTAGTGATAATTTGTGGGTTAAATTCACTTAGTTTAGTAGATAGCTGTTGTAAGGTTAGATCCACTTGCTGATAGTTTTGCTGTTGAGTTTCAATATCTTGAATATAGCCATCTAAAGAAACCGCTGGAATAATTACATTTTGATATTTTTCTTGTCGTAAAAGTGCGGTCAAATTTGTGATATTTTTTAATAGTTGCTCAACAGAGTCTGCTTGCACGATAAAATATTGTAATTCATTATTTTGTTGTAATACTCGAGTAATAATTTGTTCATTGGCAAGTAAGGTAGCTGATTTATTTTGCAGTAAGCGAACATCATCACTTACTTTCACTTGCAAGGAAAAACAGAGTGATGCGAAAAATAAGATAATAGCGATTGGTACACTCCAACGGCTGTTTTTCCAACCTTGTAGGTAGCTAGTAAGAGATTGTGCAGAAGAAAATTTTAACGGTTGAATAGTTTGTGTAAATAATGGATAACACAAGATAACAGTGAGTAATGCACCGAATAAGCCAAAAATAGCAAAAATTGCCATTTGCTGTAAGATTACGAGAGGTAGTAATAACATTATGGCATAGCAAAGTGCAGTGGTGGCAAACGCTAAAATTAATGCAGAACGTAATTCTAAGAGTGTTTGTCGGCTAGATACATTGGCTTTTTCTGGGTAAAAACGGTGAGTAATAAAATGTAAACTGTAATCCGCTGATACACCAATTAAGCAACTGCTTAGACCTAATGTCAGTAGATGAATTTCACCAAAATAGAGCCAAGTAGCTAAAATTCCAAATAAAACGCCACTCAGTAATGAGAAAACAAGCAAGCAGAGCGGATAAAAGTGACGGAATGCGAACAATAATAATAAGATAATGCCAATCAGTGAACCAATACCAATAATTTTTATATCTCGTTCAACACTTTGTGCTGAAGCATCGCTAAAAAATATTGCTCCTCTAGCATAAATTTTACTACCAGTTTCCTGTTCTATTGTTTGCTGGATTTGTTGTAGCTGTTGTACTAGCTGTGCTTTTTGTGTCAGCCCTTGCGCATTTGTCTTAGCGCGAATTAATAGATAAAAATTACCCTCTGATTGCGCATAAACCCAGCCATCATCAATTTGTAGTCGTTGTTTTTGTTGCAATAGTTGTTGGCGTGTTAAAAGCAGAGGATCTTGCTGTAATTCATTATTTGAAACGCCTGCAAATGGCGAATAAAGTTGTGCTTGAATATAGTCAAAATAGGCTTCGGGTTGGCTTAACTTTGCTTGTAATTCAGCAGAAAATAGCATTGCTCGATGGTTAAAAAAGTAGTGTTGCCAATCTCGTTGTTGTTGCACATTTCGTGCTTGGATATCACTCAGTCCTGTGAGCGTGGCTAGACGAGCAGTAAATTTAGTCGCACTTTGTTTAGCTTGATCAAGCTGTTTAGCAGAAACTAACCAAATAATAGCATCATTAATAGTGCTAGATAGATGCTTATCCACCTGCGAGGGAATAGCCTCTTTTTTTTGTAAAAGGGTGGTTAAACTGCTTTCAATTTTTATGTTATGGCTATTTTTAACAAGGATAAATAGTCCTAGTAATAATACTAATAACCAAATTAACGCATTGATTTTATTCTGTTTTAAACCACTGTTGCTGTTCATTATTAAGTTTTTCTATTGGCTGACAATGTTCAAAGGTAAGTAATGTGCGATCTTGTTGTTTATCAATAATATCCACAACTTGTATATGTTTTTCTCCCTCTAACTTAATTTGTTGGAATAGCTGATTAAAGGGCGACTGTTTTGGTAGTAAAGTAATGAACCACTGTTGTTTATTCTGCGTTTGTTGGGTGAGCGTGAAGTAGTCAGAAACTGAAGTAAATTGCCCTTGGAAAAGGGAAAATAATAAATTTGTAATATGAAATAACTGTGGTTGTTCTTGTTCAGAGATCACTTGTTTTTGCTGATTAATAGATTGGATTAATTTATTTGTTGTAATTGCTGTAACTTGAGCAAAGGGTTTTTGTTGAGAAAGTGCCACACCAATCTGTTGATCTAACACCATTACGCCACTAGCCTTGAGTGGTTTTGCTAAACCGCTTAAAAAGCGTTGCTGTTGAAATTGGCATTGCATTATTTGTGGAATGGCAAGTTGTTGAGTTATCTGTTGCAATGTTGGTTGTTGAGCTACCACAGCAAATGACATACAACCTAAGCTCAACAAAGCTAAAAAGGTTTTTATTTTCACAAATATTCCTTAAATTATTTTACTAAAAATGACCGTACTTTTTGTTGAAAACAGTCAGGCGTAACAAATTGTAGATGTTTATCGCCTACCGCCACAGCAACCTGCGTACTACTTGCCTTACATAAAACAGTTTGGCTTGCTTTATCGAAAAAAGTGAAATTTATTTTTACTTGATTTTCATATTCTAATAAATCAGCTTGTACCTCAAATTGCTGATTGAGCAAGATAGGTTGAATATATTTTATATCTGCTTTTACAATTGGAAATTGGTATCCCTGTTTGATCATTTCGCCATAGCCAAATCCAATATAATCAAATAGCGCCTCTCTTGCTTGCTCAATAAACTGCCAATAACGCCCGTGCCAAACAACGTGCATAATATCTAAATCTTGAAAGGCAGGTTTGCAAGCCACTCGCACGTTTAGTAGTACATTATTTTTTCTCATTTTTATGCCCTATTTATGCCAAAAATTAAAAAAGTTAAACCATTCTAATGGTGATTGGCGACAATAATAAGCCAGCCTATCAGCGTATTGTTTGATATATGGTGTGATGGCGTACTGGCGTTCTTGACGAGGTAATTTAATTTTTTCAGCAAATGGCTCGACATAAATATCAAATTTATCTTTTTGCTCAGGGTTTCTTAGTGCAAAAAGAAGAAAAACTGGCACTTTTAATAAATGCGCAAGAATATAAGGACCGTGCGGAAAATAAGCAGGCTTACCAAGAAAATCAACTTGGCTTTCACTACGTTTTTGACTTTCATTTGGTGAAGTTCGATCGCCCACTAAAACGATAGTATGCCCATTGGCAATACGCTCTTGTAATAGCAGTAACGTGGCTGGCGAAATGCCATCAACTTGTAAAATATCTATTTTATCGTTGGTGGTTTGATATTGTTGTAATAACTGATTAAAGCGCACTGCGTGCTTGGTAAACACGAGTGCAGTGATTTTTAAATCTGTAATTCTTGAACCCAAAGCACGACTTAATTCTAAATCGCCTAAATGAGAGCCGATAATTAAACTCTGCTTGAGTTTATTGTGATCAAGATCGTCTGGAGTATGAAAAATCAAATGCTCTCTGCCAATATCGCCTTTCCACGCAATCAGTTTATTTAACATCGCCTCAGCAAAATAGCTCAAATGGTTAAAACTGGTTAAAGGCGTTTTATCATTTAAAGTTAGCTGATTCTGTTGTACATATTTTGTTAAACGAGCTAAATATTGTTCAGAGGCTTGACGATGTGATTTAGCCACAAGCCAGTAATATAAAATTACTGGTTTTAGTAATAATCTAAAGCCAGTTTTACCCAATAGGGTATAAATCCATAATAAAATTCGAATACCGATTATTGAACCTGTTTCCTGCATTTTTGACCAATGCTGGGTGGTTGTTTGTACATTTCTCTTTAATAGTAAAGAGGGAATATGTCGCCAAAATTGTAACAATAAACGAAAGTGCATTTTGCTTAGACGGAGATTGTCATACAGCTGATCAAAATGAGAAACTCCGTCTGCTGGATAAATGACCTTGCTTTTAATAAAGTGGATTTGACGATAGTGCCAATAATATTGCACCATTATCTCAATATCAAAATCCATACGATTGCCGATAAAATGCTGTCGAATTAAACTCAAGGTATTTTGTACAGGATAGACACGAAAACCACACATACTGTCTTTAATTTGCAGAGAAAAGGTTTCTAACCATACCCAAATATGCGTTAAATAGCGTCCATAGTAGCGAGCTTTAGGCGCTGATTGATCAAAAACTGGCTGGGCAGATACTAATGTATTTGGATTAGATTGTGCGTAGTTCAGCAATTTTTCAAGATCTGCCAAATCGTGCTGACCATCTGCATCAACTTGTAATGCGTGGCTAAAGCCATAAATTTCTGCTAAGTAAAGAGCCGTTTTAATCGCTCCACCTTTGCCTAAATTTTGTTGATGGCGGTGCAAAATAAAGTCAAAATGCGGTTGAATTTGTTGTAATTTTTCAGAGGTTTCAGCATTGGAACAATCATCAACCAGAATAATTGGATATGAATATTGTTGTAACTGCAACAAAACAGGTTCAATAAACTGACCGTGATTATAACAAGGTATAATAAAGCAAGGACGGTAACTCATAAGGAAAACACTCCACTACTCATACACTCATCTTTTTGTAACCACTTAAAATCTAAGCGTTTTTTCTCTGGCATATAATCCACTTGTAAATGCAAAGTGCTATTACTCGGAACAATTCGTTGATATTTAATTTGACGAATAGTGGCTTTACTCAATGAAATTGAGAGAAATTTTTGCACAAACTGATGTACTAAACCGAGTTGTACCACGCCTGCCAAAATAGGAAAATTTGGAAAATGACCTGCAAAATATGGGTAATCATTTGAAAAATGACAGCAGAGCGTAAATGTGGTATCTGATTGTGTAATCACTTGATATTTTGGTTCAATAATCATACAAATAAACGCTCCAGTTGTTTAATATTTAACTTACCTTGTTCATTTAACGGCATAAAATCCACAATCCGAATACGGCGAGGCAAGGCAATTAATTCAATGCGATTTCTTAATTGTTGGCGTAATAGTTGTAACGTTTCTTTACTTGATAAATGGCGGTATTGTTCAGTTAATACCACAACTAAGCCGACACTATCTCGTAAATGATCTCTGACGACAAGTGCTTTCACTTCAGCAATTTCCGCTAATTGTAACGCAATGTTTTCAATTTGTGTTAAAGAAACTCGTTTGTCGGCAATTTTTGCTACACGATCTGCTCGTCCTAACAACTCAAAGCTATCATCAAATAGATTTACCCGATCCTCCATCGCATACCAATCATCTTGCGGTAGCAGTGGCGATAAAATTTCTAAACACTCTTTGCTATTTTTGCGGAATTGAATACCTTGTAGTGGATACCAGTGAATACTTGGAAAATATTTGTAGGCGATTGCACCTGTTTCACTTGAGCCATAAAATTCCATTACATCACATTGTAGCTGTACTTTAGCTTTTTCGCCTACCTCAAGTGGTAATTTGCCACCTGAGGAATAGACCACTCGTGCTGAAGGGTAGGATAACTTTTCATCTAAAAATCGTAAAAACGCAGGGCTACTAATTAACGCATAGGATTGGCTAATTTTGCTTAATTGCTCGGGCATAATTAAGCTGTAATCCCAAAATGGCATTCGCAATACTAACGGAAAGAAAAGACGATACATCAAACCCAATAGATGATTATGATTTACCGTTGAATACATCACCGTACCACGCAATTTGCCAGCTAGCAAATCATATTCGATTTGAATTTGCCGATCGAATAATGCGAAGTATTTGTCAATCATTTTTGGCGTGCCTGTACTGCCTGAGGTAAATAAATAGAGATCAGGCTGGCGGTTATCAATTTTTGTATAGTCTGTAACTTGATTGTACTCTGCAACGCTGACTAACAAACTTTCAATTTGATCAGATGAAAGTGTTTTTTCTGGCAAAATTTTTTGAAAATTAACTGCCCTTTTTCCTATTGTTTTAACTTGTTCAGCAAGATCGGTAATATCAGTTAATAACAAGGAAAAATGTTCTTGTATATCTGCTAGATGTTGTACAGTTTGTAGTGAGGGTAAAATAATTGTACGCCGACAATGAGATACGGCTAATAAAGCACAAACCATTAAAAAACCACTTTTAAAGATTAATGCAATATTTTGTTGGTTTGACATTGTTTGTAACTGTTGTACAAAATGTGCTGTATATTGTCGCAAATCTTGCCAATTATATTGATAATTTTCGCCAAGACAGACAATGTGCTGACTATCTGCATGTGATAAAAGAAGCATTTTTAATGGAACGAGTGACTGCTTATTTGCTACAAATTGTTGCTGTAACTGTTGTGATAATTTATCCGTAATCATTAAGATAACCTTTCCAATAATCCTAGTCTGAAAAACGTGATTGTTTATAGCGTCTGAATAAATATTCTCCAGTAAACAGTATCCCCATTAAAACATAACTGATTAAACCGTTATACAGTGTCCACAGTATTAGATCATCGGAATATACAGTATAAAGTGCGATGCTACCATTTAGGAAAAAAAACAAACTCCAAACTTTGGTTACATTTCGGGTATAACGTACTGCTGTATCTGGCAAGTCTGGCATCTGTAAGCGAGCAAAATGTTCAATAATACTCATCTTTTGCCGCAAGCTAAAAGTAAAAAGACTAAATAACAGAATATTCATAAGTACTGGATAAAAAAGTAATGTTGTTTGATTTTTATGTAGTAATGATAATAATGCTAGACTTATACCAATTATAGCTGAATAAGCCGCGATCATTTTTAAAGAGAAATTCTTTTTTAATGTTGTTTTTTCTAATACTACCTGTTGTGGGTGTCTAATGTTTAACCAAAATAAAATACTTCTAATAATGAATAGTAACAATATCCCAATAGCTATCCATTGCAAAGAAAAGTAGGTAAATGCGAAATAGATAAAAATAGGATAAAGAACAGTAATAAGTGTAAATAATGCTGTGATAAACCTTTTCACGAATAATAAATTGAGCAGAATGCATTATTGTAATTTATAGATTACATCAACAATATCACTTATTGTTCTAACATTTTTAAACTCTTCAGGGCTGACACGTTTTTTCAGCTTATTTTGTAGATGCACTATCAAATCTACAGCATCAATACTATCTAATTCCAAATCTTCAGCAATATGAGATTCTAGTGTCACGGTATCTGGATCAATATCAAATAATTCTTCAAGAAACGTTTTTACTTGTACAAAAATTTCGTTTTTTTCCATTGTTTATATTCCTTATTGATTGTTATGAATAAACTCTGCTAATGTTTTGACAGAATAAAAATGTTGATGAACCTCTTCGTTTTCGGCATTCAGTTGAATATTAAATTGGTTTTTAAGTGCCAACCCTAATTCTAAAGCATCTATCGAATCTAATCCTAAACCTTCGTTGAATAATGGAGCTTCACTATCAATATCATCAATACTAAGCTCTTCTAAATTCAGTGCAGAAATAATGAGTTGTTTAATTTCATTTTCTAATTCATTCATAATAGTTCCTTGCTTTTTCTATGACATCAGCTGTTGGCTGTAATAAATTAACGAGATCATTATTCAAATGGCGTACTGCTTTACTTGGAGGTAAATCATTACTAAGGTAAGATTTTATATCATATAACTCTTGTACTTTAATATAAAAGAATGATTTTTTTTCAGATACTTGATACCAAGCTAATTCTTTTGTCAATATTCGAGGCTCACAAACGATATGTATAATACGCATAGGAGCATTGCAACGGATTGCTAAATTAGCTGCTCCTCGTTGTAACACTAATTTTTCACTATTTAGTGGTGTACGAGTTCCTTCAGGGAAAATCAATAATTTTCCGCCTTGTTGTAAGCGTTTTTTGCAACGTTCGATTAATATTTCTGGATCAGATGAATTGGGAATATAACCTGCATTTTTCACTACCATTTTGCAAAAAGGATTACGAAAAAGTGCTTCCTTAACCACGCAATCCATTTCTGGCAAAATTGATCCAAGTAATACATAATCAATTAAACTCGGGTGGTTCGCCACAATTAAACAGCTTTTATCAGCCTGCAAAAGCTCACCGCCTTCAATTTTATAATCAATAATACCTAGAAATTTTAAAGCCTGCACAAAACTATAAAAACAAGTTTGGATACTACGTTGGCTATATTTTCTACGCAATAAAGGATCTTTATAAATCAAACGAATGGCAAACATATAAATGTTACCCAAGATGACAGAGCCTAAGCCAAAATAGACAAAAGCCAACCCTGTGCCAATAATTCGCCAAAGTTTATTTAATTTTGGGTAAATAGCCATCTTTGTGTATCACTCTCAAGATAAAAGTGCGGTTGATTTTGAAAAAATTTATGCAAAAAGCTCAATCCGTCAGGAAATTTCTGTGCTTGTTGTTGAGATGGGGGTTGCCACGATAATTGCCATTGTTCCCCTTGTTCAAGCACCATACCTAGTGCATAAGGTTCGCTTAATTCAGTGGGTTGCAGAAAAGGGTGGTAAAATTCAGGTACAACCCCGTCAAACATAACATATAACACTTTACGTTTGCCACCCTGTAAAGCGAGCAATGCTTCTAACAGTCCCGTACAAAAGCTCTGTTCTTCCGCTGCAATTGAACTAATTGGTGCAGTGTTTTTCGCAAGGATACTAAATTGCCCAGCAGGTGCATTATGCACGGCGGTAGCAAAGTCGGTTGGCGACATATCTCCTGTTGCAAAGAAGCGAGAAAGCAGTTTGTAAGTTCTCTCTAACTGACCGTGCCGACTTGCAAAAACAACAGCATCAATATCAGGTTGTAGCTCAAGCAACTCCATAGCTAGCTGAATAGCCATTTTATCAGATAAACCCATACGTCTTGCTTGCATCATAGGTATTTTGCTTGCCTTAAACTTATTGCTAGCTGGCAATGGCTGAAAAGAGGTCGCCGCCCATTGTTGCCAGTCAGCTACTTCAACTAAAGCACTCGAGTAGGCTTTGATTGCCAATAAATTAAAGTTCAACATTTTTCTACCTAATTACAACAGTTTATCTTATTTCACATATCCAATATGCTATTTACACAATTCAGCTAATGTCTTTAAGCGTCTTTGGTGTTCTTTGACATAAGGATTTTCCAGATCCCACGCATAGCCTGCCAAGATAGAACTGATCATCGCACTGATTTTATCATTTCTATTTTCAGCAAAAATAGCACGCTGAAAACTTAAATCATACCAACCCATTACATAAGTGCGGAATGTATCTACACCACGCTGTAATACATCAGCAAAATCACGTTGCCAATCTACTTGTTCGCCTTTAAATTGACGATCTAACGCTTTAACCGCAAGGCTCGCACTACACATTGCAATAGTTACACCAGACGAAAATACGGGGTCTAAAAACTCTGCACTATTTCCCAATAAAGCAAAATTTTTCCCATATAGCTGTTTTACATTCGCTGAATAGCCTGTTAATTTCTGATACGCAGTATCCCATTTAGCCTCTCCCAAAAGGGCGGTCAAATTTGGAGTAGTTTTTACAAATGATTGCAAACAAGCTGCAAAATCGTCATCAAAAGACGCAAAATAGTGTGGTTCACCGACCACGCCAATAGAGCTTCGACCATCACTAAACGGAATTAGCCAAAACCAAATATCTTGATGTTGTGGGTGTACACTAATTAGAATTTTATCACGTTCAAATTGAGGTGCTGTGATGTTGTCCTCAATATGCGTAAAGATAGCTTGGCGTGGTGGCAGATTAGATGGTGTTTCTAAATTGAGTAGACGAGCTAGCACTCGACCATAGCCACTGCCATCTAATACAAACTCAGTTTGTAGTTGATACTGTTTGCCCGTACTCAGATCATTAACCGTCAGAAAAGCTAAATCATCTTGAAACACAATATCCACAATTTCGTGTTGATAACGAATTTCTACCCCTTGTTCAACCGCACAATCAGCCAGTAATTTATCAAATTCGCCTCGTTTTACTTCATAAGCGTATTTTTTACTATCTTGAGTAAACTGTTTTGCAAAATCAAATACAGAATATTGTTGATCTAAAGCAAATGCTGCACCGTGTTTAATTTGATAGCCTTGAGCCTCAACTGCTGCTAGCATACCCGCTTCTTCAATAAAATCTAAACAGTGTGGCAATAAACTTTCGCCGATTGAAAAGCGAGGAAACGTTTGCTTTTCTAATACTAATACATCATAACCTTGACGTTTTAATAAGGTTGCTGCAATCGCACCTGACGGTCCTGCACCAATAACAACAACCTTTCTTTGTTCTAGCATAATAATTGCCTTTGATTAACTTAACAAAGTTTATTTAACAAAATCACCTTTAATCGCAACACCAGCCATTACAGCACCTGCATGACATTCATATAAAGAGGTGCTTTTATAAGGTTGTTTTTTGTAATAGCTCACTACGTTAGAGATTTTTTTCACACCTAACTGTTGTGCTCTTTTCTGCATTTGAATCAGAGCAGATAACATTGACCAACGACAAGCTTGTTCATCAGATTTATTGAATGCATTCGTTTTTTTATTGGTTGAATCAGTTTTAACTATGTTTCCGTTGACTGATTGTCCAAAGTAAAATTTAATACTTGGATCGAGTTTTTGTTTAGCTTCTGGCATATCAAAAACATCTTTAATTGGTAAATGATGAACCGTATCTCGTGCAAAGCTATTAGCCGAAAATAACAATCCAACGCTTAATAAAACCAATAATTTTTTATTTAATTTCATTTGAGTTTTCTCCATATTTATACACATTAAAAATCAATTTCTTACATCTTAGCCTGTATATTTTTTAAATATCAAAGAGGTATTTACACCACCAAAGGCAAAATTATTATTCATCACATAATCTGTTGTGCATTCAACTGCACTTTGTTGAATATAGTTTAATTTTGCACAATGCTCATCAACGGTTTCTAAATTGATTGTCGGCAGAAAAATGCCCTCATTCATCATTGCGATACTAAACCACGACTCTAATGCACCACACGCACCTAGCGTATGTCCTAAATAACTTTTGATTGAGGAAACAAGCGGTTTATTGGCAAAAATATTATAAGTTGCGTGACTTTCAGCAATATCTCCACGTTCAGTGGCGGTGCCGTGTAAACAAACATAACCAATTTTATCGGTAGAAATATCGGCTTGTTTTAACGCTTGTGCTAAACAAACTTGCATTGTTTTCGATTGAGGTTGTGTAACGTGGGTAGCATCACAATTAGTCGCAAATCCGACAATTTCAGCATAAATTTTTGCTCCACGTTTTTGAGCGTGTTCTAATTCCTCTAAAATTAGTGTTCCTGCCCCCTCACCTAATACCAAACCATCTCTATTAAGATCAAATGGGCGTGGTGTGCATTCTGGTTGTGTATTATTTTGACTAGTTGCAAACAAGGTATCAAATACGGCTACCTCACTTGGACATAACTCTTCTGCACCACCTGCAATCATAATATTTTGATAACCGTGTTTGATCGCCTCATAGGCATAACCAATCGCTTGGCTACCAGAAGTACAAGCGGTAGAGGACGGAATAATACGTCCTTGCAAGCCAAAGTACAGACTAATATTCGCAGCCGTAGTATAAGGCATCATTTGAATGTAAGTTTGTGCTGTAATGCTATGGGTATTTTTCTCCATAAACATAGATCCAAATGCGAGCACTGGTTCTGTACTTCCTGTACAAGAACCATAAGCTACACCAGCATTGCCATCTTTTAAATATTCGCTATCTAGTAGCTGTGCATCTGCCAGTGCCTGTTCTGTAGCCACAACCGCCATTTGTGCCACACGTCCCATACTACGACTTTTCTTTTTGGTAATATGGCTTGGTAATTTAAAATCTTTTACTGGTGCGGCAAGGCGACTTTGTAGCCCGTCATAAATTTCCCATTCTGGCACATAAACCACTGCGTTTTTGTACTCTAGCATACGCTGTTTAATCGTATTCCAATCATTACCAAAAGCGGTAATACCCGATATACCTGTTATTACAACACGTCTTACGTGACTCATACCATTCCCCCATTAATTGAAATGACTTGACGTGTAATATATGCTGCTTTATCACTCATCAAAAATGCGACCAAATCAGAAACTTCTTGAGCCTGTCCCATACGCCGCATTGGAATTAATGGCATTGCGTGTTTTAGGGTTTCTTCATTAATCATACCCGTATCAATCAAACCCGGTGCCACGCAATTTACCGTTATTTTTCGTTTAGCTAACTCTAATGCAAGTGCTTTTGTTGCACCAATTAAACCTGATTTAGAAGCACTATAATTGACTTGCCCTCTATTACCTACAAGACCAGAAACGCTGGCAAGAGTGACTATTCGTCCACCTTGACGAGCTGAAATCATAGGCATAATGGCTGGTTGAATAACGTTATAAAACGCATCTAAATTTGTATGTATCACGCTATCCCAATCTTGTTCTGTTAGGGCAGGAAAGGCAGCATCTCGTATAATTCCAGCATTTAATACAATGCCATAATAACTACCATTTTCCTGTATATCTTGATTCAATACTGTTTGGCATTGTGTACGCACACTTACATCAAAGCAGAGTAAACGCCCTTTGACGCCTAACTGTTCAACCTGTTGTAAGGTATCTTCTGCACCTTGTTTGTCGGATAAATAATGCACAACAATATGAAAGCCTTGTCTAGCTAGCTCAATTGCTATTGCTTTACCAATTCCTTTACTTGCACCTGTCACTAAAACCGTTTTTGTCATATATTTTTCGTCTTTTTAATTATTTTGTGTGAATAAATTTTGTAGTCCTGAAATTTCTACATCATTTGGCTGATAAGTGGTAAGCCTACCCTCTGCAACAACATTTTGTTGTGTATTTATAATTTTTGCTGCAAAACTCGCCATCTTTTCATCTTGCATTATAATTTGAGCTTCAATTCTCAATTTATCGCCAACTTGATAGTGACTCACATATTGCTGACACTGCCGTCCACCAAGTAAAAATCCTATTTTTGGTTCGCTACCATCACGCAACTTGGCTTGATAACCTGCCCAAACGCCAACAGTTTGAGCCATTAATTCAATACTTATCCATGCGGGTAAACGTCCTGTTTCATCTAAAAAAAGTTGATGTTTTTGATCGATAACCACTTCGACAGCAACATAGGTTTCATTGCACTCTAGCAAAGAATCAACCAACATCATAGGTTGTTTATGGAGTAAAAAATCACTTGCCTTGCCTAACATCAACCGCCTCGCTTTTTAATAATGAGTGTACTATTATTGCCACCAAACGCAAAAGAGTTACTCATAATCACTGGTTTTTCAAGATAAGTTGGTGTAAAAATTACGCCAATTTCTGGCAAATTATGATCGTAATAATTTTGCTTATTTTCGTCAGTTTGACGAGGAAGTAACGGTTTGGTTGTGGTTGAATAATGCTCTAATAACAAACAGCTAATGGCTAACTCTGTTGCACCAGCTGCACCCAGTGTATGCCCTGTTAAATGTTTAGTGCTACTACAAGGGATTTGCCCAAATACTCGATTTACCGCCAAACTTTCCATACTGTCATTGAGTGGTGTTGCCGTACCGTGCAGATTTAGATAGCCGATCTCATTGATAGATAAGTTAGCATTGTGTAACGCATCACGCATTGCTCGTTCAGCTCCAGCACCATTTGGCTCAGGTGCGGAGATATGATGTGCATCACTACTTTCGCCAACGCCAGCTAATACAATATCGCTCTCCTCTCGACTTAACAGAAACATCGCCCCTGCTTCACCAATATTAATACCAGCTCGGTTATCAGCAAATGGACGAGTAAGCTGTTCTGATAATGAGGCTAAAGAATTAAACCCATTTAAGGTTAAATGACACAAAGTATCTACTCCGCCAACCAAAACGGCATCAACCAAACCGCTTTGCAACAATCTTTGTGCTGAAATAAATACTCTTGCACTTGATGAACAGGCGGTGGAAATAGTAAAGTGCGGTGCATTTAGCCCTAAATATCGAGCAACAAAGCCAGAAATAGAGCCTAATTCTTGGCAACGATAATGATAAGAAAGATCAGCGTGAGCGGATTTAATAGCTTGTTCGCCCAAATCAATACCTGCGGTACTTGTTCCCATTACAACCGCAATTCTATCTCTACCATATTTCTCAATAAATTTTGTAATATCATTCTCAAGCTGTTGTAAACACCACAATACCACTTGATTATTTCTACAATAATACTCAGAAAATTCCGCAGGTAATTCAGGTAACGATAACGGAATTTTACCAACATAAGTTGTATCGGTTGAAATTTGTGTTTCAAGTTGTAGCAAACAGCGATTGTTCTCAAGATTTTCCAATATCTCAGCTTTAGTGCTACCAAGTGCATTACAGAGAGTATAATTATTTATAAAAATAGGGGGTTTATTCATTTTATATTCCTATTCTATATCTTGTAACAAAATTTGATACAAAAATTGATAATGCGTTATTTTGACTGCTTTAGTATAAGTCTGATCGCTATAATCAATCTGTATCACTTTCTGTTGATTTAAATCGAAAACCAAACGCTGTTTATTTTGTTCAACGATACGCCAACCTTGCGGTAAAACAAATCTCCAAGCCTCTATCGGTAAAGAGGAAAGTAAAATATCGCCAACAATTTGCGATAAAGATGGTAAGGTAATATTCGCAATTTTTAGTTGTTGTGTTACTTTTATTTCATTGCCGTCATATTGTAATTGAGCGAGCCTAACACCTAATGGAGATAGCAAAGTAAGTGTTAATTGCTTGGGAGATAAAGATAATATCGTTAAAATATGTTCTTCTTTTTTCTTGAGTTTATCTGATGTAATGGTTAATAACTGATGTGTTTCAATAGTTGGCGATAAGGTAAGGTTAGGCAGATGGACGCTAGTGTGTTGATTGAAATAGTAAACATCACTTCTTATTGATGACTGACACCCCATAACAAGCATAATGCAAATAATAAATATAGTCTCAACACAGCTTTTCATTAGTTACCTTAACAGCTTATGCTACCTTTAGTAAATAGTATTATAGTACCTTAAAGTAAGTGGATTTAGAATGTTTTATTTTTGTTATAAATTTTTATGCTATAACAAATTTTTATATACTATTTATGCTATGAAACAGGGGAAATTGTATTTAAACTACTGCCTAATACAGCAATGCTCTTTAATCGTAGGCAAGTAAACTTTACACGAAGAAAACCTATTCCCCTGACTTCAAATATCAGGTCACTTAAACCATTCAGCTGGGGTGAAATAAGTATGGAAAATGCTAGCCTACATTTTGGTTGGCACATCAAATTTTTGTGTAATTAGTCAATGGTTGAAATATTTTCAGCAATACGGTATAGAAGGATTATTCCCCAAACCCAAAGAGCATCCTGTAATGAAAAAAAGCGTTATGCCAAAAATATGTACAACACAAACATCATTTACATATTAACCTAGAGACATCGTTTACATTCCTCCTTCTTGTTGATGCCAGCTTGTGGCTGGCACAATTCTCTTTTCTCGTTCATTCATCTGACCAAGAAAATGATAATAGATATTCCATATCCCTTCTGCAAAAGGAATCAAGGCAACATCCTCTAAAGCCAGTACCTGACTTAAATAATAAATTTCCCCTTTCCAGCAAATTTCACCACTATGCTTCACTCTCCTTATCTCGCAACCTTCATCGTAATCATAAGCTTCTACTTTCCCTGTATAACGACGTGTCTTGCTCTGATAACATTCTGACGGGGTTTTCCTGCCTAGCCCTTCATGTGAACGTTCCTCGTTATATTCTCACCGAAAATCATCCAAGATAATTTGTTGCGCCTGAATATCCTTTCCATATTGGCCTTTTCGTTCTTTTAACATTAACTTTAGACTTCGATGCATTCGCTCATGACACCCATTTTGTTCAGGATGCGCCAGCTCGGTTCTTTCCGGTCTTATCCCTAAATCTATCCACCACTTAGATAAACGACTAATACCGCCTAAAGCAATAGAAGAAAAGGGTGGCCCATTGTCAGAGCGAATCACCCAAGGTAAACCATACTCTTAGAATAAGCGTTCAAATTGTTGTTTGACTAAAGCAGATTGCGGACTAGGTAATGCGTGACATGATAAAATATAACGACTGTAGTTATCGGTTACCGTTAAGGGATAACACCATTGTCTATTCCTCAATAAAAATTGTCCTTTGAAATCTACACACTAAGTCGTATTCGAAGAAACTAAAAGGGTAAAGCGTTGATTATCTGCACTGATTTGCCGACGTCTTTTACGACGAGGCTTGACTAATCATGCTCGAGCAAGAATTAAATCACCTGTACTATCTGCTGGTACTTTAGTATCTGGATAACGTTTTGCAAATAAATCTAACAGTTTTTTGGGTCCCCAATCAGGGCGTTTGAGCTTCTCGGGAATTAACCACTCTACTATCCATTTAGCTGCCGTATTAGGTGAAGTATGTGGCCTTCGTGATAACTCATTTAACCTCTCAAACCCTACTTGTCGTGGCGTTTTATCCACTTATCTGCTGTCGGACGACTGATATTAAATTGACGACACAGCGCTATTTTTGTGTAGCGTTGGCTTAACCACGCTTTGAGAAAAAGAAATCGTTGTTCCATGATATTCGTTTGTTTCCAAGGCATCATCATTTCCTCATCTTTTTTTGATGAGGGTTTACTCAAAAATGTAAACGATGTTATCAGGTTGTACCAGCAATACGAAATGAAAAAAAGGAGATTTTTATACTGTATATTTGCACAGTTTTTTTGATTTTGCGATAATCGTCGAGTTTTTTCATTTTTTTGTTGCAACGTATGGATAATATCGAAATTCGGGGAGCAAGAACCCACAATCTAAAGAACATAAATCTTACTATTCCACGCAATAAACTCGTTGTGATTACTGGATTGTCAGGATCAGGAAAATCATCATTAGCTTTTGATACGCTGTATGCAGAAGGGCAGCGTCGTTATGTGGAATCGCTTTCCGCCTATGCACGTCAATTCTTATCATTGATGGAAAAACCAGATGTCGATCATATCGAAGGCTTATCACCGGCTATTTCGATTGAGCAAAAATCGACGTCGCATAATCCACGCTCAACGGTGGGTACAATTACCGAAGTCTATGACTATTTACGTTTACTCTTTGCGCGTGTTGGTGAACCACGTTGTCCAACCCATCATACGCCATTAACTGCACAAACGATTAGCCAAATGGTGGATCAAGTGTTGGCATTACCGGAAGGGCAACGAATGATGTTGTTAGCGCCGGTGGTAAAAGCGCGTAAAGGCGAACATACTAAGTTATTGGATAGTATTGCCGCGCAAGGTTATATTCGAGCAAGAATTGATGGGGAAATTTGCGATTTATCTGATCCACCAAAATTAGCATTGCAGAAAAAACATACGATCGAAGTAGTGGTGGATCGTTTTAAAGTACGAGCAGATTTGGCGCCACGTTTAGCGGAATCTTTAGAAACGGCACTAGAGTTATCTGGTGGTGTTGTGGTGATAGCTAGTATGGACGATACCCAAGCGGAAGAGTTGGTCTTTTCTGCGAATTTTGCGTGTCCACATTGTGGTTATTCGGTGTCAGAACTTGAACCAAGAATGTTCTCCTTTAATAACCCGGCTGGCGCTTGCCCAACTTGCGACGGTTTAGGTATCCAGCAATATTTTGATGAAAAACGTGTGGTACAAAACCCAAGTTTGTCTTTGGCTGGCGGTGCGATTCGTGGCTGGGATCGTCGTAATTTCTATTATTATCAAATGCTTACTTCGCTAGCAAAACATTATCATTTTGATATTGAAGCACCATTTGAAGAGTTGCCAAGAAATATTCAAGAATTAGTATTGCATGGTTCAGGTAGTGAAGAAATTGAGTTCCAATATGTGAATGATCGTGGTGATGTAGTAGTGCGTCATCACGCATTTGAAGGGGTACTCAATAATATGGCACGTCGCTATAAAGAAACTGAATCAATGGCGGTGCGTGAAGAACTGGCTAAATATATTAGCAATCGTCCATGCCAAGATTGTCATGGTTCACGCTTAAAAGAGGAAGCGCGCCACGTCTTTATTGGTGATACCACTTTGCCGCAAATTTCAGAAATGAGTATTGGTGAAGCATTACGCTATTTTGAGGAACTCTCTTTTGATGGGCAAAAAGCAAAAATTGCCGAAAAGATTTTGAAAGAAATTAAAGAGCGTCTGCAATTTTTGGTGAATGTTGGTTTGGAATATCTTTCACTTTCTCGATCAGCCGAAACATTATCAGGGGGTGAAGCGCAACGGATTCGTCTGGCGAGCCAAATTGGTGCTGGACTTGTGGGCGTAATGTATGTGTTAGATGAGCCATCAATCGGTTTGCATCAACGAGATAATGAACGTTTATTGAATACGTTGCTGCATTTACGCAATTTAGGTAATACCGTTATTGTGGTTGAACACGATGAAGATGCGATTTTAACGGCGGATTATATTGTGGATATTGGCCCGGGTGCGGGAGTGCATGGCGGCGCAGTAGTGGCACAGGGTACAGCACAACAAATTATGCAGGATCCTAACTCATTAACCGGACGTTTTCTCTCTGGAAAGGAAAAGATTGAGATACCAGCGCAACGCACAGCAATGGATCCACAACGTATCTTAAAATTATCAGGCGCTAGCGGGAATAATTTACAGAATGTCGATCTGGAAATTCCTGTTGGGCTATTTACTTGTATTACAGGTGTTTCTGGTTCAGGTAAATCCACACTGATCAATGATACTTTATTTCCAATTGCACAAAATGCGATAAATCGTGCGGAAAATCAACAACATGCACCATTTAAGTCAATTGAAGGATTAGAATTCTTCGATAAGGTGATTGATATTGACCAAAGTCCAATCGGACGTACCCCACGTTCAAATCCAGCAACTTATACCGGTGTATTTACGCCAATTCGTGAGTTATTTGCTGGTGTGCCAGAGGCTCGCGCGAGAGGTTATAACCCAGGACGTTTCAGTTTTAATGTGCGTGGTGGACGTTGTGAGGCTTGCCAAGG
Source organism: Gallibacterium salpingitidis (assembly GCF_001678495.1). Taxonomy (GTDB): domain Bacteria; phylum Pseudomonadota; class Gammaproteobacteria; order Enterobacterales; family Pasteurellaceae; genus Gallibacterium; species Gallibacterium salpingitidis. The sequence continues at coordinate 102,364 of NZ_JTJL01000001.1, forward strand.
CGATGGTGTTATCAAGGTAGAAATGCACTTCTTACCTGATATTTATGTTCCTTGTGATCACTGTAAAGGTAAACGTTATAACCGAGAAACTTTGGAAATCCGTTATAAAGGGAAAACGATTCATCAAGTGTTAGAAATGACCGTTGAAGAGGCGCGAGAGTTTTTTGATGCTATTCCAATGATTGCTCGTAAATTACAAACGTTAATTGATGTGGGATTATCCTATATTCGTTTAGGACAAGCCTCTACGACCTTGTCTGGTGGTGAAGCGCAACGAGTGAAATTGGCGGCGGAACTCTCTAAACGTGATACGGGTAAAACCTTATATATTCTTGATGAGCCAACCACAGGATTGCATTTTGCTGATATAAAACAGTTATTGTCAGTGTTACATCGTTTACGTGATCAAGGGAATACGATTGTCGTCATCGAGCATAACCTTGATGTGATTAAAACAGCAGACTGGATTGTTGATTTAGGTCCTGAAGGCGGTAGCGGCGGTGGTAAGATTATCGCTGCTGGAACACCAGAACAGGTGGCGGAAATTCAAGGATCACATACAGCACGTTTCTTAAAACCAATATTAGCTAGAAAATAGTAAAACGAAATTCCCTCTAGTAAATAGAGGGAATTTTTTATTTAGGACAAAGTAATTTTTATCTTGTATTGGTATTTTTAAATGAGTTTATTATTTGATTTGTACGGCTAATAGCCGTATTATTGAAATGGTGAAAAAGTAGGCGATAAATATTAGAAAAGGAGATTTTATGAGAAATCAATCTAAAGCGAGATTAGAGGCTAAAGTCAATCCTGATATCTATGCCTTATTTAAGCAAGCTGCAGCAATAAGCGGCAGAACATTAACGGACTTTGTTATTGATGCAGTGTATAAAGAATCTATTAAGACAATTGAGAAACATCAAGTAGTTGCTCTTTCTGTACGAGATCAACAATTACTGATTGATAGTTTGTCAACAGAGAAACCTTTTAATGAATCTATGCAAGAAGCATTAACTGCTTATGATCATTTTTTAAAGCTGCAAGGACAAAAATAATGATATTAGAGGCTTTGCACGATCTAGTAATTGTGCCGTTAGCGGAACTAACGTTGAAAAAGCAAGATTTTAATAGTTCTTCAGCAGTTCTAAATAGCTATTTACAGACACAAGCACCACAGGATGAAAAAAGAGAATTGGCTAAATGCTTTGTGTTAATTAATCAGAAAAATGAACAGATTATTGGTTATTACACTTTATCTGCCACTTTAATCAAGGTTGAGAATATACCTAAAGCAAATATCCAAAAAAAGATTAGATATCCTAATATTCCAGCAGTTTTAGTAGGACGTTTGGCAATTGATCAGCGTTTTGTTGGCCAAGGCTATGGAAAGTTCTTAATTGCTGATGTTCTACATAAAGTGAGTAATGCAAAAATGGGAATAGCCACATTACTTGTGGAGGCGAAAGATGATAATGCAATTGCATTTTATAAGAAGCTGGGTTTTATCCAATTTTTGGATAAGAAAGAGAATTTATTTTTGCCGCTAACAAAATTGATTAAATAGTTTTCGCATAGCCATGAAAAGTAGTCGTTATAGCTGATCTACTTATAATTAATGCTAAAACAAATAGATTTTTATGAGAGAAATGATATGCCACAGCAAAACAATATCATTATTTACAACACTGATGATGGTAAAGCTAAAGTGTCTTTGTATGCGCAAGATGGCACTGTTTGGTTAAGCCAAAATCAAATCGCAGAACTTTTTGCCACCTCAGTCCCTAATATCAATATGCATATATCTAATATATTGAAAGATAAAGAATTATCTGAAAATTCAGTTATTAAGTATTTCTTAATAACTGCCGCTGATGGTAAAAATTATCAGGTGGCTTTCTATAATTTGGAAATGATCTTGGCGATTGGTTTTCGGGTAAGAAGTAAACGAGGCACGCAATTTCGTATTTGGGCGAATACTCAACTGACAGAATTAATGCGTAAAGGCTTTGTGATGGACGATGAACGTTTAAAGAATCCTGATGGGCGTCCTGACTATTTTGATGAGATGTTGGAACGTATTCGTGATATTCGTGCCAGCGAAAAACGTTTCTATCAAAAAGTAAAAGACTTATTTGCATTAAGTAGTGATTATGATGGTACAGACAAAGCAACACAGATGTTCTTTGCTGAAACCCAAAATAAATTAATTTATGCGATCACGCATAAAACCGCAGCCGAGTTGATTATCAGTCGAGCCGATGCTCATGCACCTAATATGGCGCTGACCAGTTGGAAAGGCAAAGTGGTGCGTAAACAAGATATTCTAATTGCCAAGAATTATTTGCATAGTGACGAAATTGATAGTCTGAATCGTTTGGTGGTTATTTTCTTAGAAAGTGCGGAATTACGAGTTAAGAATCGTCAGGATTTAACCTTAGATTTTTGGCGTAATAATGTTGATCAGTTATTGGAATTTAATGGGTATCCAGTATTACAAGGTGCAGGTAGTATTCGTCATGAAATAATGGAACAGAAAGTGAGAGAAATTTATGATTTATTTAATGCGCAACGCAAAAAATATGAAGCAGAATTAGAGGATAAACAAGAGTTAGCGGAGTTAGAATCTTTAGCTAAATCGTTGAAAAAACGTTGATATCGTAATGAGATAGAAGGCAAAATCCCTTGATGTTTTGCTCAAGGGGTTTTTTCTTGAGTTACAGCCATCCTTTCCGTTTAAAGTATAAGAATGGGAAAAGAGCCGCAAGTACCATTAAAGTAAGCGCAAATGGGTAACCGAATTTCCACGTTAGTTCTGGCATATTGGCGAAGTTCATACCATAAGTAGAAGAAACTAATGTTGGCGGTAAGAAAATCAATGATGCCACAGAGAAGATCTTCATAATACGGTTCTGTTCGATATTCATAAAACCCATTGCCGCTTGCATTAAGAAGTTCACTTTTTGGAAAAGTGATTCATTATGTGGCTGCAAAGATTCAATATCTCGTAATACTTCTCTGGCTTGTTCTAACTGGCTTGTTGGTAAACGTGTTTTACGCACCAAAAAACTTAAAGCTCGTTGTGTATCCATTAAGCAAAGACGCACTTTAGAACTAACGTCTTCTTGTTCGGTTAAGGTCGCTAATGCTTGATCAAAAGCCTCTCCCTGTTTTCCTTCTAGAATAATACGGCTTAATTTTTCTAAGTCGGCATAAACAGTTTCGATAACATCGGCTAACTGCTCAATTTTCGTTTCAAAGAGATCAAGTAATAACTCATAGGCATTACATTCTAAGAGTTTTTGGGTGCGTGAGCGCATACGATATAACCGAAAGGCAGGTAGCTCGCGATCTCTTAGTGAGAATAAACGACCATCTCGTAAGGTAAATGCAACTGTAGCAATATCAGCGTAATCGTCTTCATCTTCGCAATAGAAGAAAGAGTGTAAATGTAAGCCATCTTCATCTTCAAAGAAACGTGCAGATGCCTCGATATCTTCTAATTCCAAATAAGAGGCTAGACTTTGTCCTAAGCCTTCTTGCAGCATTTCACGTTCTTCAACGGTCGGTTCTAAAAGATCAATCCAAATGGCATCATTCAATGCTTCACTATTTTCATCAATCCGCACTAAGCGTGCGTCATCCAAAGCAAATGCTCCGATCATGTTCGTACTCCCTTGGTTGGGTTATGAACAACGCAATGAACAAAATAAAAAGATTCTAGTTTAAATGGGGTAGTGGATACTCACCGGCTTTTCGCCGATAAGCAAAGGCTATGAGGCGAAAAGATTAGTTAAAAATATAAAACCAGTATCGACTGTGACTGTCCAAAGTGTTTGTCCTCATAGAAAAAATATCGGGCGGAATGTTACTCTTGTCGTGGGGGATAGTCAAGTTTCGCCTGAGGGCGAAACTCAACTTTTCAGATTAATTTTTCTTTTCAAAATCATTAATATGTTTGTTCGCTGAGATCCAAGCGGCAGCGTAGCCGATAGCGGAACAAATAATAATCATAAAGAGAATTTCAGGGATCGCTAAGCCGTTTAATTCAAATTTTAGGGCAAAGATATTCGCGACATAACTAACGGCTGTTGCAAAATAGCCTATGAGCATAAAACTAAAAATAGTCGCTAAGATACTGCCTAATACGCCATAAATAATGCCGGTACAGAGAAATGGTCGCAAAATAAAGTTGTTGGTGGCGCCGAGTAGTTTCATAACTTCGATACTTGCTCTGCTGCTATAAACATCAGAACGTACGCTATTTCCGATCACCAAAAAGACCGCTAAGCTCATCAAAATACTGCAAATAATCGCAATTTGCGCTACTAGATAAGATACGGCTCCTAATTTTTCCATCCAGTCATCATCAAGACGAACTTCTTGCACCCCTTTAATTTTGCTGAGCGCTGTTCTTAGCTCCATTAATTCATTGGTATTTTGGTACTCTTTAGTTGGTTTGATCATTACCACTGCTGGTAATGGGTTATCATCTAATAACGCAAGTTCTTCACCAAAGCCCGACCATTGACGGAAATCTTCAAGACTTTTTTGTCGTGAAATATAGTTCAACGAAGCGACCCCTTCTTGAGAACGTAATTTTTCTACAATAGTGCTGGTATCTTGTTCGCTTAAACTTTTATTTAAATAGACTGCTAATTCTGATTCAGGATAAAAGTTATCGACGGCATATTGCACGTTTTTCCATAAAAGATAAGTAGTAACTGGTACAGTTAGTGAAACAGCAATAACGAGAACGGTGAGTAATGTACCCAGTTTTCTTTTATATAGTTCACGTATTACCATTTGGAAGACGATTTTCAGTTGCAACCATAACGGTGCATTTACTTGACGTTGACTCATAGTAATTCCATTAACGAATAAATTGTTTTAAATGTCCTTGTTCAAGCACAATAGTTGGTTTTGGATTTTGTGAAATCATATTGATATCGTGTGTGGCGATAATGACGGTAACGCCCATATGATTTAATTGCTCGAATAGACGAAAAATTTCTAATGATAATTCTTTATCTAAATTTCCAGTAGGCTCATCAGCCAATAATAATTGCGGTTTATTGACGATCGCACGAGCGATATCAATACGTTGTTGTTCACCGCCAGAAAGTTGTTGCGGATAATAATCTGCACGATGAAATAGCCCAACACGATCTAAGGCTGCTGAGGCACGACGTTTTACTTCTGATGGATGCATACCATTGATAACTAGCGGTAATCCTACATTATCCAAAACGGTATAACTGGTTAGTAAGCGATAATCTTGATGTACCATCCCAATTTGACGGCGTAGATAAGGCATTTCTGAAGTAGAAAGACGTGTAATATCATGACCGTTAAACCAAATATTGCCGCCATTAGCACGCTCAATGCCTAAAATTAATTTTAGAAGCGTACTTTTTCCTGCACCAGAATGACCAGTAATATAAGTCATACTGCCAACTGGTAAATGAAAATTGATCCCTTGTAAGGCGGGTTTATTACCGCCGCTATAAACTTTACTGACTTCGGAAAATCGAATCATAGTTTTTCCTTATACTTCTTTCTCTGATACAAACAACGCTTCGATAAACTCTTCACTCTTGAATGGGCGCAGATCATCAATTTTTTCACCAACGCCAATATAGCGAATTGGTACATTAAATTGATCAGCTAGAGCGAAAATTACTCCACCTTTCGCTGTGCCATCTAATTTGGTTAAGGTAATGCCTGTAATACCAACCGCTTCATTAAATAATTTCATTTGGCTGATGGCATTTTGACCTGTACCTGCATCAAGGGTGAGCATAATTTCGTGAGGCGCTGTTTCGTCATATTTCTTCATTACACGCACAATTTTGCGCAATTCATCCATTAGGTTATTTTTATTCTGTAAACGGCCTGCGGTATCAGCAATTAAGACATCAATACCTTTTGCGGTAGCGGACTGCATTGCATCATAGAGAACAGATGCTGAGTCTGAACCAGTGGCTTGCGCAATAACAGGAATATGGTTACGTTCACCCCATACTTGTAATTGCTCAACTGCTGCAGCGCGGAAAGTATCGCCTGCTGCTAACATGACTGACTTGCCTTGTTGTTGGAATTGTTTTGCTAACTTACCGATAGTTGTTGTTTTCCCAACTCCATTAACTCCAACCATTAAGATGACAAAAGGTTTTTTATCGGTTAGCACTAACGGTTGTTCGGTTGGTTTAAGAATAGCACCTAACTCAACTTTTAATTGTTGATAGAGTAATTCTGCGTCTTTTAATTGTTTACGGCTTGCGTGTTCAGTTAGATTATCAATAATTTTGCTGGTTGTAGGCACACCAACATCAGCAATTAATAATTGTTCTTCTAACTCTTCAAACAGTTCATCATCGATTTTTTTGCCAGAGAAAAAGTTAAGAAAACCTGCACCAATATTTTGCTTGGTTTTGACTAAACCTTGCACCAAACGGCTAAAAAAGCCTGGTTTTGTTGGTTTCTCTTGTGTTTCAATTTTGCTTGGCTCTGGCTCTGGCTCTGGCTCTGGCTGTAAAAGTTCTTCAGCTACTGTTTCTGTTGGAATAAGATTTTCGCTAGCCTCACTAGGCTGTGGAGTTGTTTCGGCAGTTGGTTCGATATGTTCTTGTGTCGTAACTACGTTGTCGGTAGTTGCTTCTGTTTGTTGTGTAGTGGAGTTGTCAATAACAGAAGATTGTTCTTGTTCTACGCTGGTTTGAGAATGATGAGTGGATGATTGTTCTGATTGTTTATTACGTCCAAATAACGAAGCCCAAAATCCTTTTTTCTGTTTATTTTCTGACATATAAAATTACCGAGTTAATTCAATAGATGATCCAAATTAATTAAGAATAGACTAAAATGGTTGCTAGTTTATCATTTAAATTTATCTATGCTTAGTATTTCTTCTTATTATGGCAAAAAACCTGACAAAAGTTCCTCAAGGTAAAGGTGAAGTGCGTATTATCGCTGGATTATGGCGAGGTCGAAAGCTTCCAGTATTATTATCACAAGGGTTACGACCAACATCAGATCGCGTGCGTGAAACCTTATTCAATTGGCTGATGAATGACATTGTGTCAGCAAACTGCTTAGATTGTTTCGCTGGCAGTGGTGCATTAGGCTTTGAAGCGCTTTCTCGGCAAGCGGCAAAAGTGGTGATGTTGGAAAAATCGCCGGTGGTGGCAAAACAGTTAAAGCAAAATTTACAACAACTCAAAACGCAAAATGGCGAGATTATTTGTATTGATACGCTGACGTATTTAGCGCAACACCAGCCAGAACAACCGTTTAATGTTGTGTTTTTGGATCCCCCTTTTCATCAAGATTTATTAAATACAACCTTAACTTTATTGGAAACGCACCATTGGTTGGCAGATGATGCGTTAATTTATCTTGAAAGTGAAAAGACGTTGCAGAATATCGACATACCAGCGAGTTGGCAGTTGCTGAAAGAGAAGTTTACTCAGCAAGTTGCTTATCGCCTTTATCAAAAAACAGGAGTAGCAGAATGAAAGCACTTGTGCTTAGACAAACAGAAACCGAACCGTTTAAATGCCAGCTAGAAAATATTGATGAACGATTTTTTCCTGAAGCACAACGTAGCGAAAGTATCAAAATTAAGGTGCATTATTCTTCTTTGAACTACAAAGATGCTTTGGCAATTTGCGGGGTTGGTAAAATCATCAAACAGTACCCTTTTATTCCCGGCATTGATGTTGTTGGCAGTGTTGCCAGTAGTTCAGATGCAAACTTTAAAGTAGGCGATTTGGTGTTGGCAACAGGATTTGGTTATGGTGAAGTGCAATTTGGCGCTATGAGTGAATTTGCCTTTGTGCAACCACAACATTTATTAAAATTATCTGGCGCATTAACAGAGTATAAAGCGATCGCATTAGGCACAGCAGGATTAACTGCAATGTTGTGTGTTGAAGCATTACGCCAAGCTGGGATTACTCCAGAAAAAGGCCCAGTCATTGTTACTGGTGCAAGTGGTGGTGTAGGGTCGATAGCGGTATATCTGCTAACCAAACTGGGTTATCAAGTGAGTGCTGTTTCCGGCAATTCGGTTTGTTATCAATCGTTATTGCAATTAGGCGTACAAAAAGTATATGACCGCCACCATTTTAGTGAGCCATGCCGACCATTAGAAAAGCAGCAATTTGCTGGTGTTATTGATACTGTTGGTGGTGATATTTTGGCGAATCTCTTAACTAAAGTGCAATATGGTGGTTGTGTTGCCTGTTGTGGTTTGGCGCAAAGTTATCAATTAAATACAACGGTAATGCCGTTTATTTTGCGTAATGTCCGTTTGCAAGGTATTGATTCTGTTTATTTTCCATTAATAGAGCGTCAAGCTTTATGGCAAGAGTTAGCGCGCTTAATAGAAGATGATTATTTGAAAAAATTTACGCGTGAAATCGCCTTAGCCGATGTACCTAGTTATGCAAAAAAATTACTTGAACATCAGTTATATGGGCGGACGATTATTCGAGTGAGTTAGTACGAAAGAATTAAGCGGTAGGGTACTGATTATAACTTACCGCTTTTTTATTTAAACCATTTACGCACTATCACGTACAATTAAACGGCTGCGAACTAAAATATTTTCTGGTTTATAGGTAATATGCTGCTGTGATAAGCGACGTAAGGTTCTGCCAGCGAGAATTCCCATTTCACGATAAGGGATATGTACAGTAGTTAATTTGGGATATGACACTTCGCTCACTTCTAAACCGCCAATGCTAGTAATAGAAACCTCATGTGGAATATTGATATGACGGCGTAATGATTCAAATAAAGCACCACAAGCTACCTCATCAGATAAACAAATAAAGGCATCTATATTTCCCCAGAGTAAAAGTGCTTCGTTAAACAATTGGCAACCTGTTTTGAATGAAGCTTGTTCGGCAGTATGTAATACAAGATGCGGATTAATAAAGTGCTCTAAACAGGCATCATGCCAACTCTTCATATATTGTTGAAAGATTGCTAAATGTTGATTAGCACAGAGTAAACCAATTTCTCGTTTGCCTTTTTGTAAAAGATGGGTAACTAGTAAATGAATGACGTGTGATACATCAATACCGATATTAATACTGAAATTGTTAGTTTGTTTAGCACCGATCGTAATTAATGGAATATTTAACACTTTTAGGCGTTGTTGCTGTTGTTCATTACACTCCATATTGAGTAGTACAATCATTTCTGGAGCGTATTTAATAAGTTCATTAATCCAATCTTTTTCCTTTTCTACTAATAGGATTAATAATTGTAAGTCTGTTGTCTGTATCTCTCGATGCAATCCATCCATAATCAATGTATTTTCTGTTGCAATAAGAGAATTTGTGACTAGTACAACCGTATTGGAGCTAACAGTGGCTAAATTTCTGGCTGCAATATTAGGGATATATCCCATTGTCTGAATTGTCTGTTGAATCTTATTACGCAGCTCTTCTGAAACAAGTTCTGGTTTATGTATTGCACGAGATACCGTCATTTGCCCAACGCCAACAGCTTTCGCGATATCAGCTAAAGTCACTTTTCCGGTACTACGTCTAGATTTGTTTTTTGGTTCTGTCATAACCGCTTTATCTATTTGGAATATCAAAAGAAAATTTTATTTAAGTATATCATCACATAAAAAATAAATAGAAAATGTTAGCGCTATCACAAAAATGAAATTTGCTGATTGCTGAGCAATTTTGCTTTGATTAAACTGCGTTATAACAAAAAAACAGAGGAGTAGATGATGTTAAAACAATTTTTACCTAAATCACGTATACAAATTGTGGAAAAGGCAGATTCTTGGCAAGAAGCGGTAAAACTTTGTGCAAAACCATTACTTGATGAAGGAATGATTGAACCACGATATGTAGATAAGATTTTTCAACTTTATGAAGACATCGGTCCTTATTTTGTTATAGCACCTAAGATTGCCATGCCTCATGCACGACCAGAAGATGGCGTTATTGCGACAGGTTTATCTTTGTTAGTTGTTTCATCAGGAGTGAATTTTCATTCTGAAGATAATGATCCTGTGTCATTAATTATTATGCTTGCTGCAAAAGATAATACTGAACATTTATCCGCATTAGCGTCTTTAGCTGAGATGCTTGGTGATGATGAAAATGTTGAACGGTTAGTTAATGCAACAACGACGGATGAGATTTTTACTTTTATTCAAAACCAATAACCTTGGAGGTTTTTATGAAAATTATGGCAGTGTGTGGCTCTGGTTTAGGCAGCAGCTTTATGATGGAAATGAATATTAAAAAAGTATTAAACAAAATGGGAGTTACCGCAGAAGTAGAACATACAGATTTAGCTTCTGTGAATCCAACTGATGCAGATTTATTTGTGATGGCAAAAGATATTGCAGCGAGTAGTGGTATTTCGCAAGACAAACTAATTGTTATTACAAATATTGTAAGTTTAGCTGAATATGAAGAAAAACTTACAGAATACTTTAATGCAAATTAATTAAGAGGGAATTACTATGAATGCCTTCCTTTTCTTCATTTTAGATATCCTTAAAGTACCTGCTGTTTTAGTTGGTTTAATTGCATTAGTTGGCTTAATCGCACAGAAAAAAGCGATGCCAGATATTATTAAAGGAACCATTAAAACTATCTTAGGTTTTATTGTGTTAGGTGGTGGTGCAGGTGTTTTATTAGGCTCATTAACACCACTTGGTGATATGTTCCAACATGCCTTTAATGTACAAGGTATTATTCCAAATAATGAAGCCATCGTGTCATTAGCATTGCAAAAATATGGTACCGCAACAGCCTTAATTATGGCGTTTGGTATGGTTGCTAATATTGTGATTGCTCGCTTTACCCGCTTAAAATTCATCTTTCTTACTGGTCACCATACATTCTATATGGCGTGTATGATCGGTATTATTCTTACTGTTGCTGGTTTCGACGGTATTCAACTTGTATTTGTTGGTGCATTGTCATTGGGACTTGTGATGGCGTTTTTCCCATATATTGCACACCGTTATATGAAACGTATTACTGGTAGTGACAATGTTGGATTTGGCCATTTTGGTACTGTCGGTTATGTTTTAGCTGGTGCAATTGGTGAATGGACAGGTAAAGGTTCGAAATCTACTGAGGAAATGAATTTACCGAAAAATTTAAGTTTCCTACGTGATAGCTCAATTTCTATCTCATTAACTATGATGGTGATTTATCTCATCTTAGCAGTAGCAAGTGGATCAGAGTTTATCGAAACTAAATTTAGCGGCGGACAAAACTATTTAGTTTATGCCATTATTCAAGCAGTTACCTTTGCGGCCGGGGTTTTCATCATCCTACAAGGTGTACGCTTAATTTTGGCTGAAATTGTTCCTGCATTTACTGGTTTCTCAGAAAAATTAGTACCAAATGCAAGACCTGCACTAGATTGTCCGATTGTATTCCCATACGCACCAAATGCAGTACTTATCGGTTTCCTAGCGAGTTTTGTTGGTGGTTTAGTAGGGCTATTTATTCTTGGCCAATTAAGTTGGGTATTAATTCTTCCTGGTGTTGTGCCTCACTTCTTCTGTGGTGCGACAGCTGGGGTATTTGGTAATGCAATGGGTGGACGTAGAGGCGCTATTATTGGTGCATTTGCTCATGGTGTATTAATTACTTTCCTTCCTGTGTTCTTACTTCCAGTTTTAGGAAATTTAGGTTTTGCCAATACCACTTTCTCTGATGCTGATTTTGGTGTGATCGGTATTATTTTAGGAAATATGGCAAATTACTGGAACAAAGATGTTATTACTGCGGTTATTGTTGGTATTTTTGTAGTATTAGTTGCTTATAACTATGTGAAGAAAGAAAAAGCTGCAGTAGAAACTAAGGAGTAATGTAATGGAAACAGATTTAGTCAAGTTCGCTAATCAAATTCGGGTTGCTACCTTAAAAACATTACTTCATCTAGGCTTTGGCCATTTTGGCGGTAGTATGTCAATTGTTGAAACGTTGGCAGCATTATATGGCAAAGTGATGAAGATTGATCCTCAGCATCCAGATTGGGACGAACGAGATTATTTTGTATTATCTAAGGGGCATGGAGGCCCCGCTCTTTATAGTACACTGGCGCTCAAAGGTTTTTTCCCTCTTGAACAATTGCAAACATTAAATCAAAACCAAACGTTGTTACCAAGTCATCCAGATCGTTTAAAAACAAAAGGAGTTGATGCTACAACAGGTTCGTTGGGGCAAGGTTTATCTATTGCGACTGGTATTGCATTTTCCCACCATCTTAGAGGAATGGAAAATCGTACTTTCTGTATCGTAGGAGATGGCGAGTTAAATGAAGGACAATGTTGGGAGGCGTTGCAATTTATTGCTCATCATCGTTTAACTAATCTAACAGTGTTGGTTGATTACAATAAAATGCAGTTAGATGGTACGTTATCTGCGATTATTGAGCCTTTTAGTTTAGCTGAGAAGTTTAAAGCCTTTGGTTTTGATTGTATTGAAGTTGATGGAAAAGATGTACAACAGATAGCGTCGGTTTTAACACAAAAGCCTGAAGGTAAGCCAAAATTAATTGTGCTAAATACGATTAAAGGACAAGGTGTACCTTATTTAGAAGGATTAAAAAATAGTCACCATTTACGACTTGATGATGCAATGAAACAATCAATTCAACAGGCTATTCTGGATTTGGAGGCAAAATATGCGTAGTTTGCAAAAAGATAATGTTGAAATGAGAGCTATCTATGCATCGACAATGACAGAATTGATAAAAAACAATCCGTTGATTGTTGATTTAGAAGCAGATTTGATGAGCTCTATGTCAATGGATAAAGTGCAGAAGTTGTATCCTAACAATGTGATTAATTGTGGCATTATGGAAGCTCATACAGTTGGTTTGGCAGCGGGGATGTCGATTGCGGGTCATATTCCGTTTTTCCATACTTTTACTGCATTCGCCAGTCGTCGTTGTTTTGATCAATTGTTTATGTCATTAGATTACCAAAAGAATAATGTCAAAGTGATTGCATCTGATGCAGGCATTACTTCAGCTCATAATGGCGGTACTCATATGTCATTTGAGGATATGGGTATTGTTAGAGGTTTAGCAAATGCTAATGTCTTAGAGATGACAGATGCAACGATGTTCAAAGATATCTTGCAGCAGCTAGCGCAATTGCAAGGTTTTTATTGGATTAGAACGATTAGGAAGCAAGCTATCAAAATTTATCCAGAGAATGAAACGTTTACGATTGGTAAAGCGAAAGTTCTGCAAGAAGGTAAAGATATTACCTTAATCGCAAATGGCATTATGGTAGCTGAAGCTTTGTTAGCCGCAGATATTTTACAAGAACGTCATCAAATTTCGGCAACAGTAATTGATATGTTTACTTTGAAGCCGATTGATGCAGAAACCATTATTAAATATGCTCGTAAAACAGGTAGAGTCGTAACTTGTGAAAATCATAGTGTTGAAAATGGTTTAGGCTCCGCCGTTGCAGAAGTATTGGTAGAATCTGCGCCAGTACCGATGCGTAGAGTAGGTATCAAAGGTCGTTATGGTCAAGTTGGAACGGTTGATTTTCTACAAAAAGAATATCAATTAACTGCGGAAGATATTGTAAAACAAGCTTTGACTTTATTTGACTAAAATTTAGAGATAATCTTCCTAAATAAGAAAGGCTTAGTCTATTTACTAAGCCTTTCGTTTTGAACAAATTGTTGTAGTGATAACTATAAAGATTAGTCTAATAACAAACTATCATCTGTGATGCGTTCACCACGTGTACTTTCAAACATTTGCAATAAATCTTGTACTCCCATACGTTTACGTTTGTCACCTGAAACGTCTAATACAACTTGTCCTTGGTGCAGCATAACAGTGCGATCACCATGATCTAATGCTTGCTGCATAGAGTGAGTTACCATCATTACGGTAAGTTGATTTTCAGCTACAATTTTATCAGTGAGTTCCATAACAAAAGCCGCAGTTTTAGGATCCAGTGCGGCAGTATGTTCATCAAGTAATAAAATACTAGATGGCTGTAAAGAGGCCATTAATAGACTTACAGCTTGACGTTGTCCGCCAGAGAGTAATCCCATTCTATCACTGAGACGATTTTCTAGACCGAGTTTCAGCATAGATAACTTCTCACGAAAGAATTCTCTCGTTTCTTTTTTTACAAAAAATGAAAGATTACGGCGTTGACCACGACAATATGCGAGAGCCATATTTTCTTCAATCGTTAATCCTTCACAAGTACCTAACATTGGGTCTTGGAAAACACGCGCTACGGAAGCTGCACGTTGCCAAGTTGTTTTGCGAGTAACATCTTCATCATTGAGGTAAATTTTGCCACTGTCTACTAAATAATCACCACAGATAGCATTAAGTAGTGTAGATTTACCCGCACCATTACTCCCAATAACGGTAACAAATTCACCTTTAGCAATATTGAGAGAAAGCCCTCTTAATACTGGATTCTCGATCGGCGTACCACGATTAAAAGTGATGCGCAGATTATCTAATTTCATCATTGTTCATTCCCCCTTTTTGCTAAGAAAACGACTTTTTAGTTGTGGGAGTATGAGGACAAAGACAACTAAAATGGCTGTAACTAAGTTAAGATCTTGAGCTCCAAAGCCAATGTCGCGTAATGTTTCGCTACTTAATGCAATTGCAATAAAGAAACGATAGAGAATTGAACCAATAATTACGGCTAATGTAATCATAAATAACCGCTTAGCTGGAATTAAGGTTTCACCGATAATGACAGCCGCTAAACCGATTACGATAGTACCAACACCGATTGACATATCAGCACCACCTTGTGTTTGTACGAATAATGCACCACCTAGTGAAATCAACGCATTCGATAATGCCATACCAAGATAAATCATACGTCCTGTTGGAATACCTTGTGCTTTTGACATTCTCAAGTTCGCACCAGTAGCGCGGACAGCCAGACCAATTTCAGTGTTAAAGAACCAGTCTAAAAGTAATTTAACAACAATCACAAACCCAAAAACTAATGCTGGTTGTACATACATTTGGTTACTTGCATCAGCATTAATAAAAGGATCGAAAATTGTAGTTTCACCTAACAATGGCAAGTTTGGTGCACCCATAATGCGTAAATTCACTGAATAGAGCGCAATCATTACCAAGATACTGGCAAGTAATTGCAAAATTTTTAGTGAAACGTGTAACCAAGCAGTGATTAAACCGGCAATTGCTCCCGCAAACGTAGCAATTAATGTTGCTAACCAAGGATTAATTCCACTTACGATACAAACGGCACAAACAGCGCCACCTAATGGAAAACTTCCGTCAGCAGTTAAATCAGGGAAGTCTAAAATACGGAAAGAAATCAGCACACCTAATGCAACAATGGCATAAATTAAACCAATTTCTAATGCACCTAAAAATAGAACTGAAGTCATAATGGTAATATTACATAAACGAAAACAATGGGATAGGTACGTTTTGTACCTATCCTGAACATAGAAAATTATTCTTTTATTACTTCTTTAGCTGAATCCACTAAATCTTGTGGTACTTTAACACCAAAGGCTTTAGCTGCTTTCAGATTAAGATAAAGATCCAATTTATCCATTGTTTTAACTGGAATATTGCCTGGTTTTTCACCTTTCAAAATTGAACCAACAATTTTTCCGGTTTCTTCACCTAGTACATAATAGTTGTTAGATAAGGCAGCAATTGCTCCACGAGCAACGGTGCTGGTATCTGCAGCAATAAGAGGAATACCCGCATCTAATGCACTCTTATAAAGTGCTTCATATGCAGAAACAACACCATTATCGGTAGAGGTATAGATAGCATCTACACGACCTTTTAGACTACGTGCAGCAGTACTAATGTCTGTTGTACGTGGTGCAGGTGCTTCTACTACTGTAAACCCGTTAGCTTTACCAGCTTCTTGTAATTGTTTTAAGACCACAGTTGAATTCACTTCACCAGAACTATAAACAAAGCCAATCGCTTTTAAGTTCGGAATTAAGCGTTTGATCAAATCAATTTGTGGTTGAATTGGTAAGGTATCAGAAGTACCAGTGACATTGGTTCCTGAAGCTTCCCATGATTTCACTAATTTAGCTGCAACAGGATCACTAATAGCGGAGAAAACAAGAGGAATATGGCGGGTTGCAGCTGCGACAGCTTGCGCACTAGGTGTACCAATAGCAACAATAACATCAGGTTTATCACCAACAAATTTACGAGCAATTTGTGCTGCAGTAGCTGTATTTCCTTGTGCACTTTGGAAATCAATCTTTAGATTTTTTCCTTCTTCAAAACCTTCTTTCTTTAATTCAGCAATAGTACCTTGACGGACCGCATCAAGCGCAGGGTGTTCAACAATGGCGGTAATTGCAACATTTTTGACATCAGCTGCTAGGGCATTACCAGTTAATAAAGTGGTTGCTGCTAATGTTGCCCATAAGGCAAGTTTAAATTTTTTCATAGTCGCTCCTTTAGTGCTCAAGTGAAATTTTGGCTGTAAACATAACGTTACATTACTGTGTTGCAGTAAGTGAATTAGTTATAGCACAGAGCGACTTTATTGAGAAGATCTTTGACTAACAATAATTTATCTGTATTTTTTGTATTTTTGCGATCATTGTCACAAAATTATCGTTGTAAAGATTTTATTACGTTGTAAAGTTACAAGTCGGATTCTTCTAACACGCCTAATGCGAGTAATCCTTTTAAAAGTCCATCATGTTCAATATCTTCAGTGATGTAATTGGCAACTTTTTTCAGTTCAGGATGTGCATTTCCCATTGCGACGCCAGTACCGACATGACTAATCATTTCAATATCATTTAGTCCGTCACCAAAAGCCATCACGTTATCAATCGTCAAGCCGAGATATTCTACCACTGCGTCAATACCACTCGCTTTTGAACCAGTAGCCACGAGACAATCGACTGAATAATCGTGCCAACGTACTGCTTTGAATTGTTCACCAAGAATGCCGGAATCAGCAATAAATTGATCTTGGTCGGCAGAATAGAAAAGGAGTAACTGATAAACATCGTGTGTTTTGTAATAGTCTTGATCGATGAAATAACGGGTGGTAATTGGATCGAGTGCTTCTTTTAATTGCGGGGTGATATTCGAAACGGCAATTCCTTCATTGCCAACAAATGCATATTCGATATGGTGTTGGCTTAAAAAGCGGATAATGCGTTCAATGTCTGCAATAGCAATAGGGTGTTTCGTAATAACTTGATTTTTATAACTATTATATTGCCCATTAATCGTCACGAATAATTCAATGCCTTCATCTTTGATCAATTGATCAATTTTTTCTGGAAAAGCACAACGTGCACGACCAGTAGCAATAGCAGGAATAATGCCTTTACGTTTTAAACTACGGATGACGGTTGGTACGCTATTAGGAAGGATAGCTTTATTTTTAACGTAAAGGGTTTCATCGATATCAAAAAAAATAACTTTAATTGGTGCTTTTAACATACTTCAAACATCTTTATGGCTAGAAAAACAAGCGCTAATCATAGCATTTTTTTCTGTTTTTCTCGAAGTAGTTCACAAAAGATTCAGCGGTAATGATTGTTTCCGTAATAAGTGTTGTAATGTTGCCAGTATGAAAAGTACGAATCTTTTTGATGTGGGTTGTGTTGTTTGTGGACGTCGTTTGAGGATTGCGCAGCATGGGATCTGTTCGTGTTGCTATCAACAAGTAATACGGCAGCCATATTGTGGGCGTTGTGGCGCTGTTTTACCTGAAAATCGTTTGCAATGTGGTTTATGCTTATTGGCGCCACCAAAGTGGCAGCGAATTGTGTTTGTTTCTGCATTTGAAGAACCAATACGTTCTCTTATTTATCGTTTTAAATTTAATCAAGATTATTGGTTAGATCGTAGTTTAGCACGTTGGTTATTGTTGGCAGTGAGAGAAGCAAAACGTACACATAACTTATCGTTACCAGATTTATTAATTCCAGTACCACTACATCATCAAAGACAATGGCGACGTGGTTATAATCAGGCGAGTTTGTTAGCACGTTATTTAAGTCATTGGTTAAATATCCCATTTCGGCAAGATTTGATTCAGCGACAGCGTGCAACGGAATCACAACGAGGAAAAAGTGCAGAACAACGGCAAAAAAATTTGGCACAGGCGTTTAAATTAGTTAAACCATTGCCTGTTGGTATTAAATCAATCGCTTTAATTGATGATGTGATTACTACTGGAACAACAATGGAGGAAATTTGCCATTGTTTACAACAAGTTGGCGTTCAAGAAATTCAAGTGTGGGCATTGTGCAAAACTCAAAAAATGAGTTGATTTTGGGTGAGGGAGTAGAAAAAATTCTTGATTGAGCGTATTATTCCCGACCATATCAGTCAAGTATTAATGAAGGAATCAAAGCATTATGCAACAAATTGTTATTTCTAGTGCAGCACAAGCACATTTCCGTAAATTGCTCGATCAACAAGAAGAGGGAACTAATATCCGAATTTTTGTGGTAAATCCTGGAACACCAAATGCAGAATGTGGTGTTTCTTATTGCCCACCTTCCGCAGTAGAAGCAACAGACTGTGAAATGAAATATGAAACTTTTTCTGCTTTTGTTGATGAAATTAGTTTGCCTTTCTTAGAAGATGCAGAAATTGATTTTGTTACTGATGATATGGGAACGCAATTAACCTTAAAAGCACCAAATGCAAAAATGCGCAAAGTAGCTGATGATGCACCGTTAATTGAACGCGTTGATTATGTGATTCAAACACAAATTAATCCGCAATTAGCTAGTCATGGTGGACGTATTACCTTGATTGAAATTACGGAAGATGGCGAAGCAATTTTACAGTTCGGTGGTGGTTGCAACGGTTGTTCAATGGTGGATGTAACCTTAAAAGAAGGCGTGGAAAAACAATTGCTTGCACAATTTGATGGTGAGTTAAAAGGCGTGAAAGATGTTACAGAACATCAACGCGGAGAACACTCTTATTATTAATTAATTGTGTTAGTGAAAAGGCGGAGTAAATCTGCCTTTTTGCTGAAAAATATAACAAATTCCTTTCTAGTAGCAGTTTTTCCTTGTTTCTTGTAAAATCTTCCGATTATTTTTTCATTTATTAACCGAAATATTAAAATTACTCATCTATGAAGAATATCCGTAATTTCTCAATTATTGCTCATATTGATCATGGTAAATCAACGCTTTCCGACCGTTTAATTCAAGTCTGTGGTGGCTTAACAGAACGGGAAATGGAGGAACAGGTTCTGGATTCAATGGATCTTGAACGTGAGCGTGGTATCACTATTAAAGCACAAAGTGTAACGTTAGATTACACTGCGAAAAATGGTGAAACTTATCAATTAAATTTTATTGATACCCCAGGCCACGTTGACTTTTCCTATGAAGTTTCGCGTTCATTAGCAGCGTGTGAGGGAGCGTTGTTAGTGGTTGATGCTGGGCAAGGTGTAGAAGCACAAACTTTGGCTAACTGCTATACCGCGATTGAGATGGATTTAGAAGTTGTGCCAATTTTAAATAAAATTGACTTACCTGCAGCTGATCCTGAGCGTGTGGCAGAAGAGATTGAGGATATTGTTGGAATTGATGCGATTGATGCAGTACGTTGTTCTGCAAAAACGGGGCTTGGTGTAGAAGATGTTTTAGAAGAAATTGTGAAACGTATTCCAGCACCAAAAGGCGATCCGGAAGCGCCATTACAAGCATTGATTATTGACTCATGGTTTGACAATTATCTTGGTGTTGTTTCTTTAGTGCGAATTAAAAATGGTACATTGAAGAAAGGCGATAAGATTAAGGTAATGAGTTCAGGACAGAGTTATGGTGTTGATCGTTTAGGTATTTTTACACCAAAACAAGTAGATACTACGGAGCTTTCTTGTGGTGAAGTAGGTTGGGTAGTTTGTGGTATTAAGGATATTCTTGGTGCGCCTGTTGGTGATACGTTGACTTTACATCACAATCCAGCGGATAAGCCATTACCAGGGTTCAAAAAGGTAAAACCGCAAGTTTATGCGGGTTTATTCCCTGTCAGTTCAGATGACTATGAGGCATTTCGTGATGCATTAGGAAAGTTAAGTTTGAATGATGCTTCTTTGTTTTATGAACCAGAAAACTCAAGTGCATTAGGTTTTGGTTTCCGTTGTGGTTTCCTAGGCTTATTGCATATGGAGATCATTCAAGAGCGTTTAGAACGTGAATATGATCTTGATTTGATTACTACGGCACCGACAGTAATTTATGAAGTTGCAATGACTAATGGTGAAGTTATCTATGTCGATAGTCCGGCAAAATTACCGCCAATCAATAATATTGAAGAGATTCGTGAACCAATTGCAGAATGTAATATGTTATTGCCACAGGAATATTTAGGTAATGTCATTACATTATGTGTGGAAAAACGTGGTGTACAAACACATATGGTATATCATGGTAATCAAGTTGCGTTGACTTATGAAATCCCAATGGGAGAAGTGGTATTAGATTTCTTTGATCGTTTAAAATCGACTTCTCGTGGTTATGCATCGTTAGATTATTCATTCAAACGTTTCCAAACTGCAGATATGGTGCGAGTTGATATTATGATTAACGGTGATCGCGTTGATGCGTTGGCGTTGATTGTACATAAAGATAATGCGCCGTATCGTGGTCGTGAGTTAGTTGAAAAAATGAAAGAACTCATTCCGCGTCAACAATTTGATATTGCTATTCAGGCGGCCATTGGTAACCATATTATTGCTCGCTCGACAGTGAAGCAATTGCGTAAAAATGTATTGGCGAAATGTTATGGCGGTGACGTAAGCCGTAAGAAGAAACTATTACAGAAACAAAAAGAAGGGAAGAAACGCATGAAATCTCTTGGTAATGTAGAAGTACCACAAGAGGCATTTTTAGCAATTCTTCATGTAGGAAAAGACAAATAAGGAGCAAGTATGTCAAATTTTTTCTTGCCTATTTTATTGGTAATTGGATTTGTCTTATGGAAAGTGTTGGATTATTTCCAACTTCCTAATACTTTTACGATCTTGCTGATTATTTTCTCTGTATTATCAGGTATTTTCTGGTGTCATCATCGCTTTGTTTTGCAGCCAAAACGTTTGCGTCAAATTGCTCGTGCTGAACAACGTAGTGGCAAAGAGTTAACAGATGAAGAAAAAGCACGTATCGAACCAATTTCAGAAAGTGAAGAATTTCTTGCGTCTTTATTTCCTGTATTGGCGATCGTGTTAATTGTACGTTCATTTTTATATGAACCTTTCCAAATTCCTTCTGGTTCTATGGAACCGACTTTACGTGTAGGGGATTTTTTATTGGTCAACAAATATGAGTATGGCGTGAAAGATCCTGTATTTCAAACAAAGTGGATTCCAATAGGAGAACCAAAACGTGGCGATGTGATTGTCTTTAAAGCACCAATTCAGCCTAATGTGGACTATATTAAGCGTGTCATTGGCCTGCCAGGCGATCATATTAAATATAATCAACAAGATGGTGTGTTAACGGTAACGCCTGCATGTGGTTCTGATAGTTGCCCTAGCGAAACTTATCGTTATGAGGGTTTAACGCAAAATCCTGAGTTTGTTTATCATGGTAGTGCGCAAATTGAACGCACTGAAATTGGCGCAGTAACACATCAAATTTTATTGAACCCAGATCGTTTTAATTATGATCCTTATTATTTCAAACAAGATGGAAACCCAGTGGGTGAATGGACCGTACCTGAAGGGGAATATTTTGTGATGGGTGATAACCGAGATAATAGTAATGACAGTCGTTTTTGGGGATTTGTCCCTGAACAAAATATTGTCGGTAAAGCAACAGTGATCTGGTTAAGTTTAGATAAAAAAGAGGGCGAATGGCCGACAGGAATTCGGACTGATCGCTTCTTTCAAACCATCAAATAATTATGAATAGTGAACATTTAGATCGATTACAACATAAATTAGGATATCAATTTAAGAAAATAGCTTTATTGGAACAGGCGCTCACCCATCGTAGTGCAGCGAGTGTTCATAATGAACGCCTTGAGTTTTTAGGTGATTCTATTTTGAATTTTACTATTGGTGAAGCGTTATATCATCAATTCCCAAAGGCAGCAGAAGGTGATCTCAGTAGAATGCGGGCAACGTTAGTTCGTGAGCAGACTTTAGCACAAATTGCTCTTGAGTTTGCATTAGGGGATTACTTAAAACTTGGCCCAGGTGAGTTAAAAAGTGGTGGTTATCGTCGTAGTTCGATTTTATCTGATTGCGTTGAGGCTATTATTGGTGCGATTCATTTGGATAATGGTATTGAAACTGCGCAACATGTCATTTTAACTTGGTATCAACAACGTTTGGCTGAAATCCAACCTGGCGATAGTCAAAAAGACCCTAAAACGAGATTACAAGAATATTTACAAGGTATTCGTCAGCCATTACCAAATTATACTGTTGTTGATATTAGAGGTGAGGCACACAATCAAACCTTTAAAGTTACTTGCCAAATTCAGCAATTAGAAGAAGTATTTGAGGGAATTGGGAGTAGCCGTCGTAAAGCAGAGCAAGCTGCCGCAGAAAAAATTTTGGCAGTATTAAAAATTAAATAATTGAATGAGTAACAGAATGACAGAAAATTCTCAAACCTTAGATCAAGAAACCTATTGCGGTTTTATTGCCATTGTTGGTCGTCCAAATGTGGGTAAATCGACCTTATTAAATAAAATTTTAGGGCAAAAGATCTCCATTACTTCGCGTAAAGCACAAACCACTCGTCATCGTATTGTCGGTATTCATACGGATGGTATTTATCAAGCTATTTATGTGGATACTCCGGGCTTACATATTGAAGAAAAACGTGCGATCAACCGTTTGATGAATCGTGCGGCGAGTAGTGCAATTAGTGATGTAGATTTAATCATCTTTGTTGTTGATGGAACACATTGGAATGATGATGATGAAATGGTGTTGAATAAATTACGCAATGCTAAAGCACCTGTTGTGTTAGCTATTAACAAAATCGATAATGTTAAAAATAAAGATGAATTATTGCCGTTTATTCAACAACTTACGGAAAAATTTGATTTTAAAGAAATTATTCCAATTTCGGCACAACGTGGCAACAATGTACATCAATTAGAGAAAATTGTTCGTCAATCATTACGTAAGGGCGTTCATCACTTCCCAGAAGAGTACATTACTGATCGCTCGCAACGCTTTATGGCTTCTGAAATTATTCGTGAAAAATTAATGCGTTTTATGGGCGAAGAATTGCCTTATTCTGTAACTGTAGAAATTGAACAGTTTAAAGTGAATGAACGTGGTACTTATGAGATTAATGGCTTAATTCTTGTTGAACGTGAAGGGCAAAAGAAAATGGTCATTGGTCACCAAGGTCAGAAACTCAAAACGATTGGTACTGAAGCCAGACAAGATATGCAACGGCTATTTGATGCGAAAGTACATTTAGAGCTTTGGGTAAAAGTGAAAAGTGGCTGGGCTGATGATGAAAGAGCATTAAGAAGTCTTGGCTATATGGATGATTAAATTTTGTTAAAAAGAAAAAACCTCAAAAATAAATTTTGAGGTTTTTTTATGTAGTTTAAGCGATAACTTTTTGCACTAATGCTGAAATATCTGCAGGGAAAGTTTCTTGTGCAGCAAATTGTTTAATCTGTTCTTCACTATATTTTCGTCCATCATAGACAACAACGATACTGGTATCATCGACTTGTAAATAATTGGTTTCACCAAATTCTGTATAACGAGTAGCACCAATACTAATTACTGCTTGAGTTGGGTAATTAGCCTGTTGTAGTAATTCGGCAATATTATTCATCGGACCTTGATCGGGTTGATGATTCATTCTATCAATGATCCAATCAATGAGTTTTTGGTTAAAGTAATTGTAACCAGCGATTGGGCTATCAATACCATAAGCAGTTAATACTTGTTGGCGTTTGTGGTAGCAAGCGATGCGGAAATGATCCAACTCTCCGCCTTTTTCGAGTGAATTTACTGCTAATTGGTTGGCAGAAATCCCTTTAGATGATGCTCCCCAATTCTTTTTCTCACAAATCTTTTTCGCATTTGGTTTGCGGATAGAACAATCGTTATAAGCAGCGAAGGCAAAAGGGTGTAAAGCCGTAACCTGCTTATTTTGATCGTATTCAATGTTAAAGAGGACTGCGACTTCAGGTTCAATCTGTAAATTGTCGGCACCTTGTGGCATCTTAATTTCAGTTGATGATAAGGGGAATGTTGCTAAAAAACTGTCACTGTTTGGTACATAGAAAGGAAAGATTGCTTTAGGTTGGGACTCTTCGGTAGTAACTACATTTTCAAAATCTTTTGCTTCGCCAGCTTGCTCTAAATGACCGGCAAAATTGCCAGCAACACCAAAACCAATAAATTGGGTTAAGTTCATAATGATCTCCGTAAGGGTAAAAAAACAAGGTTAAAAAGAAAATTGCTGTAAAACAATACGTTTTGTGGAAATTCTAAGCAACTAAATAAAAAAATGTGAATTACTTCAAAAAATCTGTTGCAAGGCAATAAAAAATCCCTATAATGCCGCCTCACGCAACGAGAGCAAGGAAGCACAGTGCTGAAGTAAAATGGTGCTGAAGATTTCC
>NZ_JTJL01000002.1 GCF_001678495.1 Gallibacterium salpingitidis
ACTTTTGTCTATTAGACCATTTTAATAAGAGTGTGTAAATTACACACTCTTCTATATCAAATCCAGTTATAAACGCCGTACCTGCCAGAAAGCCTTACTCCAATAAGGATTATCCAAAGAGGAATAAATGACACCGCCTGATGTAGAAGCATGTAAGAATTGATTATTTTTTACATAAATTCCTACATGATAGCCATTAGGGCCTCTACCGGTCTTAAAGAACACCAAATCGCCTGTCTGAATATCATCTAGTGGTACTTTTATACCAACTTGTGATTGTGCTGTCGTTGTTCTCGGTAATTGAATAGAAAAACGATCTGCAAAGGTACGCATCACAAAACCAGAACAATCAACACCACTGCGTGTATTGCCACCAATACGGTATGGTGTACGATACCACTCATGTTGTTGTTCGCTCAATTGTGCCATAGTATAAATCGGATCTGGCATTCGGCTGTGATAAGAACGGTGCTGATAGCTTGAGCAAGCTGCTAAACCTACCGCAACACTAATTATCACACTAGTTTTTATTGCAGATATCACTTTTACTAACACATCGTTTCTCCACGTTTTATCACTAAAATCATGTTGAAAAGAAAAAAGTATTCCCCTTGCTAGGGAAATACTTTTCTTTATGAATTAGCCTTTTGGTTTCGATTTCTCAACACGCGCCCGCAATTTTTGTCCAGCTTTAAACACGACAACACGACGTGCGGTAATAGGTACATACTCCCCTGTTTTTGGGTTTCTGCCTGGACGAGGGGTTTTATCGCGTAATTCAAAATTACCAAATCCAGAGAGTTTTACATCTTCACCAGCTTCTAAAGCAAGACGAATTTCTTCAAAAAATGACTCGACCAATGCTTTCGCATCATTTTTATTGAGGTCAAATTTATCAATTAAATTTTCAGCGAGTTCTACTTTTGTTAATGTCATAGATTAATCTCTCAAATAAGCATTTAACTTCTCTTTCAATGCAGACAACACGGCATTCACCACTGCTGAAATTTCCTCATCACTTAATGTTTTTTCTTTATCTTGCAACACTAAGCTGATTGCCAAACTTTTTGTTCCTTCTGCAACACCTGGGCCTTGATAAACATCAAATAAATTAATTTGTGTTAATTGTGCACCTGCAGCTTCACGACAAACGGCTAATACATCATCTGCTGCGATATTGTCAGCAACGATAATAGCGAGATCGCGACGATTTGCTGGGAAACGAGAAATTTCTTTGGCTTGAATTACATCTTTATGTGCAATCCGATTCCATAATACTTCAAACACAACAACTTTACCATTTAAATCAAGACGTTGTGCTACACGAGGGTGGATTGTACCAATGAAACCAATTTCTTCGCCATCAAGCATAATGGCTGCAGATTGTCCCGGATGTAATGCCGGATACGATTTTGCAACAAATTTAATATTTTTTCCAGCATTAGTCAGATCAAAAATACTCTCCAAATCACCTTTTAAATCAAAGAAATCAACGTTTTCTGATTTAATTGCCCAATGTTCTGCATGGCGAGTTCCTGTGATCACACCACCGAGAACAAATTCTTGACGCACGCCACTTTCCGCAGCACTATCTGGAATAAAGCGCAATCCAGCTTCAAATAGGCGAATACGAGATTGTTGACGATTTTGGTTATAAGCTACAGCACCAAGTAATCCGCT
This sequence comes from Gallibacterium salpingitidis, assembly GCF_001678495.1. Classification (GTDB taxonomy): domain Bacteria; phylum Pseudomonadota; class Gammaproteobacteria; order Enterobacterales; family Pasteurellaceae; genus Gallibacterium; species Gallibacterium salpingitidis. Next base: position 1,681 of record NZ_JTJL01000002.1, read on the forward strand.
TAGTAAAGAAACACGCATTGCTGACATTTCAACAGAGATTGGATTTGGTAACACCAATGCTTCTTGTTGTGGATGCAACAATTGTTGTACTTTTGGATCGACAAAGCTATAAGTAATTGCTTCCTGATAATCATGTTCAACCAATGCTGTTTTAATACGGCTTAATGCAACATCTGCTTCTTTATGCTCACGCATCATTAAATGTGCTAATGGTGCATTATTTGGAATGGTGTTGTAACCATAAATACGTGCAACTTCTTCGATTAAGTCTTCTTCAATTTCAATATCAAAGCGCCAGCTAGTTGGAATAACTGTCCAAACATCATTAGCAAAACTAACTTGGAAACCTAAACGTTGGAAAATATCTGTTACAGTTTCAGTTGGAATAACGTGCCCTAATAGACTATCCAATTTTTCACGACGTAAAGTAACTGGTTTTAATTGCGGTAAATGTTTTTCATCTGCTACTTCACAAATTTCACCGACTTCACCACCACAAATTTCCACTAATAATGCTGTCGCACGTTCCATTGCATAACGTTGTAATTGGAAATCAACACCACGTTCAAAACGGTGTGAAGCATCAGTATGTAAACCATATTGTCTTGCACGACCAGTAATCGCTAATGGTGCAAAGAATGCTGATTCTAAAATTACATCTTTAGTATTTTCATTAACACCGCTTGCTTCACCGCCAAAAATACCCGCCATCGCTAGTGGGCCATTTTGGTCAGCAATTAATAAAGTGTTTTCTTTTAATTCTGCAGTTGAACCATCTAATAATACTAAGGTTTCTCCAGCTTTAGCCATTCTAACTTGCACAGGTTGCGCGACTTTGGCTGCATCAAAAGCGTGCATTGGTTGGCCTAATTCCAACAAAATATAGTTGGTAATATCAACAACAGGATCGATAGAACGAATGCCACAACGGCGTAATTTTTCTTGCATCCAAATTGGGGTTGCCGCTTTCACATTGACATTTTTCACAACACGTAATAAATAACGTGGGCAAGCTTCAGGTGCTTGTAATTCAATCGCTACTTTATCGCTAATTGTGGTTGTTACTGGTGCAAATTGTAGTTCATTCAATTCAGCTCTATTGACTACTGCCACTTCACGAGCTACACCACGAATACTTAAACAATCAGCACGATTTGGCGTTAAACTAATTTCAATTGCTTGATCGTTAAGATTGAAATATTCACGAATATCCATTCCTACTGGTGCATCTGCCGGTAATTCAATAATGCCAGAGCCATCAGCTGAAATTGCTAATTCAGCATAAGAACACAACATTCCTTCTGACGGTTGACCACGTAATTTTGCTTTCTTAATTTTGAAATCACCCGGTAATACCGCACCGACTTTTGCACAAGCTACTTTTAACCCTTTACGGCAATTTGGCGCACCGCAAACAATATCTAATAATTCACCTGTACCAACATCCACTTTGGTAACACGCAATTTATCGGCATCTGGGTGTTGCGCACACTCGACAACTTCACCAACCACCACATTACTAAATTCGCCTGCAACCGCTTCGACACCATCGACTTCTAAACCAAGCATAGTAATTTGGTCACATAATTGTTCAGTAGTAATTGCAGGGTTAACCCATTCTCTTAGCCATGATTCATTAAATTTCATTTAAATTCTCTCCCCTGCAAATTAGTTAAATTGTTTTAAGAAACGAAGATCATTTTCAAAGAAAGCACGTAAATCTGTCACGTTGTAACGAAGCATTGTTAAACGTTCTACGCCCATTCCTACCGCAAAACCAGAATATTCATTTGGATCAATACCAACATTGCGTAATACATTCGGATGCACCATACCGCAACCTAATACTTCTAGCCATTTACCATTTTTACGCATCACATCCACTTCTGCTGATGGTTCAGTAAATGGGAAATATGATGGGCGGAAACGTACTTGTAGATCTTCTTCAAAGAAATTACGTAAGAAATCGTGTAATAGACCTTTTAATTCGGTGAAATTTGCTTTTTTATCTACGAATAATAATTCGATTTGATGGAACATTGGAGTGTGAGTTTGGTCGTAATCGTTACGATAAACACGTCCCGGTGCAATAATACGAATTGGTGGACGTTGTTTCTCCATAGTACGAATTTGTACGCCAGATGTTTGAGTACGTAATAAACGCTCTGCATCAAACCAGAAGGTATCGTGATCGGCACGTGCTGGGTGGTGTGCTGGAATATTTAACGCATCAAAATTATAGTGATCGGTCTCAATTTCCGGTCCAGTTTCCACTGCAAAGCCTAATTCAGAGAAAAATTTCACTACACGTTCAATGGTTAAGGTCACTGGATGTAATCCACCATTTTCCAATTTGCGTCCTGGTAAGCTCACATCAATACGTTCTTTAGCTAATTTCGCATTGAGTTCTGCTTCTTCTAATTCCGCTTTTCGTGCATTTAATGCTGATTGTGCTGCTTGTTTAGCTTCATTAATTTTAGCCCCCATAGCTGGACGTTCGTCTGCTGGTACATCGCGTAAACCTTGCATTAATAAAGTGTAAGGTCCTTTTTTACCAAAGTACTCAACACGAATGGCTTCTAACGCTTTGCCGTCTTGAGCTGCTGCAATTGCCGCTAAGGCTTCAGCTGTGATCTGTTCTAGGTTTTGCATACCTTTCCTCTATGTTTCTGATATTTGATAAAACGTTTAAAAATGGTCATAAAAAAAGCCTCCATAATTAGGGAGGCTTGTCAGTTTAATTTTGGCAAGAATTTTTAGTTAAACCAATCGCCTCTTAGAAACTAAGAGTTAAAAAATCGAAAACTAAAAAACAACTTGCTCATATTTAAACTGGTTCAAATTTGGTTAAAAGTGCTGTAATGATAATACTAACCGCTTCAAAAATCACGCTTTATTCTCGCATTTCTGCAATTTCTTGTGCGAGCACCGAAGCAATTTGCTCTTTTACTGAATCATCACTGAAATGCCCCTCTTTTGGTGCAGATACACACTGAAAAAAACGGCCGCGAAAAGTAAAAGCTAACACTGCAGCGTGCAAATAACAACGATCAACCCTCTCTGTTTTATCACCATATAATGGGTCACCTAAAATTGGACTACCTAGGCTTTTCATTGCCACTCGTAATTGATGTGTTTTACCAGTTTGTGGTTTTAATACAAATAGGCGCAATTTACTTTCACAACTAACAGAATAAAAACGTGTGATTGCCGGTTGTGTTTGTGTAGGTGTTAATTTCCACATACCACGACGTGTTCGCACCATATCACCACGAATTACCCCTTGCTTTTTCTTCGGTTTTTCTCGTGTTAATGCTAAATAGATTTTTTGAATTTGATGTTCAGCAAATAATGTTGATAACTCCGCTGCCGCTTCTCGATTTAAAGCTAATAATAGTAATCCTGAAGTGCTTTTATCCAGTCGGTGTATCAACCAAACCTGCGCTACTTGTAATTGCTTTGCAACTAATGTTGTTAAGCCAATCTCAGTATCATCTTTATGAACACTCACGCCTTGTGGTTTATCAATAATGACAAAATCTTCTGTTTGATAAAGAATAGAAAAATTCATCAATTATTTTTTCCTTGGCACTGGAATTACACTTGCTAAAGCATGAGGTACATAAAGTTCTTCTAAATAAGTTGCATCTTCATCACTCAAGTCGAACTCTACTGCTTTTACCGCATCAAGAAAATGGTGAGTTTTAGTTGCCCCAACAATTGGTGCAGCAGCACCACGTTTAAAATGCCACGCTAGCGCAATTTCTGTCATTGAAACACCATAACGTTCTGCTAACTCCGCTACTCTTGCGACAATTGCTAAATCGCTCTCTTTAGTCTTATCATATTTTCCTTTTAAGCCTTTATCTAATGCCCAGCGTTTAGAATCACTTCCCCAATTGGCACGAGCAAGATGCCCTCCAGCTAGTGGCGAATATGGAATTCTGGAAACACCATATTGATCAGCAACAGGAATCAACTCTCTCTCATCTTCCCGATAAATCAAATTATGGTGATTTTGTAAGGTAGAAAATAATGTCCAGCCATTCTTCTCTGCAGCAATTTGCATATTATGAAATTGATAACCGTACATCGCAGATGCACCAATTGCTCTGACTTTTCCAGCAACAATTAACTGATGTAAGGTTTCCATTGTTTCTTCAATCGGTGTGTTGTAATCAAAACGATGGATTTGATAAAGATCGAGATAATCCGTACCAAGCCGTTGTAAAGTTCCATCAATCTCGCGATTAATCGCAGCCCGTGATAACGCACCTTCATTGTAAAATACTTTGGATGCCAAGACGACTTTCTCTCTAGCAACACCTAATTGTTTTAACGCTTTCCCTAGATACTCTTCACTAGTACCATGTGAATAGCAATTTGCAGTATCAAAAAAATTAACGCCGCACTCTAACGCTTGTTTAATCATCGCCGTCGTTTGTTCTTGATCCAATGTCCATAAATGGAAATCTTCGGATGGTTTTCCATAAGACATACAACCTACACAAATTTTTGATACTTCAATTTCTGTATTGCCTAATTTTACATATTTCATACTATCCTCACTTAACTTGGCAACGCACTCAATCCAGTTTGAGCGCAACTAGCATACTGCGCATTCCAAAGCGATGCTAGAAAATTTACGCTAGCGATTACAAAATCACTTGCATAGATTTTTCCAATTAAATCAAGCAATTTTTTTTGGCAAAATTTAATTTAAAAAGATTGCGATCTTGTAAACATTGCAGGATCATAACAAGGTAAAAATACTTTCTATTACTATGCAAATATTTATTTTTTATTAAAGGAGAACATGATGAAACAACATCAATATCAAATTACCGTAGATTATCTCGCTGATCATGAGGGGAATACAGTCAATCAACAGATTCAATTTAATGCCCCTAACCACGACAATATTTTCCGGATTATTGAATTAACCCAACAACGAGAAGGATTTACACCAGAAATGGCACAACGGTTTGCTGTAGGTTTAAAATTGATGACAGAAGTCGTTATGGAACATCGCGATAATCCACTCTTTAAAGAGCTCCGACCAATGATTACAGAAATGATGAAAGTGATTAAAGGAAAAAGCAGAAAAGAATAATTTCATCCTAATTTCCTTATTTTCCAATAAATCAATTCCATTCTAGTTTTCACTACACCAATAGAATGGAATTGTATTGAAACCATTTCATTAGTCATATCCCCAAACTCCTTATTTTTATTAGCCAATGTAACAAAAATATTAAAAATAATGGTTGTTATAATTTAAAAAACCTTTACATTAAGCGCTAATTCATTCTAAAACTTAGGAGTAATTATATAATGTTAAGTACTATCATTAATCTCATTGTCTTTATCGGTCTATTATGGCTGATCAAAGCCTATTTTAAACGCTCGGATAATCTTTCCCGTACAGTGCTAGTGGGGTTAATTATTGGGGTTATCTTTGGCGGTGTGTTACAGCTAATCTATCAAATTGACTCTCCGGTCTTAGCTGAAACCATTAATTGGATCAACATTGTCGGTAACGGTTATGTCCGTTTATTACAAATGATCGTAATGCCTTTAGTGTTAGTCTCTATCCTCTCCGCGATTTCTCGGTTACATGATGCTAGCTCACTCGGTAAAATCAGTTTTAGCGTACTTTCCATTCTCTTAATTACTACCGCAATTTCAGCGATTATCGGGATTGCGATGACCAATCTATTCCATCTTTCTGCAGAAGGTTTAACTTCTGGTGCACGCGAAATCGCTGCTAATGAGAAAGTATTAGGACGTGCGGCGCAACTTGATGGCTTAACCATTCCAAGTATGATCCTTTCGTTTATTCCGAAAAATCCATTTGCAGAATTAACAGGGGCAAATCCGACATCTATTATTAGTGTGGTAATTTTCTCCGCCTTTTTAGGTGTTGCGATTTTAAGTATTCGCAAAAAAGATCAAGCGTTATCAGAACGCATTGCCCAAGGCGTAGATACCTTAAATAAATTAGTGATGAGTTTAGTGCGTGTTGTCATTCGCCTTACTCCTTACGGTGTATTAGCGTTAATGACTAAGGTTGTAGCAACTTCAAGTTTAACCGATATTTTGAATTTAGCCGGTTTTGTAGTCGCCTCTTATTTAGCCATTATTTTGATGTTTATTGTTCATGGCTTATTACTGACATTGGTTAAGGTCAATCCACTTAGTTATTATCAAAAAGTTTCTCCAACGCTACTTTTTGCCTTCACCTCACGTTCTAGCGCCGCCACCATTCCTCTAAATATTGAAACACAAATCAACAAATTAGGTGTTTCTAGTGCGATTGCTAACTTCTCTGCCTCTTTTGGGGCAACAATTGGACAAAATGGTTGCGCAGGAATTTATCCGGCAATGTTAGCAGTGATGGTTGCGCCAACTGTGGGCATTGATCCAACTTCTATTCATTTTCTTACTACTTTAGTGCTTGTTGTCACTATCTCTTCATTTGGTATTGCAGGTGTTGGTGGTGGAGCAACCTTTGCAGCAATTATTGTACTATCAACAATGGGATTACCATTAACCTTAGTTGGTTTATTAATTTCTATTGAACCATTAATTGATATGGGACGTACTGCACTCAACGTGAACGGTGCGATGACAGCTGGCACAATTTCTAGCCGTTTATTAAGACAAACTAATGAAAGCTCAACTGCATAATGATGCATAAAAAAGGCAGTGTTAATACACTGCCTTCTCCTACCATATTTTAATCAAAGTTAAATTTTCTCTGGAAGTTCATCTTCAAATACGCAGTTTTCCGCTTCATAAACCTCTTTGTCATAGCTTAACAACGGCCCTACTTTCCAGATATTTTCTGCATAATCAATAATCGAACGGTCAGATGAGAAATACCCCATATTCGCAGTATTGATTAATGCTGATTTCGCCCACGCTTGTGGATTGCGATAATGCTGATCAACTTGTTTTTGAATTTCCACATAAGAACGGAAATCGGCCATTACTTGGTAGTAATCACTGAACAGATTTAATTCATTTTGATAACGCATTACATCTTGTGGTGAGAAACGACCAGAAGTAATTTGTTGCACAATTTCGTGTAATTGAGGATCTTTTTCAAAGAACTCAAACGGTGAATAACCTTTCGCACGCAATGCTTCCACTTGTTCAACGGTATTACCAAAAATAAAGACATTTTCTTGTCCTACCATATTCAAGATTTCTACATTCGCACCATCTAAAGTACCCACAGTTAATGCTCCGTTAAGAGCAAATTTCATATTGCTGGTACCTGACGCTTCTGTACCTGCTAATGAAATTTGTTCGGATAAATCAGCAGCAGGAATAATAATTTGCGCAAGACTTACGCCATAGTTAGGGATAAATACCACTTTAATTAAATCACGAATACGGCCATCATTATTGATAACATTCGCTACATCATTAATTAAATTGATGATTTTTTTAGCTGTATGGTAAGCACTTGCTGCTTTTCCAGCAAAGATGAATACACGTGGTGTCCAATCCGCATCTGGGTTTTGCAAGATTTGGTTATAACGATAAATAATGTGTAATACATTCAATAATTGACGTTTATATTCGTGAATACGTTTCACCTGTACGTCAAATAGCGCGTGTGGATTCACCTCAATACCAAGGTTAGTTTTAATGTAATCCGCTAAACGTTGTTTATTAGCAAATTTCACACGTTGGAAATCTTGCAAGAAGCTTTCATCATCAACAAATTGGTTTAATTTACTAAGCTCTTCTAAGTCTTTACGCCAACCTTTGCCAATACGACTGTCAATTAATGCAGATAAGCCCGGATTGGCGATTGCCAACCAACGACGTGGTGTTACACCGTTAGTCACATTAGTAAAGCGATCTGGATAAATCTTCGCAAAATCAGCAAAGATTGATTTTACCATCAAATCAGAGTGAATTTTTGCCACACCATTGATCTTATAAGAACCGATAACCGCTAACCACGCCATACGCACACGACGACCATTATCTTCATCGATAATAGACACACGACGGATAAGATCTTCACCATAACCTTGAGCACGTAAACCATTTAAGAAATATTCATTGATTTCTAAGATAATTTGTAAATGACGCGGCAAAATAGTACCAAGCATTTCAATTGGCCAAGTTTCTAATGCTTCACTCATTAAGGTATGGTTAGTGTAAGAGAAGATCTTACAACACATTTCCCATGCTTGTGTCCATTCATAACCATGTTCATCAATTAATAAACGCATTAATTCAGGGATTGCCAATACTGGGTGCGTATCATTTAAATGGATGGCGACTTTATCTGCTAAGTTGTCTAAGTTATCAAAAATATCAAGATGACGACGTAAAATGTCTTGTACTGAAGCAGAAGTTAAGAAATGTTCTTGGCGTAAACGTAATTCACGTCCCGCAGTAGTTGAATCATCTGGATATAACACACGTGATACGTTTTCAGAGAAATTTTGTTTCTCCATTGCCGCAAAATAATCACCGCGGTTAAAATCATTTAAGCTAAAGGCATCACTAGATTGCGCTGACCATAAACGTAAGGTATTGGCGATATCATTGTCATAACCAGGAATAAGTTGATCATAGCCTAATGCCACCACTTCATCTGATGGTTTCCAAATACACTTATTATTTTCATAATAAATTTGTCCACCAAAACGAATTGGAATTTTTTTACTTGGACGATTGTATTCCCAAGCGATATTTTGCGCTAACCAACCATCTGGTTTTTCCACTTGACGGCCATTTTCAATTTCTTGCTTAAACATACCGTAATCATAGCGAATGCCATAACCGGTAGCTGGGATACGTAAAGTGGCTAAACTATCTAAAAAACACGCCGCAAGACGACCTAAACCACCATTTCCTAAACCTGGATCTTCTTCCTGATTAAGAATAGCATCAAAATCTAAACCAAGTTCAGTAAAGGCTTGTTTCATCGCTTCATAGACATTCTCAGCAATCAGCGCATTACTAAACGCACGTCCCATTAAGAATTCCATAGAAAGATAGTAAACACGACGTGATTTTTCATGTTTAATCGCACGACGGGTATGTAAACGTGATTGTGCACTTAAATCACGCACTGTATAAAGCGCTGCATTTAACCAGTTAGTTAATTTTGCTTCTGATGGTTCACAGCATAAATTATAGATAAGTTTTGAAACAATGGTTGCTTTAAGGGATTCAACATCTCTGGCAGGTGCATTATAGGAAAATTTAATTTTATTTGATGGCATTTCTGATCTCCAACTTAAAAATGGAAAATTTTGCGGCGGGTATCCTATGTTATTTTGGCGATTTTTTCAATGAAAAACGCACACTATTTACACGAAAATCGCATAAATATTCATTATTTCATAATAATCAGAAGATTTTCTCCAACCGTAAGATTATGATTTTAAAAAACTTATTCACACAAAAGACAAAACACACAAAAAATAAATAGTGTATGTAAAATAACTTACACACACTATTTTAGAAAATAACAATGCGCCGGCTATTTGTTATACAACGCTAAATAACTTTTTGCTGCTTTTTGCCAGCTAAAATCTTGTTGCATTGCTGTTGATCTGATCAAGCTCCATTGACGCGGTTTTTGCCAAATTTCTAACATTTTATCTATCGCATAAAGGAAGCCATTTACATCAGCATGCAAGAATACAAATCCTGTTGCGCTCTTCTCTTTTTGCGTTTCTGGGGTTGTATCCACCACAGTATCTGCAAGTCCACCGGTAGCACGCACTAATGGTAACGTACCATATTTCAAACCATATAATTGTGTTAAACCACAAGGCTCAAAACGGCTTGGTACTAAAATAACGTCGCCGCCAGCAACCATACGATGTGATAACGCTTCATTATAGGTAATTTTTACCCCAATTTGCTGTGGATAAGCCGCCGCTAAATGACGTAAGCTCTCTTCAAAATGTGGTGCGCCCGAACCTAAAACAGCTAATTGGATACCTTTTTTCACCATTGCTTCAGCAGCAGCAATCACTAAATCAGCACCTTTTTGTTCTACTAAGCGAGTTACCATCACTAATAATGGTGCTTCTGCATTTTGTACTAAGCCAAATTCCGCTTGTAACTCCTCTTTATCTTTTTTCTTACCTTGCATTTTGCCGACTTTATAGGTTTTGGCGATATTAGTATCAGTGGCAGGATTCCACACTTGCTCATCAACCCCATTCAAAATGCCATGTAAACGTTGTTCTGCTGCTCTTGTTTGTAATAAACCTTCAAAGCCATAAGCCATTGCTGGATCGGTAATTTCTCGTGCATATGTTGGACTTACAGCTGTAATTTCATCAGCATAATAAAGTCCTGCTTTGAGGTAAGAAATTTGTCCATAAAATTCTAAGCCATCAACGTGGAAAAAATGATGAGGTAATTGCAAATCTGCCATATGGCGTGCATCAAATAAACCTGCGTAGGCTAAATTATGAATAGTGAAGATTTTTTTAACCGGTAAATTCCAAGCCATCGCATAAGCGCCAGCTAAACCAGCTTGCCAATCGTGCATATGCAATACATCAGCAGCGCCCCACCAAGTATCTGCACCGGCAGCTAATGCTGCACCTGTCCAACCAAGAATAGCAAAGCGTAAATAATTATCTGCATAATCTTGATAATATTCGTTGTGATATGGATTACCTTGACGATTGAATAGATGTGGCGCATTAATTAAATAGATACCAATTCCTTGATATTCAGCATGACGAATTTCAATATGTCCAGCAAAAGTAAATAGATGCAGTGAATGTTCATGTTGCAGCTTCTCTGCTACTGCTGGATACATAGGTAACACTACTCTGACATCCATTCCCTCTGCTTGCTGAGCAAATGGTAATGCACCCATTACATCAGCTAATCCGCCAGTTTTGATCAGAGGATAGAGTTCAGAACAGATATGAAGTACTTTCATTGTAAATTTAATCCTTACTTTTTAATGATGAAATATCCACTTTTCCGTTGTTGATCTCCCGAAAAAGTGGATATCAATATTGATTATACGAGCTTAAAAGTAAATTTATTCACTTACTGCAGCTGTATCTTCTTGCTGTTGTTTTGCTAATAATTTTTCTAACATTGGTTCGGTAACTAATACAATATTACCTTGACTGCTGATTCTAAAGCGTTGGCGATCAACATCTAAATCAACCCCAATTTGCATACCGTCTGGAATCTTACAGTTACGATCGATAATACAACGGCGTAATACACAATTCTTACCAATTTTCACTTGTGGCAAAATCACCGCATATTCAATTTTTGATCCCTCTTCAACACGAACATGATCAAATAGCACTGAATTACTAATTTCCGCATCAATGATAACACCACTACCGCCAATCAATGAATTATCAATAGTTTGTTTATGCGGATGTTTGTAGAAGAATTTTGTCGGTAAAGTTTGTTTAGGTACAGTACGAATCGGCCAAGATTGATCGAACATATTCAATTGCGGTTTTTCACTGACAAGGTCAATATTTGCTGCCCAATAGCTTTCTAAGGTACCAACATCACGCCAATAAATTAAGCCTTGTGTATTTCTACCTTTACTTGAACGTTCAAATGGGTGTGCATAGAGCAAACCTTCTTCTACCATTGCTGGGATAATATCTTTACCAAAGTCATGAGAAGTATTTTCGTAGCTTGCTTCTCTTTCGAGAATTTCATAAAGATAATCTGCATCGAATACATAAATTCCCATTGAGGCTAAAGAAGAATTTGGTTTGTCTGGCATTGTTGGTGGATCAGCTGGTTTTTCCACAAACGCTTCTACTTTAAGTTTGTCATTAACCGCCATTACACCAAATGCTTTCGCATCTTCTTTTGGCACTTCAATACAACCAACGGTCGCTTTACCACCAAACTCGATATGATCTTCGATCATACGCATGTAATCCATTTTATAGATATGGTCACCGGCAAGAATTAACACATATTTTGGACGATAGTGATCTTTCATAATTGGCACGTTTTGCCATACTGCATCCGCAGTACCACGATACCAGGTAGAATCATTTAATTGTTGACGCGCAGGAAGCATATCGACAAAATGTCCACGTTCACGCGGTAAGAAAGACCAGCCATGTTGTAAATGACGTAATAATGAATGTGCCTCGTATTGCGTAATTACCCCAATTTTTAATAGACCAGAATTTAAACAATTCGACAAAGCAAAATCAATAATACGATGTGCGCCACCAAAGTAAACTGCTGGTTTTGCACGACGATCCGTCATTTCATGTAAACGAGAACCTCTACCACCCGCTAGGATAAGCACTAACGTATCATTCGCTATACTTTCCCGAGTTGGAATAGGATTAATTTTGGTTGCTGCGCTCATAATATTCTCCTGTAATATCTATGTTAAGACAGTGACTGCGTTAAGATTACAATACCGAGTTGTGCAACAATCGCTTGCGATTGCTGTAGCTCAAGCCCTTCGCCAAACCGTTTTTGCCAATGCCCTTCTGGTAATAGAAAAGTTTGTGCTGTACGGTTGGCATTAAAAAGTAGTAAATACTTTCCTTGTAATAACAACATTAAGGTTCGTCCTTGATGCCAATCTTGTGTCTGCATTGGTTGTCCATCTGCGCGGAACCACTGCGCATTTTCAGTATTCCACCAATCATCATAAACACCTGCAGACGCCATTTCTTTACGTAAGGTAATAAGCTCTGCTACATACTGTTGTAATGAATCATCAGCTTGTTGCCAATTCAACCAAGTCAATTCATTATCTTGGCAATAGCAATTATTATTGCCTTGCTGGCTATGACCAATTTCGTCACCAGCCAATAACATTGGTGTTCCTAACGCCAATAGTTGTGTTGCTAACAACGCTTTTTTACTCAATAAACGTTGTTTAATAATTTCAGGATTTGTACTTTCTCCCTCTTCACCATGGTTAAAAGAAAAATTATGGTTATCACCATCTCGGTTATCTTCACCATTATTATGATTATGTTTTTGGTTATAACTCACCAAATCCTGTAAATTAAATCCGTCATGCGCAGTCACAAAATTAATCGAACTGCGCGCTGCTCGACCTTTATATTGGAATAGATCGGCACTACCAGCAAAACGTAGAGCTAATGCTCCCAATTCTTGACTATCATTCAGCCAAAATTGCCGCATATCACCACGAAAACGATCATTCCATTCACTAAAAAAGTGTGGAAAACCACTTAATTGATAACCGCCATCGCCAATGTCCCATGGTTCGGCAATCATCTTGCAAGGTGCTAATACTGGATCTTGCGCCATCGCTAAAAAGAGCGCTGCATTCTGTTTAAATTCTGGTGTTCTTCCTAATAACGGTGCTAAATCAAAACGAAAACCGTCAATATGAAAATCTTCCACCCAATAGCGCAAACAATCCATCACCCATTGCAAAACTCGTGGTTCTGATAAATTCAAGCTATTACCGCATCCCGTCCAATTCAAATAATGTTGGTGCTGGCCATGCCAATAATAAAGCTGATTATCAATGCCGCGTTGGCAAAGCGTTGGCCCGCCAATATCATTCTCCGCGGTATGGTTAAACACCACATCCAAAATCACTTCAATGCCTGCTTTATGTAAAGTCTTAATCAGTGATTTCAGTTCTAATAATACCTCTTCTGAGGTAGAAAATCTTTGATCTGGCGCGCAATGTGACAAAACATTGTAGCCCCAATAATTCATTTTCCCCATTTGCTGCAAACGCGGCTCATCTAAATGTAGCGTAATTGGCAATAATTCGACGGCTGTTACACCTAAACTTTGTAAATAAGCTACATTTTCAGCTGCGGCTAATCCCGCAAAAGTCCCGCGCAATTTGCGTGGTAATTTCTCATTCAATTGAGAAAAACCTTTAACATGTAATTCATAAATTACCGTTTGTGACCAAGGCGTTCTAAGCGGTTTATCATCTTCCCAGTCAAAAGCGGTATCAACAACGACACTCTTTGGCGCCAATAACCCATTATCTTGTTGATTGAACCATAAAAACGGCATTAATTGCTGTGTGGTTTTAAATTCAGGTATATCAACAACTAATCGACTATATGGATCAAGTAACAACTTCGTCACGTTGTAACAATTTGGAGGTTCTTTACCACCATCAACACGAAAACCATATTTTTGCCCAATGGCAATATTGGTGATAAAGAGGGTAAAACAGTCATGGTTACGATACATTGCATAACGTGTTTCTTGTTGATTTTCATCAAATAAACAAAGCCACGCATGCGTTGCGTGAGGTGCAGCAAGTACAAAATTAAAACCTTCTTTTCCTTGATATACTGCCTTGCTGTAACCTAATGGATAGCTATAACCAATGAATGTTTCCCGCATTAATAACGTTCCCTCTTAAACCAAGTTATTTTTTCGAGTTATTTTTTGTTTTACTATTTTTAGCCACACTTGTTGCTTTCTTCGTTGTGGTAGTTTTACTGTTTTTGCTTGTTGTTTTCTTCGCAGTTGTTGTTTTGGCTACTTTCTGTTTAGTTGTTTTATCGACCTGTGATTGTTCCTGCTTATTGGTTTCTTCAATTGCAGGCTCTTCCTCTTCCACAATCTCATTTTCTAAAACAAAATAAACAGCACCAAGTGGCGGAACCTGTACACTCAATGAATATTTTTTACCATGGCTGGCAATCTTATCGCTCCAAATACCACCTGAATTATGAATACCGCTACCTTTATAACTAGGATCATCTGAATTTAAAATTTCGCGATAGAAACCGCCTTTATTAACGCCAAAACGGTAATTATGTCGAACTTCAGGGGTAAAATTACAAACCACGACCAAAGTTTCCCCATTTTTCGCATAACGCGCAAACACCAATACTGATTGATCAGCATCATCAACTACCAACCACTCAAAACCATTTGGCTGTTGATCTTGTTGCCATAAAGCTGGATAGCGTTGATACATATGGTTCAAATCACGAACCCATTTTTGTACGCCGTTATGCCAACCGCCATGTTCTTCATTAAGTAAATACCAATCCAAACTTTCTTGGTAATTCCATTCACGTCCTTGAGCAAATTCATTTCCCATAAACAATAATTTCTTACCTGGGAAACCCCACATATAACCATAATACACCCGCAAGTTAGCGAATTTTTGCCAGCAATCTCCAGGCATTTTGGTTAAAAGCGAACCTTTACCATGAACCACTTCATCGTGAGAAAGTGGTAGCACAAAGTTTTCACTGTATTGATACATCATGCCAAAAGTGAGCAAATTATGATGGTATTTACGATAAATTGGATCGAGCTTCATATAACGTAAAGTGTCATTCATCCACCCCATATTCCATTTGAATTGGAAGCCTAAGCCACCATCTTCAGTTGGATGACTTACACCAGCAAACGAGGTACTCTCTTCCGCCACTAACAATACGCCGCGTTGTTCATTTTGTAATAACGCATTAGTCCGTTGTAAGAAATTAATAGCTTCTAAATTTTCACGTCCACCATATTGGTTTGGAATCCACTCACCATCTGAACGGCTATAATCACGATAGATCATTGATGCCACTGCATCGACACGTAAACCATCAAAACCGTAACGTTCAATCCAATATAAAGCATTGCCAGTGAGGTAATTACGCACTTCATTGCGACCAAAGTTATAAATCAAAGTGTTCCAATCTTGATGATATCCTTCACGTGGATCCGCATGTTCATATAACGCTGTACCATCAAATTTAGCCAAACCATATTCATCAGTTGGGAAATGGCCAACAACCCAATCAAGCAAGACATAAATCCCTGCTTTATGCGCTTTCTCCAGGAAATAACATAATCCTTTAGCATCACCAAAACGACGTGTTGGTGCATAAAGTCCTAATGGTTGATATCCCCAAGAACCGTCAAATGGAAATTCTGACAATGGTAATAATTCAATATGGGTGAATCCCATCTCTTTAACGTAATCAATTAATTCGTCTGCCAATTGTTCATAGGTCAGCCAATAATTATTTTCCAAATTGCGGCGCCACGATCCTAGATGTACCTCATAAATACTAATTGGTGCATCAACCGCATTTACTTTTGCTCTATCTGGATTATACGGTTGTTTTGGTGGCAATTTTGTGACAACAGATGCTGTTTCTGGGCGCAATTGTGTACCAAACGCATAAGGGTCAGATTTCAAACGCACTGCCCCATTTGCATCAAGAATTTCAAATTTATATAGACTGCCTTCATCAATATGTGGAATAAAAATTTCCCAAATACCACTTTCGCGATGTAAACGCATCACATGACGACGACCATCCCATTGGTTAAAATCACCCACCACAGAAATACGACGTGCATTTGGCGCCCATACACTAAAATTCACCCCAGGCACATAGCTGTTCTCTGTCAAATGTGCACCTAACGCTTCATACGGACGTTGATGTGTTCCTTCTCTGAGCAACCAATTATCCATATCAAATAGACAAGATGGGAAACGGTAAGGATCTTCTTGATAAATTGCTGTTGTACTATTTTCATATTCAATCTTAAACAAATAGTGCAGATCCGCTGTCGCTCGTGGTAATAACGCCACAAAGAAACCTCGTTCATCAACACGTTGCATTTCGGCTAAACAGTGATTTTTTTGCCGATTATAGATAGACACCTGTTTTGCATCTGGTAACAATGCTCGAATCACTAAACCCTGTTCGGTTTTATGTGGGCCTAAGAATGAGAATGGATCGCCATGTACGGCATTAAACAACTGATCGATTTGTTTATAATCGACGGTAATCATATTGTCCCCTAATAGAATAAGTTTAAGATTGTCTTGATAACATTCTGCGATAGCATCAACAGCCAAGTTCTGACGTGCAGAAATAATTTGCCGATAATATTGGTGCAATCTTTGGCACACTTCATCATCTAATAATGATACTGGCAGACGATAACGCCAATTTGGATATGCCCGTGACACTCCCGGAATATTGAACGAAGCTTCAATCCCCAATAAATTTTCTGGCTGAATGGCAAATAATTGACTACGGCTGGTTGCACCCAATTGATGAATTGCGATATTCAATTCATCAGTAAGTTGTAAATCTTGTGGTAATGAGGTTAATAACTTCGCCTGTTTTAGCGTTTGCACAAAGCGCAACTTATCTTCGCTGCGTTGTTGTAAAGCACGTTGATATTGCGTTTCTTGTAATACGCCCAATTGATACATCGTATGTAAATCAGTCGCTTGCCAAAAACCATGTAATGGTGCGACATCGTGAGTGCTAATTACCGCGATCGCATTCGCCTTATAATGTTCCGGTAACAAATAACCGTCATATGTCTTGCTGAAATAGATAACTGCATAGGAATAAATACCATATTGATCTAACCATTGTCTGACCTCTGGCGGTACAATTCCTAAATCTTCGCCGATAATTAAACAGCGATTACGTTGGCTTTCGATTGCCAACACTGCAATTAACTCTTCAATTGGATAATGTACATAAGCGCCTTGGGCAGCACTAGTACCTTGTGTAATCCACCATAAACGATACAACGCCATCACATGATCAATACGCAATACGCCATAATTTTGCATATTGGCACGCCATAATTTGATTAAGGTTTCATACCCTTCTGCACGTAAATATTGCGGATGTAGTGGCGGTAATTGCCAGTTTTGCCCTGCTGGGCCAAGCTCATCAGGTGGTGCACCTACTGACGCTTGCATACAAAACGCTTCACGATGACACCAAGTATCAGAACCACCTCTCGCAACGCCTACTGCTAAATCACCATATAAACCAAGCTTAACGCCAACTTGTTCACAAGTTAATTGCACTGCATCAAGTTGATCACGCATTAGCCATTGCAACCACATATAAAACTCAATTTGCTTACTATGTTCTGCTGCAAACTCACGCACTGCTTCGCTATATGGATCTTGATAAGCTTTATCCCATGCTAGCCAACCTGCTAGATTATCTTCATCCTCTGCTTCTTGGATAAAAGCACGATCAAGTGCTTCAAAAACACCATGTAAATACAATGGTTCGCCTTGTTCGGCAATAAATTGTGCAAAAGCTTTGCGACGATAAGCTAAACGCCCTTCACGTTTAAATACTTGATAAGCGACACGTAATCCGTCTAGTTTTAATTGCCATACTTGCGAATAATCCACCCAAGCTGTTTCCCGCAACTGTTGTAATAACGTTTCAGTTTCTGGACTATGGCGCCATTTAGCCGCCGCAGTTTCAGCCATTTCAGGTAATAAATCGACAGCCAAATAGATAGGGTTTAACCAACGACGTGAAGATGGACTATATGGACTCGCCCATTCTGGATGCGCAGGAAATAAGGCATGCAACGGATTAATACCAATAAAATCAATACCATCGCGTGCAAATTCTTTAGCTAGTTGTTGTAAATCGCCAAGATCACCAATGCCCCAATTGTTTTTTGAACGTAAACTATATAATTGCAAATTAAGACCACTAACTTTACGTTCATCGGCTAATAATGGTGATTGATAAGTTTTCGCTGGTGCAACTAACAATTTGTACTGTGCATAATTGGTAATTAAACGATAATACCCCATCGGCAATGGCATAAATTCAAGGTATTGCCCAGTTTCAAGTCGCCAGCTATTTTCAAGAATCTGATTTTGTTCATTTAACAATTGTTGCGGATATTCATCTGCGGCAAAATTTAATTTTGCCCAATCAAGGCGAGTAACATTTTCACTATGTAGAACAAAAATATTTTCAAAGGAATTATTAGTATTTTGAGGATTTAATTTGAGCCACTCAAGCAAGGTTTGTAAAACAGTGTCATCAACTTGAATACGTTCACCTTCTAAACTGTAGTAAAAAGGCGCTATTCCTATTGCTTCAGCCTGCTTCTCCAATAGGGCTCTATCAGACAATTGTCCATTCCGAGAGGAGTTTACTATCGAATCCATGAGATTCTCCAAAATAAGTACAACATTATCGCTAACTACAAGCGGAAATCCTATTTGCCAATCGTTTGCGCATTATTAATTTTTCCACTTAACGAATAACTTATTTATACTCTTTTTTTGGTAGAAAGCCTATCGCTAGATGCTAAAGATATGATCTCGCCCACAATATTTTTTATATTTTGCTTATTTTTTAGGACAACCCCTCACAATCTGGATTTAGTAAAGAGCAAGTATGACCAATTTCATTCTACGTTATACCTTTCCATAGATTATCTATACATACTGCCTTAACAATGTCCCATATATTTTTATATCTAGAAAAACTGTCACAATAATAACAAAAATAGAGTAAATTTAGACAAAAATGTTATAATAATGACATTTTTAATGTTATAACTAAAACCAATATCAAAGGTATAGCCTCTGCTAAGGATAGTCGATGAAACTTTCACTCTATACTGCTGTTGATTTACAAATAGAATTAAAACAATTCATAAAACAAGCAAGAAAGCAAAAAAAGATGACGTTAAGCTCGCTCGCTGAACGGTCTGGTGTACCTTACGGCACATTACGAAAATTTGAACGCACCGGTGAAATATCACTGCGCCAATTTTTAATGCTCGTTGAAATATTAGGTGATCTACAGGCATTACGTCTTGCATTAAAACCTCAATCACCTGCGCCACAAACCATTGAAGATGTACTAAAAAATCAATAATAGAAAAGGAAAAGTTATGCTAAAAGTACCACTTATTGTCAAACGCGAACTCTCTAATGGAGAACAAATAGAGGTAGGAAAACTAGCCGAAAATAAACAAGGTACATTCTTTCAATATACATCTGAATATCTTGCACGTTTTTCAGATTCACTCGCCCCATTTAATCTTGCTGCCGATACATCATTACAAAAAGCGCCTTCTCTACCCCATTTTGGTTTACATGGTTTATTTGCTGACAGTTTACCTGATGGCTGGGGGCTTTATCTTATGGATCGCATGTTCCGACAAAATGGTTATGATCCAAAACAAATTACCGCTCTAGAACGGTTAGCTTATCTTTCTCAACAAGGTGCTGGTTCATTATCTTATGAACCCGCTCTTCCCCTAGTTGACATAAATGAAGTAGAAACTATTGATTTCATCACATTAGGCAAAAATGCAATTCAAGAATTTGAGGGTACAGAAACAGATATCTTAGCTCAATTAGTGCAAGCTAGTGGTTCTGGTGGAGCCAGACCTAAATTAAATGTAACACAGCTACAAAATGGTCTATTTACTACTGATACTAAACAAAAAGGGACTCAATTTATTATTAAACTCACTTCCAAAAAATTCCCATTGCAACAATATGAAAGTTTGATTGAGTATGCTTACATGACTATGGCAAAAAATTTACAATTAGACGTACCAAAATTCCAACTCTTTCAAGTAGATACTGATCATTTTTGGCTACAACAACAGCGTTTTGATCGTACTGATAATGGCAAATTACATATGATCTCAGCTGCTGGATTATTGGATGCATCATTTAGAGAACCTTCTTTGGATTATCTAGAGTTGTTAAAAGCAACGCGAATTTTATGTGGTATTAAAGAAGGACAAAACTTAATCAAACGAGCTTTGTTCAACTTTTTAACCCTCAACCAAGATGATCATGCAAAAAACTTTGCCTTCTTAATGGATGATGACAATAATTGGAAACTTTCTCCTTTTTATGACATTGTTTACAGCCCTTCTCCATATCAAGAACATATGACCGCTTTTGCTGGTAATGGGAAACACCCATATCATGCGTTACCAAAATTTGCTCAATTAGCAGGTTTTACATCTACTAAACCGTTATGGCAAATATTAGAAGAAATTTATCAGCAAACCCTGATTTTTCGCCAAGAAGCTTTACACCTTGGTATTTCTAAACGACTTGTAACTGAAATTGCTAAACAAATCGATCAACGATGGGCTTGGCGAAAAATTTATAGTGAGTAGCCAAATAAATAAATCTATTTTATAGACGCAAGCATTTCTGCTGTGGTTACCACCATTGCAAATTCTCCATTTAAACTGGCTAATGCGGTTTGATGAATCAATTCTGCGGAAAAATCTTCACCATTAATCCCAATTCGATTAAAAGTTGCAGTTGCATCGGCGACAAGAAACACCTGATAGCCATAATTGCCAGCCATTCTCGTTGTCGTTGAAACACAATGATCTGTCGTTAATCCAACAATCACTAATTGTTTAATGTTTTGTTCATCTAAGCGTTGTTTTAGATCTGTACCAATAAAAGCGCTATTGACGGTTTTCTGAATAATGGTCTCATTGGCTTGTGGTTGTACGATCGGTTTAAAAGCGTGTCCAGCATGGGAAGGGTGTAAACAAGAAGTTGCTAGTTGTGAACTATGTTGAATATGAAAAATAGGATAACCTTTCTGACGCCATTGCTGTAACAACAAGGCTGCTTGTTCTTCTGCCATCGGATTATTTCTTTCTCTGCCCCAATAATTTGGTATATCAAAACCTTGTTGTATATCAATCAAGATTAATGCCGGTTTGCTTTGCTCAATCATTTTTCCTCCGTATAAAAAACAACTGGCTAGACAAGAGCTAGCCAATATCAACAGTATAACTAACAATTAATCACGTAAGACACCGCTATTAAACATTGGTAAACCAATCACAATTAAGCTATCACGATAAATACCAAGCAAATCTTTGGCAGTGATTTTTTGTAATTGATCAAGCGGTTTATCTAATGCAGCAACAGTTTCAAATGTGATACCTTGCGGGCCTGACTCTTTTGTTGCTAATTCAAATAAAGTTTGCCCACGACGCACATGGCTACCTGAACTGATTAATACAGCATGTTTAATCTTATGATGCGCCAAAGCATAACGAGAGAATAAGGCATTTTCTACTGTAGAACGCGCATAGTTATCTGCAAAAATACGATTAGCATTAACACCTTGTTCTACTAACCATTTTTTCATTAAATTGCCTTCAGTTTGATTATTTTTCGGCACACCGCCCGTTACGATAATTAAAGCATCAGGATTTTGTTTCGCTAATTCCAATGTTTTTTGTAAACGTTGAATTAAAATGTCGTGCATACTGCCATCTGGATTTAACGCATAGCCTAAAGTAATAATGGCATCATGATTAGTTAATTTAGTATCAGATTTATCGACAATCGGCGCTTTCGCTACTTTATCAATAGTGGCAAACATTTGTTTTAAAGTAGCCGCTTTTTCTGGTGCAATCTTTTCCAAATGTTGTAAATATTTTTGGCTGTCTGCTTCTGCACCTTTGTAACGATACCAGCTGGCTAGATACATATTGGTTTTTACATCATCTGGCGCAACTTCTAACGCTTTTTGATATAACTCAATCGCTTTATCCACATTACCGTTATAAATATTGGCATTAGCCGCACCTAATACAAAATCAATACGATATGGTTCTAATTGATGAGCAGTTAGAAGAATGTCGGCAATTCTCTCCATATTGCTTGGTAATTTTGCAGTAAATCCTGCATCAGAAACCCGCGCTGGCGATTTTTGAATTTCCACTGCTTGCGCTAATAGATCATCAACCACTTGACGTTGATTCACTAATTGCTGATATTCCACTTGCGGCTGAACAACTTCAACTGCTTGAGTCGCTGCATAAACATTCCAAGTTGCAAATAACGAAACCGCAACAACAGTTAATTTATGAAATTTCTTCATAATAAATCTCCATTTTATTGACTTTAGAAATAAGGAACGCAGTATAAGAAAATCAATTAGAAAAAAATGTGAAGCAATTCACATTTCAATGATATCTACTTAGCTTTAATACCTAGTTCAATCAACAAGTTAGTATCCAATGCAGGAAACCAAATAACTGGCTCAGGGTGTTCTGGATGTTCCGCAATAAATTTTTCCATCCACACCATATTGTACCAACGCCCAAATTTATAACCGCATTTACGAAATTCACCAACGAAACGATAACCTAAATGAGCATGAAAATTTGCACTATTTTTGGTTAAAAACTCATCTTCTTGCTCTGGATAGCCAATACAAGCATTTAAATTATAAATATTCTGTGCTTTACAAATACGTTCTAATGCGGTGTATAACTTTTTCCCTAAACCTGTTTTCGTTTGATTCGCTTTTAAATAAATGGTCGTTTCAACTGCCCAATCATAAGCGGCACGTTCAACAAACGCGCTAGTATAGGCATAACCCAAAATTTCCCCTGCTTGTTCTGCAACAATGTATGGATATTTGGTTAGAGTTTTACTCATTCTCTGTTCAAATTCTGCCAAGGTAGGTACTTCATATTCAAAAGTAATTGCAGTTTTTTCTACATAAGGTGCATAGATTGCTAAAATCTGTGGCGCATCATCCAGCGTGGCCACCCGAATTATCACATTATCTTGTTCTGTACTCGGCTCCATACTCATCTTCTTCTCCTTGGTATGCTGTTGTTTGCTTTGATAATAACTATCCAATCTCGGCTTTTCAAATTTCTTATTTACTGATCTAACCACGTTTCATTCTTAGCCAGTTATCTCTATAATAAGCGCGCATTTATTTTTATTAAACACACATCATAAAACTGAGGAGTAATCTCTATGTCTGCTGATAACTACAGCCTAAAGCCTGTACCAGAATCTGAACGTAAAGGAATGATAGCCCTGACATTTGTAATGTTGGGGCTTACTTTTTTCTCTGCCAGTATGTGGACTGGCGGAACGCTAGGTACCTCATTAACTTACAACGATTTTTTTCTCGCCGTTATTATCGGTAACTTAATGCTAGGAATCTACACCTCATTTCTCGGCTATATCGGTGCAAAAACCGGGCTAACAACTCATATTCTGGCGCGTTATTCATTTGGTGTAAAAGGATCATGGTTGCCTTCTGCACTACTTGGTGGAACGCAAGTCGGTTGGTTCGGGGTTGGAGTGGCAATGTTCGCTATTCCGGTGAATAAA
Source organism: Gallibacterium salpingitidis (assembly GCF_001678495.1). Classification (GTDB taxonomy): domain Bacteria; phylum Pseudomonadota; class Gammaproteobacteria; order Enterobacterales; family Pasteurellaceae; genus Gallibacterium; species Gallibacterium salpingitidis. The sequence goes on from NZ_JTJL01000002.1 coordinate 25,604, forward strand.
TTTACTGGTATTGATGTCAATCTTTTAATTTTGCTCTCTGGTGCTTTAATGACCATTACCGTCTTTTTCGGTATTTCTGCACTTACCGCACTTTCTGTTATTGCAGTGCCAGCGATTGCTATTTTAGGCGGCTATTCCGTTTATCTTGCTATTAATGATGCTGGCGGCTTAGCGACTTTACAACAATTGCAACCGAAAGAACCGATTTCCCTTTCAGTTGCAATTACCTTAGTAGTCGGTTCCTTTATTAGCGCGGGAACTTTAACTGCCGATTTTGTACGTTTCGGTAAAAAAGCAAAATATGCCGTTTTAGTAACAATGATCGCATTCTTCTTAGGTAACTCATTAATGTTTATCTTTGGTGCAGCAGGTGCAGCAGTAAAAGGAATGGCAGATATTTCTGATGTAATGGTAGCGCAAGGTTTATTACTGCCTGCGATTATCGTTTTAGGTTTAAACATTTGGACAACTAACGATAACGCATTGTATGCCTCTGGTTTAGGCTTCGCGAATATCACTGGCGTTAGCAGCCGTATCCTGTCTGTCATTAACGGTATCGTTGGTACACTCTGCGCCTTATGGTTATACAATAACTTTGTTGGCTGGCTCACTTTCTTATCTGCGGCAATCCCACCAATTGGCGGTATTCTGATTGCTGACTATTTAACCCGCCGCCACTCTTATGCAAACTTTGAACAAGCACATTTCGTTAATATTAACTGGGCAGCTATCGTTGCCGTTGGTGTAGGTGTTGCTTGTGGGAAATTCTTACCAGGTATTATTCCTGTAAATGCGGTAATTAGCGGTGCTGTTGCTTATCTCATTTTAAATCCGTTATTACGCAAGAAATTTGCTTAAAGGAGAATATCATCTATGTTAATTAAAAATGCACATTTACCAGGTCGTGAAGGGCTATGGCAATTACTCATTGAAAATGGAAAAATTAGTAAAATTGCGACAAATGATCTTGAATTAACCACCAATGAAACTGTGCTTGATGCGGAACAAGGAATTGTTTATCCGCCATTTATTGAACCACATATTCATTTAGATGCAACGCAAACTGCGGGACAACCAAATTGGAATCAATCAGGAACTTTATTTGAAGGCATCGAGCGTTGGGCAGAACGCAAATCAATGTTAAGCCACGACGATGTAAAACAACGTGCTTGGAAAACCTTAAAATGGCAAATTGCCAATGGGATTCAATTTGTGCGTACCCATGTTGATGTTTCTGATCCAACATTAACTGCATTGAAAGCAATGCTAGAGGTAAAACAAGAAGTTGCGCCTTGGGTCGATTTACAGATTGTTGCTTTCCCGCAAGAAGGTATTCTCTCTTACCCAAATGGAGAAAAATTACTAGAACAAGCGATGGAAATGGGCGCCGATGTCGTCGGTGGTATTCCGCATTTTGAATTTACGCGTGAATATGGTGTGCAATCAATGCATATTGCCTTTGATGTTGCTCGTCGTTATCAAAAGCAACTGGATATTCATTGCGATGAAATTGACGATGAACAATCTCGTTTTGTTGAAACTGTGGCAGCGCTCGCTTTGAAATATGAAATGGGCGATCAAGTTACCGCCAGCCATACTACGGCAATGCACTCTTATAATGGTGCATATGCTTCTCGCTTATTCCGCTTATTAAAGATGTCCGGCATTAATTTCGTTGCCAACCCACTCGTTAATATTCATCTGCAAGGACGTTTTGATACCTATCCAAAACGTCGCGGTATTACACGTGTAAAAGAGTTATTAGAAAGTGGTATTAATGTTTGTTTTGGACACGATGATGTGTTCGATCCTTGGTATCCATTAGGCACTGCCAATATGCTGCAAGTATTGCATATGGGCTTGCATGTCTGTCAATTAATGGGTTATGGACAAATCAATAACGGCTTAGACTTAGTAACTAGTAATAGCGCAAAAACATTAGCAATTAAAGACTATGGTATCCGCGAAGGTAATACAGCAAATCTCGTCATTTTACCGGCGGAAAATGGCTTTGATGCGGTACGCCGTCAAGTACCAACTCGCTACTCTATCCGTAATGGTAAAGTGATTGCGGAAACTAAACCGGCACAATCTAAAATCTATTTAACTGAAATTGAATCGGTAACTTATCGATAATAAACGAGTATCAATGGATATTCTCTTCTGAAAGTAGGTGGATAACATGCAAACAAAAGAAAAGTGGTTAAATTGGGCCATAGAATTACAAAGCCTAGCACAAGCAGGACTTGCTTATGGGAAAGATAATTACGATCTCGAGCGATATCAAAGAATTAGAGAAATTGCCGCAGAAATTATTGCCCAACATACCGATCTCTCTTTTGCCAAAGTTACCGATCTATTTTGTAACGAAACTGGTTACCAAACACCTAAACTCGATACTAGAGCAGCTATTTTTCAAGATGACAAAATTCTGCTAGTTCGTGAAAATAATGGCGATTGGTCTTTACCTGGTGGCTGGGTTGATGTGAATACCTCAATTAAAGAAAATACCATCAAGGAAGTAAAAGAAGAAGCCGGTTTAGATGTTACTGCTGATAGGATTATCGCAGTACAAGATCGTGCTAAACATAACTTACCGCTTTATGCCTATGGTATTTGTAAAATTTTTGTACTTTGTTCGGTCATTGGCGGACAATTTAAGCAAAATATTGAAACTACCGAATCTGCCTATTTTTCAGAAGATGATTTACCTAAATTAGCTACGGAGAAAAATAATGAAGCACAAATTAAGATGTGCTTCTCTGCTTATCGGGATAAAAATTGGGTTCCCCTATTCGATTAATACAATTACTAACAACTTAAGGAGTACCAAATGGATAAACAAAATGAATTACAACGCACTTTAGACTGGTTTAAAGAAGCAAAACCTAATCCTGAATTAAAAGATCTCTGTACGCAAATTGGTTGTCATTTTGAAGAAGTAGTCGAAATGCTTGATGCATTAGGCCATTCGGAAATGGCACATAATCTTGAAACTCTAGCGAATAGTTATAAGCAAAAACAGCAAATGGATCGCCTCGCTCAACTCTCCCATGAACATAAAATTGAAGTCCTAGATTCTCTTGCTGATCAAGTTGTTACTGCTACTGGAGTTGCTTATATGGCTGGTTTCGATTTCTACTCAGCTTTTGCGGAAGTGAATAACTCCAACTGGTCAAAATTCGAAAACGGTAAAGCCACTTTTGACGAAAATGGTAAAATCAAAAAAGGCGCAAACTACTTCAAACCGGATTTAGCAAAATTTGTGAAATAGGTATCTAAAAGATATTCCAACTCATTTAGCTGACGTAAAAGCGTCAGCTATGTTGTTGATATATTAAAAATCTTCACACAATCAGCTTGCTTGCCAATTTATACACTTGCTTGATTTCCTTACTGTCTAAATGCCAGTTATCGAGTTCAACTTTCACTAATTCTGGGAATTTCTTACTAATATCTCTTAAAGCATTTCCAACCGATTTTCTAACATACTCACTTGTATCCCTTTTTAAGCCGGCAATTCTTTCAATAGCTTCATTTGGATTTTCTTTAAAATATGGTCTATTTGTCCATATTCTCAAACCCTCTATAACTGCTCTCCTTGTATTGGGATTAATACTTTTTAACCAATCATCAATAACTGGAAGCGCATTGTCATAGCCTATTTTATGGCAAAATTGATCAAACGCCTTTGCTAATACTTCTTGAACTCTCCAATTATCATCTTTAGAAATTTCATCTCTCATAAACATCAAAATTTCTTCATCTGCTGATAGGTACCCAAAAAGAAATACACCGTACATTCTTACTTGATATACATTAGATTTATATGCTAAAAACGCTAATTTCTTTGCTACATCCTTATCATTAGATTTATAATCGGTAAAAGCTCTATTTTCTTCCTCTTTAAAACCATTCTCTATTAAAGAAAATTCTTGCTCTAAATTCAAAATATATTCTTTCAATCGAAATATCCCTATTATATTTACTTATTTTAAGAATTCTCATCTATATTATTTAAAAATAAACTTTTCATAATGTGCTATTCTGATTAAGTCACTCATCTGCAGATTCAATACTAAAAAAATAAGCCTATTCTTATTTATTAATAATAATAGTAAAACACAATTAAATTACTTTAAATTTGATATTTATTAATATCCAATGTATATAAAAACATGATAACTGTTAATACTACTAAGAAAATTAAAGTAGCATTAACGCCTAAATAATTGATGAGATAACCGGCTAATAATCCCGCTATTGCCGTAAATATCTTAATAATCAAACCACTTAATGCCGAAATTCTTGATATATAATTTTGCGGCATTTCATTAATAGTATAAACGTTATAACACACGTTCCAAATGCCACCCAAAATAGCTTTAAAGACAAAAAAGAGAAAATAACCTAATGGTGATGAAGACAGCATAAAGCCAGCAAAAATCGCAATGCGCAAAATATTAACCATCACCACCAATCGGTTTAAGCCAATTATTTTTAATAAATAAGATGCACAAAGACTACCAATAATCCCACCAATTCCTAAACCAGAGAGAATATAGCCGGTAATATCAAAACCTACTGCAGAAGTAGTCAATTGATAAATAATGGTCAAATATAAAATCGGATGTAAAAAATTATTAATGGCTGTCAATATTACCATCTTCATAAACAGCGACTTATTATTTAGCCATAACATACCTTCTCTTATACTGATTAAAAAATAAGTAACACCGCGTTTTTCTCTAATAAACTGTGGTTCCACTAATGTTAATTGAGTTAATAACAGTATCGATAATAAAGAAATAATTAGCATAAATAGATAAGGCAAAAGAAAATATGCAGAAATTAACAATCCACAAAGTGTTGGCGCTAATAGCTGGACTGCTCTTGTCCTAATTTCATATTTACTTAAAACAGCAGTGGAATCTTGATCTTGTAACAATATTTTTAATGCAGCAGGCTCTGCAATTTCAGTCATAGTCGCAAATGTACCAAACAGAAAAGCAGTTAATAAAATCCAAAAAATTGTCTGCTTAGGCTGCATAAAATAGAGCAACAAAATGAAAACGATCACAATCAATGTTCTAATTATTTCATTTTGCAGCAATAATGGCTTTTTATGACGATATTCTATGCTTGGTGCCAGGAACAGTTTTACTAAGATCACCGGCGCTAAAAACGCAAAAGTACACCAGCTAGCTTCAACAGCGGAATAACCTAATGATAAGACCGTTAATGGAATTGCTAGATGAAAGATTTCAATGTTCAGCAATGTTGAAGCTGAGCTAATTAAAAATAAGGAAAAATTTTTATTCATCTATTTTCCTTTAGTTGAGATAAAAAATGCGGCTAATTGCCGCATTTTTTCAATAATTAATGTGTGGTGCCAAATCCTTTCAAACCAACGACGTGAACAAACTCTTGGTTATGAGCAATTTTCCGCACTAACTTATAAGTTGTTCCTTTCTCTGGACTAATATTCTCTGGTGCCGCAATTAATAATTGCATATCCAAACGATCACAAAGTTCAAATAAGGTAGAAATAGATTTCGCATCTAAACGTGCCGCCTCATCGAGGAATAATAAACGACAAGGTACAACATCTTTACCACGCAGACGGCGAGATTCTTCTTCCCAACTTTGTACCACCATCAGTAAGATTGACATACCAGTACCAATCGCTTCCCCAGTAGATAACGCGCCACTTTCCGCACGCAACCAACCATCTGCACCGCGGAAAACTTCCACTTCAAGATCAAGATAATGGCGATAATCTAGCAACTCTTCACCAATTGTTTGCGGACTACGTTGTCCCATATCAATATGTGGATTTAAACGTTGATAAAGTTTCGCTAACGCCTCGGAGAAGGTCAATTTATTGTTATTAAACAGATCTTCATATTCCGCTTGTTTACCTGATAAAGCATCCAGCAACATTGCGTGGGTATCACGAATATTCACCACTAAACGTACACTCTTCACTTGTCCAAAGGCGATATTTTGCAAGCCTTGATTCAATAAACGAATACGATTTTGTTCACGTTGAATCGTCTTACGCATAATATTAGCAACACTATCCGCACTAATTGCCAATTTCTGTTCACGACTGGTAAGTTCTTCGGTTAAACGAGAAAGTTCCACTTCCATTTGTTCAATCGCATCAATCGGATCATCGGTTTTCAAAATATCTTGACGGATACGTTCACGCAAATGTTGATATACAGCAATAAAGAATTTCACTTTATATTCAGGCTTCGCTGAATTTTCTGATAAACGCAACGCATCACGTAAATATTCATTATCAGCAACCGCATTACGCAATGCTCCTAATGCCTTATCCGACATTGAACGCAACTCTTCAGCAGAAAGATAAGCCAACTCACGACGGTGTAAACGTTTTTCCACATCACTATGACGAGATAAACGTTGTACTGCACACCAACTCACTTTCGCTGCTACGACAACTTCACGTTGTGCTTTATAATCACGTTCCAACTTACGTAACGCTTTCGTTAAGCTATCAGTTTCGTTTTCTAACACCGCTAATTGAGTTTCTAAATAGTTATAACGATGACGATTAACAGAAAGTTGTTGATACAACTCATCACGACGATTTTTCGCACGTACTTCTGCATCAGCATCTACTTTCACCCCTAATTGCGCCACTTCTTGCAACAATTCATCTAATGTTTGTTGTTTAATCTCTTTGGAAGTGGTTAATCCTGTTAATACTTGTTGATATTGCGATAACTGATTTTGCGCTTGTGCTAACGCTTGACGTTTTTGTTCACGTTGTTGCTGCATTTGTTCTAAGCGTTCACGCAGACGTGTACTAAGTTCAGATGTTTCTAATTCCACACTTTCTTGATAGCTAAAATGCGGTAAACGGCTTACTACATCAGTAATCGCAAATAAGCGCTGTTGCACTTGCTTTTGTAATTCAACTGCACGTTGATATTCCGCTTGTAAACTGTCGTGTTGTTCAGGATCACTTTGCAATGCTGCTGCGATTGGCTCTAATTGTTCAATCCAAGCGCCTTTTTGACGTACAAACATTGCGGTTTCTTCCGCAACTTCTAACTGTGCCTGATATTCCTCAATTTGTTCAAGTAAGCTATCTTCTTGTAATAATGCTAAATTTGGCAATAACTTATTCAGTTGTTGCAATTGCTGACGTACTGACGCTAATTGATTGCGTAACTGTTGTTCTTGATCAGTAAATTTTGCTAATTCACGATCAATATCATTGCGTTGTTGCTGTGCTTCACGCATTAATTCTTCTGGATCAGCTTCAAATGCTAATGCTAAATGGCTACCAACAAACTGACTCAATTGTTGATGTAAGCGTTGGCATTTTTGTACATCAAATGAAACTTGTGCAAACTGCTCAGCCACTTCATCACGTTGTTCACGTAACGTTTCCAAATGTTTTTCACGTGCTGCACGACCAAATAATGGGATTTCAGGGAAAGTAGAATAACGTAATTCACGTTGCGATACTTGTACAACTACCCCGCAATCAAGCTCTTGTGCCGATAATACACTGTCATCAAAGGAATTCGGATCACCCTCAATTAAATACAAATCATCTGGGCAATCTTGTAAATCTTGCAGTAATGGTTTTACCGCTTCGAGATCACGCACCACAATGGCGTGGCGTGCTGGTCCATATAATGCTGAGAAATAAGGAGCATCACTAATATCAACATCATCATATAATTCTGATAACAATACCCCACCAAATTTTTCCGCTAACTGATTCAAGCGTGGATCTTCTGAGCCATCTGGTTGTGTTAAACGTAAGATTTGTTGTTCAAGATCTTGTTTTTTCGCCTCCAACTGATCACGTTGGATAATCAATTCCCGCTCTTTGGTTAATTGCTGCTGCATAAAATCCATTACACTTTGCGAGCTATGGAACTGTTGATTCACTTGCTCTTGGATTCGTTCTAATGCCGCCTGAGCTGTTAGCCATAACGGTGCTTTTTGCGTATTTTGTTGATAAATCGCTTGATAATGGTCACGTTGCTGACGTAATGCTGATCGTTCTTCAATTAAGCTATTTAAACTTTCTTCCAATGCTTCACTACGATCTTCTTGCTCTAACGCATAACTTTCTAATTCATCTGCAGTTTGCAATGTACGTTGGCTTTGTTGATTAAACGCTGCTAATTGCTGTTGTACGCGCTGTTGTTGTTCCGCTTTGCGTTGTAAATCAGACAATTTTGCTTTCAAATCATTGGCTTGTTGCTGTTGCAATTTTTGCGTTGGATAGTCACGTAAAATCTGTTTTGCCTCTTGCCACGCTTCTGCACGACTGACATCGCCTTGAATTTTGCAAACTAATTGATATGCCTTATCAAACTGGCTTTTCGCGATATCAACTACCGATAATTTTTGTTCTAACTCTAAGACTCTTTCTGTTAAAACCTCAGCTTGCTCTGAAAATTCTGCTTGATATTGTTCAGCATTTTCTGGCGTTAAGCTATTGATACCAGTAATATTTTTAGCTTTCTCTAAGGTTTGAATTGCTTGTTGGTATTGCACACCTCGTGTTTGTTGTGCATTTAACGCTTGTTGGTAATCCGTTAATTGATCACGAATTGCTTCGATTTCCTCTTCGATAACCTCAACACTCTCTTGTTGCTCTGCTAAGGTAATTTGTGCTTCTTCAACAATCCCTTGTTGCTCTTCAATTTTATCGGTTAAATCTGCAACGTCTTCTTGATAACGTTCGATTTTTTCTTGATGATTTTGTGCGTTCACCACTAAATTGTAGTGATCATTTGCCCCTTGATAATCAATTTCTAAAGTCTTTTCCGCTTCTTTTAATTGGCTAACTTCACGACTATATTCAACAATATTATGTTGCGCTAAATTGAGGTCTTGTTTGGTTTTAAATAGTTCGTTACGTTGTCCCAATAAAGTGTCGATATTGTGACGTCTTTCATTAGAATGACGCATATAATCGGCAGCTACATAATCGGTAGATTGTGTAATCAAGTGTTTAAAGAGGTCGCGGTCTGCTTGCGTTACTTTAATCGCTTCCAAAGTCATGCGATTTTCACGCAATGCTATTTCCATATCTTGGAAAGCCTTTTTCACACCAACATTTTCCGGCAATAAGTAATCCCGCAATGAACGGGTGATTGCCGATGAAATTCCACCGTAAAGTGAAGCTTCAATCAATTTATAAAACTTATTACGATCGGAAGAAGAACGCAGACGTTTAGGAATAATCCCCATATCAAACATAAAGCTATGATAGTCGGCAACTGAATGATACTGTTTAAAGCTGCCGCCTAAACTCTCTACTTTATCTTTCACTTCAGGTAAACCAATCACTTTCGCTTGCGTTTCCGAAATTTTATCGGTAAAGACTTCTGTTGGTGAAATGGATAGCGCCAAACCTTGAATTGAGAATGCTTTGATATCTACTTTACGATCACGTCCAGCAATTTGCTGCAAACGCACGCCAACTAACGAACGCTGACGTTGTGAGTTAATCGTATCCAAAATGGCATAACAAACACCCGGACGCAATTTTCCGTATAAACCTTTATCTCTTGAACCGCCTGAAGCTCCTGCTTCTGTGGTATTGCGGAAATGCAATAACGTTAAATCAGGAATTAATGCAGTCACAAAGCCCGCCATTGTCGTTGATTTTCCCGCACCATTTCCTCCAGATAAGGTAGTAACTAATTCATCAAGATCAAACGTACGTGCAAAAAAACCATTCCAGTTAATCAAGGTTAGCGAACGAAATTTACCTCGTTCTGCCAGTGCATTCACACTAGCTGTTGTTACTTGTTGAGGTTCTAATGTTTCCATTTCTAATTCCGCCATTATGCTTCCCCTTCCTCAAAATTATTTTCGTCTGACTCTTCACTATCGTCCGTATCAAGATCTTGATCCTGTTCATTATCCAATTGTAATGATTCAGGTGTCGCAATTTCTCCCTCACGAATCAAACGTAATTGCGCCGCTTGTAAATCTTCTCCACTACGTACTTCCGCACCAAAACGGAATACCGCTTCAGAGATAATAAATTTTCCGCTATGCTGATCACCGACAGTTTGCAACATTCCTAAACGACGTAAACGACTAATTGCCGCACGCACTTTTTCCGCTAATTTTTGTTTATCTAAATCTGAACCACTAGAACGTTGATTAACCGCTTTTAATAACTTATTTTCATCCGCTAAATTTAACAATTCATCATAAACTTCTTGTACCGTAAAAATACCTTGCTGCGCCAAACGTTCTGGGCTGAGATAGAGATAACACAATACTTTACCAACTAACATCTCCAATTCAGACAATACACTTCTGGCAATTAACGTCGTTGCTTTCGGACGCAAATAGAAAAAACCTTCTGGCGCACGAATTAATTCAACATTATAACGACGATAAAACAGCTCCAGTTCTGTCTGAAAATCTAACAGAAAAGCGTGTGGATCTAACTGATCAATACTAATATGACGTCCGGAACGTAATTGGCTATCAACAACAGGAAACAGTGGGTTTGCGATTGCAGTTGCCAATTTCGCTGGAATAGGTTCGTAAGGGGTAGTTTCACTCATAATTATTTCGCTTTATTCAAGTTATTTTTTCGGTTGATTGTTATATTCATCAATTGGGTGCGCTTGTACTTCTGCACCAAAATCATTAATTGGCTGCCATTGCGGAACATTACCGCTAAAATCTTGACTGGCAATCCCTAGACGCACAGCTTGATCAACAATGATTTTTGCCACATCAAAATGTTGTGACTGCGGATAACGATCAAGTTGTTCACGCAACACATTACTTAATTCGATTGGCTTACCTTCTTGATAATATTGAATCAACATTGTTTGCATGGTTTCAGTGATTTGCTCGTGAATCGTTTGCAATGATTCATATTCCAATTCCGCCGGCAATTCACCTAGTGCTTCTTCTTCACGCAATGCCAGTTCTTCATCACGTAGATCAACTAAACGCTCTGCTTGCACACTCCATAGAAAAAATGGCGCATCAAAATAATCAGCAATCGAACGGCGTAAGCGCTGCGCAAAGACACGATTTTTATCTAAATCAATTGCAGTACGAATAAATTTATGTACATAACGGTCATAGCTAATCCAAAGATCTATCGCTTGTTGGCCCCAGCTAATAATGCGGTCTAGCTTTAACTGTAAACTGATAATTAATTGTTCAACAAAGTCTAAACTTTCACGCCCAAGGATACAGTCTTGAATTCGTAATAATCCCGCTTGCAATTTATCGCCGGCTGCATTCAAGGTATCTTGCAGTTCACGTAAATTACCTGATGTTTCATCTAACAAACGTTCGCAGCTTGAAATTGCTGCTTGCCAATCTTTACTTAACAATTCAGCTATTTCTTCTTTGGTTTGATGCTGGCTCTCATCCATAATGCGTTGCGAAAGATCGATGCTATCGAAAATCTCAGCCACCGAATATTTCAACGGTGCAAATACTTCACGACGCCAGTAATATTCATCGCCATCATTCTCTGCCGCTTCCGCTGCACGTTGAATTTCATCCGCAACAATGGAGAGTTGTACAGAAAGACGCAATGCAGAAAATTCACGCTGACGAATATAGTAATCAGAAACACCAACACCGAGCGGCGTTAAGCGATAAATTGCTAAGCCTTCGGTAAATTCGCTACTAAAACGGTTGACCAAACGTTGCTTGACCAGATCATTGATTGCATTATTGGCACGCTGAGTCAATGTATCTTCAGATTGCCCTAATGCTTTAGAAACATGACGAAACAGATCGACTAAATCACTTTCTTCCATTTCACCAGCAAATCGCTCTTGGTTAAAAATTGCGATCGCTAAAAGAAAAGCTAAACGTTCTGTAGTGAGATTTAAGCTAAATTCTCGTTCTTTTACCCACGAGATTAATTCAGGAATGGTTTGAGTTGATTCACTCATTATTAATTACCTAAACAACTAAGGTTTATCTTGATCAAAATAATATGTTAAACGTGCAACATTCTAGCAAAAAAATGTTATTTCTCTAAAGGTTATTTCAAACGATCTAGCCAATTCTCTGTGATAGATCTCGCATTTTGCTGATAAAAATGACTTTTTCCTCACAAACTGCAATTTACACAAAAATACCTCAATAAATTCATTGCAAAAAAAACTCAAGCCCTTACCATATCAAGCCGATTTTTAGCTTATACAATGGTGTCTGAATTACGATGTCTATGGAAAAAAAACAGATTTATAATTTGAATAAACTACATAAACGTTTACGCCGCGAAGTGGGAAAAGCGATTGCTGATTTTAATATGATCGAAGAGGGCGATCGTGTGATGGTTTGCCTCTCTGGCGGTAAAGATAGCTACACTTTATTAGATATTTTATTAAATTTAAAACTTAATGCACCGGTGAATTTTGAGATTGTGGCAGTCAATCTTGACCAAAAACAACCGGGTTTCCCTGAAGAAGTATTACCAAATTACTTACAACAATTAGGGGTGGAATATAAGATTGTTGAAGAAAATACCTATGGCATTGTGAAAGAAAAAATTCCTGAAGGAAAAACTACCTGTTCTCTATGCTCTCGCTTGCGCCGAGGTATTTTATACCGTACCGCTACTGAATTAGGTGCTACCAAAATTGCTTTAGGGCATCATCGTGATGATATGTTAGAAACTCTATTTTTGAATATGTTCTATGGTGGAAAAATGAAAAGTATGCCGCCTAAATTGATTAGTGATGATGGCAAGCAGATTGTGATTCGCCCATTGGCTTATTGTCGTGAAAAAGATATTGCTCGTTATGCTGAAGCAAAACAATTTCCAATTATTCCTTGTAATCTTTGTGGTTCTCAACCTAACTTACAACGTCAAGTCATCAAGGAGATGTTACAAGCATGGGATCGTCAATATCCGGGACGAATTGAAACGATGTTTAGCGCTTTGCAAAATGTGGTGCCATCACATCTCTGCGATCCAAACTTATTTGATTTCAAAAATATTCGTCATGGCAGTACGTTGGCTAATATCGAGGGTGATATTGCCTTTGATAAACCTGAAATTCCTACTGCACCATTATTACAAGATGATGATAATGAGTTCCTAGAACAGCAACAGATTAGTTTTCGGGAAGTAAATTAACGACTTAAAAAAGCTATATCTCATCAATAAACCTACAATATGTTGTAGGTTTATTTTCTCATCCGACAATTTTATTTAATTTCTTGTATAATCGAATCACTTTCTTAAGCAACTACAATCCAAAGGTATCGATAATTATGTGTACGCTAATGCAAAAAGATGTATTGATTGAAATGATCGCCAATGCAATGTCTACCATAGATTTACGCACCGAACCCAATGATGCAGATAATGAAGATCAACAATATTTAACTCATCTAAGAGATAATTTATATAGTACTCATCAAAACGATATCGATTATCAAACTGTAGCCAGTACAATTATCGAGATAAAAGATAAATATTCCCATTTACCTATCAATCAATATTATAAGTGACACATTTATGACAAACCTCGATAAAATTCTCAAACAACTCGATAGCTACGATTTACAGCAAGATATAAATAAAAAATTTCCTAAAATATGGACAAGATTTGCAAATAACCCTTTCTTATCGCCACAAAATAATCCTATTGGTGTCTTATTAGGCGGACAACCAGGTGCAGGAAAAGCTTTCGCCACTATGGAAATCAAAAAACGTTTAAATAACAACATATTAGTCATAAATGGTGATGAATTTAGGTCTTATCACAGACATTATGAAGATTTTTATACGTTGTATGGAAAAGATGCTTCAAAATATACTGCTGCTTTCGCAGGGACAATGGTAGGCAAAATACGCGATGAAGCAATTAAACAAGGTTTTAATATTCTTATTGAAGGAACATTTAGAACCTTAGAAACACCACTGAAAGAAATTAATAATTTCGTGAAAAACGGTTATCGGACTGAAATCGTCATTTGTACTTGTCCAAAAGAACTTAGTTGGGAAAGTACTCTACAACGAGCTATAGAACTGGAAACTGCAGGATTGCAACCAAGATATGTACCAAGAGAAACTCATGATTTAGTTGTTGCTAAACTCGCGGAAAATGTAGAAAAAGTATTTCAAAGCAAACTCGTTTCACATCTAGAAGTTTATTCTCGCGATAAAAAACTATTTGATTCCGATATTGAACCAATCGACCGTTTAATTCCTTATATTAATCAAGAGTTGGATAGATAAAATGCGTGCCAAAAACACGCATTTTACTGTTACTTATTGGCAATAATAACTGCTCTTTTCGGTGCTGGATAGCCTTCGATAGTTTTACTCTGATCGTGAGGATCAAGGAAATCAATCAGGCTTTCATTCTCTAACCATTCAGTTTTGCGTTGTTCCTCTAATGAGGTAACTGCCACATCAACACAACGGATATTACTAAAGCCTGTTTTATTTAACCAATTTATCAACGCTGCCACCGATGGAATAAAATAGACATTTTTCATCTTAGCGTAGCGTTCACCTGGTACTAATACAGTATTTTCATCACCATCAACCACTAAGGTTTCCAAAACCAACTCACCACCTTTTTTCAATTGTGCTTTTAGTTGGGAAAGATGATCTAATGGCGATTTGCGATGATATAGCACGCCCATTGAAAAAACAGTATCAAACGCCTGTAATGGCTGCATTTGTTCAATACCTAATGGGATTAGGTTTGCCCTACGATCATTATTAAGTAATTTTCTGACCGCTTCAAACTGGCACAAAAACAGTTCTGTTGGATCAATACCAACAACCATTTTCGCACCTTCACCAACCATCCGCCACATATGATAACCGCTACCACAACCAACATCTAACACGAGTCGATCTTGTAATGAGGAAATATGTGGTAATAAACGATCCCATTTAAAATCAGAACGCCATTCACAATCAATATGCACACCAAACAGATGATATGGCCCTTTTCGCCATGGCATTAACTGCTTTAAATGGTGAATCATACGCTGACGTTCACCATCGCTTAACGCTTGATTTAATTTCGCTTCAACACGATGTTTTAAGTCAATTTCATCGGCAGTACGATTTGGTAGAAACTCAACTACTTTTGCCCATTTCGCATATTCACCATGTGCATTCGCCTGCCAATATTTTAGCTGTGCTGGTAAGGTTTCTAACCAATCAGACAGCTCAGTTGTCGCAATTTGTTGATAAAAAGGTCGAAAATCAAACATAACTACCAGTTATCACCTATTAGCGAATCACATCTAGACCATTCATGTATGGGCGTAATACTTCTGGAATAACGATAGAACCATCAGCTTGTTGATAGTTTTCTAGTACTGCCACTAAAGTACGTCCAACAGCTAAACCAGAACCATTTAATGTATGTACTAAACGTGGTTTCTTCTCGCCTTTCACACGATAACGAGCTGACATACGACGTGCTTGGAAATCCCACATATTTGAGCAAGAAGAGATTTCACGATAAGTATTTTGCGCCGGTAACCAAACTTCTAAGTCATAAGTTTTGCATGAACCAAAGCCCATATCACCAGTACATAAAACGACTTTACGATATGGTAAACCTAATAATTGCAATACTTTTTCCGCATGGCCTGTTAACTCTTCTAGTGCCGCCATAGATTTTTCCGGTTCAACAATTTGCACTAATTCCACTTTGTCAAATTGGTGCATACGAATTAAACCACGAGTATCACGACCGTAAGAACCCGCTTCAGAACGGAAGCAAGGTGTATGAGCAGTCATTTTTAATGGTAAATCTTCTGCATCTAAAATTTCACCGCGTACCATATTGGTAACTGGAACCTCTGCGGTTGGAATCAACGCATAAGGTTGTTCACCTTCTAATGGTTTTGTATGGAATAAATCTTCACCAAATTTTGGTAATTGACCTGTACCATAAAGCGTTTCGTGATTAACTAAATAAGGTACATAAGTTTCAAGATAGCCATGTTGTTCAGTATGTAAGTTCAACATAAATTGTGCTAATGCACGATGTAAACGCGCAATTTTGCCTTTTAATACAACAAATCTCGCGCCAGTCAATTTCACCGCAGTTGGAAAATCAATACCGCCACTTAATTCGCCCAAATCTACATGATCTCTGATTGGGAAATCATATTGTTTTGGTTCGCCCCAACGAAATACTTCAACATTTTCACTATCATCTTTACCAAGAGGCACATCATCAGCAGGAATGTTTGGAATAGTTAATGCAATTTGTCTTAGCTCTTCTTGCACTTGATCTAAAGCCGCTTTTGCTTGTTCTAACTCAGTTCCCATATTATCGACTTCTGCCAATAATGGTTGAATATCTTCACCGCGTGCTTTCGCTGCACCAATCGCTTTGGAACGTGCATTGCGCTCCGCTTGTAAACTCTCTGTTTTAACCTGTAATACTTTACGTTGCTCTTCTAATTGTTCGATTTTTTGCACATCTAACACAAAATTTCTTTTTGCTAATAATTTTGCTGCTGTGTCTGCTAAATCATTACGTAATAGATTAGGATCAATCATCTTTTCTTCCTTTGTTGATTCTGTGATTTCTGGAAAATAAAAACGCTTTATTCTAGCACGGAAAATCGCTCCGCTCGTGGAAAATTTATCAAAACTGTTGAGGAATTATTGATTTTTTTGCAATTCGCTAACGCAGATAATTAAACATTGAAAGCAAACTTCATCAATTCTTGTTCTTGTCGAGATATACCAATTTCTATTGCCAATTTTTGCCACTGTTTAACAACAAAAAGCACTTCATCATAAATTTTATTAGCTTCGGCAGAAGACAATTGGAAAAAATCAGCTACCTCAAAAGCTAACTGGTAGTCCAATCTATTATCGTTGTCCGTAATATTTAGGTGTAATCCTTGTGAAACAGAAACTGGGTTTAAATCATAAGCCGGAGATAAAATCCAACCTGAATTATGATAAAGAAAACCATGATTGCGTAAATGATCATCCGTATTCGATATTGCAATATTAAATATAATTCTACGCCACAACTGAGCAAGATCTGCTCTTGATGCAGCTCCATGTTCAGTTAAAAATTGTGCTATTTCAAGATAACTAGCTTCATAATCACCATCATAATAGCCTAATTGTGTTAATGCAGAAGTAAAATGCCGACGTTTTTCCGCTACACGATCAAATCTTTGTGTTAAAAATGTATGATGTTCCTGATTAAATTTCTCGACACTACAAATTGCCATTTTAATGCCTGCTTGTATAGCCAACCGATAGGCTAAGTATTCCCACAATCCAATGTCATACTCATCATATTTACTAGGAAATTTGGCAATCCATAACTGCTGATTATCATCAATTACTGATGCTTTAGGTCTTGCACCGCCTAGTGAAGAACCTGGCGATATCAACATATATAACCACTTTAAATAATCAGGATCATTTACACTATTACTATTTTCTAATTGAGATGCAGCAAATTCTAACTCTTTTAATGAAGATATCGGTGGTGCAGCAAGATAATTATTATTATCTAAAAAAGCTCCATCTAATGCTGTCTTAAATCGTAATGCCCCCATTCTATTCATATCATGAACACCTAACAGATAATCGCATTCCGTCAATAATCTGGGTTTACGATTTTCATGAGCTGCTAAAGCAGCTTCCCGACGTTTCATTAACAAACGTCCCCAACGATCGGGACAAGAATCTAAAAAAATACGAAAATTTTGTGCGTTTACACTGTACTGCTCACCAGAATAAAGATGTAAATCAGGATCAATTTGTTGTACAAATGGAGAAATTAACCAGCTATCTTCATAGTGAAAACGAAAAGATTCCTTCCCTCTAACAACATCTGAAGACAGGACACCAACTAACTCAGGCTTGTCAAAAGTTTCCCAATCAGCAAATACATAAATATCCTTTCCCATCTTACTTCCTCAGTAATTCAATATCTTGCAATTTGCGTCCCAATTCATCATCACTGGCTATTTTTGTAAAATCTTGCTCTAAACCTAACACGCCAAGAACCATAACATAGTAACCAATAGCAACACTGGAATTACCATGCATAATTTTTCGGATTGTCATTCGGCTAAGTCCAGTTCTTTCCGACAAAACTGTTTGCGTAAGTTTTCGTCTTTTAGTGGCAAGCTTAATATTTTCGCCTAATTGTATTAATGCTTTTTCATACTTAGGAAATAATATTGGTGATTTGGTTTTATTGAACATTATAAGTACCATTTTTCTATTTTTTGACAATTATAATGTTCAAATAAAAAATTCTCAACTTAAGGAAAGTTATTTTCTGATATGGTAGGAACAAATTACTTACATAGCATAGTTAATAACTCCACAAACCCTACCCCTTAATCCGTTCTACCAATTCAATCACAAAGTTTAAGCGTTGTTGGTGATCCTCAAAGTTTTGCGTAAATCTAAATTTTAATGGGCCATCAAAACGATAGACTTTTGGTTGTTGTTGAATCAGCTTTAAGAACAGCATTGGATCCAATTCAACATTCGGTGCAAATTCTAGATAACCACCTGTTGCCATTGCTTCAATTTTTTGGATTCCTAATGGTTTAGCTTGCAAACGTAATAATGCTATTTCAAATAAGTTTTTCGTTGCTTGTGGCAATAGACCAAAGCGATCGATTAATTCAACTTTCAACTCTGCAAGCTCATCTTCATTTTTCGCACCCGCTATCCGTTTATAGAACGAAAGACGCAAATTCACATCACCCAAATAATCTTCCGGCAATAATGCAGGTATGCGTAGATCAATTTCCACCTGTGATTGAGTAAGTTCATCTAATGTTGGTTCTTTACCTTCTTTTAAGGCTTGCATCGCATTTTCCAGCAATTCCATATAGAGTGAGAAACCGATAGTTTCGATTTGTCCGCTTTGTTCATCGCCTAACAACTCACCAGCACCACGAATCTCTAAATCGTGCGTTGCCAACACGAAACCAGCACCTAAATTATCTAAACTACTCAATGCTTCCAAACGCTTCACTGCATCTTTGGTCATCAATTTTTCCGGTGGTGTTAATAAATACGCATACGCCTGATGATGTGAACGCCCAACACGACCACGCAACTGATGTAATTGTGCTAAACCAAAGCGATCGGCTCGTTCAATAATGATAGTATTGGCACTAGGAATATCGATTCCAGTTTCAATAATGGTTGTACAGACTAAAACATTAAAGCGTTGATGGTAAAAATCTGTCATCACCCGCTCTAATTCACGTTCACGCATTTGCCCATGACCAATACCAATACGAGCTTCTGGCACTAACTCCGCTAATTTTTCAGCACAATTTTGAATAGTTTCAACATCATTATGCAGGTAATACACCTGTCCACCACGCAAAATTTCACGCAAAATCGCTTCACGTACTACCCGTTCATCGTGTTGTCGAACAAATGTTTTAATCACTAATCGGCGAGCTGGTGGTGTTGAAATAATTGATAAATCGCGAATACCATTCATCGCCATATTTAAAGTCCGCGGAATTGGCGTTGCGGTTAAGGTTAAAATATCAATATTACTGCGTAGTTGTTTGATTTTTTCCTTTTGTCTAACCCCAAAACGATGCTCTTCATCAATGATTAATAAGCCTAAATCTTTAAACGCAACTTCGCCCTGTAACAATTTATGTGTACCGATCAGAATATCAATTTTCCCTTCTTGTACTTGGGCTAATACGTTTTTCTGTTCTTTTGTGGTTTTAAAACGTGACAACACTTCAACATTAACAGGTAAATTAGCAAAACGATCACTGAAATTGTCATAATGTTGTTGCGCCAATAAGGTTGTCGGCACCAGTACCGCAACTTGTTTATGATTCATTACCGCTAAAAATGCTGCTCGCATTGCCACTTCTGTTTTACCGAAACCCACATCACCGCAAACTAAACGATCCATTGGCTTAGCTTGACACATATCACCGATAACAGCATTAATCGCCATTTGCTGATCATAAGTTTCTTCAAAAGGGAAAGTTGCCACAAATTGTTGGAATTCTTCACGATCATATTGGAAAGCAAAACCGGGACGTGATTCACGTTTCGCATACACATCCAATAATTCCGCTGCCACATCGCGAATTTTCTCTGCTGCTTTTTGGCGAGATCTTACCCACGCCTCACTGCCTAATTTATGCAGTGGTGCATTCTCTTCACCACCACCAACATAACGACTAATCAAATGCAATGAAGAAACTGGTACATATAATTTGGCATCATCGGCATAACGCAGCACTAAATATTCTGCCACCATACCGCCCGTTTCTAACGTGGTTAAGCCATCATAACGACCAACGCCATGTTCCAAATGCACCACTGGTTGTCCAATTTTTAATTCAGCTAAATTGCGAATCAGCGCATCTGGATTCACATTTTTTTGTTGTTGGCGCTGACGAGTTTGCACTTTTTCGCCAAGAAAATCCGTTTCACAAATTAAGGCAAACTGATCTTCAACAATAAATCCTCTCTCCATTGCGCCAATCATCAAGCTAAAACGCTGTTGTTTCGCTTGAGCTAAATCGATAATTGAAGTCGGTTTAATCTTTAGTGGTTTTAATAACGATAATAGGGTTTCTCGCCGCCCCTCACTTTCTACTGAAAAAATAATCGGTTCGGAACGTTCTTCAATAAACTGACGTAATAATTTTAATGGCTCTTTTTGTTGTGAATTGATCGTTAATTCAGGTAACGCAGCAACTGCTAAATTTTGATTGCGTGCTTGCTGTTCTAACTTCGTTTGTGTAAGTGTAAAACGTGGATAATCCTTCAAATATTGATTCACATTATCTGGACGCAACCATAATTTACTTGGTGGCAACAAAGGACGCATTGGATCGACTTTCTGATTTTCATAGCGTAATTCCGCATCACGAAAAAAGGCTTCACCTTGCTGCTGAATTTGTTCATCAGTAATAAACAAAGTATTGATTGGCACATAATCAAAAAAGGTTGCCATTTGATCAAAAAAGAGTGGCTGCCAATATTCGATACCAGCAAACAGCGTTCCTTTGCTTATCTGTTGATAAATATGCTCTGGATCACGTCTAATCTCACCAAAGGTCTCCCGAAAATTCGTACGGAAAAATTCGATTCCTTTTTCATCACTCGGAAATTCGTGAGCAGGTAAGAGATTAATTTGTTTGATCTCGGCAATTGTGCGTTGCGTATCAACATCAAAAGTACGAATTGAATCAATCTCATCATCAAAAAAATCTAAACGATAAGGTTCGTGGCTTCCCATTGGGAAAAGGTCAAGTAAAGCGCCTCGTACTGAATATTCGCCATGCTCAAATACCTGATCAACAGCACGATAGCCTGCTTTATGCAATTGCATTCTTAATTGTTCAAGATCACAATGCTGACCTTTTTTAATTAAGAAAACATTTTGTGCTAAATAACTTGGTGGGCAAACACGCTGCATCAACGTACTAATCGGTAAAATAAAGATCCCTTGTTTTACCTGTTGCAACTGAAATAGCGTACTTAGACGAGTCGAAATAATCTCTTGATGTGGTGAAAAATTATCATAAGGTAACGTTTCCCAATCAGAAAAAATCTCTGCTGACAATGAAAATTGCGACAAACTCTCTGCTAAATGGTTAGCTTGTCGCATATCAGGCGTGACTACGACAATCACGCCTTGGTGTTGTTGTGCAATTTCAGCGATTGCTAAGACACGACTATCCGCAATCGCATTACCCAAATATTTATGATCGTTCGCTTTTTTTGGTAGATTTAGATTAAAACAGTTCATGACTACTCTTGATTAAAAACAATTCTCCAACAGTTGTGAATATGTGGATTGCGTTGGAAATCGAGTGGTAATGTACGTTCTGAAATATTTCCCGCACTTAAACCTAATCGTGCCAAACCATTCAGATCCATCTTAAAACCACGTTTATTGTTCGAGAAAATAATCACGCCATTACGACGTAATAATTTGCTTAATTTTGCTAGCAGCTGTAAATGATCTCGCTGAACATCCCAGCTATTCTCCATTCGTTTTGAATTAGAAAAAGTTGGCGGATCAACAAAAATTAAATCATATTGTCCTTTAGCATTCTCCAACCATTGTAAGCAATCTGCTTGAATCAACTTGTGTTGCTTACCTTTTATATCATTCAAAATAAAATTCTGCTCAGCCCAGTTTAAATAAGTATTGGACATATCAACGGTGGTACTTGATTTTGCTCCACCTAAAATGGCGTGTACACTACAAGATCCTGTATAAGCAAACAGATTGAGAAAATCTTTGCCTTTTGCCATCTCACCCACCATTTTGCGTGTTAAACGGTGATCTAAAAACAGTCCAGTATCCAAATAATCGGTCAGATTTACCCACAATTTTGCACCATACTCATTGACAAAAAAGTAATCACCTTTATTAGCTAATTTTTCATACTGATTATTGCCTTTTTGTTTTTGACGCACTTTCAATACCAATTTGTCGGTCGCCACACCGGTGATATTTAAGGTTGCAGTTACCGCATCTAATAAACGCTGTCTGGCTTTTTGTGGATCAATATTTTTCGGAGCAGCATACTCTTGTACCACGATATGGTCAGCATAACGATCTACCGCTAAGTTATATTCTGGTAAATCGGCATCATATAAGCGATAAGCCTCTAATCCTTGCTGTTTCGCCCATTTCTCAATTTTCTTAATATTTTTTGCTAAACGATTACTAAAATCTGGTGCAACATCAGAGCGTTGTTGGAATTGTAATGGATTATCCTCTTGATCATTTTCTACGCGACGCTCACCAATTAAATAATTCTTTTGCACACAATCTAACGGGCCATTTTTCGCTTTAAATTGGCGTGAAGAACGTAAACGCAAACAATCTAACAAACTTAATTCACTACTAAAAATGGAGGCTTGCCAATGTGGGAAATACTGTTTTAAACGTCTGCCAAAAACTGAATACAGAGCGATCAATGTTGGTGTTGCTCCTAAACGTTCCCCATACGGTGGATTACACACGACTGTACCAACTTCTTCTGTTGGCGGTGTTAAGCTTGCAATATCAGCGGCAGTAAACTGGATTAAATGCCCAACACCAGCATTTTCCGCATTTTGTCGAGCTTTTTCTAAAACTCGATGATCACGATCTAAACCAAAGAAGTGTGCTTTACATTGTTGCTTGCCTTGTTCCGCTTTTGCTAATGCGGATTCTTTCACACGCAACCAAACGGTTTGTTGATGTTTTTTCCAATGATTAAAGCCCCAATGCAAGCGCGTTAATTGCGGTGCAATTTGTGCTTCCATTTGTGCTGCTTCAATTAATAAAGTACCCGAACCACACATTGGATCAACTAATGGTGTGCCAAACTGCCAACCTGAGCGGATAATAATTGCTGCTGCTAATGTTTCTCGTAATGGTGCCGCACCAGTATCACTACGATAACCACGCATATGTAATGCTTCACCGCTTAAATCTAATGACACATTTAATTCATCACGATTCAAATAAGCGTGGATACGAATATCAGGATAATCTTTATCTACTTGCGGACGCGCTTCGCCTTGACGAGTGAAATAATCAACAATCCCATCTTTTACTCGCATTGCGCCATATTGGGTGTGGCGAATTGCTTCATTAGTCCCGTTAAAATCCACCACAAAACTATCATCAGCATCAAAATGTTGCTGCCAAGCAAAATTCACTACTGAATTATACAAATCTAAATCATCGTACACTTTGCAAGTAAATAACGGATATAAAATCCGCGAACTCAAGCGGCTCCATAATAGCGTTTGATACAAGGTTTCATCGTCAGCAGCATAATGCACACCGCCTTGTACCACTTTGCATTGTTGCGCGCCTAACTTTTCTAATTCTGTTTTTAATAGTTCTTCAAACCCACGAGCTGTGGTGGCAAATAATTGATTCATATTTTTTCTTTTATCAGGTCAAAATTGTGGCAGATTATAGCAAATTAGTTAGCTTTATTTTGTAGCAATTTATCTACTACTCTTGCGGCAGCAAAGAAACCGAAAGTCGCTGTCACCATCGTTGCTGCGCCAAAACCATTGCTGCAATTCATTGTGGCTGAAGTTGAACATTCTCCACTTACTTTAGGGAAAATAAGCGGTTGCGTGGAAAACACACAATCAATACCAAATTTACGTTGTGGATTATCGGTAAAGCCATACTGTTTGCGTAATAAATAGCGAACTTTTGCTGCCAATGGGTCTTGGATTGTTTTACTTAAATCTTTAATTTGAATTTGGCTTGGATCAGTTTGTCCACCAGCGCCGCCAGTGGTAATTACCTTAATTTTATGGCGTTTGCAAAAAGCCAATAACGCTGCTTTAACTTTTACGCTATCAATCGCATCGACGACATAATCATAACCTTTCAATAAATATTCATTTAGGTTTTCTGTTGTCAGGAAATCATCAATGATCTTCACTTCTGCAGTAGGGTTGATCGCCAACACACGTTGCTGCATTACTTCCGTTTTCAAAGCCCCGATATTTTCTGTTACTGCGTGAATTTGTCGATTGACATTAGTCACGCAAATATCATCCATATCTATTAAAGTCAGTTTTCCCACACCAGAACGCGCTAACGCTTCAACTACCCACGAACCGACACCGCCGATGCCAATTACACATACATGAGCTTGACGCAGGCGTTCTAAGGCAGCTTCGCCATATAAACGCCCAATACCACCAAAACGTTGTTCAAAATTATCTACTCGTGCCATACAATTAATTTAATACCCAAACGCGTCCATAATGTTTCAACAAACCAGCAACATGTCCGGCTTTTTCACCAATACCTTGATAGAGGTCGAAATGTTGTCCTTTTACTGCACCACCAACATCTAGCGCCACCATTAAACGTAATTGATGTCTGCCTAACCAATTCCCTTCATCATCAATTTCAGGCATTTCGACTAATAAGACACTGCCAGATGGAATTAAGCTACGATCAGAGGCAACAGATGCTAATGGTACAAGTGGAATACCAGCTGAACCTTTTACTTTGCCATTTGGTACATTTTTGAAAAAGACATAAGATTCATTGCGTTCTAATAAACCTTGTAAACGGCTAGGGTTACGTTGTGCCCAATCTTTGATCGCTTGTACTGACATTTTCTCTTTTGGGATTTCACCATCTTCTACTAATAAGCGACCAACGCTGGTATATGGGAAACCATTTTGTCCTGCATAGGCGAAATAAGTGAGATCATTATTACCAAAATCAATATAACCACTACCTTGTACGCCTAATAAAAAGTTATCCAACATAGAATCACTATAAGCCAGCTCTAAGCCTTTCCCTTGTAAAGCACCGGCATAAATTTGCGCTCGTGAAAAACGTTTAGCTTTTGGCATTGCATAAATAGGATGACGATATTGCCCTTGCGGTGTGTGACGGGCGTGGATCACTGGCGAATAATATCCTGTCATCAATACATTTTGGAAACCATCTTGCCCCGCCATTTTTTGAATACCGATACCAAAATTATTTAATTGAGATACATCTGCGCCTGCTAGCACCCAGCTGGTAATTTTGTCATAAGTCGTGCGATAAGTCGCACTTAAACGTGGTGATACACTAGAGATCAGGCTTAACTGCGTCAAAAAATCACCTTGATTCACAATTGGACTATGATTTTCTACCATTCCCACTGGAATCAAAGGCATACTCATATAACTACGCCCTTGATAAATTGCACCAAGTTGTTCATATAACGAACGATCCATCACACCTGATGTAGAGCGATTTTGTGTTGAACACCCTGCTAACACTAAGATTGCTGCGGCAACTGCAGCTAATTTTTTAATTCTTTTCATAAATGACTGATATAACCTCTGTTCCTGCTTTTTTTAAGCGCCGTTACGCTAACAAAAATTATGATGAATAGATAGCAATTTTACGGTTCTCTTAGAGAAATTTCATGCCAAATTAGCGTTCAGTTTCGATAATGGTTATTTTTTTATCAAAAAAAATTTATTTCTTCAAAAAATCTTGCAAAAACGAAAAAATGTTGTATAGTAGCGCACATCTGACGCGGGGTGGAGCAGCTTGGTAGCTCGTCGGGCTCATAACCCGAAGGTCGTTGGTTCAAATCCAGCCCCCGCAACCAATTCTCTCTACTCTGTTTCCTTATATTCCCACTTACTAATAAAACCTATTTATCATTCTACTGAACCAGCTAAATTTTTTAATTTTCTAATTCAGCATTAAAAACACTTGACTCCGTAGTAACTACAAGGTTCATCATAATCACACTTAAATTTTACTATTTATTTAGGAGAGATTATGTGTAATGTAACTGATACAAAAAACAACGAAGAATATTCACATTCACATTCACATTCACATTCACATTCACATCAGCATAGCCATACAGATAATAAATTTGTACTGACAATTAGTTTTTTATTAATTTGCAGCTTTATGTTGATTGAATTTTGGGCAGGCTACGCATTTAACAGTCTTGCACTATTAGCTGATGCAGGCCATATGGCAAATGATAGTTTCTCTCTACTGCTAGCATTAATTTCATTATTTCTATCCTTACGCGCACAAAAATGGTTTGCCGTTTTAAACGGTAGTTCTCTATTAGTGGTTGCCGTTGTTATTCTGATAGAAGCTGTTGATCGTTGGCAAAATCCATTAGCCCTTGATGCTATTCCAATGCTAACGGTGGCAATTATCGGTTTATTGATCAATGTAGTCGTTGCCTTTTTTATGTTGAAAGGTGATTTGGGTAATTTAAATTTAAAAGCAGCTTATATGCACGTTTTAGCCGATGCCTTTGGTTCCATTATCGCTATTATCGCAGGTTTAAGCGCATGGTTATGGTCAATTACCTGGGTGGATATTGTCGCCAGTGCGTTATTAAGTCTGTTTATTTTCCGCAGTGGCTGGCAAATTGTGGGGCAAGCTTATAAGTCGTTGTCATAGATAATCATAAAAAAACTTCTAATATTTAGATAAAATTCTACCAATGATATGTGCTAACATCTTATATTGCTTATGGGATAGTATCGCTTGATTTTCCAGCTGTAGTCTGGTGATATGATTAGGATTTTCTGATCTTGAGATCGCAATATTATTGACCTCAAGATCACGAGCTAAATATATTTCTTCCTGTTTACCTTTAGTCCAATCCAAATAATATCCACACTCCTCTGCTAAAGATCTCGTAAATTCACGTAATGTTCTACTATTTCCATCAGGGAATGGATGAATATAATCGAGGCGCTTATATAATTCTGTTAAGTAAGCAGCAAAAGAGCCTTTGTCTAGTTGCTTTAATGTTGCTAAATCAATTCCCTTTAATAACTGTTTTAACTCTTGTACATCTCTTTGATTCATCGAACTATAACAAACAAGAATTTTGCCAAAGCCCTTATAATTTCTCTCTTTTTGCCAGAGTTGTCTTGTAATAACTTCCGTTCTAAACTTTCCAGCTATTTGTGGACTATCTTGAAAAATATAAGCATTAATTGCCTTTAAATGATTGATGTCGAAACTTCCCTCAATTGGCATAACTCTTAATTGAGCTAGCCGCATCACTGAAAGCTTATCTCTGATCTCAATTTCTGAATATGATTTATTCATCTATAAACCAGCTTTTACTGCCGTAGTATATTCTTTAGTAAACTCTTCTTGACTTAAAAGACCATTGGCATATTTATCCATGATCACTAATAAATCTTCCGATAAAATAATGCCTTCTAAACGACCACTGGCTTTTGCATATTCAACAGCTTCATGCCTCTTATTTTTCTCTTTTTTGCTGATCATTTTTATACCTTATAGCTCTTAACTAAATGTTTATACCTGGCACATAACTTAGCGTGTATTTCATACCACACACCTAAACTCTCTATAACGGCACCGCAATAGATAAATGAGAAGTATCATTTCTACGTTCAATATGGAATGTTCCGCCTGTTTCATCTTGCTGATAATGCACTACACTGATGCTGCAATTGATCAAACTCTCGCTCACTCCCGGCTGACGATGAGTTTGCCAAGTATGTCCACCTAACAGCGCTAACAGCAAACGTAACGTATGCCCATGTGAAACTACCAAAATATTGCCTTGCTGATGTACTTTAATAATATCTTGCACTGCTTGCCAAGAGCGTGCAGCTAATGCTGAAAATGGTTCACCTTGGTTATATTGCTGAATATTTTGATCATAAAGTTCTGGTTGTTTAACTAAATTTTGGAAAGGTTCGGTATGACGAATCGTATCGATCTGAATACCTTCCCATTGACCAAAAAATTGTTCATTCAAACCTTGATGCTGAAATAATGGAATATCACGCTCACCAATCACATAACGTGCTGTATCAATCGTACGTTGCAAACAACTTGAATATGCCGCCACAAAAGGAATCTCTTTTAATGCTTTACCTGCTGCCACAGCACCATTAATTCCCTCTTCTGTTAAAGCGGAATCCCCTTGTCCTTGTAATAGACCAGTTTCATTCCATACGGTACGCCCATGACGTAAAAAATAAAAAGTCAGATCTTTCTGCATGATTTTCCTCAAAAAAATAGCCCTCTTAATCGAGGGCCTATTTTAACATTAATTAAGCTTGTTGTTCTTGATCTGCATACTTCGCTGCAGTTTCTTTCAATAATGGTTGTAATTCACCTTTTTGGAACATTTCAAGAATAATGTCACAACCACCAATTAATTCACCTTCAACCCATAATTGTGGGAATGTTGGCCAATTCGCAAATTTCGGTAATTCTGCACGAATATCCGGATGTTGCAAAATATCCACATAGCCAAATGGCACTTGGCAATTAATTAATGCTTCTACTGCTCTTGCTGAAAAGCCACAAGAAGGGAATTTTGGCGAGCCTTTCATATAGATGATAATCGGATTTTCGCTTAATTGTTGTTTAATTCTTTCAATAGTTTCCATGTATTAACCTCAACGTTACTGGTCAAAGACAAAAAGTGGCAAGATTGTAACATAAGCCTATGGATAAACCAATCTTACCTAGAAGAGTTACCAGCTGCCGCCAGCGCCACCACCGCCAAAGCTGCCGCCACCGAATCCGCCGCCGCTACTACCACTGCTGCCGCCTCCACCAAAACCGCCAAAACCACCGAAGCCGCCACCACGACGTGATCTTGGGCTGACATAAGTTCTACCTTTATGTCGCTCACTTAAAAAGACCACTAAAAAGAAAAACGCTACCATTAACAATGGAATAAAATCATAACGATCTTCTTCTTGTAATTGCTCTGGTTTAAATTCACCTTGGCTAGCAGCCATAATATATTTCAAACCTTCGGCAATCCCTGTGGCATAACGATTTTCACGAAATGCTGGTGTGATCACTTGACGAATGACTTTACCTAAAAAGGCATCAGGTAGCGCACCTTCAAGCCCTTGTCCAGTGGCAATAAAAATTTTGCGATCGTTTTTCGCAATTAGCATTAATACACCATTATTCAGTTTTTTACGCCCGATGCCCCAACGATCTCCCAAAGTAAACGCATAATCGGCAATTTCAATACTGCCAGTGGAAGGAATCATCACAACGGCAATTTGTGAACTGGTCTTTTGGCTATAATTCACCAATTGCTGCTCAATCACTTGTTGCTGTTGTTGCGTTAAGGTATGCGTATAATCATTCAAATAACGAAATGGTTGTGGTACTGGAGGATAACTATCCGCTAATGCTTGTCCAAATGCTAACAACAATAACCAAATCAATAACACTAACTTTTTCATTTGATCACCACATCATTTGGTAATTCATTACGATCATCGGCTTGATAAGGGAAATGTTGCGCTAAACAGTCAGCAATTAATCGAATCGCATTAACAATACCTGTCGTATGTTGTTTTTGCTTTGCACCAGCCACAATTAAATCGCATGCTTGTTGCCAAAAACTTGCGGCTACATATTGATCAATCCCTTGATCACCAATCACTGCACACTGTTTCGATTGCAACGCAACATAAATCAACACACCATTTCGTTGCGCTGTTTTTTCCATTTCCAATTCAGTAAATAATGCCTTTGCACGTTCAATACTACTGCTCTGTGCTTTGGGCATCTTACGTTCAATATAAACTCGCAATTCCGCAGAGGTCTGTTTCTCCAATAACGAAATTGCTTGTTCAATTGCTTTTTTATCAATAGGTTGCGTAAATAAAAACATTATGAGCTCTTACAATTAATTGAAATTAACTGTTGGTGCTTTTTCTGCCCCAGCGTCTGATTTGAAATAAGGTTTTTCATTAAAACCAAATAACATTGCCACTAACTTAGTCGGGAAAGTACGAATCTTTTTGTTATACTCTTTTGCTGCTGCATTAAAGTTATTTCTCGCCACATTAATGCGATTTTCAGTTCCTTCTAATTGCGTTTGTAGTGTTAAAAAGCCTTCATTCGCCTTTAATTGTGGATAGTTTTCAACAGTAGCTAATAAACGTGACAGTGTAGAACCTACTTGATTTTGTTGGCTTTGGAATTGCGCTAATTGTTCTTCAGTCATATTAGCAGGATCAATTTTGATTTGTGTCGCTTTAGCCCTTGCCTCAACTACGTTGGTCAAAGTTTCTTTTTCAAAATTTGCTTGTCCTTTAACGGTATTCACTAAGTTCGGAATTAAATCGGCACGACGTTGATATTGTGACTCAACATTTGCCCATACAGAATCAATATCTTCTTCTGCTTGCACTAAACTGTTATAGCTGCCCATTACTGTAAAACCTAGAACGATAGCAATCAAAATTGCAATTAATGTACTTTTTTTCATTGTTTCCTCGTAAATAATTAAGTTTATGCCTTGTAACAAAATAGTAACTTGCTAACAAAGGAGGTTATTGTAATGCAATTTGGCTATTTTTACTTTCTTTTTCATAGAAAATAGTTATTCACCATTTCAATCAGATAATCAAAATACAATCTAAATGATATTGTCAGCTCGTCCCATTTTGCTTTAATTAAATTTTTTAAAAGATTCTAAAGAGTGCTATTATATGCTCTGCTAATAGAATAGGAGAGAGAAAAAATGAATAATATCCATAAAATTCATACTGATACCGTTGCCAGTATAACATCACTCAAACGTGATCCTATGGGAACGGTTTATAACGCTACTGGTAATGGAGCAATCGCTATTCTCAATCGTAACCAACCTGCATTTTATTGCATCACCCCAGAATTATTCGAATATTTTCTTGAATTAGAAGAAAATGCAGAAATCGCAAAGACCATCGCAGAACGTAAGAAAAATGGTAAGTTTGTTGAGGTAAATATTGATGACTTATAGCTTCAAATTCCATGAAAAGGCATTAAAAGAGTGGAAAAAGTTAGCAGAACCAATAAAAGCCCAACTAAAGAAAAAATTACTTGAACGATTGCAAAATCCTCATATTCAAGCCGATAGATTAAGTGGATTCTCAATCGCAACCTACAAGATAAAATTACGTTCTTCAGGTTACCGACTTGTCTATGAAGTGAATGATAATGAAATTACAATTTTAGTTCTCTCTATTGGTAAACGAGAACGTTTACAAGCTTATATCAATGCTCATAACCGCATTGAATGATGATAAAAAATCACCTTATTCCGTTTTCTTGAATAAGGTGATTTATTCTATTTATAGAGAGTATTGTTTAATATTTACTGCTCGATTACTTAAACTGCCATGAAGCACTTAAACGAATGTTGTAAGACCCTGCTCTGCCATGACCAAACTCTTTTTCGGCATCAATGAACACATGAGTCTTTTCACTGACATGCGCGTTGTAACCGACACCAACTGCATACCACGTACCTCTCGTATTCCAACTCGCTTGGTAATCTCCAGTACGGTCGCTCGCATTAAAGCGGTGTTTGCCTAAAAACTCATGCATGATATTGCCTTTCGCATAAAGTCGATTATCACCACTTTCATCTAATAATCTGACAATATCCACGCCAACTCGGCCAATTAAACTTTTCGCATGACGGAGTTTAACGTCAATATCATTGCTGGTGCGATAGTTGGCACCGGTTAAGTAAGCAAATTGGAGTTGCGCTTGCAGTACCATATACCAACGTTTCTCATCATCCATAAATTTGCGATAACCATGTTCGGTGCTGGCGGTAAAGAGATAATTCTTATAACGGCCGCTACCCCATAGCTCGCCATTATTCATAATAGATTGGTATTTGTTACGCAATAATCCCACTCTTAACACGTTGTCATTGTAATAACTGTTATCGCCTTCCTCATTATTACGTTGATTGGTGTTGTAAAGACTGAGCAGATATTTTTCTATGCGGCCTTTGAATAACATATCTTCTATATTATGTTTCGCATAACCATAGGTGAAACTTAAACCCCATTTTTGTTTCTTCTCTGCTTCATTCTTTCTGAATTTGTCATAACCAATTTCATAGTCATTGCTGTTTAAGCGGAAGCGGTCATCTTGTTCTAAACGAGTATGCGTGCCTCTTATCCACGCCCCTTCTTTAATGTCATTGAGTGAATAAGCGCGTTCCCCTTCTCGTTTGGTGTAAGTATCCAAGATAAAACCATAGCGTGCCGCCGCATCTTCTATACGACCAATATCTTGGCTATTACGGCTTGGTGTGTTGGTTTTATATTTGACTAAATAGACATTTTGACTGCCTTCACCGCCATAGGTCGCTTTCGCATAGCTATCGCCCGGTTTTTCTTTACTCATCGCTTCACCACCATTAAAAGCAAGGTTATAAGCTTCGCGATTATCCGGGTCACTCTCTTGCGCGGAATATTCTACTTTTAACGCTTGTTCCATTAAGCGTCCGCCATCTGAATAGACTTTGCCAGCAACAAATTCATTCTGTGATGATTGAACGGTAGCAAAACGTAACCGTTCTCCGTAATCCATACTGTCTAACACTTCCCGTTCATTCTTAATCACCACATCTTGTGCTGCCGCAGTCCCTTCTTTGATATAGAGCATATCGCTGTGTACGCCATCTTTGTTTAAACGCATT
The DNA here is from genome assembly GCF_001678495.1 of Gallibacterium salpingitidis. Classification (GTDB taxonomy): domain Bacteria; phylum Pseudomonadota; class Gammaproteobacteria; order Enterobacterales; family Pasteurellaceae; genus Gallibacterium; species Gallibacterium salpingitidis. The sequence goes on from NZ_JTJL01000002.1 coordinate 58,616, forward strand.
AAGAAGCGATTTGCTCCAGCAAGTTTATCAATATGTAAAGCACGTCCTTCATCTTGACTATTTATATCAACCGTACCAGTACCACCTACTTCACTGACCCAGCTTTGGCCTGTCATCTTCCATAATGCATCATTATCTAAGAAAAGATGAATTCGACCTGCAGATTGGGCTTGGGTTTCTGCCGGGGTATAACGGACAAATGGGAATAACGTTTGATGCGCTGCGGTGCCATAAGCATTAAAATTATCTAATCTGCCCACCAAGGTGCTTCTCGGGGTTAAGTCTAATTGGATAACCCCACCATTTACGGCTTCACTATCACCTTCCATAAAAAGTGTACTGCCTGAGGATTTCACTGCTATCTGACCTTTATCTGACGCCAACATATCCCCTGTAATATGGCTCGCTTTATGATAGTTGAAGTCAATTTGACCGCCAGATAATGCCATCGCCGCCACCGGTGCTTCAATGCTATATTCGCCATCTACAGTAATCTGACCTTGCGTAACACTTTTTGCCGCAATTTGTGATGCTTTTAGTAAGTTATGTGGTGCTTGCATCTTCACTACACCTTCACCACCAGCAGATAACCCGACTTCTGCATCCGTCACTTGGTTTGTGATTTCCCCTAATAAACTCACTTGTCCTTTATCTTGCGCAATCACGCCAAATTTCTTAGCACTGAGTAAGTTATTTCTTCCAGTAAAATCAATCTTACCTTCTAAAGCCGCATAAGCCCCAGTATCTGCACCACTGACTTGGTTAATTTCTTGAGCAATTAACGTCGCTTTACCCTTATCTTCAACATAAGCGCCATAATGTCTGAATGCCCCTGTTTCTGTTGGTATTGTATGCAATAAGAGGTTATTTTTTGCAGTAAGCGTTGCTGTTGAACCTTCTTCTCTCACATAAAGCGCTGCACTACCAAATTTATCAAGATAATCACTGGTCTTTTTAAGCACTTCTGAGTTTTCTACTACAGCAATATCAGCATTATCACCTTGCATTTGAATGATGTTATTGCCTTTTGTGGCTGTTAATTTAAGCGTTGTATTTGGTGTTTCAATTTGAGAATAAATAGCTGAGCGGAGAACTAATAACCCTGTTGAACCTAATACTGCATTATTCACTGTTACTGTATTCGTACCATTTTCTGCAATAATATCTGCTGTCGCATTGCCATCAACACCAATCGCCGTTTGAAGTAATGGATTACCACCAATCTCTATGAAATTTCTCGCTGCTTGCAGTACTACCTTACTATCAGCGCTCGAATAAATACCCATACGATAAGTTCTATCTCCACTCATCAATTCTCCCACATCATTAACTCGATCTTTCGCATGCAAATCCATTAATGGAGTATCGCGTTCTGGATTAATCACGCGAATCTGGTTTTCATCTGTAGCTGATAATGTGATTTCACCTTGATGTTGTGCCGTTATTCCAGAGATTTCACCATGAGAACGGATATTGATATCGACCACATTATTTCCATTGCTTGCAGTTAACGATATTTTACTAATACCTTCATCTTCTGGTTTATACCCCTCTTCCTTCACATTACTTGCAAATAAACCATGAGTGTAAAAGTCATATTCATTATTGTCTGATATCGGTTTATAACCAACACCAAGTCCTTTTCCATCCTTATCCCCATGAATCAAAATACGGTTATTTTGTGCTTCAAGATTCACTTCACCCTTAGCCCAAGAAAATACACCACGTATAAAAGTACTATTCTTATCTAACTCTTCTTGTGTTGTAGGAATAGCAACATTCAATTTACCATTATATTGGATAATATTATCTTGCGCTGCACTGAGATTCACTTTACCTTGTAGATCTCCCCACACTAATTCAAATCTTCTATTTTCACCCAAATTACTAGTAATCGCTAAATTATTACTTCCTGATGCAGCTTGTAACAAAACATCTGTATTATTATCTCCTCCGCTATAGATGAGTGATTGATAGCTAGCATTTGGTGCATAGATAGAAATTTCATTATTTTTTGCTTTCATATCAACACGAGCATTCGCATTAACAATTCCCTGTACTGCCCATACATTACCTTGTAATTCTGTAGGTTGAATTGTTGTATCACCAATATTAATTTTATTATTCCCATTTTCCGCTGATAACAATACTGAACTTCCTTGTATAGATTCAATAGCTGTCTGACTACCATAATCTTGATTAGTATTCGTAGTTAGTATTGTTAAAAAGTTATCACTTTCCATTGCACGTAATTCTATTGAGAATTGATCATTTATTGATTTTTCATTTGCAAAAATAAGGTATTTGTTTAGAGCATTAAATGTGTCTATAGAAATTTCATTACGTTCTGCTTTCATCCTAATATTAGAACCATAAATTCCAGTTACATCTATCATTATTTGACTAGGTGATTGATCTTCATTACTAATTTTTATACTGTTTTTACCTTCCTCTGACCATAACGACACTTGAGCTTTTCTGCGTGAAAAAATCCCATAAAAATAGCTAGGAGCACCTACTTGTCCTTTTTTTGCTTGACTTTCCAAATTAATAGATTGTTTAGCTTTTAACTGAATAATTACGCCCTCACCATAAATATATTCAGGATCTAAAATTCCTTGAGTTTGACTGTGAACCAAAACATTTTTATCTTGCGTACTTCCATTTATTGCTTGAATACCTCCAGAAGTAAAACGGATTTGATCTCTTGCAATGATAGAAATATTGGTATCATCTCCCCAAGCATCTAATTCAATGTATGGAATTGTGACTCCATCAGCAGATTCATTAATAC
>NZ_JTJL01000003.1 GCF_001678495.1 Gallibacterium salpingitidis
TTTAGGGCGAAACCTAAATTTAGATAAGAAATAATTTAGCTAAAAGTTTTATAATTGATTTTATAAACTGAATGGAGTAATACTTACTCCACTTTTCTGCTATACAAATAATGCTTGGCTGACTAAATTAATCAGGAAACCCCCAATCGACAACCAGAAGAAAACAATTAATCCTAGCACTAAAGGTTTCGCACCTGCTTTTTTAATCGCATCAATATGAGTTGTTAGACCTAATGCCGACATTGCCATCATTAATAAAATAGTATCTAGTTCAACCAACCAATGAGTAATGACAGCGGGAATAATTGGGAAAGAGTTAACAATCGCCACCACAATAAACCAAACAGCAAACCAAGGAATATTAATTTTTCTTGCCTGTGAAGTAGATTGTTCACGACTTAAGAAATAAGAAAGCCCTAATAAGAATGGTGCCAACATCATCACCCGAATCATCTTAGTGATTACCGCACTATCCGCAATCTGATTATTAATATTTTGTCCCGCTGCATAGACTTGAGCCACTTCGTGTACGGTCGAGCCAATATAGATACCAAATTGATATTCGCTCAAATACGCATTTAGCCAGGTGTATAAAATAGGATAAACAAACATTGCAATGGTGCCAAAAATAACCACAGTCGCGATAGCAACAGACACCTTATGCGATTGCGCTTTTACCACTGGTTCTGCCGCCATTACCGCAGCTGCACCACAAATACTCGCGCCGGTTGCACATAATAAAGTCGTTTCACGATCAATCTTCAACCATTTCATACCTAACCAACAGGTAATAAAAAAGGTAGAAAGCAACATTACAGCATCAGTCGCAATAGCATTAAAACCGACGGAATCAATTTGCTGAAAAGTAATACGAAAACCATACAGAATAATCCCTGCACGCAATAAAATGCCTTTCGAGAAATTAACACCTTCGTGAGAAACATCTGCAATTTTGGGGTAAATAGAATTACCAACCAACATTCCAATAAGAATGGCAAAGGTTAAAGCACTAATGCCTAAAGATTGCCCAACTCCAAAATAAGTTAATGTGAAAGCAACGGCAGTCACCACACCAGACAATAGTAGTCCCGGAAATAAAGCTTTAATATTCATTTTTGATTTATCTAATAAATTAATGTTATAAGAAATTATAACTCGTTATATAACGGAATTCCATTGTGGTTAACCGCAATGTGGCGTAATACGCCAATATCGGTCAACACTAAAATATGCTAAAATCGCGTGTCAAATTTTCTCAGCCGATCTTGTTATGAAAAAAAACAGTAAACCCTTTATTTTACATTCCGATTTTAAACCTTCCGGTGATCAACCTGCAGCAATCGCAAAACTGGTAGAAAATTTAAATGATGGTTTAGCGCATCAAACGTTGCTCGGCGTAACCGGTTCAGGAAAAACCTTTACCATTGCTAACGTCATTGCGCAATTAAATCGTCCAGCAATGATTTTTGCCCCAAATAAAACCTTAGCAGCACAACTTTATGCTGAAATGAAAGCCTTTTTCCCCGAAAATGCAGTGGAATACTTTGTTTCTTATTATGATTATTACCAGCCAGAAGCCTATGTTCCTGCTAGCGATACCTTTATCGAAAAAGATGCTTCCATTAATGATCAAATTGAACAAATGCGTTTATCGGCAACAAAATCCTTTTTGGAACGACGTGATACGATTGTAGTCACCTCTGTTTCGGCTATTTATGGCTTAGGCGATCCAGACTCTTACCTAAAAATGATGCTGCACTTACAAACCGGTGATTTAATCGATCAGCGACAAATTCTCTCTCATTTGGCAGCACTACAATACACGCGTAATGATCAAGCTTTCCAACGCGGTACTTTTCGCGTACATGGCGATGTTATTGATATTTTCCCTGCTGAATCTGACGATGTTGCCTTAAGAGTTGAATTATTTGATGAAGAAATCGAACGTTTAAGTCTGTTTGATCCATTAACCAATCATTCGTTAGGGGCTGTTCCTCGTTATACGGTTTATCCGAAAACCCACTATGTCACTCCGCGCGAGAGAATTTTAGAAGCGATTGAGCAAATCAAAGTAGAATTAGCAGAACGTCGCGAATACTTTATTAAAGAACATAAATTACTCGAAGAACAACGTATTACGCAACGCACTCAATTTGATATCGAAATGATGAATGAGCTAGGCTATTGTTCAGGTATCGAAAATTACTCCCGCTATCTTTCTGGTCGTAAAGAGGGTGAACCACCACCGACCCTGTTCGATTATATTCCAAGCGATGGTTTACTGATTATTGATGAATCTCACGTTACCGTACCGCAAATCGGCGGTATGTATCGTGGCGACCGCTCTCGTAAAGAAACTCTCGTAGAATACGGATTTCGTTTACCATCTGCATTAGATAACCGCCCATTGCGTTTTGAAGAATTTGAGCGCTTAGCGCCACAAACAATTTATGTTTCTGCGACTCCGGGGCCTTACGAGTTAGAAAAATCTGGTGATGAAATTATTGATCAAGTGGTACGCCCTACCGGATTATTAGATCCTGAAATTGAAGTGCGTCCTGTCGCGACACAAGTCGATGATTTACTCTCCGAAATCCGTTTACGAGTGGAAAAAAATGAGCGGGTTCTCGTTACCACTTTAACGAAAAAAATGGCAGAAGATCTTACCGATTACCTAGCAGAACATGGCGTATTGGTACGTTATCTTCACTCCGATATTGATACTGTTGAACGAGTCGAAATTATTCGTGATTTACGTGCTGGGGAATTTGATGTGTTAGTCGGTATCAACTTATTACGTGAAGGATTGGATATGCCAGAAGTTTCCTTGGTCGCGATTTTAGATGCTGATAAAGAGGGTTTTTTACGTTCCGAACGTTCTCTAATTCAAACGATTGGTCGTGCGGCACGTAATTTAGCCGGTAAAGCAATTTTATATGCCGATCATATTACCCCTTCAATGCAGCGAGCAATTGAAGAAACCGAACGCCGCCGCCAAAAACAACAAGCTTACAATGAAGAACATGGTATTGTGCCAAAAGCCTTAAATAAGAAAATCGGTGAAATTTTGGATATTGGACAAAGCCCAAATCAAAAAGGTAAAAAACAACGGGTTAATAAAGCGGCTGAACCGCAAGCAAGTTATGCACCGTTGGATAATGCTAAAGATCTGCAAAAAGAGATCAAACGCCTTGAACAACAAATGTATAAGTTTGCCCAAGATCTGGAGTTTGAAAAAGCGGCACAAACACGCGATCAATTGCACGCTCTACGGGAACGTTTTATGCAATTACAGGGGGATTGATTTTAGGCTTAACGAACAAAAGTGTGGAATTTTTTGCACATTAAGCCCATAAAAAAACCGAGTGGTTACCCACCCGGTTTTCTATTTATATCGTCTATTTAACGTTGTTGTTACTTAGCTATTATTTCCATTGGAAACCAACGCCTGCGCCAACACCGAATCTACCGCTGCTATCTGATGAACCGCTAACTTTGAAGATAACTTTACCGTTATCAGAAAGTCTTGAGTAACCTAACGCAACAGAGTTTTCACCGCCGTAAGAACCGCCAGCAACTGCGATAGAGTTATAACCCGCTACACCGGCTTGCGGTAAGTTAGCTGTAGCAATTGCTCCAGCGATACCAGCACGTAAGCGTTTATCCATCTTGTTAACTTTGCTTTCTAAGTTAGATACACGAGTATTCACTTGATAACCTAACTCTTGCATTTGTTTCAAGTTCACAGCGTCAGTTGGGTCTTTCGCATCAGCAACACCGGTTACACGAATACCGTTAACGTTCAACGCAGTTTCGCTGCCTTTATATTGATCTTGACGAACAACAGAAAGTTTCGCGTTATCAGTACCGTTAGTTAAGGTTACAGTTTCGAGAACAAGGTTCTTACTCATATTAACGCTATAAATGCTTTGGCCATTTTCGCCTTTAGTTTCATCAACGCTAATATTTCCACCGCTAGAACCATTATTCACTTCAGAGCGAACTTCTTTCAACGCACCGTCAATAGTATCTTTTGTTGTACCGCCGATACCTTTGACTTTACCATTATCGTCAGTTTCCATACCTAAGACTTTCGCAATTTGTCCGCCGTTAACCGCATCTTTACTATCGTTCGTGATGCCGCCATCTTTCACGTTAGTGACTTTTTGGTTACCTGCGTCAATACCGTCTCTAGTAATTGATGGAGCATTGTTGTCTTTCGCTACTGTACCATCTTCATTGATAGTAACAAAACTTACACCTTTACCATCTACTTGTAAGCCTGCTGTATCTGACTCTTCAAAGATTGCACTCTTCAAGTTTCTGAGGTCTTCAGCGAGTTTAACAGTAAGTTCTGCTTTTTCTGCATTAGTTTCTACAGTAATATTATCTGCTGCGGTACCACCTGTTACAGAACCTTCACCCTTGATAGTTACTTTAGTACCTAACGGACTATGAACAACATCCCCAGAGTTACCAGCAAAGTCTAAACCAGCTTGTGCAACAGCTTGTAAGTCGCCGAGGTTAACTGCATGATTTAGCTCTAAACCAGATTTAGTGAGTAAGCCACCGTTACCATCTTTATTGTCACCAGCAATTGCTTTTTGTGCTGCATCTTTGTGAATAGCTTGTGGGTTAGTTGGATTAGCTGCACCATCCTTATTATCAGCATCACCATTTAATCCTAACGCACTCTTCACATTGGCTAAGGTCATTGTTGAACCATCACCAACTTGTACAACTACATCAGTATCAGCAACATCAACAACTTCTTCATCAGCATTTTTATATGTGCCATCATCTTGTTTAAAGAGTTGTTCTAACACTTGATTTCCATTTTTAGTAACATAATGCGCATAACTTACTGGAATAGCGCCATTATCAATTGCACTATTCGCAACAGCGCTGTTATCAGTAGAAATCTTAATCTCACTACCAGTTTGATCAAGTTTGATATGCTTACCAGCAACTAGTGTTAAACCATTTTGTCCAGGTTGAACGCGATATGGATCTTCAGAAGTATCTTTAGTTACTGAGCCACCATCAGCTTTAACACCAATTGTCCAACCAGCTTGAACCATATTGTTTACAGCTTGTAAATCTTTAATATTTACTGCTGCTGTTGGTGAGTTTTCTGCAGCACCATTTAATGCGTCTGTGAAGCTATCAACATTTTGCTTAGTGATATCTTTTAGATCTGTTACGTTAGCAAGATTATCAACAGCATTTGAATCTTCCTCAGTGATTGCACTCTTCACACCAGTTAATTTCACATCATTAGTTCCATCCGGACTAAAGAGTTTTACTCCAGTAATTTCAGTAGTCTCTACTCCATCGATTTTGTTTCCATCATCATCAACTTTGTAGAAAGCATCATCAAATTTAGCCACTTTATCACCATTCTCAGTAACATAATATGTTGGAGAAGCCACATTATTAATTGTTACTGTGTGTTCAGTACCTTTTTCATTAGAAGTTACAGAAACATGAGTATTGGCACCATCTTGAATGATAACTTTATCACCAAGTTCTACTCTTGAAGCATTATCGCCATTTGATTGTAAATCAAAACCTCTTTCAGTTAATGTTGTATCTAACTTTTCGATAGCATTATCAACATACTCTTTATTTGCTGCACTAGCCTTGTCTGTTGGAGTAGCAACATTGGTGATTTCTTTACCGCCGTTATTCAAGCCTTTATTAGTCAAGCTAACAGCATTTCCACTTGTTGGAGTAATAGTTACACCACTGCTATCCACTTTAGTTGAACTTGCTGCGTTATCTTTCGTAAATGTCGCTTCTTCTAAAGCTTGTAGTTTCTTCGCTAACTCAATAATAAGTTGGTTATTAGTAGCATCTGCAGTAACGCGGATATTACCTGCTGCATTAGCCACTCCAGCAAAGTTAGTGTCAGTTATTGTACCAGCGCCAACAATACCTAATGATTGACTTAATGCTCTATGAATTGAAACATTTGCTGTATTTCCAGTAAAGTTCAACCCTGCTTGAGCAACGGCTTGTAAGTCGCCTAAAGTAGCTGCATAACCAAGGTTTGCTCCACTTAGAGTTAATAAACTACCAACTGCTGTATCAGCATTCTCTTTAGTAATTGCTGTTCCTTGTGCTGTTGAATCAATTAAATTAGACAGACCAGATTTCAAGTTCTTTAATTTAATTGGTGTACTTGTACTATTACCATCCCCTACTAATGCAAGTTCTGAATTACCATCTGGAACATTTGATGCACTTAAACTAGTATATCTAACTGGACCTGCAACACCATTTTGAAGATCACCAATATTGCCTTTCAATGTTGCAAATGCACCGCTGATAGTTGTTGCCCCTGTAATACCTGCAATAGTGCCATTTACAGAAAGTGTGCCATCATTTGCAATGTCAAAATCACTACCTAAAATATTAGTCTTCAGGTTGCTTAACACAGTATAGAGTTGACCACCATTAACTACTTGTTTTGAACCATTTTTAATATCACCATCTGCTACACCACGAATTTTCTTATCATTTAATTTCAATGAATCATCATAAAGTGTAAGCGTAATAGAATCATCTCCTCTGCTAATAGAAGTAATACCTGTCAACTTATTATTTAAAGCATAATTAACAACACCATTAGCTCCAGTAGTAATCGTAATATTTTCGTCACCATTAAAGGTTAAACCAGTATCTAAAGTTGTTTCTTTAGCAGTAGTTTCCGTACCTGCTTTATATTTCAACTTCGCACCAGTGGTAACATATTGTTGAACTGCATATGCAGTAGCTAACTGGCCATCAGTATTTGTAGCTGAACCAATTGCAGCAGCTGTTTCAGCACGATTATTTGCTGCCTCAATCAATCGATTAATTGCCGTTAGTGCATTTAATGGAGCATCAACTGAAGTAGAACCTTTCACTGCTGTTGCAAAAGTAAACTTAGATTCATCTAATGTTCCATTATTACCGCTACTCATTGCACCACCAAGTTTTGTGACTAATGCTTTATATTGTTCAACATTAACCGCATCAGTATCAGCAGTACCTTTTGCCACGTTAATAATCTTATTGTTACCGTTGTCTAATCCAGTATTACTTAAAATAACTGATTGACCGCTTCCGGCAAATGTAAGTTGCGAAGCAGTAAGAGTTGCTGCTGGAGAACCTGCTGTTGAACCAGTAGCAATATTTACACTATCTTTATTAATGGTAGTATGTTGACCTTCAGTATCTCCAACGAACTGAGCAGAAGTTAAATTGGTAAGTACAGGATTTAAGCTAATTGTAGAATCAGTAATCTGAATATTACTTCCTGCAACTAAATCAGCAGCTTTTAAGAAAGTCTCATCGAGTTTGTCTTTTAACCCAGAAAAATTAACTGCTACTTTGTAGCTATTACCTGTTAAACCTTCAGGTTCTGTTGATGTAACAGTAATATAACTATCGCCCTCACCAGCAGTTACTTTTGTCTTCGCGCCTGCAATTGCATCATATACAACATCTGAGGTAACAACTTTTGTATCATTATCAGCAACAGCGGTGGCTTTGTTTAATGAAATAGTAATAGTTCCTGATGTTGCTGTTGTGGTGATATCCTTACCATCCCCATTGATCGCTAAAGTTGTCGCCCCTGATATCGCTTGTTCTCCTCCAGAATTACCCCTAATCTTTGTAATTCTATTATCTATAGCTTCAGTAATTTGCTTGTTGAAGCTACTTTCTAATTTATTTTGAGTAATTATTCCATCATGAAGATCGTTTGTTTGAATAGAGCCATCTATAATTTTTGAGCTGTCAACAGCATCATTCTGAATCTTATTTTTGCTTACTGAATTATCAGCTAATTGAGTAGTACCTATCCCATTCTCTTTTACAGAAATTATAATATTATTATCTTGTCCTTTTGTTTCTACGGTAGAATTATCCCCAAGAATCCCAAGTGTATAGGTACTATGTTCTTTTTTTGGAGTTGCTGTACTCTGATTAGCCACAAATGTAGTTACAACTTCAGTAAATGTCTCCTTATTTTCACCAGTTTCTGGCTGTCCACCACCAGCCATCACAACATTTGAAGCACCCAATCCAACAAGCAATATTGTACCGGCAGTAGCTGCTGCTTTAGTTAGAGAATTCCCCCCCCCCATTGACAATTTCTACAGGGTTAGCATTTTTTTCAGATTTGGTCTTACCATGAGCCTTAGTAAGTTCTGATACCGCAATCCAAATTCCTTTTGAATGATCGAAAATTACGCGAAATATATGGCTCATAAACCGTTCCTTTTTTGGTTATATATAGCATACAGCTACTATACGATTGAAAAATATGACTTTGACTTGAAGGAATTACGTCAATCGGCTTGAGGGAATTTCGTCAATCAGAGCCACTCCGATAAAATCGGGTAGAATGTAACACTGAGATAAATTTATGTAAATAGTGAATTTTAAATTTAGTGATATTCTTCAAATTTTTTGCAAAAAAAGCCATTTACTTTATTTTTATCTATCTGTTTATTTTTTATAAAAAATCATTTTTAACAAGAAAAAGTACAAGTTTTTTGTTATTTTTTACAAGTATAAAACCGCTTAATGCATTGGTATTACTGGTTTTGACAAAATCGCCTGGGGGGGGGTAATTTGTTTTAATTGTTACTATATTTTTAATTTATCGTTATCATAAACTGAATGAGAGGATGGATATTTTATCACCAATTACAACTTTAAATATTTTAGCGAAATGATTAATTTTAAAATGTCAATTTGGTTAAATGGTGTTTAATTTTATCTTCAAATAACACTTAAATGTAACACCTAAGAGGTACAATTCTTTTTTATTAATCACCTAGATGACTATTAGCCTTTGCTTTGCGCTTGTTTTTACAATGATTTTTCAGCCAACAGAGATGTAGCATTGATATGCCATAGTTTAAAAAGAATTTATTTCTTGTTACTAATTTGGTTCAAGATAAATTTCATTTGGAGTGAAAGTTCAGTCTATTTTTGCACTAAAAAATAAATTTAGATTTCGTGGTGAAATTTATTTTATCGTTTGTGTTGGTTGGTGAGATTGGCTTATTTCGCGTAAGCGATCTTGTCTGGTGTATATTAAAGTTGGTGTTTGCTAGGAGTAGTTTTTGCTACTGAATTGAAGTGAATATTTGTAGCAAATGCTTTTGTTGTTATCGAAATGCGCGGGGTTATGCGTTTCACTGGCAGAGGGTACTGGAGATTTGAAAAACTAGACTTTTCAAAGGGTTAGAAAAAAAGTACTGGAATATCTGTGAAAATGTGAGTGTGTTAAATAAATTATACTTGTTTGCTTTTATTGGGTTTAAATCTCCCCCCCCCCCTCTTTATTGCATTAAAGAGGGGGCCCTATCATCATTTGGATTAAGGATTGTGCTTTGTAGCAATATCTTTTACCACTTCAATGAAGAACTGTGCTTTCGATATCTTTTACCACTTAATAACAAATGCTTTTGTTGTTATCAAAATGCGCAGGGTTATGCGTTTCACTGGCAGAACCCTCTTCAAGATTGAAGAGGGTATGGGAGATTTGAAAAACTAGACTTTTCAAAGGGTTAGCAAAAAAGTGCTGGAATATCTGTGAAAATGTGAGTGTGTTAAATAAATTATACTTGTTTGCTTTTATTGGGTTTAAATCTCCCCAACCCCTCTTTATTGCATTAAAGAGGGGGCCCTATCATCATTTGGATTAAGGATTGTGCTTTGTGGCAATATCTTTTAGCACTTCAATTGAGATTTGTGCTTGTGGTGATATCTTTTGTCCCTCAATGAAGAGCTGTACTTGCGGCGATATTTTTTGTCCTTCAATTAAAAACTGTGCTTTGTGATGATATCTTTTACTACTTCAATGAAGAGCTGTACTTTGTAGTGATATCTTTTACCACCTAAATAGAACAAATATTCTTCTATTATTTTCTTTAAATGGCAGAGAGATACTTTTTCTTACCATATTGCAAGCCTTTTATTATTGCTCTTTTCAATATTTCTACTTAGATCACAAAATGAAATAAATTTTTTATTTAAATAAATAGATGAATTGAAATTTCCATTTTGCAATAGTATGTTACCTGCTAATCAGATTAAATTACTGCTCTATCCTTCTTAACAACAACCTACGTTAATTCCGATATGGGCAACTTTCTCAATCTATTTTTCACAAAGGAGTCAAATATGGACAAGGTAAGAATTGGTTTAGTGGGGACTGGTTATATCGGTCGTTGTCACGCCATCGCTTATGCCCAACTACCCACTGTCTTTAACTTACAAGGCAAAGTAGAGCTTGAATATCTTGCCGAAGTTACCCCTGAACTTGCTGCACAACGAGCAAAAGAGTTTGGTTTCCGCCGTTCTACTGCTCATTGGCAAGAGTTAGTCGCCGATCCTAATGTTGATGTTGTTGATATTTGTACCCCAAACTTTTTGCATAAAGAAATTGCCCTTGCGGCAATTCAGAATGGTAAAACCGTTTATTCAGAAAAACCGTTAGCGCTTACCGCAGCTGAAGCAAAAGAGATGTATTTAGCGGCAAAACAAGCTGGCGTTAAAACTTTGGTCGGCTTTAATTATGCCAAAAACCCGACCAGCCAATTAGCGAGAGAAATTATTGCTAGCGGCGAAATTGGTGAAGTTATCCATTTTTATGGCACCCATAATGAAGATTATCTCGCCAATCCGAATACACCAATTGATTGGCACTGCTACCGCCATTTAGCCGGTTTAGGGACTATCGGCGATCTTGCTGCTCATATCGTTCATATGGCGGAATATCTGCTTGGTACAGAAATTAAAGAGGTCTGCGGTGATATGCAAACCGTAATTAAACAACGTCCAGATGCAAAAGACCCAAGCAAACTCTGCACTGTTGAAAATGAAGACCAAGCCAGTGCGTTAGTGCGTTTTGCGAATGGTGCAATGGGCACGATTGAATCCTCTCGTATCGCTTGTGGTAGAAAAATGGGCTTAACGTATGTGGTCACTGGTACAAAAGGCACATTAAGTTTTACCCAAGAAAGAATGGCTGAATTGCAACTCTACATTCACGCAGATGCTTCTAATCGTCAAGGTTTTAAAACCATTTTGACCGGCCCTGAACACCCCGATTATCGCCCATTCTGTATTAGTGCCGGACATGGGATTGGTTTCAACGATCAAAAGGCAGTGGAAGTGCGCGATTTAGTTGAAGGATTGCTATACGACAAACCGATTATGCCTGATTTCTATGTTGGTTATCACGTTTCTCAAGTATTAGAAGCGATTGCCCAATCTGCACAAACTAGATCTTGGGTTTCCGTTACTGAAATTTAATTATTTGCAATTTAACTATTTGATGCTTTTGTAGCTTAATCATCGCTAATGATTAAGATGATGTAGGAGAAAATAATGTTTGCTTTTATTTCATTTATTGCATTTACCGCATTTGTTGCTGGTTACGCCTACTATAAAACGCGTAATGCTCATCTCACTGAATCCGCAGAAGGCTATTTTCTTGGCGGACGTTCATTAACCGGTATTTATATCGGCTCATCAATGTTATTAATGAATCTATCAACCGAACATCTTGTTGGTTTAAATGGTTTATCTTTCCGTACTGGTTTTATTGTAATGGCGTGGGAAGTTATGGCGGCGATGACAATCGTTCTCTTTGCGGTATTTTTCTTACCACGTTATCTAAAACTCGGTATTTCTAGTATTCCGGAATATTTGGAAAATCGTTTTGATAAACAAACGCTAACCATTACCTCTATTTTATTCCTTGGTTTATATGTGATTTCGCTGTTACCGATTGTGTTATATACAGGCGCAATTGCCTTAGAAAATCTCTTCCAAGTATCAAACGTGTTTCATTTAGATCGCTCCACTGCACTGTTGATTATGGTTTGGGGTGTTGGCGCTATTGGTGCTATTTATGCTGTCTTTGGCGGTATTAAAGCGATTGCGATTGCAGATACCTTAAATGGTGTTGGCTTAATTGTTGGTGGTTTAACCGTTACCTTATTTGCGCTCGGTTATGTTGGCGACGGTAACGTTTGGTCTGGCTTAGTAGAAGTCTTTGAATCCCATCCAGAAAAATTTAATTCTATCGGTGCCGAAGATTCATTAGTGCCATTCTCTACTTTATTTACTGGTTTAATCGTTTCTAATATGTTCTTCTGGTGTACCAACCAATCAATTGTACAAAAAGCTTTGGGCGCCAAAAATCTTGCCGAAGGACAAAAAGGGGTTTTCCTTTGCGCTTTCTTTAAACTGTTAATTCCTAGCATTATTATTCTGCCGGGTATCATTGCCTATCATATTTTTAACGGACAAATGGATAACCCAGATAATGCCTACCCTCGTTTGGTGCAACTTGTTTTACCGGATCTATTAGTTGGTTTCTTTGCCGCCGTAGTGGTAGGCGCCGTATTCTCAACCTTTAGTGGTGCGTTAAACTCATCGGTGACTTTATTTACCGTCAATATCTATAAGAAATCTTTAAATCCAAAAGCTTCTGAAACACAAGTGGTGACCGTTGGTAAAATTCTTGGCTTAAGTTTAGCGGTGATCGCAATGGTCGCGGCACCATTAGTAGCTAACAGTAGCGATGGTTTATTCTATTTAATCCAACAATTACAAGGTATGTTCAACGCGCCAATTCTTAGTGTTGTTCTCGTTGGTTTACTCACCAAACGTGTGCCGGCTATTGCAGCGAAACTAGGGCTATTATTCGGAATGAGTGCTTATATTGTGTTCAACTTTATTATTAAAGTGGATATTCATTTCTTCCACCTTATTGGCTTATTATTCGTTGCTAACATTATCTTTATGTTAACTATCGGCTACTTCTATCCTCGCCAAACCGAATACCAAGAAGTCTATACCGAACAAGTTGATATTAAACCTTGGTCATTGACTAAACCTGTTGCGGTTTTAATTACCTTAGCATCAGTATCAATGTACACCTTCTTAGCGCAAAATGTTGCTGATTGGGTAATGCCTAGTTATTATGTGCTCGCCGCAGCATCAATCAGTTATGTATTATGGTCAATTATGCAGGCTTTACGTTACGCTAGAGTAACTGAAACTGCCTAATTGCTTGATCGAACAAATAAACCGCTAACCATTAGCGGTTTATTTTATCCAGTATGAGTAGTAGCTATGACAGAAACATCACTTTTACCCAATATTGTTAATTTCTTATCTAATATTCACCCTTTTGCGCAGCTTAATCTTGAAGATCAAAAAGCATTAGCCGGTGCGGTAGATATTTTATATTTGATTAAAGATCAAACATTAGAGCAACAGCAATTAGTGGGTAAAGGGCTATTTATTATTCGTTCAGGCGCCATAGAACAACGGTTGCCATCAGGCGAGCTAAGAGCAAGATTAACCGATGAAGATCTATTTGGTTTTAGTCAGCTCGATCAAGAAGGAATAGGTGACTATTATGTAACTGCTATCGAAAATACACTGCTCTATCGCATTCCTAAAACAAAGCTGTATCAATTAATTGAGCATAATCCAACTGTTCGCAATCATTTCGCCGCTCAAGAGGGCGTTCGGATTGCACATTCCACCAGCAAACCATTTGCCGAAGAAGCTCTTTATTTAAAAACTGTTGAAACAGTGATGAATAAACAGATGGCAATTGTTTCGCCCGATCTTTCCATTCAGGCAACGGCGCAAATTATGGTGAAAATGCACCGTTCCAGTGCTTTAATTATGCAAGATCAACGCTTGCTCGGTATCATTACTGACCGAGATATTACTAAACGTGTTGTCGCTGAAGGTATCTCGATTCAGCAACCGATTCATACCGTAATGACACAACAGCCAAAAGTGATTGAGAAAAATGCGTTACTGATTGAAGCGATTGAAATGATGATGTTGCACAATGTCCGCAGTTTGCCTGTGATTGATACCAATAGCGACAACGTTATTGGGGTGCTGACCGCAACCAGTCTGGTTGAACGAAGTAAAGTACAAGCGGTATTCTTAATTAGCCGTATTTATCGGCAAGAGTCGTTAGAAGAATTACTCTCTTTAGTGCCACAAAAACAAGCAGTTTTTCTTACTTTGCAGGAAGCTGGCACACACGCTTTAATTATTCAGCAAATGCTGACGTTAATCGCCGATGCCTTTACTAAACGTTTATTACAACTTGCTGAACGAGAATTGGGAAAACCGCCAATGCGTTATGCGTGGTTTGTTATTGGTTCGCAAGCTCGACAAGAAATGCACCTCAACTCCGATCAAGATAGCGGCTTAATTTTAGAACGTTCGCCTACTGACGAAGAACGAGCTTATTTCCAACGCTTAACTGATTTCGTTTGTAATGGCTTACAGCATTGTGGTTATCCATTATGCGATGGTGAAATGATGGCAAATCAAGCCAAATGGTCGGTGGAATTAGCGAAATGGAAAGAGTATTACCGACAATGGATTTACAACCCTGATCCACAAGCACTATTAGATGTCAGCGTCTATTTAGATATTCGCTTCCTGTTTGGCGATCAGTCATTGGTAGAACGTTTGCAGGAAACCATACTAATACATATCAAAGGCAATCAACGTTTCTTATCGTTGTTGATTGCTAACTCATTACGGGTTAATCCGCCATTAGGTCTATTCCGCCAATTTGTCTTGGCAAAAAATGGTGCTAATCAAAAGGTTCTCAATCTGAAAAAACAAGCTATCAATTTAATTATTGAATTAGCCAGAGTTTATGCTTTAGCGGCGAATAGCTTAGCGACTAATACCGCAGAACGCTTAAAAATTGCCAGCCAGAAAGAGATTATTAGTGAAGATAGTCAGCAAGAACTTTATGAAACGCTATCTTTCATCAGTCAAGTACGATTATCGCATCAACAACAGGCGTTACTGCAACATTTGCCGTTGAGTAATGAAATTGCCCCTACTTCATTAACGCCGTTTGAAAGAAATCATCTGAAAGATGCTTTCCGTATTATCGCGCGCTATCAAGAAGCGGCACAGATACGTTTTAATAGCAAAGGATTGTTACGATGATTTGGCAATTTTGGCACGATCCCTTAAAAAAATTAGAGAAACAGCGGCAAAAAGCACTGGATTCAGCGGATATTCCTGCGATGGCTTTACCGTTATTTGCACAAGCTATTCCTAATGGAGATACGCCGTTATCTCAATTACCACTAGTCGCATTAGATTTTGAAACTTCAGGGTTAGATATTACTCAAGATCGCATTTTATCGGTTGGCACTGTTGAAATTAATCAGCAAGTGCTTTCGCTTGCTACTGCACAGCATTACTATCTTTCTACTGGCGAAGCAATCAAGCCGGAAACGGCAATTATCAATCATATTCGCCCTGAAGTTTTAACGCTTGGAATGAGTGAACAAAGTTGTTTACAACAATTGATTCCTTATTTGGCAGGTAAAATTGTGATTGCCCATTGTGCAACTATCGAGCAGAATTTTCTCAGAAAAGCGCTAACTTTATCCTCTTCACTACCGTTGCCATTAATTTTTCTTGATACCCTTTGTTTAGCGCGTTCACTTTCTGAATATTGGGGAAAAAGTAATCCGGATCTACGTCTAGCAGAAATCAGGCAGCATAAAGGCTTGCCTGCCTATTTGGCGCATAATGCTATCGCAGATGCTATTGCTACTGGAGAACTCTTCTTAGCTTTAATTGCGGAAATTTTTCCTCATCAGCCGGTTACATTGCGACAAGTGATGAAACAATGCGCAACACAACGATGATTAAATTTTCTAAAAATTCTTAAAAATAAAACGTTATTTCTAAAATAAGAGATTATCAAAGTTGTTCCTTAGCTACTCCCAAGATACCGCTTGAAACAATTTATGATTGTCCCTTTTTATCTTTCCCCCTCTATTTTTATCAAACTTAACAAGATTCCATATCAATATAATTAATTGAAAAACAATTATTTTTATAAAAACCTAGAAAATACTATAACTGATAAAAATCACTTAACTAAAAGATTTTTGCACAAAAAATGAGAGATATTTCACAATTCATTAACTTCGTGATTGTCAGAAAAATATCTTAATGTTATACATAGCGCCAGATAATTTATTTCAAATTATCATTATTTGGAATTTATATTCTTTAATTGACGTCTTTGTAGAATATAGTTGTATTTCCGTCGTGATTAACTCAACTTAAAAGGCTAATCTTATGATGAAAAAAACATTACTCACTGTCCTATGTAGCGGTCTGTTATTAACTTCACAAGCGGTAACAGCCAAAACTTATGTTATCGGGGCGCCAATGAATTCATTTGCTGATAAATGGCAAACTTACCTACAAGACGCAATTCGCGAATTTGATAAACAACACGATGATGTTGTATTCAAACTAGCTGATGCTAACGCAGACTCTGCAAAACAATTAAGTGATGTTGAAACCTTTATCGATCAAAAAGTTGATGCACTATTAGTGGTGCCAAACGATCCTAACATCGTCAAAGCGATTGGACGTAAAGCAAAAAATGCCGGTATTCCATTAATTATCGTGAACCGTCGTCCAAACGAAGATGATATGAATAAATATGTCACCAGCTTTGTTGGTTCAGATGAAATCGAAGGTGGACGTATCCAAGGTAACTTCATTGTTAATGCTTTAGGCGATAAAAAAGGCGAAGCATTAATTTTATTAGGGCCATTAGGACAAGATGCGGTAACTAAACGCACCGAAGGTAATAAAGACGTTTTCAAAGATCATAAAAACATTACCATTGTTGCTGAACAAGAAGGTAAATGGGAACGCGATAGAGGGCTGGCAATTGCTGAAAATGTTTTATCAGGACAAAAATCAATCAATGTCGTCGTAAGTAACAACGATGAAATGGCTATTGGTGCGGTACTTGCTTCACGTAAATTAGGCATCAAAGATGAAGATATTCTGATTGTCGGCTTAGATGCTACGCCAGACGCATTAGAGTATTTAGGTAAAGGCTTAGATGCAACTGTATTCCAATCAGCACAAGGTCAAGGTTCCGCTGGTGCAGAAATGGCATATCGTGCAGCTAAAGGTGAAAAAGTAGAAAAAATCAAATGGGTTCCATTTGAACTCGTTACTCCAGATAAGAAAGAAGAATATCAAGCAAAATATAAATAATGTTGTTAGGGAAAGAGATTCCATTATCTCTTTCCTTAATTTTTATTTGGTCGTCAATTTTAATAATAAAGATAACTTTGAACATAGCTTATAAGGTAACCAAATCAATATTTCCTGCAGTTCTCATTACTCGAGTTACCTTAACAATAAACTTCTAATTTATTAAGGAGTTCTAAATGAATTCATTAACTCATAACCCCTATATTTTAGAAATGAATAACGTTTCAAAAACCTTTCCTGGGGTCAAAGCATTAGACGGCATCAATCTAAAAGTTAAACGAGGAAGTGTTCACGCGTTAATGGGCGAAAATGGTGCTGGTAAATCTACTTTAATGAAAATTCTCTACGGCATTTATACCCCTGACGATGGTGGTGAAATTATTTTCAATGGCAAACCATTTAATCCTTCTCGTCCGATTGATGCTATCCGTAAAGGTTTAACGATGGTGCCGCAAGAGATTTCACCTGCCGCTAATCTCACCATTGCAGATAACTTTTATCTTGGGCGTGAACTCACTAAAGGAAAATTTTTCTTAAATCAAAAAGAGATGGACGAGAAAGCAGCAAAAATTTTAGAAGGACTCGGTATTCCAATGGATGTGACCGTCAAAATGTCCGAAGTTTCTGTTGCTAAAGCACAACTTGTTGCAATTGCTACTGCAGTTTCTAACAATGCCAAAGTGATAATTATGGACGAACCCACCACCGCATTGACTGAAACTGAGGTTGAACAGCTCTATAAAATTATTGAAACCGTTAAAAATCATGGTATCGCCATCATCTTTATTTCACATAAATTAGATGAAGTCTTTAAAGTTTCCGATGAAATCACCGTTATTCGTGATGGTCAATATATTGGTACTAAACCTGCCAGTGAAGTAACAAAAGAAGAATTGATTTCGATGATGGTTGGACGTGATATGTCGGAAATGTTCCAACGTGAACGTATTGAGATTTCTGATGAAATCATCTTGGAAGTTAAAAATTTAACCCGCGCTGGAAAATATGAAGATGTCAGTTTTCAGGTTCGTAAAGGTGAAATTTTTGGTATCGCCGGCTTAGTCGGTGCTGGTCGTTCCGAAATTGTGGAAGGACTGTTTGGTTATAAACCAGCGGATAGTGGTGAAATTTATATTCATGGTCAAAAAGCAAATATCAAAACGCCACTCGATGCAATGAAATACAAAATCGGCTTTGTTACTGAAGATCGCAAATTAACCGGATTATTCCTAAATCTTAGTATTACCGACAATATGATTATGCCAAAAATGTCGCCTTACTTAGAAAATTTCCTAATTTCAGTAACTAAAGCACAAAGAACTGCATTAGAACAAAAAGATAAACTCAAAATTAAAGCACCTAATGTCGAGGTGATTACGAATAATCTTTCTGGCGGTAATCAACAAAAAGTATTGTTAGCACGATGGTTACTCCTTGAACCAGATATTTTAATTCTCGATGAACCTACCAAAGGGATTGATGTTGGTGCGAAAGCCGAACTCTATAAATTGATGGTAGAACTCGCGAAACAAGGAAAGACCATCATTATGATTACTTCCGATATGTTGGAATTACTCTCTATGAGCGATCGCGTGATGGTTATGCACGAAGGCCATCAAGTCGGCATTATCCCACATCAAGAATTAACGCAAGAACGTGTGCTCGAATTGGCTTCTGGTTTAACACATAACTAAAAAATTTATCTACGTATGAGGAATCTATTATGTCTAACGATACAATAAAAAAGATGCTAAATGCCTATGGTATGGTGTTTATTTTAATTGCGTTATTTTTAGTTTTATCTGCCTCTATTGATGGCTTTTTCTCGCCAAGAACTGTCTGGAGTATCATCGAACAAGTTTCAATGTTTGGGATTATTGCAATCGGGGTAACTTTTGCCATTGTCACCACAGGAATTGACTTATCATCCGGCTCAATGGTTGCTCTTACTTCTGTTGTTGCCGCTTCTATCGTAACCGGCGGTGATAGTGTGAGCGCTGCCTTCCTTGCTTTTGCTCTTTCTATCGCATTAGGTGCATTACTCGGTGCAATTAATGGCGGCTTAACTGCAATCGGTTCTATTCCTCCGTTTATTGCGACACTAGGAATGATGATTATTGCTCGTGGCGCAGCGCAACTTTATTCTGACGGTCGTCCGATTGATGCTTCTTCTGAAGCCTTTACTTGGATCTCAGATGTCAGTTTCTTTGGCTTACCCGGCTTAGTGATCTTATATATTCTTGTGGTGATCGGTGCTCATATTTTACTTAGCCGCTCTACTTTTGGACGCCACGTTTATGCCGTAGGCGGCAACCTTAACGCTGCAAAAATTTGTGGTATTAATACTACCAAAACACTGATTTGGGTATATGTTTTGGCTGGAGCATTATCTGGTTTAGCGGGTGCAATGTTAGCTGCACGTACTTATGCAGGAAATCCGTCTTATGGTTTAGCGTGGGAGTTAGATGCCATTGCTGCAGCGGTTATCGGCGGCGTTTCACTTAGTGGCGGTATTGGTACAATTCCAATGTGTGTAATTGGCGCATTAATTATTGGTACTACAAATAAAGGATTAAATATGTTGGGCGTTGATCCATATTGGCAACAGATTGTGAAAGGTTTAATTATTGTTGTGGCAGTATTAATTGATACCTTAAAACGCCGTAAAAAAGGAAGTTAATCCGAAAATCTTTATAGATGAAAATAGCGGCAATCTCGGCCGCTATTTTTATACTTATTTTATTGAATGTTATTTTGATAAATTATCAAAGAAACGTTTAACACCATCTAAAAAGCCACTTTCCTTGGGACGATGTTGATTACGCCCTTCTAAGCTTTGTTCAAATTTTTGTAATAACTCTTTCTGCTCTTTATTCAATTTCACTGGTGTTTCCACAATCACGCGACAAATTAAATCGCCTTGATAATGTGAACGAGTAGAAGTTACCCCTTTACCACGTAAGCGGAATAATTTACCTGTTTGTGTTTCTTCTGGGATCTTCAATTTCACTTTACCATCTAGGGTTGGTACTTCAATTTCTCCACCCAAAGCTGCTAAAGTGAAACTAATTGGCACTTCACAATAAAGATTATTACCATCACGTTGGAAAATATCGTGTTCTTTAACGTGGATCACGACATATAAATCTCCCGGAGGTGCGCCATTTTCACCTGCTGCGCCTTCACCATTTAAGCGAAGTTGGTTACCTGTATCTACACCAGCCGGTACTTTTACCGAAAGATTTTTTTGTTTGTGAACACGTCCATCGCCATGACAAGTGTCACAAGGTTGTTCAATAATTTTTCCTGTACCATGACAATGCGGACAAGTTTGTTCTTGTACAAAGAAACCACTTTGACGGCGGATACGGCCAGAACCATGACAATAGCCACAAGTTTCTACTTTTGATCCTGCTTTTGCACCTGAACCATGACAAGTATCACAAGTTGCTAAGGTTGCAATACGAATATCTTTGCTGACACCTTTTACCGCTTCCTCTAAAGTAATTTCTAGATCATAGCGAAGATCTTCACCTCGTACGACACGTTGACGACCACGTCCGCCACCAAACATATCGCTAAAGATATCACCAAAAATATCACCAAAATCAGCACCACCGAAACCGCCGCCAGCGCCACCACCTTGTTCAAAAGCAGCGTGACCATATTGATCGTAAGCAGCACGTTTCTCTTTATCACCTAAAACATCATAGGCTTCTTGGACTTCTTTAAATTTCTCTGCTGCATCTTTATCACCTTGATTACGGTCAGGATGCAATTTCATCGCTAAGCGTTTATAAGCCTTTTTAATAACTTTTTCATCATCTGTTCTCGATACGCCTAGCACTTCATAATAATCACGTTTTGCCATTCGTTTACCTATTACTCAATTGATTAATAGCGGATGTAGTTCTTCTGAATACACTAAAAGGGCGAGGTGTTGAACCGTCGCCCATTAGTTAATTGCAGCAACCTATTGAATAAACTGCTGCATCAGGAGGATAAATTATTTATCTTTTACCTCTTCAAACTCAGCATCAACAACATCATCTCCGTTGTTCTTTGCACTACCTTGTGCTTGTTGTTGCTGTGCTTGACCAGCTTGAGCTTGTTGTTGAGCAGCTTGCATTAATTTTTCAGCTGCTTGAATTAATGCTTGAGTTTTCGCTTCAATCGCAGCTTTATCTTCGCCTTTCGCTGCAGTTTCTAGTTCGCTAGCTGCTTTTTCGATAGCTGCTTTATCATCTGCTGAAAGCGCATCACCTACTTCACCTAATTGTTTACGAGTTGAATGAACTAAATGATCTGCTTGGTTACGAGCTTGCACTAATTCTTCAAATTTACGGTCAGCTTCTGCATTTGCTTCTGCATCACGTACCATTTGTTGAATTTCTTCATCACTTAAACCTGAAGAAGCTTTAATAGTGATTTGTTGCTCTTTACCTGTACCTTTATCTTTCGCAGATACATGGATAATACCATCCGCATCGATATCGAAAGTTACTTCAATTTGTGGCATACCACGTGGTGCTGGATTAATACCTTCTAAGTTAAATTGACCTAAAGATTTATTATCTGCTGCACGTTTACGTTCACCTTGTAATACGTGGATAGTTACCGCACTTTGGTTATCTTCCGCTGTTGAGAATACTTGTGATTTCTTAGTAGGAATCGTTGTATTCTTTTCAATTAAGGTAGTCATTACACCACCCATAGTTTCGATACCTAGTGATAATGGAGTAACATCAAGTAATAATACGTCTTTTACATCACCTGCTAATACACCGCCTTGTACTGCCGCACCGATTGCTACAGCTTCATCTGGGTTAACATCTTTACGTGGTTCTTTACCGAAGAATTCTGCCACTTTTTGTTGCACTAATGGCATACGAGTTTGACCACCAACCAAGATAACATCATTGATTTCAGACACACTCAAATCAGCATCTTTCAATGCAACACGAATTGGTTCCATTGATTTAGCCACAAGATCTTCAACTAAAGATTCTAATTTCGCACGAGTTAATTTGATATTTAAGTGTTTTGGTCCAGTTGCATCTGCAGTGATGTATGGTAAGTTCACATCAGTTTGTTGCGCTGAAGAAAGTTCAATTTTCGCCTTTTCACCAGCTTCTTTCAAACGTTGCATTGCTAATGGATCATTACGTAAATCAATACCTTGTTCTTTCTTGAACTCATCCACTAAGTAGTTGATAACACGATTATCGAAGTCTTCACCACCTAAGTGGGTATCACCGTTAGTTGCTAATACTTCGAAAGTTTTTTCTCCATCTACTTCATCAATTTCGATAATTGAAAGGTCAAATGTACCACCACCTAAGTCATATACTGCGATAGTGTGGTTACCTTTTGATTTATCTAAACCATAAGCTAACGCTGCAGCTGTCGGTTCGTTAATGATACGTTTTACTTCTAAACCAGCAATACGACCAGCATCTTTTGTTGCTTGACGTTGCGCATCGTTAAAGTATGCAGGTACAGTGATTACTGCTTCAGTAACAGTTTCACCTAAAAAATCTTCTGCCGTTTTCTTCATTTTTTTCAACACTTCAGCAGAGATTTGTGGCGGAGCCATTTTTTCGCCTTTCACTTCTACCCAAGCATCACCATTGTCTGCTTTCACAATATCAAATGGCATAATGCTTACATCGCGTTGTACTTCATCATCAGTAAAACGACGACCAATTAAACGTTTGATTGCAAATAAAGTATTTTTTGGATTTGTTACTGCTTGACGTTTTGCCGGTTGACCTACTAAAGTTTCACCATCTTGTGTATAAGCAATAATTGAAGGGGTTGTACGATCGCCTTCTGCATTTTCAATTACACGTGGTTTATCACCATCCATCACAGCCACACAAGAGTTTGTTGTACCTAAGTCAATACCAATAATTTTTCCCATAATAGTTATTCTCCTGATTTTGAATTCATTTTTGACATTCGACTAAATAAGGATCGTTTTGAGAAATACAAGGGCAATTTTAAATTTTTGCTCAATTGTTTTTCTGAACGCCTTATCGTTCGTGCCACACTAAATTGAAGTTAAAATTGGATTTTCAAGGGGTATCTATAAAAATTTTTCATTTTTTTCTATTTAACCCAAAATCATTGAATATTCATCTTTTTACTAGCGCATATTTTTTTACTGTGTATATTTAGCAAGTATATTTTTATCCTATTTCATTAATGCTTGTTGCTAACCTGATGAGGCTTTATGAATTCACATTTACAACCTTTTGAGCAAACCTTAATTAATATTGTTAAACAAGATGTTGTTCCTGCACTAGGCTGTACTGAACCCATTTCTTTAGCTTTAGCTTCTGCGACCGCAGCAAAATATTTAAAACAAATGCCTGAAAAAATTATTGGCAAAGTGTCACCTAATTTAATGAAAAATGGCTTAGGTGTTGCCGTACCTGGTACTGGTATGGTCGGGTTACCAATTGCTGCTGCCATCGGTGCGATTGGCGGTAATGCAGATGCGGGTTTAGAAGTATTAAAATCCATCACTGCCGATCAAATCGCCGCAGCAAAAACAATGTTGCAACAACAACTCGTCAATGTTTCTATCAAACAAACCGATCATATTTTATATGCTGAATCGACCTTATATGCTGGCGATAATTGGGTGCGTGTTGTTATTCAAGATCAACATACTCACATCGTGTTAATCGAACAAAATGGCGCAATACTGTATCAAGCACCGCCCGAAACAGCTAATAATGATGAAAACTATGCAGTATTTAACCAATTAAAAGCGAAAGATATTTTTGATTTTTCGATGCAAGTTGCTCTCGATAAAATTGACTTTATCAATCAAGCGGAAACCTTAAATGCTGCGCTTTCTCAAGAAGGATTACGCAAAGATTATGGATTGCATATTGCTCGCACATTGCAAAAACATATTGGTGATGGTTTGTTATCCGATGACTTACTTTCCCGAATTATGATCAATACGACCGCTGCTTCTGATGCCAGAATGGGTGGTGCAACTTTACCTGCAATGAGTAATTCAGGTTCTGGCAATCAAGGCATTACAGCAACTATGCCGGTAGTCGTGGTAGCGAATCACCTCAATGTTTCCGCTGAACAACGTACTCGTGCGTTATTTCTTTCTCATTTAATGGCAATCTTTATTCATAGCAAATTGCCAAAACTTTCCGCACTTTGCGCAGTGACTACCGCAGCAATGGGAAGTTGTGCCGGTATTTCCTATTTAATTAACAATAACTTTGAAACTGCTGCGATGGCAATTAGCAGTATGATTGGTGATATTAGTGGAATGTTGTGCGACGGTGCAGCAAATAGCTGTGCAATGAAGGTTTCTACTAGTGTGACTTCTGCCTACAAATCCGTATTAATGGCAATGAATCAAACTTGCGTTACAGGTGATGAGGGTATTGTTGAACATACTATCGATCGCAGTATTGATAATTTATGTGCTATCGCTTGCAAAAGTATGCAGCACACCGATTTCCAAATTATTGAAATTATGGCAAATAAACCACAAAACCAATGTAAATAAGTTATACTAACTCAGAGAAATTTATTTTTAGACTAAGAGGATCACATTATGCAGAAAAAACGGTTTATTCTTCCCGCTTTAATTATCGTTCTTGGCGGTATTTGGGCAGGTTCAGCTTGGTACACTGGTACAGAAATCGAAAAAAATTATGCTTCAACTATTGAAAAAATTAACCAAAATTCAGTGGCAAAAATCGAAAATGTACAATTAGATCGACATATTTTTTCTACTGATATGCAGTATCAATTAACGATAGGTAAAGCTTCTTTCCCTATGCATACTGTTATCTATCATGGCCCATTTCCTCTTAATCTTGTCAGCCATTTTAACTTTGTACCACAAGCTTCTTCTAGCCAAACTACACTGCAAAAAACAGCAGAAACAGAACCGCTTTTCGCTGCATTTGCTGAAAAAACACCTTTCTTATTAGATCTTAATCTCGGTTACCAACAACAGATACAAGCAGATTTATTGATTAACTCAGGTAAAGTGCAAAATGAAGAAACAACTGCAAATTGGCAAGAAAGCCGCTATACATTAGATATGGATGGGAAAAAAGCTATTAAAGCGACTTTCAACATTCCGCATATTGATCTCAATGTCGTCACTAAACACAATCTGCCAGTTAAATTATTAATTGAACAATTTGATCTTAATGCTGACCTACAATCTACAGATTGGAAATATCTGCCAACAGGGAAAATTACCAGTAGTTTGAAGTTACTACAAACTACAGAAGCTAATGGCGACAAAGGTTTAACGATTGCTTACAAAGATCAAGTTGGCGAGACCAATCTTATTAAACAAGATGATTTTTATTCCATCCAATCCACTAACAAAGTCGGTGATTTTAGTTTAAATGGACAATCTCTGTTATCCCAACAAGATTCCAAGAGTGAATTCAATCATTTACAAGGAGAGGCGATAATCCAATGGATTGAAGCATTGTTAAATGATGATAAAGCAGCAGCTTCTCAAGCAGCCACTACATTATTTGATAATCAGCCACAATTTGTGCTTAATCCATTACATTTAGCTAATAGTGAAGGTAGAGTGGATTTAGTGACCATTATTACACCTGAAAAGAATGCGGTCACAAATTTAAACAAAGGTGATGTAGATAACTTCTTTTCACAATTCATTATTAAATTAACTTTTGATAAAGCTTTCCAAAGAACATTCACAGAAACCTTGATCAAACAACTTAATGAGTCAGCTAACCCACAACAAAGAATCAATTCGTATGAAACTCAACAAATGATTGAACGAGAATTACAATCTCAAGTTAAGCAAGGTGTGTTAGTCGAAACCGACAAATCTTATCTATTATATTTTGAGCAAAAAGATGGAGAGTTCTACCTCAATCAACAAAAAGTACCAAAAGAAGCGCTATTTTTTAGTTTATTACAATTCCTTTCCGCATTTTGATCTAGGATAACTCCCTAGTTAATCGCAGAAGCAGAACATTGTTTCAATAACGAATAAAGCGTACCATACCAGTATCTTTATTCGTTATCGAGTAATTATTATGAAACTAAGTACTTTCACCGATTACAATTTACGTGTTCTGCTCTACCTAGCCGCTCATCAAGAAAAATTATCAACAATTCAAGAAATTGCAAAAGTCTATAATATTTCTGAAAATCATCTGATGAAGGTTATCCACCATTTGTCAAAAAATAATCTTATTCAATCGGTTCGTGGCAAAGGTGGTGGTATTCGTCTTCACCGTAAGCCAGCTGAATTAAATTTAGGGGAAATCGTTCGTCTTGCCGAAGAAAAGAGTGTCATTGTTGAGTGTTTCGGTAATAAAAACCAATGCTGTATTAATCAAAGTTGCCGTTTACCACCCATTTTACTGAAAGCTTTCGACGCCTTTTATCAAGCATTAGCACAATATACCTTGCAAGATATTCTGCTAAATCATCAAATTTTTACTCTATTGCCAATCGCAACCGAACATAAATAGCGATTTTTATCACAGATAAACATGGCTATCTGTTGACAAAGCAAAACAAAATCAATAAAATGCAGCCCGCATTGCCCAATGGGGCTATTCCTCCTTAGTTCAGTCGGTAGAACGGTGGACTGTTAATCCATATGTCGCTGGTTCAAGTCCAGCAGGAGGAGCCAAATTTTTTTCTTTTGGTACTATGTTTTATTTGTCTCCTTTTATGAAATTTAGTTTTTATACCAAAAGAATTTCGCCCATAGTTTTTACTATGGGCTTTCTTTTTTCGATCACATCACTACTGTGGTAAGGCTAAATTCACAAAATAGCCTTGATATTGTTCTTCTACCACAAATACAGAAAGCTCTTCTCGCCAATCTCCTAAAACAATACGTTTTTTATCTTCTAGAAAGTGAATAGCTTGACGATGTGTATGCCCATGAATGATTTGCTCTACATTAAAATGAGCAAAAGTTTGCCTTACCGTATCAGCATTAACATCCATAATTTGTGCATTTTTCTCTTTTTTATCAGCTTGGCTTTGCTGACGAATACGTTGTGCGAGTTTAATGCGATATTTCAATGGTAAACAAAAGAACAATTTTTGCAGCCAAGGTTGATGAACTCGTTGGCGAAATTTTTGATAAGCAAGATCATCAGTACATAAAGTATCACCATGACATACCAATGTCGCTTTGCCATATAGCTCCATTTTGTGATATTCAGGTAATAACTGAACTCCTGTTTGTTCAGCAAATTTTTTCCCCAATAAAAAATCACGATTACCATGACAAAAATAGCAAGCAATGCCCTGTGTTGTTAATTGAGTTAATAATTGTTTAATCTCTCTGATCGCTTCAGAATCTTCATCATCACCAACCCAAAAATCAAATAAATCCCCTAAGATATATAACGCTTGCGCTTGTGGTGCAATGTCAGTCATAAAATAACGAAATAAAGCGAGCAAATGTGGCGATTGCTCACTCAGATGTAAATCAGCAATAAAATAGGTAGGTTTACTCATTGTTAAATCAATCATTAATCAAGAAAGGCATACTATAAAGCATTTTCTGCTCTAACGCTTTGTTCTTTTGTACTTATTACAGCAAATTCGCTATACTTGCTGCAATTTATTTGAGGGATAAGTCATGCTTAAAATTCTTCGTATTATTATTGTCGTTATTTGTTGTATTTTGATTTGTGTAATAGGCTCTATTTATTCACTGATTCGTTTTAAAAATCCTAATAATGTTGCTCTTTTTGCACATTGGTTTGCTCGTTTACATCCGCTTTTTGGTCTAAAAGTGGAATATCGTTATCCCGATGGCGCAGATAAATTTGAACGCTGCATCTATATCGGTAACCACCAAAATAACTATGATATGGTAACGATTTCTCATATGGTGATGCCGCGCACTGTCAGTGTCGGTAAAAAAAGCCTAATCTGGATTCCTTTCTTTGGTGTACTCTATTGGGCAACAGGAAATATCTTTATTGATCGCGAAAATCGGAATAAAGCGCATAATACAATGACTACATTGGCAAAACGGATCCACAAAGATAATCTTTCTATCTGGATGTTCCCAGAAGGGACTCGTAGTCGCGGCAGAGGTTTATTACCATTTAAAACAGGCGCTTTTTATGCCGCTATCGAAGCTGGCGTTCCCGTCGTGCCTGTTGTTTGTTCTTCTACGCACAAACAAGTAAACCTCAATCGCTGGCATAATGGTAAAGTAATTTGTGAAATGTT
Organism: Gallibacterium salpingitidis; assembly: GCF_001678495.1. Classification (GTDB taxonomy): domain Bacteria; phylum Pseudomonadota; class Gammaproteobacteria; order Enterobacterales; family Pasteurellaceae; genus Gallibacterium; species Gallibacterium salpingitidis. Next base: position 28,360 of record NZ_JTJL01000003.1, read on the forward strand.
GCCGCCAATTGATAGTAGCCAATATAGTCGCGAAACAGTGCGTGATTTTGCTAAATATTGTCACGATTTGATGGAACAACATATTGCAAAACTTGATGCTGAAATCGCTGCAGATCAGCATCAATCTTAAATATTAAGGAGGAGAAAAATGGGTAACTATTCTCGTCGCCAATTTATACAAGGTTCTGTCGCTATTGCAGCTTGCAGTAGCTTACCGCCTTATGCCATTGCCGAAGATAAAGTACCCCTCTGGATTCCTCCTCTCACTTCAGTTGGACGCGGTTCACCGATTGTTTTAAATGCACATAATGTGAAAAAAGCCTTTGATGGTAAACAAAAAGTCGATGCTTGGGGTTTCAATGATTTCTATCTTGGACCGACAATTAAAATGAAGCAAAATGATTTTCTGCGTCTAACTTATCGTAACAGCCTCAGTGAAGTTATCGCCATTAATATTCAAGGTTTACAAGCAAATGGCGAAATTTCTGGCAGTATTAATCGCAATATTGCTCCGCAAACTTCATGGTCACCAATTATTCCAATCAAACAAAATGCTTCTACCTGCTGGTATCATAGCGACACGATTGGACGTTCTGCTTACCAAAGCTATCGTGGCTTACTTGGTATGTGGATTATTGATGATGAAGAGAGTAAAAAAAGTTTAGTGCCTAATAAATATGGGGAAAATGATATTCCACTGATCTTACAAGATATTTCCCTTAATTATGAAGGACAGCAACTCTTTAATCTCGATGGCAATCAATTCTTAGGAAAACAATTATTCGTCAATGGTCAACGCAATTGTTTCGTCAATGTGCCGAGAGGTTTTATCCGTTTACGTTTACTTAATGCTTCAGTTTCCCGTCCTTATCACCTTACATTAAGTAATCAACAACCATTCTTCAAAATTGCTTCGGGTTTAGGTTTTCTCACTAAACCACAAGAAATAGATGCGCTATTACTTGCACCCGGTGAACGAGTTGAAGTGTTAGTCAATTTAACACAAGGTCAAACAGTTCAATTATTAGCGGGTAAAGATCGTACTTTAATGGATAAAATTCGTGGCATTTTGGGAATGTCCGATGATTTGGAAAATAATTTGGTACTGGAATTACGCCCTCAAGGATTAGCTTCAGCATTTTCACAACAAAAACCAACATTACCAGATGCTAATCTAGGATTACCGCTTACACCCGTTAAAGAAAGGAATATTACTTTAAGCACCCAAGATGCAATGATTAATCAACGCCGTTTTGATCCGCGTCGTATTGATATTATGGCAAAATTAGGCACTGTTGAACGATGGGTATTGAGCGCTGATCAAGCCACTGGTTTCCAAATTCAAGGCGCAAAATTTCTTATTGAGCAACAAAATGGCAAACGTGCAACCAAAGAACAATTAAGCTGGACTGATACCGTTTGGGTTGAAGGTGAAACCAGAATTTTAGTCAAATTCGATAATCAATCGTCCAACTCTTATCCATTTATCTTTGGTGCTTCCAATCTACTACTTGCCGATAAAGGCTGTATGGGATTATTAGTCGTGCAATGATGTTTTATGATGACAGCAACTTTGCCCGCTTAAAGAATTAATAATCGGACAATCTTCACTATCATCACCCGGACATTGTGCTGCTAATGCCGTTAGTTTTTCCCGCATTTGTTGCAAACGCAAAATTTGCTGATCAATTTCACTGATTTTTGCTAATGTCTGTGCTTTAACATCGGCACTGCGTCGGTGAGGATTACGATATAAAGACAATAACTGTTCACATTCTGGTAATGAAAAACCAATTTCTCGTGCTTCCCGAATTAAATTTAATGCTTCAATATGCTGCATACCATATTGTCGATAACCATTAGCGCTACGGCTCGGTGCACTAATTAATCCTTTATCTTCATAAAAGCGAATCGCTTTCGCCGTTAAATTAGTTAATTTAGCAACTTCATTAATATACATCTTTTTTCCTTGACTCTAACCTTACAGGAAGGTTTATTGTAGCACCGTTTTTCAAACAAAGAATATTTAGTAATAAATAAGGAGAAAGAACAATGATTTTACTTAAACTTGCAGATTTATCTTGCCAACATTGTGTAAAAAGTGTCACTAATGCTCTCAACTCAGTTGCTGGTGTACAACAAGTTAAAGTATCGCTTCATTACGCAAAAGTTGAAGGAGAAGCTAGCGCAGAACAATTAATCCAAGCGGTACAACAAGCTGGTTATCAAGCTGAAATTGCTACTGAACCAAGTCAAACTCTCTCACTGTCAGGACTAAACTGCCAACATTGCATTAATAGCGTACGTAATGCGTTAGAAAATTTAACTGATGTTGTCTATGCCGATGTCGAAAAAACAGCAGCAAAAGTTTATGGTGACGCAAGCACAGAAGCCTTAATTCAAGCTGTCGAACAAGCAGGCTTCTCAGCAAAGTAGCCACTCAACGTGTTGAAGCGTTCACTACAGCAACACAACACGTTGAACCAAATAAAGAACAAACAACGGCTGTTCACCAAGCTGTTACTGCTACAACCCAAGAACAAGCTATTGAACAGATTTTTCTGATCAATGGAATGTCTTGTGCTGCTTGTGTAGCCAAAGTTGAAAAAGCGATTAAACAAGTCGCACAAGTCAATGCAGTACGCGTTAATCTTGCTGATAATACTGCAACCGTAGTTGGCGGTGATCCACAACAAATCAGCCTTGCCGTTGAGCAAGCTGGCTATCAAGCAGATTTATTAGAAGATGAAATTACTCGTGCTGAACGTGTCGAACAACAATTCCAACAAGAGATCCAACATAAAATAAAACAGGCTATTGTCGCTCTTGTAGTTGGTTTTGGTTTAATGTTGGCAATGTGGTTTGACTGGCTACCTCACTATGAAGATTTAGTAGCGAGCAAGCCAATCCACTATCAAGCAATCTATCTTGTAATTAGTTTGTTTGTGGCACTAGCAATCTATTATTCAGGCAAACACTTTTTTGTACGAGCTTGGATCAACCTATGCCATAAAACTACCTCAATGGATACTTTAGTGGCTTTGGGGGCATTAACTAGCTTTTTACTTTCATTACTGATTATTGTCTTTCCACAATATTTTACTCAACATCACCTTTACTTGGATTCAGGTTTAATGGTGATCGGTTTTGTTAATATCGGTAAGATTTTAGAAAGTCGTGGTAAAAAGTCCGCCAGTAAAGCGCTTTCCGCCTTAATGGATTTACTTCCTAATCAAACTACAATTATTGAAAAGGGAGCAAGCAAAGTTATTCCAACCAAGCAGGTTAAAGCCGGGATGCTGATTCAATTGCAAACTGGCGATAAAATTCCTGTCGATGGTCAACTCAAAGTTGGTGAATTGTGGGTGAATGAAGCAATGCTAACTGGCGAATCACAACCAATCAAAAAAATCATTGGTGATGTAGTTACTGCTGGTACGCTAGTGAATAATGGCGGTGGGCAGATCGTAGCGACTCAAACAGGACGCAGTACCACGTTAGCACAAATGATCCATACTATCGATCAAGCACAAACTTCTAAACCGCAATTAGCGACCTTAGTGGATAAAGTAGCGTCTATCTTTGTTCCTGTCGTTATCTTAATTGCACTATTTACGCTTATAGGTTGGTTAATTGCAGGCGCGACCTTGAGTGATGCTACTGTTGCAGCAATTTCAGTATTGGTTATATCTTGCCCTTGTGCTTTAGGTTTAGCAATTCCAATGTCGATCATTGTTGGTACCGGACAAGCTGCTAAATTTGGTATTTTGGTAAAAGAGGCTAACGGCTTACAGCAATTAAGCAAAGTAAAACGGATCTTCTTTGATAAAACAGGCACATTAACCACTGGTAAAACAGCAGTTACCGCACTTTGGCAACAAGATCCGCAAAGTATTGCGATTGCCGCAAGTATTGAGCAACAAATGGTACATCCATTAGCTGATGCCATTATTCAATTTGCCAAACAACATCAACTTGATTTATGCCAAGTTGATACAGCTAACATTATTGCTGGTAAAGGTTTGCAAGCAATGGTCAATCAGCAACAATGGTCATTAGGCAGTTTACGTTTTATGCAAGAATTAACTGTTGATATCGAAGCTGCCCAATCCTTTATTCAACAACAATTAGCAAATGCGGCAAGCCTTGTTTTCTTAGCTAAAGATAAGCAACTAGTAAATATTTTTGCAGTGAGCGATCAAATCAAAGATGATGCACTTGAATCTTTAAAACGGTTAACCACAATGGGAATTGAAACCGTAATGCTGACTGGCGATAACCAACAAACAGCGAATGCTTTTGCACAACGTTTAGGTATTACGCAAGTCATTGCTCAAGCAACACCACAAGAAAAAGCTGATCATATCCAGCAAAGTAGCGAAAACACTACTACTGCAATGGTGGGTGATGGCATAAATGATGCGCAAGCTTTCGTAATGGCAAATGTTTCTATTGCAATGGGAAATGGCGCTAAAGTTTCAATGGAAACTGCAGATTTAACTCTGCTTAATACACATCTGCAAACCTTAGTGAATGCAATTAACATCGCTAATGCTATTTTCAGTAATATTAAGCTAAGTCTATTTTTTGCTTTTTTCTATAACATTATCTTAATTCCGATTGCTGCTTTGGGTTTACTCAATCCCATGTGGGCAGCATTAGCAATGGCTTGCAGCTCTGTAACCGTTGTAATTAATGCCAATAGGTTACGTCATTTCCATATATAAAATATAACTACTCTCTTACACTGGTTAAGAGAGTAGTTTATTAAATGAGAACTCCTCTCAATTACTTTTACTTTCCTTTACAGAATAAGCCTTGCATTTTCATCAAAATAGGCATAGTTTAATTGCCCTTAATTACTATACGTGAGGAAATCTTATGTCTAAATCATTGAAAAATATCAATAAAATCACTTTAGCCTTATCTGCTTATGCAATTGCTACCTTAGCCAATGCAGATATACTTACCTCTGTTCGCCCATTAGGTTTTATCGCTTCTTCCATTGCTGATGGAGTGACCCAAACACAAATATTAGTGCCTGCTGGTGCTTCTCCTCACGATTACAGTTTAAAACCATCTGATGTTAAACGTGTTCGTGATGCTGAATTTGTGCTATGGGTGGGAAAAGATATCGATGCTTTTTTAGCGAAATCAATTGAAAAACGTGATGCCAAAACTGTACTAACTATTAGTGATATCAAAGGTCTTGACGCATTACTTGGTGAAACTTCTGCTCACCACCACGATCATGACCATGAACACGGGCATGAGCATGAACACAGCCATGCTGACCATGACCATGACCACGACCACGCTGACCACGACCACGACCACGCTGACCACGATCATGCAGATCACGACCACGAACATGAACATGAACATGAACATGAACATGAACATGAACATGAACATGAACATGGCCATGGTGAATTAGAACAAGATTGGCACGTGTGGTTCTCACCAAAAATTAGTCAGCTTGTCGCAGAACAATTAGCAGAACAACTTATTCAACACTACCCTCAACAAAAAGATAAAATCACCGCTAACCTAAACGAATTCAAACAACAACTAACAGCAAAGAATAACCAAATTAGCCAACAACTAAGCCAATTCAAAGATAAAGGTTTCTATGTATTCCACGACGCCTATCGCTATTTTGAAAACGCTTATGGCTTAAAACAAACTGGTTATTTCACTATTAATCCATTAATTGCCCCTGGCGCTAAAAAATTAGCAGAAATTAAAGAAGAGATCACTGAACATAAAGTGCAATGCTTATTTGCTGAACCTCAATTCACACCAAAAGTGATAGAAAGTTTACAAAAAAGTACTAAAGTTAATGTTGGACAACTCGACCCTATGGGTGAAAAAGTAGCTTTAGGAAAAGGCTCTTATAGTGCATTCTTACAACAAATCGCTAATGATTTTAGTGGGTGTTTGAAAAAATAAAAAAAGAAACTGCACCTGAATCCCTAAGGTGCAGTTTCACTCATTCATCTAATAATGATTTTACGCCACAATAAACCACATTAAACAAACAATTAAGAAACCAAATGTTCCATAAATTGTCGTTAAAATTGTCCACGTTTTTAACCCTTGTGATACAGAAATACCAAAGAATTTAGTCCATACCCAGAATAAAGAGTCATTAACATGGGAAAGTGTCATCGAACCTGCACCAATCGCAGCAGTAAGTAATGCAATTTGGATATCGCTATACTGTGCAGCTGCAATTGCTGGAGCAAGAATCGTTGCTGTAGTAATAATTGCTACTGTTGCTGAACCTTGAGCTGCTCGCAATAATGCTGACAAAATAAATGCTAATGCTAATACAGGTAATCCAGTACTCGCTAATACATCAGATAATGCCTTACCAACACCACTTGCATCCAACACTTTACCAAACATACCACCAGCACCAGTAATAAGGATAATACCCGCAATTGGTGCTAATGCAGAATTAAGGATTTCTTCTAATCTTACTTTATTCCAACCACGACGAATACCTAACACATAAGAAGATAAACATACAGCGAATAGTAATGCAAATGGTGAACTACCAATCATACTGAAAATCTCTCTTATAACATTTCCTTTAGGTAAAGTAGTTGCTGTTACTGTTCCTAACATAATTAACACTAGTGGTGTTACAATCATTGTTAATACTGTGCCAAATTTTGGTAAGCCACTTGCATCTTGTGCTAATTGTTTTTGATATTGGATGAGATCTGTTGATGCTGGAATATCAACAAAGACACGATCTGTAAAAAATGGAATAAATAATTGTCCTAAAAGATATGCTGGGAAAGCTGCAACTAAACCTAAACCTAATACAAGTCCAACATCAGCATTTAATACTTGAGCTCCTGCTACTACTCCTGGATGTGGTGGTAAGAAAACATGTACAGTTAGCATAGACAAACCGATTGGTAATGCATAAACCAACATATTTCCACCAATTCTTCTTGCAACACTAAAAATAATTGGAATTAATACAATAAAGCCAACATCTACGAATACAGGAATACCAAAAATAAATCCTGTCATACCCAAAGCAAATGCAGCTTTTTTTGCACCAAATTTATCAAGCAACCAGGATGCTAATACATCTGCACCATTTGATTTTTCAATAATTTTCCCTAGCATCGCACCTAAACCAACTATTAATGCCACGCTACCTAATGTATTTCCCATTCCTGAGATCAAAGTTGGAATAACTTTGCTCATTGGAATGCCAGCGCTTAGTGCAACTGCAATACTCACTAAACCTAAAGCAAGGAATGGATGGACTTTTCCTTTAATCATAATAGTAAGTAACGCAATAACACTTACAATACCTATCAAAATTAGCATTTCGTTTGACATAGAATCACCTTAAAATTGGCGTAAATGTTCCCTGTACAGCTCTAAAAGAGCTGTACAGACTCTGTTTATTGTTGAGAAATTTTAAAAATTATCGATTCTTATACTTTTCAAACCACACTAACCCATCCTCAGTTTTTCCGCGTGGGTTATACTCACAACCAACCCAACCGTCATAACCGATTTCATCAAGTTTATTGAATATATGGGTATAGTTAATTTCACCTTCGTCAGGCTCATGGCGATCTGGGACAGAAGCGATTTGGATATGACCTAATTTAGCTTTTACATCATCTGTAATACGAGTTAAATTTCCTTCTACAATTTGAGCGTGGAAATAATCTAATTGAACAAAAACATTATCGCGGTCAATCAAATCAATTAGCTCTAATGTCTGATATTGGCTGGCATAAAGATAATTTGGTTTTACTGCAGCACTTAATGCTTCTAACATGACATTAATACCATGTGGTTTAAATTTGTCTGCAGCATAGCGAACATTATCAATAAAAGTTTGTTTATACTTCGCATACTCTTTTGGATCTGGTACCACACCAGCCATGACTAGTACACTTGGACACTCTAATGCAATCGCATATTCCAATGCACGATCAATGTCACGATGACTTTCTGCTTCACGACCCGGAATTGCAGACACACCCCATTCACCCGCAGCAACATTACCTGGCGCTGTATTGAATAACACTTGTTTCAAACCATATTGATCCAATTTTGCTTTTAACTCTGCCGCTGGATATTCATATGGGAAAAGGTATTCCACATATTTAAATCCGGCTTTCGCCGCAGCTTCAAAACGATCTAAAAAAGGAACTTCGGTAAACATCATTGATAAATTAGCAGCAAATTTAGGCATCTCTATTTCCCCCTATTTTTCAAATCATTCACTTCTGCATCAGTGAGATAGCGAATGTTTTGTGCTTGTAAAATAAACATTAATTTTGCGGTTTCTTCTAACTCTTCACTATTATCAACAGCATCCTGTAAATCACTGCCACAAACGACAACGCCATGATTTGCTAATAAAAATGCCTTCCCTTCGTGTGCTTTTGCCGCTAAATCACGACCAATTTCCGCCGCACCTGGGCGATAATATGGAATCACAGGCAAACGACCAACGCGCATCACGTAATAAGGTGTAAACGCTTTAATCGCATTGTCATAATCAAGATCAGCTTTGCAGGACAACGCCGTTAAATAAGTAGAATGTAAATGTACAATCGCATTACACTCTGGTTTCTTTTGATATAACGCTAAATGAAAGAAATACTCTTTTGATGGTTTCTTACCGCTTAATACATTGCCATCCGCATCAATTACTGAGAGATCTTCTTCTTTTAAACGTCCAAGAGAAGAACCGGTTGGTGTCACCAGAAAACGATTATCATCGAGTCGAACTGAGATATTACCTGCACCGCCAACGCTAAAACCACGTTCAAATAATGAACGAGAAAGTTGGACTAATTGTTGTTTAACAGCTTGTTCGTTCATTGCATCATCTCCTGTGCTTGACTAAAGAAGCCCTCTTTTCCAAAATTACCTGACTTCAATGCAAGATAAATTGGTGCATCTAACGCTGCCAACCAAGGTACACCCGGTGCAATTTGTTTACCAATACGGAAACCTTTAAAACCGAGTTGTTGCACTACAATACTTGAGGTTTCACCACCAGCAGTGATAAAGTTGGTTACACCATAATCACGTAATCTTGCCGCCAATTGTGCAAAAGTTTCCTCAATGGCTTTACTTGCTGTATCAGCACCAAATTGTTGCTGAATTTGTTTTAGCTGTTCAGGCGGAACAGTGGCATAAACAAGCGGAGCATATTGATCATTCAAATGTGCAACTACCCAAGAAAATAGCTCTTCAACATAATTATCTTGACTTAAGCATTGGCTAACATCTAACCATTTAGTTGCAGCTTTTTGTTGATAATCAGCTACTTGTTTATTCGTCATCACCGAACAAGAACCAGATAAAATGACGGTTTTACCTTTTGCCGGCACAAAAGCTTGATGTTGTTTTCCTTGTACCTGATGTTGCGCCATATAAGCAGCTAACCCAGAACCACCAGTAACTAATTTCATATCATCTACGGCTTGTGCTAACACATCGAGTTGTGAATTATCTACTGCATCTACTACGGCATAGCGATAGCCTTGTTGTTTTAATTGTGCAAAACAACGTTTTACATTTTCAGCACCTTTAATTACCTCTGCATATGGCACTAATCCTGTTTTTCCTTTCGCTTGGCGATCCATCAAACGTAATAAATTGGCATCTGTCATTGGTGTAATTGGGTGGTTTTGCATACCTGACTCATTCAACAAAACTTGTCCCACAAATAAATAGCCATTAAAAATGGTACGTCCATTCACTGGTAATGCAGGTGTAATAATGGTGAAATCTTCTTTTAATTCATCTAATAAAGCATCTGTTACAGGCCCAATATTCCCTTCCGCTGTACTATCAAAAGTTGAGCAATATTTGAAATAAAACTGTGTCGCACCATTTTTTTGCAACCAATGTAATGCTGCTAAAGATTGTTGAATAGCTTCTTTCACAGGGTTTGAGCGTGATTTCAAGCTGATAACAATCGCGTCTACTTCTTCCTCTAATACCCCATTCGGTACACCATTCATTTGTACTGTTCGCAAGCCGTTTTCTACTAGAAAACTGGCAATATCACTTGCCCCAGTAAAATCATCTGCGATAACACCTAACATCTTATTTCTCCTGTTTTTGTGGTAACTCAATACCGCTAAAAATTTTAATTACTGCACTATCATCTTGTTTGCCGTAACCTGCATTACTTGCTTCTGTGAACATACTGTACGCGGTACTTGCTAAATGAAGTGGGAATTTCAATGATTTTGCGGTGTCATTAACCAAGCCTAAATCTTTCACAAAAATATCCACCATTGATAATGGAGTGTAATCACCATCTACAACATGTTTCATACGATTTTCAAACATCCAAGAGTTACCAGCTGCATGAGTAACTACGTCATACATTAAATCTAATGGAATGCCTGCTTTAGCCGCTAATGCCATAGCTTCTGCACCGGCAGCAATATGTACTCCAGCTAATAATTGGTGAATAATCTTAACGGTCGCACCTAAGCCGATTTCTGTACCAATGTTATAAACTTTACTTGCTACTGCATCTAATACAGGTTTGAGTTTAGCAAAAGCTTCTGCAGAACCGGCTGCCATCACAGTCATTTCACCTACTGCAGCTTTTGCAGCACCGCCTGAAACTGGCGCATCTAACATAAGCAAACCAAGATTTGTTAATTTTTGTGAAATTTCTTTTGAATCTTGTGCAGAGATTGTAGAAGAAACCATTACTGCTGTACCTGGTTTAAGTTTTGCTGCCAAACCATTATCGGCAAATAAAACTTGATTTACTTGTTTAGCATTCACTACCAATAACACAACAGCATCAAGCTTATCTGCAAAATCATTGGCATTTTTTGCTACTCCTTTTGCACCTGCAGCTTTTAACTTATCAAGTAATTTATCATCTAAATCAACACCATAAGTATCTAATCCTGCTTTAACACAAGATTGAGCTGCACCCATTCCCATTGCACCTAAACCTACGACTGCCACTGAATATGTCATTTTTAATTCTCCTTTAGTTGTTCATTTTTTGATGACGCTTATACTACTCGATTCAAAAAAATAATAACTCGATCTAGATCACACTTTTTAACAAAAATTAACATTAAATAAGATTTAATTTGTGAAGAAATGATATTTAACTGTGCAATGATTGTTAGATGTTTAAGTTCTATTCTTTGGTTAATCTATTGAATTACTAGGAATATCAAGGATATAATCACTAAAAATAGATTATGGATAAACATTGTATGATTCCTGCAGAACGACAAAAACATATCTTAACAATTCTTGCGCAACAGAATATTGTCAGTATCAATTCGTTAATGGAAATGTTAGATGTATCGCATATGACGATACGGCGTGATATTCAAGCCTTGGAGAAAAAGGGAATTGTGATTTCTGTATCTGGTGGAGTACAGTTACAACAAAAATTAACAATTGAACCAACTCACACCGCAAAATCACTACTCTCACAAAGTGAAAAAGAAAAAATTGGTCGCTGTGCAGCAACTCGCATACCTGAACATTCAACAGTTTATTTAGATGCAGGTACGACAACACTAGAAATTGCTCGACATATTGCTGAACGCGATGATTTATTAATTATTACTAATGATTTCGCTGTTGCCGATTTTTTGATTAATCATGGACAGAGTGAGTTAATTCATACTGGTGGTAAGATTAATAAACTTAATCGTTCCGCAGTTGGCGAACTAGCTGCACAATTTTTGCGTAATATTTCCATTGATGTTGCTTTCGTATCAACCTCTTCATGGAGTTTAAAAGGATTAACCACACCAGATGAAAGTAAATTAGCAGTCAAACGCGCTATTTTAGCCTCTAGCCGTCACCGAACCTTGGTTAGTGATTCTTCAAAATATGGTAAATTGGCTACTTTCTGGATCTGTGAACTCAACGCTTTTGATAGCTTAATTACGGATAACAAATTGCCTGATAATATTCAAAAGGCAATCCAAAATATGGATATTGAATTAGTGCTGGCTGAATGAATCATAGATAAAAAAGGAGTAACAACCGAAATTGTTACTCCTAATTTTTAGGACTTTAATCACTATTAAAGCGCTTCAATACTTGCATATTGCTGACGTAATTTTTCCAAACCTTGTTGATAATCTTGCATCTTTTCACGCTCTTTGGCGATAACCGCTTCTGGCGCTTTGGCAACAAAGTTTTCATTGCTAAGTTTGCCTTCAATACGTTTCACTTCGCCAATCAATTTCTCGATTTCTTTACTTAAGCGAGTAAGTTCCGCTGCTTTGTCAATAAAGCCAGCCATTGGAATTAACAATTCGGCATTACCTAATAGCTTAGTTACCGCTAATGGTGCAGTGTCATCTTTACCTAATAAATTGATACTGCTAAGTTTCGCCATTGTTTGTATTAACGCCTGATTATTCGCTAAACATTGCTGTTCAGCATCACTTAAATTACGTAATAACACTTCTAACGGTTTACTTGGTGCAATATTCATTTCGGCACGAATATTACGCACGTTCACAATAAATTCTTTAATCCAGTTAATTTCGTTTAAAGCTTGTTGATCTACCGCCGCTGGATTAAATTCTGGGAACGCCTGCAACATAATGGTTTCCCCTTTAATATTCATTAAAGGTTTCACTTTTTGCCAGATTTCTTCAGTAATAAACGGAATAATTGGATGCGCTAATCGTAATACTTGTTCTAATACAGTAATTAAAGTATGACGTGTACCGCGTTGTTGCGCTTCATTACCTTGACTTAATACTGGTTTAGTTAATTCCAAATACCAGTCACAGAATTGGTTCCAAATAAATTCATATAGAGTGGTTGCCGCCATATCAAAGCGATATTGATCCAACGCTTGACGGAATGCTTTTACCGTTAGGTTAAATTCCGCCAAAATCCAGCGATCCGCTAATGAAAGTTCCATTTCTTGATTACCGCTATAACCGCAATCTTTACCATCAATATTCATTAAGGCAAAACGGCTCGCATTCCATAACTTGTTACAGAAATTACGATAACCTTCAAGGCGTTTCATATCCCAGTTAATATCGCGTCCATTGCTCGCTAATGCTGCTAAGGTGAAACGCAATGCGTCCGTACCATGCGCCGCAATACCGTCAGCAAACTCTTTACGAGTCGCTTTTTCAATTTTCGCTGCTAATTGTGGCTGCATCATATTACCAGTGCGTTTCGCCACTAAACTTTCCAGATCAATACCATCGATCATATCGAGCGGGTCAAGCACATTACCTTTAGATTTCGACATTTTCGCGCCATTTTCATCACGCACTAAACCAGTTACATAAACGGTTTTAAATGGCACTTGCGGTTTACCGTCTTTATCTTTGATAAAGTGCATCGTAAACATAATCATTCTGGCTACCCAGAAGAAAATAATGTCAAAGCCCGTAATCAACACGCTGGTTGGGTGGAACATTTGTAGATCTTTGGTTTGATTTGGCCAGCCCAATGTTGAGAAAGTCCATAAACCTGATGAGAACCAAGTATCTAATACATCTTCATCTTGACGTAACACTACATCAGCCGCTAATTGATATTTCTCGCGGACTTCCGCTTCATTGCGCGCCACATAGACATTACCAGCTTCATCATACCAAGCTGGAATGCGGTGTCCCCACCAAAGCTGACGAGAGATACACCAATCTTGAATATCACGCATCCATGAGAAATAGAGATTTTCATACTGTTTTGGCACAAATTGAATTTCGCCATCTTCTACCGCTTTAATCGCTACTTCTGCTAACGGTTTCACGCTTACATACCATTGATCGGTTAGCATTGGTTCGATTGGCACACCACCACGATCACCGTAAGGTACTTTCAAATCGTGCGGTTTAATTTCTTCTAATAAACCAAGCGCTTCAAATTCCGCAACGATCTGTTTACGCGCTGCGAAACGTTCTAAACCGCGATAATTGGCTGGAATTTCTGCGGCATAATCTGGATTTGGTTTGCCTTCAAAGGTGAATACTTCCGCTTGCTCACGAATATCCGCATTTAGTGTTAATACATTCACCATCGGTAATTGATGACGTTTACCCACTTCATAGTCGTTAAAATCGTGGGCAGGAGTAATTTTTACTACACCAGTACCAAATTCTCGATCAACATATTCATCAGCAATAATTGGAATTTCACGATTTACGAGCGGTAATACCACTGTCTTACCAATTAGGTTTTGGTAACGCTCATCTTCAGGGTGTACTGCTACGGCGGTATCACCAAGCATAGTTTCCGGACGAGTAGTTGCCACCACTAAATAATCTAAACCATCAGCTGTTTTTTCGCCGTTCGCTAATGGATAGCGGAAATGCCATAAACTGCCTTTTGATTCTTTATTTTCTACTTCAAGATCGGAAATCGCAGTGTGTAATTTCGGATCCCAGTTTACTAAGCGTTTACCACGATAAATTAAGCCTTCTTCGTGAAGACGAACAAACACCTCTTTTACCGCTTCCGATAAACCTTCGTCCATTGTGAAACGTTCACGATCCCAATCGACAGAATTCCCTAAACGGCGCATTTGTTGGCTGATGGTACCGCCAGATTCTGCTTTCCATTGCCAAATTTTTTCAATAAAGGCTTCGCGTCCATAGTCGTGACGTGTTTTATTCTCTTCAGCAGCAATTTTGCGTTCCACCACCATTTGGGTAGCGATACCTGCATGGTCAGTTCCCGCTTGCCAAAGGGTATTATCCCCTTGCATACGGTGATAACGAATTAAGGTATCCATTAGAGTTTGTTGGAACGCGTGCCCCATATGCAAACTACCGGTCACATTCGGCGGTGGAATGGCGATTGAGTAGCTTGGTGCATTTTCATTTTCTGACGGTTTGAAATAACCTTGTTCTTCCCAATGTTTATACAGGGTTTGTTCTACTGCAGACGCATCAAAGCGATCTGCCATTTCGAATGGTTTTGTCATTGTGTTTTCTCTTTATATATCTAGAACTTACTCTAAGTGAAACATATTGATTTAATTTTCTTCAGTATAAAAAGCATCTAACTGAAATGTAGTTACAGGTTTGATATACAATTGATATTTTTCAACTAACTCAACAATTTTATCCCCATCAATTAATGTAATTGCTCTCTGACCACTCCTAGCTCTTTCTATCGCATCACGAGAAAAACTAGTTGTTGTAATAAAAATTCCAAACTCTGCATTGTTATACATCATCGCACCAGCAAATTGGTCTATATCAGGAGCACTCACTCTTTGAGTTTCTTTCCATCGTTTAGCCTGGATAGCAATTCGAGATGTTCTAAAATCATCTGATACAATATATCCATATCCATCAATTCCTCCATCTCTACTAGCTGCAACACCTTTTTTCTCATCAATATCAACACCCATTTTTCGTATTAAAGCTCTACAAAATAACTCAAATTTTTTCGGAGGCATTGAAAATAAAGAATCTTTTAATTTTTGTTTCCATTGTTCAGAAATATCAACAGACTCCTGTTCTATATCATTTTTAAGTCCAATAGCATTAACAATACTGACATTTTCTTTATTTTTCTTTTGATTTTTTCGCTCTTTCCAGCCAGGGATAGAATATGTATAAATATCCTCATCGACATTTAATAAAGAAATGTCACACATTCTTCCTTTTTCTGTTAAAGCAATCATCCCTTTCTGTGGACAACGCAAATATCCTGCCATCTCAAGATTGATAATGCTAAAATTAAATAAAAAATTAAATGGTTGATAAAAACGTCCATTTTTCCTAACTTTTATCTCATCAACAACCTGTTCTGGAATTTCGTCTACAGACGTTTTAATCTCTGTTCTTAATTCATTTCTTGTTGCTTTTCCACCTAAATTCTGCAAAAGGCGAATCAGAATAGGCATTAAAATACGTTCTTTTTCATTTCTCGATAATTTATCAAATCCCATAATGCCACCTAATTTTTCACAAAAAGCAATCAACAAAGTTTTATAACTGTTCTGTACTCAACTGCCAACCTAATTGGCGATAATATTTATAACGTTCTCGCGCTAAGATTTTTAATTGTTCATCGGCAGGAACAAATTCAATTACCTGTGGAAAAAGTAAAGCAAAATCCGGCACCTGATTTAATAATGAGATCAATACATCTCGCCGCTGTGAATTGCGCTTTTCCGGCCAACAAATTTCTACCGGCGTCATATAAGCGCCAGCTTCACCAGATAAATTATGCGGGACAAACTGATCCGGATCACGCTGCCAAAGCATTTCGTCAATCAATAAGGCTTGTTGCTCATTCTGACAAGCAATTAATACTTTTTTGCCTAAACGCCAAGCATCAGCAGCTAAATCACACACTTTACTTTCTAATAAATGTGCTGAGGTTGGCTGTTCTGCCAGAATATAAAAAAGAGCTTGTTTCGCCATAACTGTCCTACTCGTTTACACAAGTCGGTTATTCTAGCGTAAAAACAAGATGATAGAAATATTCAAAACTAACTATGGTCTATTTTAATTCACGTCTGCCGATAAATGAGTGCGAAAGCGTTGTGCCATCAACCATCTCTAATTCACCACCAACTGGAATTCCATGCGCAATACGGCTTACTTTTACCCCAAATTGCTGACACATTTCGGCGATATAGTTAGCGGTCGCATCACCTTCAATCGTTGGATTAGTCGCTAAGATCACTTCGCTAAAAGACTCTGTTTGCAAACGCTTATGCAGTAAATCCAAACCAATTTCTTTTGGGCCAATACCATCTAATGGCGAAAGATGTCCCATTAAAACAAAATAACGACCGGAGAATTGTCCAGTTTGCTCAATCGCTTGAATATCTGACGGCATTTCCACTACACAAAGTTGTCCACTTTCTTGACGGCGAACATTATTACAAATATTACAAACCTCTTCTTCTGTGAAGGTACGACATTGGCTGCAATGTCCGATATGCGCCATTGCATCGGTCAAAGTTCTCGCCAAATTCATCGCGCCACTGCGATCACGTTGTAATAAATAATAAGCCATACGTTGTGCCGACTTTGGCCCTACACCGGGTAGGCAGCGTAACGCATTCATTAATTCGTCTAATAAAGGACTAATTTGCATATACAGAAAGGTTTTGTTGAAAGATAAATAAGAACTAACGTGATAAATTAGGGAGTAATTTATACTCCCTAACCCCAATATTTAGAATGGCATTTTAAATCCTGGCGGTAATTGCATACCCGCAGTAACAGAGGCCATTTTCTCTTTTTGCATCTCTTCAGCACGACGTACTGCATCATTAAATGCTGCTGCAATTAAATCTTCTAACATCTCTTTATCATCTTCGACTAAAGAGGGATCAATCTCAACGCGGCGGCAGCTATGTGCACCATTGATAGTGACTTTTACTAATCCAGCACCTGATTCACCAGTTACTTCTAATTGTGCAATCTCTTCTTGCATTTTTTGCATACGTTCTTGCATTTGTTGGGCTTGTTTCATCAAGCCGCCTAATCCACCTTTTCCAAACATAATTGTCATTCTCTCTTTAATTGAAAAAACAAAAGCTGTATTTTAACTGAAAACTGTTATTCTGCAACGCGCAAAACTACGCTTCTCCAGTCGGTCGCACCGAATCTAAATCAATTTTTGCTGAAAATTGCTGGATAAACGCATTTAACTTTTCATCTTGTTGTAAGTTTTGTTGCGCTTGCTCGACTAATTGTTGATAAATTTCGCCACGAATCTCATAGGGGGTGATTTCTGGCCCGGTATATTCTTCCAATTCAATCTTAATTTTTCTACCATAAAAATCGTGAAACGCTTGATTGATAAAGGTTAAATCTAAATATTTTGCTAATAAAAAGGATTCTGGACGCACACCTAAACGCATATGGTGTTCATCTTGTTCTAAAATCACTGAATTCAATAAGATACGTTTACTACCACCTGCTAAGGTTAATCGCTCAATATCGGCACTCCATTGGCTTCTCTCCGCCGCTAATTGCACCACTTTATCCACCACTTCCGGTGTATATTTTTCTAATAGTGCTTTTTTGATATCAGATGGGCGCATTACCTGATTTTGCGATTCTAACGAAGGGTCACTCCACGACCAGTGATAATTCTCGTCCAAAAACTCCCCGTCCTCACTCTCTTCAAGATTTGCTGCGGACGGAGCTTCAACGTTGTCAATTGTGACATCTTGTAATGCATTATCCGGTTCTGACTGATCAGTATCCTCTGTAAATTCAGGAGTAATATTTGCTATCGTCTCACTTGATGTTGTTTGCGTTTCTGATGTAGGTGTTATAACGGGTTCAGCTGGTGCAGTTATGGTTTTGCTCACAGGATTAGTGGTTGTATTGATCGCTGCTGCTGGAGATGTAGTCACAGCTTCAGCTATTTTACTTAAATCCTTTTTTTTTTCGCTGCTTTGCTCTGAACTATGATCAGTAACCACTAAATGTTGCGCTTGTCCCTGCTCTAAATTAGCGACTTGCTGTAAAATATCACTGGATAATAAAGCAGACGATCTTGTGCCATTATTTTCTGATTGATTGGTTACTTCTGTATTAATTACTGCGGTACGAGTGGTTGCAACAGCTGCCGGAGTTGCCGTCGTTACCGTTTTCTCCGCTGGTGCAGTATGGCTAACTGGCGTTAGAGCGGTTACTGCTTGTTGTGATGCTTGAGGCGCTTGTGTTATTGTATCCGTTGTGATTGTTGCTGTATTCGTTATTGCAGACAAAGAAAAGCGTTTTGGGTGAAATGCCAACGCGCGTAAGATCGTCATCTCAACCCCAGTTTTAGCTTCTGGTGAGAACTCTAACTCCTTACGACCATTGATCATTAATTGATAGTAAAACTGCACGTCCTCAGCAGAAATTGTTTTTGCTAATAATGCTAATGATGAATCTGGTTGCTGATTTTTCGGTGGCAATAATTGCAACATCGCAATTTGGTGTAAGGTTTCCGCCATATCTTGCAACACACGTTCCCAATCAACACCTTGTTGCGCAATATCATTTAACACTTGCATTGCTGCTTCGCCATCAGCCTGCGCAATTGCGGTTAGTAATGAGATCGACTTATCACTATCCAGCAATCCCAACATCGCATTTACCGCAGCGGTGGTAATATTGCCATTACTTAAAGCAATCGCCTGATCTGTTAAACTCAATGCATCACGCACGCTCCCTTGCGCTGCTTGTGCTAATTTATTTAATGCGGGAATTTGATAACTGATCTTTTCTTGCGCCAGCAATTTACCAAGATGATCCGCGATAACATCCGTATCTAAAGCTTTTAAATGAAATTGGATACAACGCGATAACACTGTAATAGGTAATTTTTGCGGATCGGTGGTAGCCAATAAGAACTTCACATATTCCGGCGGCTCTTCTAGTGTTTTTAATAGTGCATTAAAACTATGGCGTGACAACATATGCACTTCATCGATCAAATAGATCTTAAAACGCCCACGCACCGGTTTATATTGCACATTATCCAGCAACTCTCGTGTATCTTCGACTTTCGTCCGCGAAGCCGCATCAATTTCGATTAGATCAATAAAATTGCCTTCTTTGATAGCACGACAATTTTCACATTCGCCACAAGGCTGTGCAGTAATGCCTTTTTCGCAATTTAAACCTTTTGCAAATAAACGAGCAATCGAGGTTTTCCCGACGCCGCGCGTACCAGAAAAGAGATAAGCATGATGTAATCGTTGATTGGTTAAGCCATTACTTAAGGCAGTTATCACATGATCTTGTCCAACCACTTCAGAAAATTGATTTGGTCGCCATTTACGTGCTAATACCTGATAACTCATGCCTATCCTTATTTTGAATTGATTAATGGCCAGCAAAATCCACTAAAGTGAATGGTTCAACACCAAGTTTACGTAAACGATCTTCGCCACCTAATTCAGGCAAGCTAATCACAAACGCAGCGTGTTCGACTTTACCGCCTAAACGATGAATTAATTTGATCGTTGCTTCAACTGTACCACCTGTCGCTAACAGATCATCAATAATCAAGACATTATCTTCCGCAGTAACAGAATCAACGTGCATTTCTAATGTATCTTGACCATATTCTAATTCATAAGATTGTGAAATTACTTCACGCGGTAACTTGCCCGGTTTTCTCACTAAGATAAAAGGTACATTTAACGCTAACGCGACTGGTGCGCCAAAAATAAAACCACGTGATTCAGTTCCCGCAACTTTGGTAATTTTTTTATCTTTGAAGTGTTCTGCAATCAACTCGATAGTTGTTTTAAATGCCGCTGGTACTTCAACTAAGCTAGTAATATCACGAAAGATAATTCCTTCTGCAGGGTAGTTTGGAATTGATTTAATAGATGATTTAATTAACTCTTTTTGTTGTTGGTTCATAATTATTTGCCTAACACAAATTATTTATAGCGAATGCTACTCTCAAAGCCTGCTATTCTAACAGCGCAAATTGCGAAAAAATACTCTTTAATATCAAAAAAAGCGAAATTTCTAGCAATAAATATCGGCACCATCTTTGCGGGTTTTTAGCAACCGTAAAATCCACACATATTGTTCCGGCGTTGGTGTGACAAAGTTTTCAATCACTTCATTCATTAAACGCGCACTACGTTGCTCATCATCATCTAAATCTAATGGCGCTGTAATTTCTATTTCATAGCGGCCAGATTGTGCGTTATAACGCGCAAACATTGGAATGACTACGGCTTTTGCCACTTTACACATTTTATTTAAGCCGGGTAAAGTCGCTTTATAAGTAGCAAAAAAATCAGCATAAACACTTAACTCTTCACCATAATCTTCATCTGGCAAGTAATAGCCCATTTCACCTTTACGCACCGCATTTAAGAAAGGTTTAATACCATTTTGGCGTGCGTGCATTTTGCCGCCAAAACGTTCACGCACACTATTCCACAACCAATCGACTAATGGATTACGGTGTGGATTGTACATTGCTGTCATTGGCATACCATAGGTATGCAAAATTATCCCTGACGCATCAATTGCCCAAGTGTGCGGCACCAATAAAATGATATTTTTTCCTGCCGCTTTCGCTTGTTGTAAATGCTCTATACCAGCAAAAGTGCTGCGCTGTTGTAAATGCTTTGCTGAACGTAACGCGATTTCCCCAATGCCAAGCATTGTTTGTGCAACCGTAACAAACATCTGATCAATCACTTGTTGTCGTTGTTCATCACGCCAATGCGGAAAACAATAGCGTAAATTAACTTCGGCACGATGACGTTGTTTTTTCGCTACTTTTCCCACCAGCAAACCAATTTTTGCCGCCAAATAATCACGCCAACGAAACGGCAAAAAACCTAATAGGGCTAACAAAAGTACACCTAGCCAAACACCCCAATATTTCGGTAATAAATATTGCCAACGAAATTGAGGTTGATAACCTACTCTTGCAGTAATTCTTCTTTTATTATCAGACATGCTTACTCTTTATTTTGTGATCGATTAATTAAACCAACCATAGTCATACATCATTTTGGCGGTCATAATAAATGCCATCATTACCACCATTGGGCGAATCAATTTTTGCCCTTTTGTTAATACCATTTTTGCGCCTAATCTCGCCCCAATAAAACCGCCAAGCATCATAATAAAACCGAGAGTCCAATACACTTCCCCACCCAAAATAAAGAAAACTAATGAGGTAAAATTGGAAGTGAAATTCAAAATTTTGGCATGTGCCGTCGCTTTTGCTAAATTAAAGCCTAATAAAGTAACAAACGCCATACACAAGAAAGAACCTGTGCCAGGCCCAAAAAAGCCATCATAAAAACCGATCGGAAATGCAGCAGCAAACGCAAATGCTAAGAAACTTAAACGTTGATGACGATCTTGTTCACCAATTTTTGGCGAAAACAAAAAGTATAAACCTACCGCTAACACCAAAATCGGCAACAATGATTTTACAATAGAAGCATCTATCGACTGTACCGCAATAGTCCCAATCATTGCCCCAGTAAAAGTGCCAACAATCATTTTCCAAATTTGGCGTAAATCCACCGCTTTTTTACGTACAAAATACAAACTTGCCGAAAAAGAACCACCACTTGCCTGTAATTTGTTGGTTGCTAGCGCCGCTGCTGGTGGTAAACCTACCGCCAATAATGCTGGAATGGTGATTAAACCGCCACCACCGGCAATTGCATCAATAAAACCAGCTAAGGCCGCCAATAAAAAAAGAATGGCATAAACATCTAATCCAAGTTCAAGCATACTCTCTCCTTGATCTTTTTATCCAGCAAACCATTGCTGTTTATCTGGGGAATCTAATAATTGCTGACATAAAATCGGCATCACTGGCGGTTGTTTTTCCGGCGCAGGTGTTGTTGATTGTTTTGGTTCAAACCAAGACATCAATTCAGCACCACAACCATCGCCTGCCGGAATAGCAGCTTGTTCCTCACAATATTGTGCACCTTGTGGGCAATGTAATCGCACATGGAAATGTGCATCATGACCAAACCAAGGACGGATTTTGCGCAACCAACTACGATCGCCAGTAACGGTTTGACATAATTTCAGTTTAATCGCTGGATTCACAAAGATACGAGCAACTTGTGGATCATTCGCCGCTAACTGGATTAATTTAGTTTGATTATTAGTCCATACTCGATCATCAACACGCTGTAATTTACGATTTACCATTAAAATCGCGGTTGGATTAAGCGCCTGCTTCGCACTCATCGCACCCATTTTTAACCAAATATCAGCATCTAATCCCATTTGATGGCTTGCGTGCCCGGTTGCAAAACGCCCACCAGCAGGCATAGCAATATCACCAACCAACATTGTCGGTAATCCAGCCACTTTTACTTTTTTTCCTAAACGAGCTAAATAGTTCAACATATCTGGATGACCGAAATAGCGTAATTTTTGCGAACGAATCACCTGGTAGCCTTCGCCTTGTAATGGCAACGCTCTAGCACCAATAATACAACCATTACTGTAACTACCAATCGGCAATGGTTCTCCCGGTACTGGGCGCTTAATCCGCTGCCATTCTGTTTCTGCAAAAGCTTGGGTTATCCCAAAAAACATTAGCAATGCAGCAACAATGCCTTTCCATTTAAGTTTCATCATTTATTTATGTCCACATTGCCCTTGATAACGTAATAAGTGATCCATTAACACAATCGCTACCATCGCTTCCGCGATTGGTACCGCGCGAATTCCAACACAAGGATCATGGCGACCTTTCGTTACCACTTCGACAGGTTGGTTATCTAAATTCACACTACGTCCTGGAATCGTAATACTTGAAGTTGGTTTTAACGCAATAGTGGCAATAATCGGTTGCCCAGAACTAATTCCGCCTAAAATGCCACCCGCGTGATTAGAACAGAAACCGTCCGGTGTCATTTCATCACGATGTTGGCTACCACGTTGATTTACTACCGCAAAACCATCACCAATCTCTACACCTTTTACTGCGTTAATTCCCATTAATGCGTGAGCTAAATCAGCATCTAAGCGATCAAAAACTGGTTCGCCCAATCCTACTGGTACATTTTCCGCAACTACGGTTAATTTCGCACCAATAGAATCCCCTGCTTTTTTTAATTCACGAATCAATTCATCAAATTTATCAATGGTCGCCGCGTCTGGGCAGAAAAATGGATTGCTATTAACAAAATCCCAATCAATTTGTGTTAAATCTTGTGCTGGAATCGCAATATCACCGATTTGCGATAAAAAGCCATGAATTTTAATACCAAAACGAGTCGCTAAATATTTTTTTGCGATGGCGCCAGCGGCAACACGAATAGCGGTTTCTCTGGCTGAAGAACGACCACCACCACGATAGTCACGTAAACCATATTTTTGTTGATAAGTATAATCGGCATGACCGGGACGAAAACGATCTTTAATTTCACTGTAATCTTGCGACCGCTGATCGC
Organism: Gallibacterium salpingitidis; assembly: GCF_001678495.1. Classification (GTDB taxonomy): domain Bacteria; phylum Pseudomonadota; class Gammaproteobacteria; order Enterobacterales; family Pasteurellaceae; genus Gallibacterium; species Gallibacterium salpingitidis. Next base: position 52,277 of record NZ_JTJL01000003.1, read on the forward strand.
TATTTTTGATGATTAAACCAATGCTGGTTCCAGTGGTTTTTCCTTCAAACACGCCAGACAAAATTTGCACTGCATCATCTTCACGACGCGGCGTAGTATAACGAGAAGTTCCCGGTTTACGACGATCGAGATCAGGCTGTAAATCAGCTTCGCTTAATTCTAGTCCTGGTGGCACACCATCTACTACGCCACCTAATGCGATACCATGCGACTCACCAAATGTCGTCACTTTGAAAAGCTGTCCAATACTATTGCCTGCCATATTTAAATCCTTCCTAACTATTATTTTTATTGATTAAGTTTAATACTATCTTCAGTTGATGAAGCTACTTTCATCTCTTCGCCAGTATCTTGATTCTTGATAAAGACATCCAACTGATTAAATGCGATTTCAATATCGTGTTCTGCAAATAACTGATTAATTTTGCGATTTAAGTAATCTGTTGTTGGTAAGCGATCTGCTAAATCGCCAACATACACACGCAATTCATGATCCAGTGTACTTGCACCAAACACTAAGAAATAGGCTCGTGGTTCCGGCTCTTTTAATACCGCAGGGCATTCTGCCGCTGCTTGTAGTAACAATTTCTTGGTTAATTCAAGATCACTGCCGTAAGCCACGCCAACTTTGATCACCAAGCGAGTAATAGTGTTAGATAATGCCCAGTTTGTCAAACGCTCTGTCACAAAGGCTTTATTTGGCACAATGACCTCTTTACCATCATAATCCACCAATGTCGTTGCACGAATACGGATCTTAGAAACTGTTCCTGAATATTCGCCAATGGTGATGGTATCGCCAATACGTACTGGACGTTCAAACAAAATAATGATACCGGAAACAAAATTCGCAAAGATTTCTTGTAAACCAAAACCTAACCCAACGGATAATGCAGCGAATAACCATTGCAACTTCGACCACGACATTCCCAATGTAGAAAAGGCCCAAGCAGCACCAATTGCAACAATAAAATAGGTTAATAAAGTGGTAATAGTATAAGGCGCACCTTGCGATAATTTCATTCTGGAGAAAATCAATACTTCCAATACCCCAGCGAGGTTGCGAATTAATACATAAGTGACGATTAAGATAAAAATCGCCAGTAACATATTTAACAATGTAATCGATTCAACAACTGTGCCTGTTTCAGTAGTAATGGTTTGCTGCCATAACGTAATACTTTTTAAATGATAGGCTACGGTTAGCAAATCTGACCACACCGCATAATAGAAACTAAGCAATACTGCCCACAATAGCCATTCCGCAATACGTGAAACTTGTTGTTTAACTTGACTAAGCGCCAATTCAGAATCTTTCGTATCAATGACAATATCTTCAGCATGACCACTACTTTCAGTTTTGCTTTGGTTCTTTTCACGTTGTTCTTTCAAACGTTTATAAGCTAAACGACGTGCCGATACCACCAACGTACGATCACTAACTTGTTTAATTAATACCCACAATACTGTTACTAAGTAACTCGCAACAAAGTGAGAAATAAGATTGAGCGCTGTATAGTAGTAACCCAAAACAATTAAAATAATTAGTGCGACTGGAATCAGCAACAACAACACTCTAATAATTCTTAAGAGCAACGGCCCAATATGTTGATGATTATTGACCTCTTCCTGTTGAGTATCCTGATATTTTTTAACCGCATAGCCAAAACGCGGTGCAATAATTAAAACACAGAAAATTAAGGCTGAAATGGTACACACTTCTCCAATTACATCATTGTTCAACGGTGTATTACTCATATCACTGAACAATGTCGTATTGATGAGGAAAATAATTGCCCAAATAGAACGTTTTAATACCGCAAGAAAGAGGTCACCACTCTCTTTTGCTAAGCCAAAATGACGATATACCAAACCATTTGGTTTCAATAACTCAATCAGAAAAGCAAATAACCACCAATAACCAGCCATTTTTAATGTCCATGGCCAAGCGAGAATAGGATCAGCAATGGTGAAATGCCCAACCAGAACAAAAAAGATTAAGAAGAGTAATGGGTATGGAATAACCAATAATGCCGTTAAGAAAATCGCTAATGGCGTATGCCATTGACTATCTGCATTTAATGTACCGACTTGAGAGTTAATTTTTGCCAACCACGCCTGTAATTTACGTTTTTGGGAATAAATCAAGCCAGCAATTAATGAGAGAAAACTCACAAACGCCAACATTGGTAATAGGTTACGACTCAAATGCGTCATATCAATATTGTTACTGATATTTTTCACTTGATTTAATGCCAATTTTGGAAATTCAGCTAGCCAATCCCAATCAATTGGATTATTACTTTTGACCCAGAAACTTTGTTGTTGTAATTTTTGTTGTAAATCGTCACTAATTAAGCGTACTTGTTGTTGATTTAACTCAATAGTAATCGCCAAATTTAACTGTGCATTCAAAGATTTAAGAATATTAGAATAGATATTTTTTCTTTCATTCAAAATATCAATTAAGGTATTACGTTCCGCTTCTGTTAATTCTTCTGCGTGTGGTATATGTGAGATGTAATTGTCCGGCGTGTAGATCGCATCTCTTGATTGGGTTAAATCAAAAATCTGTACTCGTAAATCAGTAATACGTTTCCCTAACCCATCAATCGTTTGATCGGTCGGTAAATTTTGTTTTTGTTGATTAATAATACGCGACAATACTAACGTGCCTTGCAGTGCACTGATCTGTTCATCAATACTACGTTGGGTTTGCGTTAAATTATCCAATACATTTTTGATCCGTAAACTTTCTTGTGAAAGTTGGTTCGATGCTTGAGTTTCATTAAGCAATTGCTGACTTAATTGTGTATTTTGATTAAGTTCATTTTGGATAATTGGATTGCCATTATCACTACTGTTTTCTTGTGATTTTTCTAATTGTGCTAGCTGTTTTTTCGATGCGGCTAAACGTTTTGCATTTAACGCCGCTTGCAGATTTTGTTGTTCTATTTTTTCTTGTTGTAAATAGAAATTTTGTTGATCACGTTGTAATTCATACCAAGAATTTAACGTTGCACTCTCCTTTAACAACGTTTGATTATAATTATTTTGTGCGTCAATTAAGGCTAATTCAATTTGATATCTATTCGCTAAAATTGGATCTAATTGACTATCTGATAACGTACGATTAATTGTCTGTGTTCTAGATAAATTAGTACTTAAAATCGACTGAATTCGATCTGGTAAAGTTTGCTGATTGACGATCTGTGAAGCAACATCATTCAATACCGATTGAATTTTTTCTGTTTCTTGGAAAGAGGCTTCTAAACGTTTTTGCAAAGTATCTTCTGACAATTTTGCCAATTCATCGCTATTATCACTTTGCGTGTTATTATTTTTTAAACGAGTTAATTCTGCCTGTAACTTAGGAATAGCAACTGTCGCGGTTTTAATTCGATTATTTAAATCTGTATTCTGTTTCTTTTGATCATCCAGTTGTTCTAATAAATCTAAACTCTCTTCGAGTGCAGTCAGTTCTTTTTTATCAGCCGCATCATTTGCATTCGGATTGGCTTTCAACGCTGCTATCTGAGCTTGAATATCTGTCGCAGTTGGAATTTGAGCATTAGCAAAAGTTGCAGCAAATAGCGTTAACCAAAACGTCATCACAATAATAAATCGTTTGCTCATCTTATTCCTCACTCTGTAAAAATTTCGCTAATTGTTGTGTTAAGAGATGGCGAGAAAGCTTAATGCCCGATTGTGTCGGCATAATCTGTTGCAACGGATAATAAGCAATTGGCCATTTAAATTTTTCTATTCTTTGTTGTAAAACATTTCTAAGTTGCTCTACTTTTTGAGGTGAAAAACCCTCCACAAAGTCAAGCAAAGCAACAGGACGTTGCCCAAACTTTTGATCTTCAATTGGTAAAACAAAGGCTTGGCGTACAGTTGGATCTTTTAAGATAATCGCTTCAATTTCTTCCGGTTGAATGTTTTCTCCACCTGAAATAAACATATTATCGAACCGACCTAAAATAAACAATTCTCCCGTTACGCTATCTTGTCTTGCTTTATCTCGTGTCGCAAACCAGCCTTGCGAATTTAACAACGGTCTGATTTGTTGCCCTTTTTGCCAATAGCCTAACGCTAAAGTTGCACCTTTCACCCAGACTTCATCATTTTCCAAACGATATTCTCGTTCCGGTAATAGATACCCAACACCATCACTCGTATCACTTATTTTTGCAAATACGGTCGAAGCCATTTCTGTCATACCGTACCCTGCATAACAGTTAATACCATAGCGTTGTGCACGTAAGGTTAATTCCGTAGGAATATGAGCACCGCCTAACAAAATATGTTTTAACCGAGAGTCAGCAATATGCTGTTCTTCTAATAAGGATAACCACTGTTGTAATTGCGTTGGCACTAATGAAGTATGCGTGACTTTGGGCAAATCTTGATAAATTGACTCGCCAACACAGCGTAATACCGCACTATTAAACAACCAGCGCCAAATAATGCCCTGTCCAGATACATGGAACAATGGTAATGACAACAACCATTCGCTTTGTGATGTAATCTCCAATAAAGGAGAAATTCCACGCGCGCTCGCTAAATGTTGCGTCATCGTATGCACCACTGCTTTTGGTAAGCCTGTCGAACCTGATGTCAGCGTTAATGTTAAAGGACAAAGTGCAAACCAAGCTGCTTGCTGATCGACAGTACTAATCGGAGTTACTAACTCTATTGGCAGCAATTTATCGCCATCAATCAGCGTGTTTTGACAATCTACAACAAAATTAATTTCATTTTGTGTGCAAATTTCTGCGATCTTACTTTGTGGAAACGTTGGATTGATCACCAATACACGACAACCAAGTTGTAATGCAGATAAATAGGCAATAACTAAGGCTTGCTGATAACGCCCAAGCAAAGCAATACCATCACCATAGCTTACACCTTGTTGCTGCCAATAGGACGCTTGTTGCTGTATCAACTGATTTAAACCTTGCCAAGACCAACTTTTTTCCACAATAGAAAAGCGGGTTTCATCCCCGCTTTCATTTTGTTGCTTTATTTCGAGCTTTAACGCTATCTCATCTAGCTTAGTTTTTGCATACTGCTGCCATAACATTAATGATTTTCCTCATTATGTGATGAAGTAAATTGAAGTTTGACTAATTCAATTAAATGTTCAGGAATATACATAGCACGCATCACTGATTCCAACATATTCAACTTACGTCCGGTGTTGTTATTCGTCGCCACCCAAAATGGTGATTTAGGAATTTGTTTCGGATTAACGCTGCTTCCTGATGCTTCAATTTCCGCCACTTCTAAAGAGAAATAAACTCTTGAACGACCTTGACTCACTTCAGTTGCACTCGAAAAACCTTCCGGATTTGCGCGATATAACACACTCAAAATCAGTAAAAAACGGTTTACTTGTTTATCTTCTTGCAAGAATTCAGCAGAACTAATTAGTTTTTGCAATTGACGACTAATATGAGCGATCGTGTCATCACTCGGTTTTTTCGGTTGTGTTACTGTTGCAGCATCGGTTGTTAATTTGAACTCTTTTTGTGCTTCACTTGATGGTTGTGTTTCACCATCTACTTTTGCTGTTGAGGTAACTGGATTAGTTTCATTGACCACTCTTACTTGGGGTAAATTTAATAATCTCCGCAAAATTGTTGAAGCATCTTCACCAATTGCTTGCGTATTGCTGGCAATATATTGGTAAAGCTCGTCATCAATATTAATAGTTTTCATAAATTCCCTCCAAGTTCTGCTAATGTCGCTCCATTATACGATAGATCTCGGCAAAGCCGAAAACAAAATCAATACTCTGTGTATTTTCTATGCCAATTTTTTTCAATTGCTTAAAACTTGATCCCTGCTTAGAAATATTTTATCTTTTTTATCCCTTTCTTTTTTCAAGCAAGTATATTGATCATGACTCAACCTTTACTTAACTTCGAGTATTTACCTCACGAAAATCCTGCTGCCCAAACCCTCGTTTTTATCCATGGTCTATTTGGTGATATGAATAATCTCGGTATTATCGCCAAAGCCTTTCAACAAGATTACGCGCTATTACGTGTCGATTTACGTAATCATGGCCATAGTTTTCATACAAATGAAATGAATTACCCGTTAATGGCAGAAGATCTGTTACGTTTACTACAACATTTGCAACTAAATAAGGTGATTTTAATCGGCCACTCAATGGGCGGAAAAACAGCGATGCAATTTGCTTTGAATTATCCTGATTATGTCAAAAGTTTAGTCGTGCTTGATATTGCTCCTGTTACCTACACACATAACGAACATGGTCCAGTGTTTCAGGCATTATTTGCTGTTGCTGAGGCACAATCTGCTACACGCCAGCAAGCCAAAATAGTGATGGAACAATTTGTCAATAATGAAGCTATTTTGCAATTTGTATTAAAATCATTTGATGCTAAACAACCACAACGATTCCGTTTTAATACCCAAGCATTGTATCAACATTATCAGCAATTAATGGATTGGACTGGTACTGGTGTTTGCACACTGCCAACTTTATTTATTCGCGGCGGTAATTCTCATTACGTATTGCCCGAATATAGCGACAAAATTTTGCAACTCTTTCCAAAAGCAAATGCCTTTACGATTAATGGTGCTGCCCATTGGGTTCATGCAGATAAACCGCATTATGTGATTCGAGCAATACAGCGTCATTTACAACAAAATAGCTAAGTTGTGATATTTTCAGTTTGTTTGAAACTGTGATATATTGCACGCCACAAAAACGGCTTATCAATCTCAAGTAGTCTGAAAGATGACTTTCAGTGAGTATAGTAATGGCAAAACAAGAAGCAGATTGTATAACGCTCGACTTATTTGCTCACGTTGCTAGAGTCGGAAGACCTCGAACCAATCCGTTAAGCAGAGAACAACAAATCCGCATCAATAAACGCAATCAATTACGTCGCGATAAAGCGGTAGGGCTTCGTCGGGTTGAGTTAAAACTGCATAGCAGTATGGTAGAACAGCTAGAAGAGTTGGCAGAAGAAGCGAATCTAAGTCGGCAGCAACTCATAGAACAAATCCTACAAACATATTTAGAGAAAAATAGGAATTAATATGGCACTTATTGGCTTATTTTATGGTAGCGACACTGGCAATACAGAAAACATTGCCAAAATGATCCAAAAGCAATTAGGCAGTGAATTAGTCGATATTCACGATATTGCAAAAAGTACAAAAGAAGATATCGAAGCCTATGATTTCTTAATGATCGGTATTCCAACTTGGTACTATGGCGAAGCACAATGCGATTGGGACGATTTCTTCCCAACATTAGAGGAAATTGATTTTACCAATAAATTAGTTGCGATCTTTGGTTGTGGTGACCAAGAAGATTATGCAGATTATTTCTGTGATGCAATGGGAACTGTACGCGATATTATTGAACCACATGGAGCGACAATCGTTGGTTACTGGCCAACTGAAGGTTACCATTTTGAAGCATCAAAAGCAGTAATTGATGATCATACTTTTGTTGGTTTATGCATTGATGAAGATCGTCAACCTGAATTAACTAACGAACGTGTAGAGAAATGGTGTAAACAAATTTACAGCGAAATGTGTTTAGACCAACTTGCATAACCTTCCTTTTAATTATCATTTGCATTTAAAAACGAAATAATCCATACTTTGAATATGGATTATTTCTATCTCCTTAATAGAAAATTTCAGTTATCCATTTATGATTCATTGGATTAACATACATCCATATGATTGTTGATTTAATTAGAGGTTAGTATGACGAACATTATCGATGAAAATGTAAAACTATTAAAAAAAGTTGGCTTAAAAATTACTGAGCCTCGCTTAAAAATTCTTTCATTAATGCAACGTACCTCAGTGCAACATTTTTCCGCAGAAGATGTTTATAAATGGTTACTTGAAGAAGGCGAAGAAATTGGTCTTGCTACGGTGTATCGTGTGCTGAATCAATTCCATGAAGCTGATATTTTGACCCGTCATAATTTTGAAGGAAACAAATCTATTTTTGAACTTGCTCCACAAGAACATCACGATCACATTATCTGTATGGATTGCGGTAAAGTTTTTGAATTTAATGATGATGTGATCGAAAAACGCCAAAAAGAAATTAGTGCACAACATGGTATTAAACTTGCTAGCCACAGTCTTTATCTTTATGGTAAATGTTCTGATATTAAAAATTGTGCAGAAAAAGATAAGTAATCAATTGATTTAATTTATGAAATTCTTAAAAAGGAAACGTTAAATTTATCGTTTCCTTTTTTTATACATAAATTTTTAATTGATAATTATTATCATTTAATATATAGTCTTCGTTCTTTTCGTAAACAGAGGACAAGCTATGAAAAAAGGTATCCATCCAGAAAATTACCGCACTGTATTATTCTATGATTCCAATGCCAAAACAGGATTTTTAATCCGCTCTTGTGCAACAACGACCACCACAATGAAATGGACTGATGGCAAAGAATACCCAGTATTTATGTGTGACACCTCTTCCGCATCACACCCTTTCTACACTGGTCAATCTCGTCGCATTGTATCTGAAGGTCGTGTAAGTGAATTCAGCAATCGCTTTGCATCATTCGGTTTAAAAAGTAAATAGGAGCAATTTATGCAAGTCTTATCATCATTAAAAAGTGCCAAAACTCGTCATTCAGGCTGTAAAGTTGTCCGCCGCCATGGTGTGGTTTATATCATCAATAAAGAAAATCCGCGCTTTAAAGCTCGTCAGGGTGGTAAGAAAAGGAAATAAAAAGTAAAAAAATCGGCATAACTTATTTATGCCGATTTCATCTATTAACATCCTAGATTTTATTTCAAATCAATACTATATAGTGCAAAACCTCTTTCATCTTGCCCTACATTTTTCATCGGATATTGCGCGTTTTCTTGAATAAATTTCGCTGCTTTTTCAGATGGTGAAGTTTCAAAAACAATTTCTGCTTTATTATCAGGAATCGCTTTCAAGCGCCAATTATTGTCCGCATGAGATTTGACTTCGCCTTTCTCTTTACTAATACGACGAATGTAATCCGCTAAGATAGTACGATTTTCATCTGGTGAAACAAAGGCAATTTGGCTACCATCTGTACCAGGGAATTTATTACCAAAAGCTCGATAGTTATTAGTTGCGATCAAGAATTTTTGTTGCGGATCAATCGGTTTGCCATTAAAGGTTAAACCTACAATACGGTGTGCATCTTTATTAATTAATTTGCAATCACCATCATAACGAGCCGGTTGAGTTACATCAATTTGATATTTAACACCATCAATAACATCAAAATTGTAGGTACGGAATCCATCCCAATTTAACAATGCTTGTTTTTCTGCTTTTGCTGGATCAATTTGATTAAATTGTCCTGCTGAACATTCCAACCACTCTCTTACCTGTTCGCCATTGATTTTCAATGCCACCAATGTATTTGGATATAGATACAAATCTGCCGCATTACGGAAGCTTAATTTTCCCGCTTCCACTTCAGTATAGTTGGTTGGATCATCCTTACGTCCACCAACTTTAAATGGCGCAGCCGCTGATAACACTGGTAATTTTGCTAACTCAGGATCACCTTGTACAAAACGTTGTACATAATCTTGTTGTGCTTGGTTAACAATTTGGATAGTAGGATCATCTTGTACTAAAGCCAAATAGCTATACATCTTACCATCAGCTTTACCAATCGGTTGATTTACATAATCACGTGTATGCTTATGATCATCGGCTAATACTTTAACCATTGGTTTATATTCGTCAGCCAATGCTTTTTTATTTTTCGCATCATAAATTGGGCGTGCTTCTGCTTTTGCTTGTTGCACTAACCATTTACCACTATTGTTATTTAACACTAAATCAATCACCCCAATATGGCTGCCCCAACGTCCTGGCATAACTGCTGGAATACCATTCAATGTTCCAGTCACAACATCTGCTCCTGGGATATTGGCAAAATCTTTACTTGGGAAAACGGCATGAGCATGACCAAATGCGATTGCATCAATGCCTTTAACTTGTGAAAGATAATAGACAGAATTTTCTGCTAATGCTTCATAAGGCTCACTAGATACACCTGAATGAGCAACCGCAATAATAATATCAGCACCTTTCGCTTTCATTTCTGGCACTAACGCTTTTGCTGTTTCAGTAATATCTTTCGTAATAACTTTACCTTCTAAATTTTTCTTATCCCACGTCATAATTTGTGGTGGCACAAAACCGATATAACCGATTTTAACTTGTTGCTTTTTACCTTCATTATCAGTGAATTGATAATCTTTGATCAGGTATTGTTTAAAATAAGGTTTACCTGTTTTCGCATCAAAAACATTGGCATTAACATAAGGATATTTAGCGCCAGCCAATGCTTTTTTGAGGAAATCTAAACCATAATTAAATTCATGGTTACCAATATTACCTACATCATATTTCAATAAATTCATCGCTTTCATTACTGGATGAACTTCACCTTTTTTTAATCCTTTTGCTGCGGCATAATCCCCCATTGGACTACCTTGGATTAAATCGCCATTATCAACTAATACACTGTTTTTCGCCTGCTCACGTGCTTTCATCACTAAATCAGCTGCACGCACTAAGCCAAGCGCACTAGAAGGTGCATCTTTATAATAGTCATAATCCATCATATTTGCGTGTAAATCCGTAGTTTCGATCACGCGTAAATTTAATTCTGCTGCATTAATGGTTACACTTACTAATGCACCACCAAACAAAGCCACACATACAGGTTTTAACGAAAATCGCATTATTTACTCCTCCAAGAGTTATTATAAAAAAGCGTGTTGATTTTATGCCAAAGGCATTCCAGAATAAATAAAATTCAAAGATTAAAATAAATGAGTCATAAGGAAAAAATATGTTGAAATATAAATTACTTGCTACTGATATGGATGGCACTTTATTAGATAAACAAAAAACGATCAGTGAACGAAATCAACAAGCCATTCATGCCGCAAAGCAAGCCGGTGTAAAAATTGTGCTTGCCTCTGGACGACCATTAGAAGGCTTGCAACCTTACTTACAACAACTTGATCTACTTGGTGATGATGATTATGTACTTTGTTTTAATGGTGCATTAGTACAACGCAGTGATGGTAAAATTATCACTCGTCAAGAAATGACTGGAAAAGATTGTAAAACCTTGGTCGCATATGCAGAAAAATTTGGTGTATTTAGCCATGCTTTTTCTGAATCACGTGGTTTAATCGCACCACACCAAAACTCTTATAGCCAACACGATGCTGATATTAACCGTATCACCCTTAATATTATTGATTTTTCAATCTTAGCGGATGATGAACCCGTTATTAAAACAATGTGGGTGGATCAACCAGAAAAACTTGATCAAGCATTAGCTCAATTACCTGAACACATTGCAAAACAATATACCGTTGTACGTAGCACACCATTTTTCCTTGAATTTTTACCTCCTGAAGCAAATAAAGGCAGTGGCATCGAAAAATTAGCACAACATCTGAATATCAATGCAGACGAAGTTATCTGTATCGGTGATGCTGGTAATGATTTGCATATGATTGAATATGCCGGATTAGGGGTAGCAATGGGTAATGCCACTGATGAAGTGAAAGTTATCGCAAATTACATTACTGCCGATAACCTCAATTCCGGTGTAGCAGAAGTGATTGAAAAATTTATCTTAGAACAATAGAGGCAAAATGATGAAACCTATTTGTGTTGTACTGACTGGTGCTGGCATTAGTGCGGAAAGTGGTTTGCCAACCTTTCGTGCCGAAGATGGTTTATGGGCTGGTCATAAAATTGAAGAAGTATGTACTCCAGAAGCTTTACGTCGTAATCCACAAAAAGTCTTAGATTTTTACAATATGCGTCGACGTAATGCTGCCGAAGCAAAACCGAATGCTGCTCACTTAGCATTAGTTGAATTAGAACAGAAATTTACGGTAAAAATCATTACACAAAATGTGGATGATCTACATGAGCGCGCTGGTAGTAGTTACGTTTTACATTTACATGGTGAACTCAATAAAGCACGTAGCAGTTTCGATCCCGATTACATTGTTCCTTGCCATCAAGATCAACTGATCACCGACCGCGATCCTAATGGACATCCAATGCGTCCGCATATTGTCTTTTTTGGTGAAAATGTGCCGATGTTAGAAACTGCTATTGATTTAGTGTCGATTGCAGATGTGGTTTTAGTTGTTGGTACTTCATTACAAGTTTATCCAGCAAATGGCTTGGTACACGAAGCTAAACCAAATGCAAAAATTTATCTGATTGATCCAAATCCAAACACTGGCTTTATACAACGACAAGTTAATGTTGTTGCTAAAAAAGCCACTGAAGGCGTTGTCGAGGTTGTACAACAATTACTGCAGTAAAAATAAAAAATAGAAAAGATTGCGTCACACCAAACGCAATCTTTCCAATTCATTAATTAAGCAAATCATTTGATAATGAATCAAAAATTAAAAAACTTTCACGAGTAATCTAATAATTTTTTACTCAACATCATCAATCACTAAATAGACTTGCTTTATTGGCCCATGAACACCAACAACTTTGACTAACTCAATATCTGCTGTAGAACTTGGCCCGGATATAATATTAATACACGATGGCATACGTTCACCATGTTGAGCTTTGATATGTAAAATTTCCGCTAGTTGAGCTACACGAGGCAAAATCTTGCTTTTCTCCAAAACAATAATAGATACCTCTGGTAATAAACTTACCGATCTGCCATTTTGAGCACTAGAATAAAGTACCACACCACCCGATTCAGTTAAACCATACTCTGCAAAAGCCACTCCGATTCGTGCTGTAGCAGCGAAATTTCTACTTTCATCGCCTTTTTCTGGTGACCAAGTATAAGTTGTATATTGCGATGTAGCCGCTTCTATTAACCCATATTGATGCAAACGAACGTCGTCGGTAAAAATGATGTTATTCTGCCCCTCGGCGTATTTTTCGCATAATTGTAAAAAGCTCTCTTTAAGTTGCTTAATACTGGTTAATTGACAATCTACGCCAGCTACATTGATCGAAGTATCTATAAATTGTGCACAACGTTGATCTATATCTAACTCTGTTAAGCGAGTTTCTGGATATTGATTTACTTTAGGATAGCTACCAACAACCTCAGTTCGTACTTGATCGCGACCAAACTGCTTCGCTAAATGCGCTAAAAATTTTTGTCTATTTTGTTGATCTAACATCGCTCTCTCCTTTGTTTAACGATTTTTAAACCAAGTACGGAAACTTTCACCATCAGCTTGCGGTAAATCTCTAGCCTTAGTCCATTCCCCAATTGCACCAATTTGTATTGGTGCTTTACCATTTTTGATAAAGATATTCGCCATTTTTGCTCCCATTACCATACCCACTTTCCAAAAGTTTGGATGGCTGTTAACAAAAGAGAAACCTTTAATGGTCATTCGTTCAAGTTTATTAGTCAAACCAAGTTCTACAATATTACGACGATGTTTTAATAATAATTGAGCTAGCGGAATTTCCACTGGGCAAACAGAATTACAAGCGGTACAAAGTGAACAAGCGTAAGGAAGATCTTTAAATTGCTCATAACCGCCAAGAATTGGCGATAATACTGATCCTATTGGACCTGGATAAATCGAACCGTAGCCATGACCACCGATTTGACGATAAGCAGGACAAGTGTTCATACATGCACCACAACGAATACAACGCAAAACATCTTGGAATTCTGAAGCAAGCGCTTTAGAGCGACCATTATCGACAATCACCAAATGAAAATCTTCCGGACCATCAACTTCCCCAGCCAAACGTGGGCCTGTCAGCCAGGTGTTATAAGATGTTAATCGCAATCCCACTGCACTACGTGCCAATAAAGTAATAAGCACATCAACTTCTTTAAAAGTTGGCGCAATACGCTCCATTCCCATCACAGCAATATGTGTTTTTGGGCAAGTGGTAGCTAAACGCAGGTTTCCTTCATTAGTCACTAAACAAACACTTCCTGTTTCCGGAACAGCAAAATTACAACCGCTAATACCAATATCCGCATTTAAAAATTCATTGCGAATATGATTTCGAACAAATAATGTCATCTCTTCCGGTGTGGCAGAACCCTGATAACCCAATTTCTCATGAAACACTTTGCGAACTTGTTCACGATCTTTGTGTATCGCTGGTACAACAATATGAGATGGCTTATCTTCTGCAACTTGTAAAATATATTCCGCAAGATCAGTTTCAAAAACTTTAATTCCTTCAGCTTCTAAAACATGATTAACGCCAATTTCTTCGGTTACCATTGATTTAGATTTTACTACTCGTTTTGCTTTTTTCTCTTTAGCTACTTGCAAGATATAATTTGAAGCTTCTTCAGCAGTCTGAGCGAAATAAACATGCCCACCATTTTCGACAACTTTTTCTGATAGTTGGTATAAATAAGCATCCAAATTTTCAATCACATGGTTACGAATCTCTTTTGCCAAATGTCGCCAATCATCCCAGTGACCTAATTCTTCCACCATTTTTTGACGGTTTGCGCCGATACGTTCTTGAGCCATCACCACTGCTTTACGCATAATTTCATTATCAATTTCTTGGTTAATTCGTGGCTTGAAGGCTTGATTACTGGTACTAATTCCCATCATTTTCTCCTTTTAACGACTCATCAACACTTCAGCAATGTGCATAACCTTAATATTGCGATGCCCTTCGCGATGCAAGCGTCCACCAATATTAATCAAACAACTTACATCCGCACCGATTAAATAATCAGGTTCCACTTCCATAATATGCTGACTTTTTTCTTTCACCATTTCCCCTGAGATCTCCGCCATCTTGACAGAAAAAGTACCGCCAAACCCACAACAGGTTTCTTGGTTATGAATCGGTAATAACTCTAAACCTTCTACATTGTGTAATAGTTTTAACGGTTCTTCTTTAATGCCTAACTTACGGAACAAGCTACAAGAAGGATGGTAAACAGCTTTGCCTTCAAGGCGTGCACCGACATTTTCTACATGTAATTCATTGACGATAAAATCAGTAAGATCATGAAAGCGTTCACTAATGCTTTGTGCACGTCGATACCATTCAGAATCAGGTGCAAAATATTGTGGATAGTTTTTGATCGCATAAACACAAGAACCTGCTGGTGCAACGATCGGATAGTCATTTACTTCAAAAGTTTCAATTAAGTTCTTAATACTAGGGATTGCCTCTTTGACATATCCACCATTTAACGCTGGTTGAGCGCAACATCCTTGTTTTTCAAGAAAAGTAATTGAACAACCTAACTGTTCGAGTAGTAATACGCTCTGTTTTGCAACATTGGCTTTCACTGTATCAGCAATACAGGTTACATAGAAATTTATGTTCATAGTTTGCTCCAAGCAGAACACATCTCGTGGTCATAAAGGGCAACGCGAGAGTAGAGTAAATTTTAGAAAGGATTAGGATCGCAATAAAAACTGCGATGATTCCATTAACAATTATTGGAAGATAATGAAACGATAATACTTTAATCAGTTGGTATCTAATACTTAATACAATGGTTATCAAGACAATAGCCAACTGCACAGTTCCTATTATGCAGCTTATAAATAAAGTATTGGATATAAAACTGATCATTAGATGAATAGTTTTCTAATTTAGTAACTATCGTACACTTATTTATCCAACGAGAGTCATTCTATCACAAATTTTTTACAAAAAATGCTTCAAAATAAAATTTATTTATTAAATAAAATTAATAAACTTAAACCATCATTTTTTTGCTAATACGATTTAGATAGATTTTTCTTATACAAAAGTTACTATTAAATGCCTATAACAAACAAGTCTATTGGAGCTTATAAGCTGCTAACAAACCAAATTACACCAGAACGGTTAGATGATTTAATAAAAACAAAAAGAGTAGAAAAATTTCTTTTCCTACTCTTTTTTCAGCTTGTGAATACTGACTACATCAACATTAATTTAATCTTTTCACTTTCGCTTGTTTAATCATATTATCGCTAACTTCTAAGATCTTAATTTTCAGATTACCGATCTTCCATTCCGTTCCTTCTTGTGGAATATCTTCCAAATGTTCAAGAATAAAGCCATTAAACGTTCTCGCTTCATCAGTATCTAAATGCCAATTAAACATTTTATTCAGATCGCGAATATTTGCTGAACCATCAATAATCACAGTACCATCAGACTGTTGTTGTACTTCATCTTCAATGGACGGAATATTAGACGTTGTAAACTCACCTACAATCTCTTCTAAGATATCTTCTAACGTTACTAACCCTTTAATATCGCCATATTCATCAACCACCAAACCAATACGCTCTTTGTTATTACGGAAATTGAGCAATTGTGCGTTTAGTGTTGTCCCTTCCGGAATAAAATAAATCTCATCAGCGGCACGCATTAACGTTTCTTTAGTAAATTCATTGGTATTTAACATCAAACGATAGGCTTCACGTACTCGTAAAATTCCTAACGCATTTTCATCCATATTCTCTTTATATAAGACAACTCGGCTATGCGCAGCATGATTTAACTGACGCATAATGGATTTCCAGTCATCTTCAATATCAATACCACCAATTTCATTACGCGGCACCATAATATCTTCAACAGTGACTTTTTCCATATCTAAGATAGACAGCAACATCTGTTGGTGAGCACGTGGGATAAATTTACCTGATTCATTAACTATCGTACGCAGTTCTTCTGCACTAATAGAATGCGATTTAATATCGTGTTTTAAACCAATTAATCGCATTAAACCATTAGTAAAAAAGTTAACGAAATAAACTAACGGAATAAAAATTTTAATTAGAATCGTCAGAATGTGGCTGCTAAAAAAACTTACTTTTTCAGGATAAACTGCCGCTGCTGTTTTCGGGAAAATTTCTGAAAATACTAACATCACAAAAGTTAGTACCCCAGTTGCAATCGCCACACCAGCATCCCCGCCTAAACGCAATCCGATCATAGTCGCAATTGCTGATGCCATAATATTTACTAAGTTATTAAAAATGAGAATAAAGCTGAGCAGAATATCAGTTTTTTTCAATAATTTTTCAGCTTTTTGTGCACCAGTATGCCCTTTTTCAGCCAAATACCTTACACGATAACGGTTGAGAGAAAGCAAGCCAGTTTCAGAACTTGAGAAATATGCAGAAAGAATAAGTAACAAAATTAAAAGAATAAAAAGCGTACTTATGGGGATACTGTCCAAAATAAAATCCTATATAAAATTAATCATTCGATACGATAACGCTCCATTTTATTATCGTATCACCTACCAACTAGGCAATCACTAATCGACTACCGAAGTAGGCAACAGTGAGCAAAATCATACCTGAAATTGTATAAATTATCACTCTTTTTCCACGCCAATGCAGTTTGTAATGACCAAATAATAAAATGGCAAATACTAACCAAGCAATAAATGAAAAAATTGCTTTTTGAATCTGCTCCGCTGAAAAAAAGTTTGGTAAATAAATGCTGCCACTAATCAAGGTAATGCTTAACAGCGATTCTCCTAATATAAGTAATTGAAATAACTGTTTTTCTACTTTCATTAATGGCGGAATCATTGGTGAAAATGTCATTTTTTTCTGTTTTAAATTACGATCTAACCAGCCTAACTGAAACGCATATAGTGTACAAATAAAGAAAACAGCATAACCAAACAATGCCAACATAATATGGAATAACAATCCAATATTTTCTGTTAAATGCTTAATAAAACTGCCGGGGAAAAAGGTTGTACCAACAACATTAATCGTGGCAAAGCAATATACAATAGGCAACAAAAACCAAAGTGTATTTGTACGTAAAATCGAAAAAGTGACAAAAATACTTACTAAAATAGAAACCAAAGAAGATACATTGAACAGCGTAAAATTTTGTCCGCCAGCAACGAAGAAATTATTCACTAAACCAATGACATGCAACACAATTGCTAAAATTGCACTATGGAAGATCCATTTTTTACTTGACTGCGTAATCGTTGTTGTTTCGCCTTGCTGTACTTTCATTAACACTGGGGTAATTAATAAAATACTGCTTAAATACGCTACAATCGTCAACACGCCAATCCACAACATAATTCTTGCTCTCTTAAAAAACTATAAGCCATAAAAAGTTAGCAGTTTTTACCTAAATTTTCCATAGGATTATGTTGTAATGATGAAAACAAACAAATTTTCGGTATAATGCCCACTGTTTTTTGTTCATCTTTTTATAGTGCAATGCTGACAATTGCCACACTATAACGAATCATACAAAATCAGGAATTCCCTATGTTTGAAAATTTATCCGATCGCCTTTCACGCACTTTACGTAATATCAGCGGAAAAGGGCGTTTAACTGAAGATAATATTAAAGATACCTTACGTGAAGTGCGTATGGCTTTATTAGAAGCTGACGTTGCTTTGCCTGTTGTTCGCGAATTTATTAATCAAGTTAAAGAACGTGCTTTAGGTGTTGAAGTCAACAAAAGCCTTACACCGGGACAAGAATTTATCAAAATCGTCCAAGCTGAATTAGAAAAAGCTATGGGTGATGCCAATGAGAGTTTAAACCTTGCAACACAACCTCCAGCAGTTATTTTGATGGCAGGTTTACAAGGTGCTGGTAAAACCACCAGCGTTGGAAAATTAGCTAAATTTTTACAACAACGTCATAAGAAAAAAGTTATGGTGGTTTCTGCTGACGTCTATCGCCCAGCTGCGATTAAACAATTAGAAACTCTCGCACAAACTGTAAATGCGACTTTCTTTCCATCAGATGTTTCACAAAAACCAGTTGAAATCGTGAAGGCTGCTCTCGCCGAAGCTAAACTGAAGTTTTTTGATGTTTTAATCGTGGATACTGCAGGTCGTCTACACGTTGATGAAGAGATGATGGAAGAAATTAAACAAATCCATCAAGCATTAAATCCTATTGAAACCTTATTTACCGTTGATGCAATGACAGGGCAAGATGCTGCCAATACTGCAAAAGCATTTAACGAAGCATTGCCATTAACCGGGGTGATCTTAACTAAAGTTGATGGTGATGCACGTGGCGGTGCCGCATTATCGATTCGCCAAATCACTGGCAAACCGATTAAGTTCCTTGGTATGGGTGAAAAAACTGATGCACTAGAACCTTTCTATCCAGATCGTATTGCCTCTCGTATTCTCGGTATGGGTGACGTTCTTTCATTGATCGAAGATTTACAACGTAATGTCGATCAAGAAAAAGCTGAACGCATGGCGAAAAAATTCAAAAAAGGCGATGACTTTACCCTTGAAGATTTTCGTGAACAATTACTCGAGATGAAAAAAATGGGCGGTATGATGTCAATGTTAGACAAACTACCTGGTATGCAAAATTTACCTGACCATGTAAAAAATCAAGTAGATGACAAAATGTTTAACCGTATGGAAGCAATGATCAATTCAATGACTTTCAAAGAACGCCAAAACCCAGCCATTATCAAAGGTTCTCGTAAACGCCGTATTGCTGCTGGCTCTGGTACACAAGTACAAGATCTTAATCGTATGTTGAAACAATTCGAAGACATGCAACGTATGATGAAAAAAATGCGCAAAGGTGGTATGGCGAAAATGATGCGTGGTATGAAAGGCTTAATGGGTGGCCTTGGTGGTATGGGCGGAATGTTTAAACATTAATTAGTTTTAACCAAAGTGAAAATGGCATAAATTCAATAATTTATGCCATTTTTTATAAACAATTTATGTATGATTATAACCTATGGAATTTAGCTAAGATCGCTAAAGAAAGTGTAGTAATTAAGATCGAAATCAATGCATACATATACACACCATCCCATTGCCATACATTCTTAATCATTACGACCGGTACTCCAGCTAATGCTGCCCCAACATAACTAAATAGACCGCGGAAACCAGTAATAGAACCAGCTGCATCTTTATGCGTTACATCTAAACAACCTACGGCAAATAACATATGTGGTCCATAAAGCGCAAAGCCCATAATCGTAAATAAACAAGCAGTTAAAATATACGAACTGTCTTGCACGACTGGTACCAATACAATAGAAACACAGAGCATTAAAGCAAACATTAAGCCTGTCATCCAGCGATTACTTCTAAATAAAAAGTCTGAAAGGTAACCTGCAATCAACCCACCAGCTAAACCACCAGCTTCAAACCACGTAATAATAGAGTTTGCTTTTACTAAATCCCAACCATGCGCTTGTACATAATAAATTTGCGGCCAGTCATTTAGAATGGTACGTGCAATATAAACACAAAGATCCCCAACAATAATCACCCACACTAGCGGATTTTTAAGGATATATTTGAAGAAAATCTCCCAAAATCCTAAATTTGATGGGCTTGCTTTTACTTGAGCTAATTCCGTTGGGTCATTACGCCATTCACCAACTGACGGCAAACCTTCTGATCCCGGACGATCTTTAATCATAATTAACGCTAAGATCCCCATGACCAATGAAATAGCTCCCGGCACATAAAAGCCCATTTTCCAACTGCCGCTCCAAGCAATTGCAAAACTCGTTAATAACGGAGCAAGGCTACCACCAATATTATGTGCAGCTTCAACAATAGCCCACCAACGTCCCCGTTCATTTTTCGAGAACCAAGAAGCCATTATTTTTGCCATTGGTGGGAAACTTGTACCCTGTAGAATTGCATTTAAAGCATACAAAATGTAAAAAGCGGTAATACTATCTGAAAAGCCAAATAAAATATTAACGATCCCAACTCCAATCAGTGCAGGGCCTGTCATAGCACGTGGATTGATTTTATCCACTACCATTCCGCCAACAAATTTCATTGAACCATACAATATATAGAAAATAGATGACATCACCGCAAAATGCTCTGCTGTTAAAGATGTTTGCTCTAACATCATTGGTGCTGCAGCAGAAAAATTTTTACGCGTCAAATAGAACACTGCATAAGAAAGAAATACAGCTGTCACTATCTCAATACGAAATTTACGATAAGTTCTATCTATTTCCGGTTTACTCATCACAACCGGTTTATCCGGCTGATTGAAAAACCACTCCTTCAAGCTTCTCATAAAGCCACCTCTCTCAATATTTATGTCACAATTTATTCACCAATAATTAAACACAAAACAACAATTAAAACTACTACTTTTTATAAAAAATTTCCATTATTTATTATCCATAAAAAAAGTAGCCACTAAGGGCTACTTTTTAAATCTATAATTAATAAAGTTTTTTATTCTTCTTCTTTTTCTTCTTGCGGCAATACTAAATTTAAAATCAGTGCTAACAATGATCCAACCGTAATACCAGAACCAAAAATTTCTTTAAAGAAACTTGGCAATTTATCGAGAATTTCAGGGCGTGTAGTGACTGCTAAACCGCAACCAATTGAAATAGCAATAATTAAGCCATTACGTTTAGTACGTTCTACTTTATCTAACATTTGGATACCAGCAGCAATAATCATGGCAAACATCATTAAACCTGCGCCACCCAATACTGGTAATGGAATAGACACAATCAACGCACCAAAAACAGGAAATAGTCCGGCAAGTACCAATAATCCACCTGTCATTGCCACAACATAGCGACTAGCGACGCCTGTTAATGAAATCACTCCAATATTTTGTGAGAAAGACGAGAATGGTGTAGTTGACATAATCGCTGCTAATGCTGAACCTACGCCATCACATAACACACCACGACGTAAATGATCGCCAGTAATTTCAGTTTTTGTCGCATTTCCTAACGCTAAGAAATTACCACTTGATTCAACAATGGTCACTAAATAAGCAATACTCATTCCAATGATTCCTGAAATAGGGAAAGCCAAACCAAAATGTAATGGTTGTGGTAAGGCAAAAACTTGCGCTTGTTTCACCCCTTCAAAACTCACCCAACCTAATGCTAATGCAGCACAATAACCAACCAACATCCCAATTACGATCGCTGCAGCTGAAAAGATCCCTTTTCCCCATTGCACTAAAATAACCACTAACGCTAATACAAATAATGCCATCGTTAAATTTTCAGGTGTTGCATATTGAGGTTCTCCTCGTTGTCCACCAGCGAACCAATCCACTGCTACAGGAATTAAACTTAAACCAATCATCGTTACTACTGTTCCAGTGACTACTGGTGGGAAAAGTTTACGAATTGATGGCATAAAGAAACTACCAATAATCATCACTAATGAACCCACTAAAGAGGCACCCAGAATACCCGCAACACCATCTTGACTAAAACCGATTGCTAATGCAGCTGCCACAAAGGTAAAACTCGTTCCCATCACACTTGGCAAACGAATACCGATTGGTCCAACACCAATACACTGAATCATAGTCACCACACCTGAAATCAACAAGGCTGCATTAACTAATACAATCGTATCTTCCGTTGGTAAATGTAATACATTACCGATTACTAATGGCACTGCGATGATACCGCCAAGTGCCGCCAACAAATGTTGTGCTGCTAATAATAAACCTAAGCCCAAAGGTGGTTTGTCTTCAACGCTAAAAAGCAGTTTGTTATTCATAAATTCCCCAAAAGAGTGAGTTGCATTAAAAAATGGTTGAGGATTATAGACTTGTCTATCGCGATAAGCAAACGTTTGCGTAAATTTAATAAAAAGGAGTTACAGATATCAATTTTAAATCTATATATAATAAGTATCTTAAAGTCATTTAGGGGAAAAAATTATGCAAGAAACATTGATCGCTTATAAAACCATGCCTGTTTGGAATAACAAAACTTTACCAGCAATGTTCCAAGAAAAACATAACACTAAAGTTGGTACTTGGGGACAACTTCGTGTATTAAAAGGAAAATTAAAATTCTATCAACTCAATGAAGAAGGAGAAGTACTTTCAGAACATCTTTTTACACCTGAAAGTGATATTCCTTTAGTCGAACCACAAGCATGGCATCGTGTTGAATCGGCTTCAGATGACTTAGAATGTCAATTATCTTTCCTCTGCCGTCGCTCTGACTATTTCAGTAAAAAATATAATCTCACCGCAACCCATTCTGAAGTAAAAGCTGCAAGTGAAATCTTAACGCCTTGCAAAGTGTTAGATTTAGGTTGTGGACAAGGTCGTAATAGCTTATACCTTAGTATGTTAGGTTATGATGTCACTTCTTGGGATCATAATCCAACCAGTATCCAATTTCTTAATGAAATGGCAGAAAAAGAACAATTATCCGTAAAAACAGCTCTCTATGATATTAATTCAGCTAATATCCAAGAAAATTATGATTTTATTGTTTCAACAGTAGTGTTTATGTTCTTGAATGCCCAAGCTGTACCAAACATTATTGCCAATATGCAGCAACACACTAATATTGGTGGTTATAATCTTATTGTTGCCGCAATGAATACGGCTGATGTACCTTGTCCAATGCCGTTCTCATTTACTTTTAAAGAAGATGAATTACGCAACTATTATCAAGGTTGGGAATTAATTAAATATCAAGAAGAGATGGGCGAATTACATAAAACTGACGCCAATGGCAATCGAATTAAAATGAAATTCGTTACTATGCTAGCGAAGAAAATTGCCTAAAAAATAAAACCGTTATTTTTCACCAACAATCAAGCGTGTTAGACTGTATAAAAAAGCAGTATTAAAGGGAGAACATTATGCACGCTTGGCAAAAATCAGTCTTAATCTTAAGCTTGGTTGTTGGTAGCGTATCTTACGCAGCGGAAAACAAAGTATCAACAACAACCGATACACCTACCACACAACCAGATAAACTCACTCTACAACGTCAACAATATCAAGAGTTTATGCAATTTTTAAGTGGTAATGTAAGTGATAGCAGTGTTGCATTCGCTACGCAATTATTACCAAAACTACAAGATTATCCGCTCTATCCTTATGCGTGGTATCGTACTTTAGTTAGACAATCTTTAGTTTCTTTGGCACAACTACAACAATTTTTAGCTGCTAATCCCAATTTTCCTTTAAATAATGCTCTTATTGATCAGTTCTATCAAAAAGCCTTGCAACAGCAGGATTGGCAATTAGTCACTACGGCAACAACTCAAATTCCAGCACAAAATACCGCCCAACAATGTATTCAACTAATTGCTAAACAAACCACCATCAATAATACTGAAGAATTAAATAAACTTTGGCAAGAAACCGAAAAATTATGGCTTTCAGGAGATAATTTACCAAAGCAGTGCATTCCGCTTTTTGATGCTTGGCAACAGGCAGGAAAACTGAATGAAACACTCATCCAACAACGGGCAGATTTAGCAATCACTACTAAAAATCGTAGCTTGCTGAATTATTTACGTGATTTAACTAAAGATGAAGCGGCAAAACAACGTTTACAAGATTGGATTAATTTGTTGGCACAACCACAAAATATCGTAAAAATTAGTGAGAATTGGACGGTAACAGCACAGAATAAGCAGATCTTACTCGCTAATTTACCACGCTATTTCCGCACAATTGGCGAACAATCATTAGATTTTAACCAATTACAACAGCAACTCACCAATTGGCAGCAAAAATGGCAATTCTCAGATGATGAACTCAATATACTAAAGAAAGCTATCCTACAACGCTTTTTCGACAATACCCAGCCACAATGGTTGGATTGGCGTGATCAACAATTACGTATTTTAAAAGATGATTCATTATTAGAACGCCGCTTGCGTGTCGCCATTCGCCAGCAACAACCATTTTCTGAATGGTTAAATTTGCTGTCATCTGCTACGGCTAGCAAAGATGAGTGGCGTTATTGGCAGGCTTGGCAAGCGCAAAAACAAGGTAATAAAAAACAAGCACAAACTATCTTAACGCAATTAAGTCAACAACGAGGATTTTACGCTTTATTGGCTGCTGAAACCTTAGGCATTAATTATCAACCACCAATGTCAGATCTTACACAACCAATTTCATTTGATCAGTTATGGCAAGATACTGAAATTACCAAAACTCTAGCTCGCATTACAGAATTGCGAAACTTTCGCTATATCGATGATGCTTATACAGAATGGTCTTATTTACTTAACAACGTTTCTGACCAACAAGCACTACTGCTCAGTGAATATGCACTACAACAGCAATGGTATGATTTAGCTGTTGCTGCCACGATTAAAGCAAAAGCTTGGGCATATATTCGTTTACGTTTACCATTTGCCTATCAGGATTGGTTTACTATTAACGTTGCTAATAAAACCATTTCATCATCATTTGCCATGGCGATTGCACGTCAAGAGAGTGCATGGCGCCCTAATGTACGCTCCGCTGCTAATGCAATTGGATTAATGCAATTATTACCAAGTACCGCACAAGCTACGGCAATACAAGCACAATATGCTCCACAGCAAGCGAATAAATTAACCGATCCATTAACCAATATCTTATTAGGCACGACACATTTACAGCAACTTGCTGAAAAATATGGTGATAATCGATTATTGATTGCGGCAGCCTATAATGCTGGTGCCAATAAAGTTGATCAATGGCTAGCTGATAATAATGGTAAGTTATCAATGGCAGAATTTATAGCTTCTATTCCTTTCTATGAAACACGTAATTATGTGCAAAATGTCATCAGTTACGACTATTATTACCAAGTATTACAAAAACAAGCTGCAAAAAAATTCAGCAAATCAGAAACTGATCGATTATACTAGTTTAATAGTAAATGAAAGGAGCAAGCTATGTACATCAGTCGAGATTTAGAACAGTGGCAACAAGTCTTGAATTTTTTAAGACAAGGGTTTGCAGCAGGAAAAGAACAAGACATATTAATGATGCTACTTACCCCTGATGAACGTGATTCATTGGGTTTGCGTTTGCAAATTGTTAAACAATTATTGGATAAGAAATTATCTCAGCGAGAAATTCAGCAAAATCTCAATACCAGTGTCGCAACGATTACTCGTGGTTCTAATTTAATTAAAAGTATTGATCCCGATTTTTTGCAATGGGTAAAAACACAATTGAATGTTGAAAATTAATAAACTTTTTTCACAACGCTGCCGTCTTCGTTTAGCTAAGCTGTTAGTTATGCTAATCGCTGGCTTTTTTTGTTGTGTCATACTATTGCGTTTTTTGCCAATTCCTTATTCTACTTATATGTTGCAAAAAACCGTCACTAATATTTTCAACACTAATTACCATACCCAACATAAATGGGTAAGTATGGATCAAATTTCACCTGCTATGCAATTAGCAGTACTTGCTGCCGAAGATCAACGATTTCCTGATCATTGGGGCTTTGATATTGATGCTATAGAAAAAGCATTCAAACATAATCAATCATCTAAACGTACAAGAGGAGCTTCTACTATTTCACAACAAACAGCTAAAAACCTATTTTTATGGTCAGGACGAAGCTGGATTAGAAAAGGATTAGAAGTACCTATTACTTTAAGTTTAGAGCTTTTTTGGTCAAAACGGCGTATTCTTGAGGTCTATTTAAATATTGCTGAATTTGGACCTGGTATTTTCGGTGTAGAAGCCGCTAGCCAATATTATTTCAAAAAAAGCGCTGCTAAACTCACTCGTTATCAAGCTGCGTTACTGGCCGCCGTATTGCCAAATCCGATTCTATACCGAGTAAACCGTCCATCAGCTTATGTACAATCCAGACAAAATTGGATTTTAAGGCAAATGCAATTACTTGGAAGTAATTACCTAAATCAACTTAATTGATCTCAAAAGGAGGAAAGCTATGAGCATTTTAATTACTGGCGCTTCAGCTGGTTTTGGTGCAGCTACATGTCGCGCATTCATTAATGCTGGTTACAAAGTTATCGGTGCTGCTCGCCGCTTAGATAAACTACAACAGTTACAAAAAGAATTTGGTGACAAATTCTATCCTCTAGTCATGGATGTTTCTGATCCTCAATCGATTGATGCAGGACTCTCGTCTTTGCCAGCAGAGTGGAAATCAATCGATTTATTAGTCAACAACGCCGGTTTAGCACTAGGCTTAGAACCAGCTTATAAAACCAACTTTGCTGATTGGAAAACAATGGTTGACACTAATGTGCTTGGACTAATTTATTTAACTCGCCAAGTATTACCGCAAATGGTGGAACGCAATCAAGGGACTATCATTAATTTAGGTTCTATCGCGGGTACCTATCCTTATCCTGGTGGCAATGTGTATGGTGCAACCAAAGCATTTGTAAAACAATTCAGTTTAAACTTACGTGCTGATCTTTCTGGTACTGCAATTCGAGTTTCTAATGTTGAACCAGGATTATGTGGTGGAACTGAATTTTCAAATGTCCGCTTTAAAGGTGATGATGAACGTGCTGCACAAGTTTATGAAGGTGTTGAATATATTCAACCAGAGGATATAGCCAATACTATTTTATGGATTTATCAACAACCAGCACATGTTAATATTAATTCTATTGAAATTATGCCTGTATCACAAAGTTTCTCTGCTTTAAAAGTAGCTAAGAAATGATCATTTTTTCTTAGCTAATCAAAAATAAAGGGGTAAATTTATCTACCCCTATTTTTTCTTACTCATCAATATTATTAGAATTAGCTAATTTTTCTTGTTTTGTATGATAAAAATAAAGAAAAATTAAACCAATTGGCGCAATCGCCCAACTAAACGCAAAACAGAATAGCATCATCATTATTTTGACAAACAGCAATAAAATTGCATTCACATAAAAGACATTATCTCCCATTATGTAATCAATAATGGATTCATAAACAAATCTCGAATATGGGTATAACAGTAAAAACAGTGTTAAGACTAATGTCACCCCAATAAATCGACTATCAATAACACCAACACTAGCGTGATACATTGTTACTTCAAAAATAATATAAATAATTAAACCGAAAAATAGATGCCTAAAATAATAGGCTTTATTTAATCCACCAAAAGTTTTGCTAAGCAATGACATTGTCTTCTCTCCTTTTCAAACCAATCAATAAAACTCAAAATTATTCATTAATAACCATCATAACTTTAATTTTTTCAGATAGATAAAATCACTTCTATATTAACCGGAAAACATAAATAGTCGAGAATATTATTTAGTTTCAGCTAATGTGGCTGTATCAATGATAGAAAGGAATTACTTAAGATAAATTAAGTCGGAATGAATTTATTGAGATTTGATTTAACTAGAAACAGCAAGCAACAAAAATGGGGTCTTACGACCCCATTACTTACATCATTAAACTTCTTCTGAAGAATCATCTTTATTTTCTGAGGTTTCTTTCACCTCATTTTCTTTTTTCTCTGTTTTTTCAGCAGCTGGTTCTGTTTTCTCTGCTGGTTTAGTTTTTTCTACCCAGCCTGTTGGAGGTGTCACTTCTTGACGCTCCATTAATTGTTTAATTTGTGGTTCATCAATAGTTTCATATTTTACTAATGCATCTTTCATTGCATGTAAAATATCCATATTGTCAATTAACAGTTGTCTTGCACGTTGATAGTTACGCGACACAATATCACGCACTTCTTCATCAATCGTATGAGCTGTTTCATCAGACATATGTTTTGCTTTTGCCATTGAACGACCTAAGAAAACTTCACCTTCATTTTCTGCATATAAAATTGGTCCTAATTTAGTTGAGAAACCCCATTCAGTTACCATTTTACGCGCAATATTAGTAGCAACTTGAATATCGTTTGATGCACCAGTTGATACATTTTCATCACCATAAATTAATTCTTCGGCGATGCGTCCCGCATATAAGGTAGACAACTTACTTTCTAATTGTTTTTGGCTAATACTAATTTGATCGCCTTCAGGTAAGAAGAAAGTTACCCCTAATGCACGTCCACGCGGAATAATAGTTACTTTATGCACCGGATCATGTTCAGGCACCAAATAACCTACAATAGCGTGACCAGCTTCATGATAAGCAGTTGATTCTTTTTGCTTATCCGTCATCATCATAGTACGGCGTTCTGGTCCCATATTGATCTTATCTTTGGCCTTTTCAAACTCAAGCATAGTGACTAAACGCTTATTAGTACGTGCTGCAAAAAGCGCTGCTTCATTAACTAAGTTAGCTAAATCAGCTCCAGAATAACCTGGGGTACCACGAGCAATCGTCATTGGATCAACATCGCTTCCCATAGGAATTTTACGCATATGCACTTTCAAAATTTGCTCACGACCACGTACATCAGGTAAACCAACCACCACTTGACGGTCAAAACGTCCTGGACGTGTTAATGCTGGATCGAGTACATCTGGACGGTTAGTTGCCGCAATAACAATAACACCTTCATTACCTTCAAAACCGTCCATTTCTACTAGCATTTGGTTCAAGGTTTGCTCACGTTCATCATGACCGCCGCCTAAACCTGCACCACGTTGACGACCGACAGCATCAATTTCATCAATAAAAATTAGACAAGGCGCTGCTTTCTTCGCTTGTTCAAACATATCACGCACACGTGAAGCACCAACCCCAACAAACATTTCTACGAAATCTGAACCGGAAATGGTAAAAAATGGTACTTTCGCCTCACCCGCAATTGCTTTTGCTAATAATGTTTTACCTGTTCCTGGAGGACCTACCATTAAAATACCTTTCGGAATTTTTCCACCCAATTTTTGGAATTTACCTGGGTCACGTAAGAAATCGACAATTTCACCAACTTCTTCTTTCGCTTCATCACAACCAGCAACATCCGCAAAAGTTGTCTTAATTTGCTCCTGCGTCATCATTCTGGCACGGCTTTTACCAAATTTTAGCGCACCACCGCCACCACCTTGCATTTGGCGCATAAAGAAAATCCAAACCCCAATCAATAACAACATTGGGAACCAAGAAATCAAAATTTGTGAAAATAATCCACGCTTTTCTGGTGGAGTACCAGCTACTTTAATATCCTTCTTAAGGAGATCATCTAATACTTTATCATCATAAAGTGGCATTACTGTTTGGTATTTATCACCACTTTTCTTAGTAACAGTAATCTCATTACCATCAAATACTGTTTCTGATACCTGATTATTACCAATATCAGTGATAAAAGTAGAATAATCTACCGTATCTCTTGTACTACTTGAAAAACCTTGGAAAACCGTCATCAACACTACAGCGACAACACTCCAAAGTAAGACATTTTTAAGCATATTATTATTTTTCAAGGTAAATCCCCGTTTTTATTTGTCTGATTAAAAAACTATTTGATATGGTTAAAGTTTATAGCCAGTTGCGACAATATAAACTTCACGAGAACGATCCCGAGAAGCCTCTGGCTTGCGTACTTTTACATTTTTAAATAATGAGCGAATTTCTCGTAGATATTCATCAAATCCCTCTCCTTGAAACACTTTAACCACAAAACTCCCCTGCGTAGCAAGAACCTGCTTACACATATCTAAAGCTAATTCGACAAGATACATTGCGCGTGGAATATCAACTGAAGGCATACCACTAAAGTTCGGTGCCATATCTGACATCACCACGTCAACTTTGTTGTCGCCAATTTTATCAAGAAGTGCTTTCAGCACATTTTCCTCGCGGAAATCACCTTGCAAAAAATCAACACCAACAATCGGATCCATATCTAAAATATCACAAGCGATTACTCTACCTTTGTTGCCAATTTGAGTTACCACATATTGTGACCAACCACCTGGAGCTGCACCAAGATCAACCACAGTCATATTTGGCTTAAATAATTTATCCGTTTTTTGAATTTCATCTAATTTAAAATAGGCTCTGGAGCGCAAT
The DNA here is from genome assembly GCF_001678495.1 of Gallibacterium salpingitidis. Lineage (GTDB taxonomy): Bacteria > Pseudomonadota > Gammaproteobacteria > Enterobacterales > Pasteurellaceae > Gallibacterium > Gallibacterium salpingitidis. The sequence continues at coordinate 82,992 of NZ_JTJL01000003.1, forward strand.
TTTTGTTTGTGAGCTTGTTGAACAAATTTATCTTTGAAATGTTCGTTGAGCCAACGAGTAGAGCTAGCAGAACGTTTTTTCTTACCCATAACAACTTAAAATTAAAACTTATTACTTTGATATCAAAAATACCGATACTATATGATGATTGTTACCTAAATTTCAAGGTAAAGTGATGTAAATTCAACGAATACAGCAATAGGAAATACAATTCTAGCGTATTCTGGCTAAATAAGATGTCAATCCAGTGAATTAATATGATTTTCTTCCTATTTTCTGCATAAATGTTTAAAATACTGGGTTTCAAAATTATGATTAAAGGATTCCTATGTCATTAACTCTTTCAACTAAGCAAAAACAGTACTTAAAAGGTCTCGCACACCATTTAAATCCTGTTGTTTTATTGGGTGGAAATGGTTTAACTGAGGGCGTTATTGCTGAAATTGATAATGCCTTAAATCACCATGAATTAATTAAAGTAAAAATTTCTGGTGTTGATCGTGAAGATAAAGAATTAGTTACTGCGGCCATCGTACGTGAAACTGGCGCTTGTGCAGTACAACGTATTGGACATATCTTAGTTCTTTATCGCCCAAGTGATGAGCCGGTAATTACATTACCAAAAAAATAAAAATACCCATCAAAAAAAGCAGATCGAGGATCTGCTTTTTTAATACACTAAAAATACATTCTTTACTTCAAATAGTTATGTAGCAATTCTGCTTTGTCTGTACGTTCCCATGGGAATTGTTCACGACCAAAATGGCCATAAGCAGCAGTTTGACGATAAATTGGCTGAATCAAATCTAACATTTTGATCAAACCATATGGACGTAAATCAAAATGTTCACGTACTGCGTTAACTAATACTTCATTAGCCACTTTACCTGTACCAAAAGTTTCAATCATAATTGAAGTTGGCTCTGCAACCCCAATAGCATAAGATAATTGAATCTCACAACGATCTGCTAATCCTGCTGCAACAATATTTTTTGCCACATAACGAGCAGCATAAGCTGCAGAACGATCCACTTTAGAAGGATCTTTACCAGAGAAGGCACCACCGCCATGACGAGCAGCTCCACCATAAGTATCAACAATGATTTTACGACCTGTCAAACCACAATCGCCCATTGGACCACCAATGACAAAACGTCCTGTTGGATTAATAAAATATTTGGTATTTGCAGATAACCATTGTTCAGGTAATACTGGCTTAATAATTTCTTCCATAATACCTTCACGTAGCTCTTTTTCGCTTACACTATCAGCATGCTGGCTTGAAAGCACTACTGTATCAATACCTTGAATCTTGCCATCTTCATACACAAATGTAATTTGGCTTTTAGCATCTGGTCGTAACCAAGGTAAGACTCCACTACGACGAACTTCAGCTTGTTTTTCCATTAAACGATGTGCATAAGTAATAGGAGCAGGCATCAACACTTCTGTTTCATGTGTCGCATAACCAAACATAATCCCTTGGTCCCCCGCACCTTGATCCAATGGATTTTGTCTATCAACACCTTGGTTAATATCTGAAGATTGTTTACCAATGCCGTTCAATACAGCACAAGAATGTCCATCAAATCCCATTTCTGATGAAGTATAACCAATATCACAAATAACTTGACGTGCTAAATGTTCAATATCAACCCATGCCGAAGTAGTAATTTCACCACCAATTAATGCCATACCAGTTTTAACATAAGTTTCACAAGCTACACGAGCTTTTGGATCTTGCTCTAAAATCGCATCTAATACTGCATCTGAAATCTGATCAGCAATCTTATCTGGATGCCCTTCAGATACTGATTCAGAAGTAAATAAATATTTTGACATGAAAATTCCTTATTAAAATCTCTAAGTGCTAATTTCGATTTATTTCAATAAAATTAAGTAGAAAACATTAAAGAGAGGTTATTAGATAGATGTTTTTACTTCTAGACGGCTATAATACCGTTTATTTTACATTTGACAAGTAATTTTTTAGCTAATCATCAGTTATCCAATGGATTCGTCTTCTTGTTTAAAATTAGATGATCGCCGAAGCGATCATCATTATTAACGCCATTGTTATAATCTTTTATTTAACTGTTGTTCAACTTTTTTCCTCTCCCATTCATCATCCAACCAAATAGGAATTACCCATATGCGAAAAGCTTTGATCAATATACCTATTCCCCATCCAATAACTACCCAAATTACCCACCAATAATCTGGCGTCATTATTAAATTAATCAGAAATAACAAAAGATTTATGACAAAATAGATACTCAATTGGATATAAAAGTCTCTGATCTGACGTACTTTCTTTAGTGCTATTTTTATTTCAGGTGTAATCATAGAGCGTACCTCATTTTCAATCGGTGGCTGTTGTAGAGTTGCAATACTTACCTGAAATACAGCTGCTAAAGCTGCCCAAGTTTCCAAACCAACACGCTCCCCTCTTTCCACTCGATGAATTGTACGTGTAGATAATCCTGTTAGTTCCGCTAATGTTTCTTGAGTCCAGCCATTTTTTTCTCGCCAAATTTTGACAGAATTCATACATAGAAACCTCTTATTAATAAAGTTCATATCACATCATAAATAAAACGTTAAAAATAAGCGAACAACATAAAATTAAATTTAACGTACTCTGGATATTCTCACTTTATAAAAGGTTTAACCATGACAGTTATCAGACAAAAAACTGACATTAGCGTTAATAGGAAAATTAGATAATAAATGCATGTTGAATATCAGAACAAACTTATCAACTTAATAGATACGGAGAAAATGAGGTGATTAGTGATTGGAAGCCAAAGTAAAATCCAACCATCCCTAAAAAATCAAAAACACAAAAAATAAAAAAACGCTAGTTGATTCCTCAACTAGCGTCCTTCTCTCTTTTCTTTAACCTGGCAGTGACCTACTCTCACATGGGGAATCCCCACACTACCATCGGCATTACGACATTTCACTTCTGAGTTCGGCATGGATTCAGGTGGGACTATCGCATTCTCGCCGCCAGGATTAATCCTTTTGACTTGTCTCTTTTCTTTCTTTAT
>NZ_JTJL01000004.1 GCF_001678495.1 Gallibacterium salpingitidis
CTTTTGCTTCGTTTTCTTTGCACAAGCAAAGAAAATGAAGTCGCCCTTTAGGGCGAAACCTAAATTTTAGATAAGAAATAATTTAGCTAAAAGTTTTATAATTGACTTTGAGACCGCACATAATGTGCGGTCATTTTTTCCATAATTATTTAGTAATAACAAAAAACTATGAATTCAAAAACTCATCTCGGTCATACGGCACGTAAACGTTTTGGACAAAATTTCTTAAATGATGATCACATCATTCAAAGTATTGTGGCAGCTATTAACCCACAAAAAAGCGATTTTCTGATTGAAATCGGGCCAGGGCTTGGCGCATTAACTGAACCAGTTGCCGAACAAATCGATCATCTTACTGTTATCGAATTAGATAGAGATCTAGCGGAAAGATTACGCCACCATCCATTTTTACAGCAAAAATTAACGGTAATTGAACAGGATGTAATGCGTTTTGATTTTCAACAATTGGCAACAGACGCTAAACAACCATTGCGTATTTTTGGTAATTTACCATATAACATCTCTACGCCATTGATGTTCCATCTATTTCAATATCACGATGTAATTCAAGATATGCACTTTATGTTGCAAAAAGAGGTCGTTAATCGTCTTTGTGCAGGAGCAAATAGTAAAGCTTATGGCAAATTAACCATTATGGCGCAATATTTCTGCCAAGTGATTCCTGTATTAGAGGTGCCGCCAACAGCTTTTAAACCAGCACCAAAAGTTGATTCTGCGGTCGTGCGTTTGGTTCCTCATAAAGTGTTGCCACATCCAGTAAAAGATCTCTATTGGTTAAATCGCGTATGTACGCAAGCCTTTAATCAACGCCGCAAAACATTGCGTAATTCATTAATGGATCTCTTTACTGCAGATCAACTTACCGCATTACAAATCAATTTAACCGATCGTGCCGAAAATCTAACAATTGCAGATTACGCTCGTTTAGCAAACTGGTTAGCGGATAACCCTCCACAACACGCAGATGATAGTAAGGCGGAATTTGAGGAATAACGATGGAATACGTAACACTGATCGTGGGAATTGTATTTATTCTCTGGGGTGCCGATCGTTTTACTGATGGCGCTATCGCCCTTGCTCGTCGCTTCCAAATCAATGAATTAGTCATTGGTTTAACCATTGTTGCCTTCGGTACATCGCTACCAGAATTTATCACTAGTTTTTGGGGCGCTTTTAGAGGTAATTCTGGCGTATCCGTCGGTAACATTATCGGTAGCAATCTTTTTAATACCTTAGTGATTGTTGGTGCCAGTGCATTAGCGACACCAATTATCATTAAGGCAAGCTCTGTCAAAAAAGAGATTCCTTTTGCCCTCCTTGCTTCGATAGCTTTTATCTTGTTATGTTTCGATAAATGGTTAAATCAACAACCAATTGATTATATTTCTCGTGCTGATGGTTTAATTTTATTGCTCTTTTTTGCAATTTTCTTGAGTTACACCTTTTCTGCTGCGAAACAACAAGATGCGAACGAAGAAAGCGAAGTTCATACACCACCATTAACGTTAACAAAAGTCGCTTTTTATTTAATTATCGGTTTGGCTGTCTTAATCTGGGGTGGTGATCTCTTTGTTTCCGGTGCAATTCAAATCGCCCATAATTTTGGCATTAGTGAAGCTGTAATTGGTTTAACCATTGTTGCTGCCGGTACTTCATTACCCGAATTAGCAACATCTGTCTTTGCAGCAAAAAAAGGTAGTTCTGATTTGGCTATTGGTAATGTGGTAGGTAGTAATATTTTTAATATTTTCTTTGTTATGGGTGCTTGTGCGGCACTGTTCCCATTACCTGTTGGCGATATTTCTTACCTTGATTTTGCAATGCTAATTATCAGTACTCTCTTACTGTGGTGGTTTGCGGCAACAGGAAGAAAAATTTCACGTATTGAAGGCATTATCTTATTAGCGAGTTATGGTTGTTATCTCGCTTATTTACTCAGCACGCTTTAGGAGGTGTGATGGCAACCTATATTGTTGGCGATCTACAAGGCTGTTTTGACGAATTACAATTGTTATTACAACAAGTGGAATTTAATCCGACCGCCGATAAACTCTATTTAGTTGGAGATTTAGTTGCCCGCGGTGATCAATCGCTTGAGTGTTTGCGTTTCGTAAAATCACTCGGTGCTGCCGCGCAAACTGTATTAGGCAATCACGACTTGCATTTATTGGCGACTGCTTATGGTATTAAAAAAGTAAAAGCGAAAGATCGAGTTGATGCGCTGTTTGCAGCACCTGATTTCAACGAATTAATTGATTGGCTGCGCCATCAACCACTGCTAATTGATTGTTCTCAACAGCAAGGTTTTGTCATCACTCACGCAGGAATTAGCCCAGAATGGGATTTAGCTACTGCCAAACAGTGTGCGCATGAAGTTGAACAGGTGTTACAACAAGGCGATTACAAACAACTATTAACGGAAATGTATAGTGATCAACCAGATCATTGGGAAGATTCACTTTCTGGCATCGATCGTCTTCGTTATAGTATTAATGTGTTCACCAGAATGCGCTATTGTTTTACCAATAAACATTTAGAATTTGCTTGTAAATTACCACCCGCCGAAGCACCTGACAACTTAAAAGCTTGGTTTGAGCTAACTAATCCACTTTATCAACAAACCGCTATCTTGTTCGGACATTGGGCTAGTTTAATCGGTTACCCAACACCTAAAAATATCTATGCCCTTGATACTGGCTGTGTTTGGGGAAATTATATGACAATGTTACGTTGGGAAGATAAACAATTTTTTACGCAAACCGCAATAAAAGACTATATCAAGTAAAAGCAGAAAAAATAAAGCCGCTGATAATAAGCGGCTTTTTCATCATTTGTAATCTTACAAATTATTTTACAGCGTCTTTTAATGCTTTACCTGAAACAAAGGCTGGAACTTTAGTCGCTGGGATTTTGATTTCTTTACCAGTTTGTGGGTTACGACCTGTACGTTCTTGACGTTGGTTAACTTTGAATGTACCGAAACCAATTAATTGTACTGGGTCACCTGCTTTAAGGCTTTCTGTAATTGCTTCTAAAGTTGCTTCCAATGCTTCTTTAGACGCTTTCTTACTTAAGTTAGTGCGTTGTGCAATTACGTCAACTAATTCAGTCTTGTTCATAAATAATTACCCTCTATAAATTTACTATGGTTATAAATTGAATAGATTATCTCTGGTTCAATTTCTTTATCGAAAGCCGAGATAGCTTTAATTGGTGAAGATCCGTTATTCCACCCCAGCTCAAGCCTTGTCATGAGCCAACAGATTAATCTAACTTTCATCAGATTAAAAGCAATTTATTATTAAAATTAGAAAAAAGTCACATTAATTGTTTATTTCAACCCCGATATTACTGATTTTTGTGGCTCGGATCTCATTTTTTAGCCCATTAATCACCTCAACATCACGCTTTTCTAACGCATTTAAAGTGCGATAAATTTGCCATTGCACATCTAATTCATCAGTAATCAACGGATTTTCTTTTAATTCTTTTTCATCTAATTCACGATTCTCTTCTGTTTCTAATAATGCAACCACCGTTTGCAACGAAATCACACTTACTTTTACTGCTTGTTCTAGCGCTTCTCCCGCAATAATCGTGTGCAATAAATCTGATAGTGCTTCGCACGCATCCACCGCTGGTACAATACCAAAAAAGTCATAATCGTTAATATCGGGAATCACTGTTTCAAATTTCTCTAACTGATGTTCAAAATTAATTTTGGCATCTTTAACCGTTAAATATTCCCAAACTAAATTTAAAATATTGTGATAAACCTTTGCCTGCTGCGGTTGTTCCGTAATCTGACAAAACATTGCAAAATTTGGATACATACGTTCACATAAGCAAGCCATAAACACCATTTGCTGCCAACTTTCTAAATTGGCTAAACGTTTTTGAATCGGGTTTCTCATATGCTTTCCTTATACTGTTTTATACGGTTTCGAATAATGATGGATTGCATCAACGAACACTTTTGGACTTTCTACTGGTACATCTTGATGAATTCCATGTCCTAAATTAAAAACATGACCAAAACCTTGTCCGTAACTCGCCAAAATTTGTTTCACCTCTTGTTCTATACGAGCTGGCTCCGCATATAACACGCTTGGATCCATATTACCCTGTAAAGCGACTTTATCACCCACACGAGCTTTTGCTTGCGCAATATCAATCGTCCAATCCAAACCAATTGCATCACATCCTGTTGCCGCAATCGCCTCTAACCACAAGCCGCCACCTTTGGTAAATAAAGTAACTGGTACTCGACGCCCTTCATTCTCACGAATCAAACCTGCAACAATTTTCGCCATATATTGCAATGAGACTTCACGATATTCGTGATGTCCTAACACTCCACCCCAAGTATCAAACACCATCACCGCTTGAGCACCAGCTTTAATTTGTGCGTTCAGATACAAAATCACACTATCAGCCAATTTATCTAACAAACGATGCAATAATTGTGGTTCACAATAGAGCATTTTCTTAATTTTCGTGAAAGTTTTACTTGATCCACCTTCCACCATATAAGTTGCCAATGTCCAAGGGCTACCTGAAAAACCGATTAATGGCACTTCTCCCTGCAATTCACGACGAATCGTTCTAACTGCATTCATCACATAACCCAGCTCATCTTCAGGATCTGGGATCGGCAATTGCTCCACATCTGCCATCGATACAATAGTTTTCTCAAATTTCGGGCCTTCACCAGCGCCAAAGCTGAGTCCCAATCCCATTGCATCAGGAATGGTTAAAATATCAGAAAACAGAATCGCTGCATCTAACGCATAACGACGTAATGGCTGTAACGTAACTTCACAAGCTAACTCTGCATTCCGGCACAGCGACATAAAATCACCAGCTTGCGCTCTTGTGGCTTTATATTCTGGCAGATAGCGTCCCGCTTGACGCATCATCCAAACCGGCGTCATATCCACAGGTTGACGTAATAATGCACGTAAATAACGATCATTTTTCAATTCAGTCATAAATTTATTTTTCCTCAGCACAAAGTGCTAATGTTGCTTTAATTAGTTTGCGCGCAATTGTCCCTTCCGGCGGTAATTCTGGTAAAGCGGCATCATAACGGAACCATTTTGCATCATGAATTTCACTATCTTGTAAATGAATATCACCACTTTCATAATCCGCTAAAAAACCCACCATTAATGAATTAGGAAATGCCCAAGGTTGGCTACCAAAATAGCGGACATTTTTCACCTTAATGCCAACCTCTTCCAAAATTTCCCGATGTACTGTTTGTTCTAAGTTTTCACCGACTTCGACAAAGCCTGCTAATGTTGTGTACATTCCACCAATATGGCGTTGATGATTGGCAAGCAAAATCTCTTTACCACGTCTTACTGCTACAATAATCGATGGACAAATCACCGGATAATGGCGATAACCACATTTTGGACATTCCACTGCAAATTCATCCGTTGGCAAATAATTACGTTCCCCACATCTGCTACAAAAACGGTGAGTTCCATAAAAATAATTTAGGGCAACGCCACGATTTAATAGGTTAAATTCTGTTTCATCACGATATAGCTGAGCACGTAGGGAAACGTATTCTCGCTGCTGATCATTTGGTATTTCTGCAATTAACCATAAAGGTTGCTGACGAAATTCACCGATAACACAACCTTGTAAACCAACGACACTACACTCTTTAGCATTCCCAAAAGGCAATTCTCCTGCTTGTAAATAGAGTGCTGATCCCTGTGTTAATAACCAATAACCTTGATCTGTTTCTTGAATAGTCTGCATCATGATTTATACCTCTTTTTTTGATCAACGTGCGACCCTTCGTTAAGACGAATTTTTACCAGCGGTTATTATAGCGGAATTTCCTTTATTGCTCGGTATTTTTCACACCAATTTCTATATTCATTCAAGTTAAAAATAAGGCAAGGCAAAACAACATAACAAAGTATTAATTGCAACGAACGACTACAAATTATTCAATGCATTAATCACGCGAATTTCTTCAAACAAATCTAATTCATTTAACGTAATTGATCGCAACTGTAATAGTTGTTGATCTAATAATCTTTGTCGTTGTGTTCCTGCTAACAGCGGTGAATCAGGAGTAAACCATTCTCCTTGCCGTAACAATGCTAAATTACCAATACTGCAATCGGTAATTTTTCCTTGTTGAATAATCAAAATTTCATCTGCACCTTGTCGCTGCTGATACAGTGCATTTAATTGCTCGCGATTACAATATTTAAAGCGGTAATCCAACTGTTCACAAACTACAGGTTGAAAACGCTTAAATTGACGGCGTTGATAGGGATAAAAGGCGATCTGATAATCCTGTTGATTGTAATCAATACGACAACGCACTAACCCTTGTTGATATTGTGGCGGAATTTTTACAATATCCGCAAAATTAAATGCTTGATAATGAGTAGAGTAAAAATGTTGCAACGTGCGCTGATAACGAGCTTGATGGTAGGTCAGATTTTGGATTTCCCCATCTTGGATGGCTAACGTTTCAAAACATAAAAACATAAATCAGCTCTTTTTAGTTGGAATATACACTTTTGCCAATAATTCTTCATATTCACTTGCTAGCGTACTATGGCGAGTAATACCTCCACCGCTACGGAATTGCATGCCTGTCGCAGTCTGTTCAATATAACGAATAATTACCGCACTTTCTAAACAGTTACCATCAAAATAACCAAACACTCCAGTGTAAAAACCTCTTGGCTGCTGTTCTGCTTGTTGGATAATTTCAACTGTTTTCTCTTTTGGGGCGCCGCTAATCGAACCAGCAGGCAACATTCTCTTAATTAACGCCAATGGATCATCACGCCAATGCGGCGTTAAATCACCGCAAATTTCTGAACTCGTTTGCCAAATTGCTCCACGTTCAGTTTCAATTAATTCACTATAACGAAAACGTGATACTTGAATATTGCTTGCCACCATCGCTAAATCATTACGCAGCAAATCAACAATCGTATTATGTTCCCATTGTTCTTTTTGTGAGGATAACAATTGTGCCTGTGCATTAGGCAAACTTGCATCAATTGTCCCTTTCATTGGATAGGTATAAATTTTATCATCCTGAATACGCACAAAACATTCCGGAGAGAAACAGACAAACTTATCCTGATATAACAATTTATAAGGCGCAGCACTCGCCGTAAAAATATCCACTAAACTGTAATTGGTTTCGATTTTAGTTGGATAAGTGAGATTTAATAAATAACTGTTACCTCGTTGGATCTCAGACTGTACTAAATTAAATCCTCTCTGATAATCGGCGAAATTTATTGCTTTTGTTGCTAATGACAATGGTGCTTTTGGTTTCACAAAAGTATCCGGTACATTATTTACACCATGCAAATCAAAATAGATCCCTTGTTCTGCTGCCGCTGATAACGGTATAACAATCTGTTGTTGCTGTTCAAAATCGATTAAAAAGAAAAATGGCGCTGTCATAATCAACTAAAATTAAGCTAAAAAAGGAGCACAACACTGCTTAAATTTTTTACCAGAACCACACAAACAAGGCTGTTTCATTGTTAATTTTATTGGTACTGTTGGATCGAGGAAATACCACTGATTAGCGATTTTCACAAAAGCAGATAATTCATGATGATCCATACGTTTATTTTCTTGTAAATAGTAAGCTTTAAATTCAACTAAAGCATGAGCTTTATCTACTTCTGGAATAAATTTTAATACGTCTAAACCGTCCCATTTAGTATTAACTGACCATTGTTGCAATGCCTTACGATTTAACAATGCTTGCTGTGCTGGAACAGTAGTCGCTACGATATAATCAATTTCAGTTAATACAAATGCTGCATAACGCGAACGCATCAATTGTTCTGCATTTTCTGCAATCTTACTTCCTTGATGTAATGACTGACAGCAATCGACATAAGTTAAACCTGATTGACATGGACACTGCATAGCTGCTTCCCTATATGTTACTTATGATAAAAAGAGTGTGCGTAGGATACGGGAAATTCCAATGAAGAGAAAGGATTAATCTTGGGATAATCAAAAAAACAAAACCCCAGTCAAATGACTGAGGTTTTTAATGTTTCTAGAATAATTAGAAATTATTCTGCAACAATGATTACGTTTAATGAAGCAAACACTTCGCCATGGAATTGGAAACGAACTTCGTGTTCACCAAGGGTACGCAATGGGCCAGTAGGAAGACGAACTTCGCTCTTCGCAACTTCAACGCCTTTCGCTGTGATTGCATCTGCAATATCACGTGTACCAATAGAACCGAATAAACGTCCTTCATCACCTGCTTTAGAAGCGATAGTTACTGAACCTAATGCTTCAAGTTTTTCAGCACGGTCAAGCGCAGCAGCTAATGCTTTCGCTGCTTTTTCTTCTAATTCAGCACGACGAGATTCAAAATATTCTACGTTTGCTTTGGTTGCCATAACTGCTTTACCTTGTGGGATTAAGAAGTTACGTGCATAACCAGATTTTACATTTACTTGATCACCAACATTACCTAGGTGAACAATTTTATCTAAAAGAATGACTTGCATTACCGTATCCTCTCTTGTTAATTACTGATGATTGTCAGTGTACGGTAACAACGCTAAGTAACGTGCACGTTTGATTGCACGAGCTAATTGGCGTTGGTACTTCGCACGAGTACCGGTAATACGGCTAGGGACAATTTTGCCGCTCTCTGTAATGTAGTTCTTTAATGTAGCGATATCTTTATAATCGATTTCAACTACATTTTCCGCTGTGAAACGGCAGAACTTACGACGACGGAAATAACGTGCCATGTGGCTATTCTCCTAATCTATAAATTCGATTTGCTCGGCATGTAAGACCAATTGGTCTAAACCTTGACTAGTTTTATGTGAATGGATAAATCCTGATACACACACCTTACTGCCGACCGTAATGCCTTGAGTTTTACTTGTTAATTGATGACCACTAAGTTGAATAGGGATTTTGCACCATGCTTGCCTAGCTAATCCAGCTTCTTGCTGTTGGGAACGATGTTCCAGCCAAAATTGGCAATGCGCTATTCCACTTGGGCTTTGATGTCGTTTTGGTTGAGAAACTACTGTTCCAATCAACGAAAAACGATTATCAATCTTCAAATTACTCTTCAGCATCCTCAAAATCGTTGTTATCAACATCAGCTAAAGCTTTACGATCATCTTTTGCTTTAACCATTGGGGACGCTTCGGTTACGGCGTGCTTAGTACGAATAATTACGTTACGAAGAATTGCATCGTTGTAACGGAAAGTTGTTTCAAGCTCGTCGATGACTTCTTGCGGTGCTTCTACATTCATTAACACATAATGTGCTTTATGTAGTTTATTAATTGGGTAAGCCAATTGACGGCGGCCCCAATCTTCTAAGCGATGAATTTGACCACCAGCTTCTTTTACAGAACCTGTGTAGCGTTCAATCATGCCAGGTACTTGTTCACTTTGATCTGGGTGAACCATAAACACGATTTCGTAGTGACGCATTACTGCTCCTTACGGGTTAATCAGCCTCCGACTATAGACCAGTCGCCAATCTGCGGAAGCAAGGAACGAAAAAACGGAACGACTGTGAGGTCGCAAATTGTACTCAAATCCAATTAAAAAGCAAGTTAAAAAACTATTTTAATGCTAAAAGCTGCCACATTTTTGTAGCAACTTGCTCGGTAGTAATTTGCGCCATTAAATCTTTACCATACACCTTCGTACCCCACGCTAATTCTTGCCATGATTTGCGATATTGCTGCGCTGCATTTTCATCATAAACAGATACCACATTATCAACATCATAATATGGGCCAGTACGTCTTGGATTATGGCAAGCATAAAGTCCTAATACACGTGTTCCGGCCATTGTAGCCATATGTGCTGGACCAGAATCAGGCGTAATCACTAAATCGACTTCTGCAAAAAGTGCCACTAATTGCTGTAACGAAGTTTTACCTGCTAAATTTGTGAGAGGTAACGGACATAACTGACAGATTTGTTCTGCCACTTGCATTTCATGCTTACTCGGTGAACCAGTAATAATGACTTGGATATTTTTCTCTGCGGCTAAACACGCTATTTCAGCATAACGTTCTACCAGCCAATCTTTCTCTTTTTTACTGGAACATGGCGAAATAGCAATAGTTTGCCGATTAGTATCAATAAAGGTTCTTACATATTCTCGATCTACATTACTGATCGGAAAACGCCAACTCGGTTGTTGAATAGGCACACCGATGTATTCAGCAAAGCTCAAAAAACCATCTAACACGTGATAACCTTTAGCTTGCCCAACTTTTCTATTAGTGAATAACCATTGCCCTTCTTTAGCACGCTGACGATTAAAACCAATACGATATTTAGCACTAATACCTAATGAAAGAATAGAGGCGCGAATTGCTACCTGCATATCTAATAGCGCATCAAATTTATAAGGACGTAACTTTTTCCATAAGGCCAATACACCTCGCCATCCCTGCTTTTTATCAAAAATGACAAACTCAATGCCAGGAACATCTTTGAGCAATTGTGCTTCCACTTTACCAATCACCCAAACAATTTTAGTACTAGGATAATAGGCTTGGATCTGTTGCACTGCCGCTAACGCATTACAAACATCACCAATTGCAGATAAACGAAGAATACATAGTGATTGTGGCGGTTGAGAAAATAAGCTCATAGAAATTCTTCTCGATATGTTAAAATTGCCGCTTATTTTAATCCAAAAAAGCGATCGTTCGCAGTATAACGAGGATAAAAATGAGCCAAATTCACTATTTATTCAATGCCCATTTAACCGAAGCTCAATTAACACAGTATTTCTCACCACAATATTGGCAACAACAGCAAAAAATTTTAGGTTCTGCTAAAGGACGCGGTACTACCTATTTTTTAGACAGCCAGCAAGAATTGGGCTATCGAGCGGCATTACGCCATTATTATCGTGGCGGTTTATTTGGCAAGTTTATAAAGGATCACTTTTTATACTCACAATTGGCTAATTGTCGTAGTTTTGCTGAATTTACCCTATTACAACAACTGAAAGAGAAAGGATTACCTGTTCCTACTGCGATTGCTGCTCGTGTTAAACGTTCTGGATTTTGTTATCAAGCTGATATTTTGATTGAGCTCATTGAAAATGGGCAAGATCTGGTAGCAATTTTGCAGCAACAAACATTACCTGAAAATTTATGGCAGCAAATTGGGAAATTAATTCGTCAATTACATAATCAACAAGTTTTTCATAGTGACCTTAATGCTCATAATATTCTGCTGCAAACGATTGATAATCAACAAAAATTATGGCTATTAGATTTTGATAAATGCGGTTTTCGGGAAGGTAACGAATGGAAAGCCGCTAATTTGCAGCGGCTTTATCGTTCATTTCAAAAAGAGATCCAACGCTATCAAATTCAATTTAGTGAACAAAATTGGCAAGCGTTGCTAACTGGCTATCATGCCAATTGAGAGATTTTCGCAAAAACACTTGCTGGCACTAATTTTTGAATATCCCCTTTATGTAGCAAAATTTCTCGCACCATCGTAGAAGAAACATATGACCATTTTTCTGATGGTGGGAAAAATAAGCTTTCCACGCCGTTAGTCAATAAACGATTTAAATGTGCCAATTGTAATTCATAGTCAAAATCGCTCGATGTTCTTGCACCACGAATAATGCCCTGAATATTTTTTGCTAAAATTAAATGCGCCAATAGACCATCAAAAGCAATCACCTCAACATTAGTTAAATTCGCTGTTGCCGCTTGTACCATTTCCAAACGTTGCGCTAAGCTAAACATAGGCTTTTTGCTTGGGCTGGCCGCAACCGCTACGATTAATTTTGGGAATAATGCTGCAGCACGATTAATAATATCTAAATGACCATTAGTAATAGGATCAAAAGTCCCTGGATAAATCATTGTTATCATTTGCTATTCACCTAAATAAACATCCAATAAGTGTAATGTGCGCTGTAATGCACCCCGATTTTGCTGTAAAAAAGAAAAACCTTGCTTACCATAATGTTCGGCAATGGCAGGTTGTGAGAGATATAAAGCAACTTGCTGTTGTAATGATTCAATATTGCTTTCTACCAACGCGACACCTTCAAGTTCCGCTAGTTTTTCATAAATCTGTTTAAAATTAAAAATATGCTTTCCTGAAATCACTGGCAATTGAAACAATAGTGGTTCAAGCGGATTATGCCCACCACGCTCAATTAGACTCCCACCAACAAAGGCAATATCAGCCAACGCATATAATTTCAGTAACTCACCCATCGTATCACCAAACAGCACTTGCGTTGTCGTTGCCACCAATTGCGTTTGGCTACGTTTTTGATAATTAAATTGCTGTTGTTGTAATAAATTTTCTACTTCCGTAAAACGTGCTGAATGACGAGGCACTAAAATTAATAAGAGATTAGGGTAGCTCTCTAATAATTGACGATGCACTGCCAAAATCAATGCTTCTTCACCAGCATGGGTACTACCTGCGATCCATACTGGACGATCTGCTAGTAATAACTGTTTTTGCTGCCGATATTGAGTGATCTCTTGATCCGATAAATTCAGATCAAATTTTAAATTGCCGGTACAAACCACTTTATCATTTGCTACCCCTAGCTGGCGATAACGTTCCGCACTAAGTTCATCTTGTGCAGCAACCGCATCAATTCCTTGCCAGACTTCTTTTAAACTCGCTTGGAAATAGCGGTAATGTTTAGCTGATTTTGCTGATAAACGAGCGTTAATTAATAACGTTGGAATCTGCTGACAACGCAATTGATAAAGCAGATTAAACCACAACTCAGTTTCGACAATAATAAAGGCTTTCGGCTGTAAAATTGTAATAAAACGTCGTATCAATGGCGGCAAATCAAAAGGTAAATAACAATGTTGTACTTGATCGCCAAACAGCTTTTTTACTTGATATGAACCGCCTGGAGTAAAGGTGGTAATAGTGAATATTGTATTTGGATACTTCGCTAATATTTGACGTACTAACGGCGCAATCAGTAATACTTCACCCACTGAAGCAGCGTGAATAATCACACTCTCTTTTTGCAAATTTTTTATACAAGCAAAACGTTCACCCCAACGCTGTCGATAACCAATCTCTTTGCTGCCTTTAAAGAAAAACAGCAATAAAACAAATGGCAGTAAGAGATATAGAAATAATGTATAAACTAAACGTAACATTATGCTTTCTCAGCTAAAAAACGATCGACACCATTCTCACAATAGACAATTTTATTATTGATTGCTTGTGCTAATAATTGATCATTTTGAGGTAAGGCATCTCGTGCTTCTTCCTTATGCCATAAATGGTAAGCAATCGCTGCAAAACGAATATCTTTTCGTTTCATTCCTGCGTTGTAGAAACGAGCAACAAACTCACTATCCTCTCTTCCCCACCCAACAAAATCATTATTAAAACCATTTACCGCTAGCGCATCATCGCGGAAAAACGCCATATTACAACCACGAATCCCTTTGTAATAATCCTTCTTCTCTTTATGTAACAATCCATTTAACCAATAAAGATGAGCTGCTGAAAAACGCTTTTCAAAACGGGTTTCGATACCTGGTTGATACCATTTAATAACTGGATAATGATCAGGTGTGTTTAAAATTTCTACTGTTTTCTTCTGTGGTAGTGAAACGCGGCTACCTTGTACAAAGACAGAACGTTTTGCATAACGTAAATGATCTTGGATAAATAAAGGATGTAACACCATATCGCCATCGACTACGATAATATAATCACTTGTCGCTTTGGCTAATGCTCGATTTCTTGATTCAGCTAACTTAAATCCCTCATCTGGCTGCCAACAATGAATTAACGGTATTGGGAACAAGGCTTGATAGCGTTCAATAACTTTTGCTGTTTCTTCTGTTGAACCATCATCAGCAACTAAGACTTCCGTAGGCATTTGACGTTGTTGTAAAACCGAATTTAAGACAGCTTCTAACGCATCAGGTCGATTATAAGTCGTAATAATTAACGAAGTGGTAATACGTTGATTGTACTCTACTAACTTCACGTATTTATAATAAGCGCCCATTGCATTAGCACAAGAAATCACAAAACCATCTTGCCCATCTAAAAAGCCTTTTTTCAGAAAATAGTGTTTGATAAAAGAAGAAAGACTATGGGTAATGGCTGAAAAAATTGAAACTCGTTTACGTCCTTGCTGTTGTTCTGCAAACAAGGTGGTATATTGCTGCATTTTTTGAATTAAATCAGCCGCACCATCAAAAGAGTAATGCAAAAACGGTTGTTTTAATTGTGTTACTACAACATCTGCTGGAATTTCTAAAGATTCATGCACTAATTTCTGATTAAAACGTACGTACTGGCGGTGATACAAACGCGGTACATAATTCGGATACCAACCACAAGTTTTTATCGGTTTTCCTCGATAGTGATTTAAACGTGATAAAGAGTAAACACATTTCGCATTACTTAAGTCCAACTGACCTAACTCCGCAATCAACTCTTGCGGTAATACTTCATCACTATCAATATTTAAAATCCAATCATTCGCTGCATATTCTGCTGCAAGGTTTTTTAAGGGACCAAATCCAATAAAAGGTGAATGCTTAATCACGACATTACTAAATTTTTTGGCAATCTCAAGTGTATTATCGGTTGAACCATTATCTAGTAAAAGAATTTCATCAAATTGCACCAGAGAATTTAACACTTGCTCCAAATATTTTGCTGAATTTTTCACTAGCATCGTGACGCTAATCGGTAATTTTGCACTCATTCTTTTATCCTTGTTTCAAGATTGACTTTGCCCCTAAATAAAAATCCTCTTTACCTGACGGTGCAAGAGGATTTTCGTTTTCATTGTTAAGTGTAAATTAGTCCTTCACGCGTGATACATATTCGCCTGAACGAGTATCAACACGAATCACTTCACCAATTTGTACGAATAAAGGAACACGAACTACTGCACCAGTGCTTAAAGTTGCTGGTTTACCACCAGTACCGGCAGTATCACCTTTCAAACCTGGGTCAGTATCAACAACTTCTAATTCAACAAAGTTTGGTGGAGTCACAGTGATTGGGGTACCGTTCCATAAAGTTACGATACATTCTGCTTGATCTAGCAACCATTTATCGTTATCACCAACAGCTTTTGCATCTGCTGCAAGTTGTTCAAAAGTTTCGTTGTTCATAAAATGCCAAAACTCTTCATCTTTGTATAAGAAGGTTAAGTTAGTATCAACAACATCTGCAGCTTCAACAGTAGTACCTGATTTGAAGTTCACATCTAACACTTTGCCAGAAATAAGTTTGCGAATACGAGTACGAGTAAATGCTTGACCTTTACCTGGTTTCACAAATTCATTTTCTACAATTACACAAGGCTCACCGTCTTGCATAAATTTAAGACCTGGTTTGAAATCACTGGTAGAATAACTTGCCATAATATCCTCATTAATGAAAAAATAACGCCCTTATTTTAAAAATTCAAAGGCCCACATTTTTAAAAGTGCTTATGATAACCCAAAACCACCTGATTAGAGAAGTATCAAGTTGGACAGATTATCTCGCTACCGCTATTTCTGATCCAATAGAGTTAATAAAATACCTTGAGCTACCCGTTGAAAACTATCAACAAGACCTATCAGCACGCCGTTTATTTGCAATGCGTGTACCATTACCATTCGCACAGAAAATGCAAAAAGGTAATCCGAATGATCCTTTGTTTCTGCAAGTAATGACCAATCAAGCGGAATTTATTGCTGCTGCCGGTTTTGTAAAAGATCCGTTGCAAGAACAAGATAATCCTATCCCGAATTTATTGCATAAATACCATAATCGTGTTTTGCTGATGGTGAAAGGCGGATGTGCAGTCAATTGCCGTTATTGCTTCCGTCGCCATTTCCCTTACGCAGATAACCCCGGTAATAAAACAAACTGGCAACAAGCTTTGAACTATATTGTTCAACACCCAGAAATCGAAGAAGTGATTTTTTCTGGCGGTGACCCATTAATGGCAAAAGATCATGAAATTACTTGGTTAGTCAATGAGTTGGAAAAAATCCCTCATCTTAAAACTTTACGTATTCATACTCGCTTACCTGTCGTAATTCCTCAACGTATTACAGCGGAATTATTACAAACCTTAGCCGCATCGCCACTCAATAAAGTGATGGTATTACATATCAATCATGCGAATGAAATTGATCAGCAACTTGCACAGGCTTTAACACAGTTAAAACGACATAATGTCACTTTATTAAATCAATCTGTATTACTAAAAGGCATCAATGATGATGCTTATATTTTAAAAAACTTAAATGATAAATTATTTGCCAACGGTGTATTGCCTTACTATCTGCATCTCTTAGATAAAGTAGAAGGCGCTAGCCACTTCTGGATCGACGATCAAACCGCTTTAGCCATTTATCGACAATTAATTACCTTATCTTCGGGCTATTTAGTGCCAAAATTAGCACGAGAAATTGCCGGTGAAAAAAGTAAAACTTGGTATAGTTAAAAATATTCTGCGATAAATGTGGATTAGCCTTAGTAATACGCTTTTTTTTCCTTTAAAATAACAACCCTAATTAAGTGGATAACGCCTTGCGTTATTGCCAAGAATTTTGATGCAAGCTAATGACTAGCTTGCAGAGTCAGCGAACTATTTGCCATATTTAACAACTTGAGGTATATCGTGAGTAACATAGACAAGGAACAGCAGCCAGAACAACAAAATAACCAACAAAATGAACTCAATTTAGATTTTGATGAGTTCGAACCTATCACTCCTAAAAGAGCTGCTAAAGCCCCAGAAACAGCACCATCATTCTTCGATAAAATTAAAGGTTTATTAGCTAAAAAGTCTGCTAAACAAGAAGCACCAACTTTTGCACCAGCAGAAGAAAATAATCAATACGCTGAATTCGATACCGAACCGGTAACCACTAACAAAACTAGTGCAATTAAAAACTTACCAACCCGTTATCGCCGTTTAGCTATTAGCCTTGCCGTATTATTAATTATTATTTGTCTATTTATTTGGTTAAAACCAAATAGCCAACCAGTAGATAACCTCCAATCACAAGAGAATAATTTACCAATTGAGTTCCAACCAATTGATCCAAACGCAGCAGCAGAGGCTAATACACCACCACAACCGAATGCTACAGATGGTAATGCTGTTCCTGCTACTAATGAAACAGCGACTGCAAATGACGCCGCTACCACAGCTAACACGTTGACACAAGATGCTGCTGCTAATCCAGCTGCACAACAACCTGCTGTAGATAATACGCCAATTACAACGGATGCGCCTGCAGCAAATGCTGCACCAACCGTTGATAATTCAAGTACAGCTGCTCCAGCACCAGCTGAAAAACCAGCGCAACCAGCACAACCAGCGCTTACTCAAGAACAAATTAAACAAATTGAGAAAAAAGCATACGAAGAGGAACAGGCTCGTTTAGTTGCGCAAGCTAAAGCTCGTGCAGAACAACGTGCTCGTGAAGAGTTCAGAGCAAAACAGCAACAACAAAAAGAGAAAGAAAGCCGTAAAGCACAAGCTTTATTAAATGGTAAAGAGGTTCCTGTTGTTGAAGCAAAACCTACACCGAGAACGACCAACAAAACAACTTCAACTGCTGCCACTGGCGGTGCAACAAAAGTATTAACTGTGCCAGCAGGTACATCATTAATGCAAGTTTTCCGCGATAACAAATTAAATATCGCTGACGTAAACGCAATGACAAAAGCAAATGGCGCAGGCAATGCTTTAAGCAGCTTTAAACCGGGTGATAAAGTATCCGTTAATGTGAATAGTGAAGGACGCGTTTCTGAACTTCGCTTACCAAATGGCGATAAATTTATCCGCCAAAGTAATGGTAGTTATATCTATCAAAAATAAGTTAATTTCTATTTCTGATCATAGACCTATTACCTAAGGAGAATAGGTCTTTTTTATGTGCTATCTAGCTAATTAGAATAAAAAAGTCCAGCAACTGCTGGACTTATAAATCAATTAGTTAATTTTCAATTATTCAAAAGAATCTTTTAAACGTTCACTTGCACGTCTTGCTTCGCCTTTATGTTGTAATTTATTAAGTTGGCGTTCAAGTTTTTCTTGAACTTCTGAGATTGCTCGATACATATCTTCATGTTCTGCTTTAGCGACCAAATCGCCGAATGGTGTACCGATCATTGCTTCCACCCCAAATCCTTTTGGCAGTTTTTGTAAAATAAAATGAGGATTAATTAATTGGGTTTGCCATTTGCCTAATTTTGCTAAGCGTTCTTCAATGTGTGAACGGATTGCTGGGGTAATATCCATTTGTTTACTAGTAATATTTAGGGTCATAACATTTACCTCTCATTGTAAGAAGACTGTTTCCAGTCAAGAAAAAAATCCTGTTCTTGTTTAAGAACATAATGCCAGAAAATTTTCTTTTCAAGCCTTTTTATGTTTATTTTTCAGAATAGTGAAGTAAATCAAAAATACAAAATAAATCCATTTCGCCAACGAACTTAGCCTTTTTACATTTTCACTATCATTTTGTGTTAGAATGCCGCGCATTCTTTGGTACGGTTTAGGAAATTATGTTTACTGAATTCACGACAACAAACTATGCTGCGCAATTAGCAGAAAAAAAATCACGTTTAAGCCAATTATTCCAACCCTTTTTTAGTGAAGAATTAGAAGTCCACGCTTCTGAAATTCAACATTATAGAATGCGCGCGGAATTTCGTGTTTGGCATGATCAAGGTGAGCTTTACCATATTATGTTTGATCGTGATACAAAACAGCGTTATCGCATTGATCAATTTCCGATTGCGAGTCGTTTGATCAATCGGATGATGCAAGAACTGATTCCTTTATTGAAACAACAAGATCTACTTCGTTACAAACTATTCCAAATTGATTATTTAAGCACTTTAAGCAATAAAATTATTGTGAGTTTGTTGTATCACAAAGTCTTAGATGAGCATTGGTTAGCGGCTGCTAAACAATTAAAACAACAACTACAAAATCTAGACTTTGACGTACAAATTATTGGACGAGCAAATAAACAAAAAATCTGCTTAGGACAAGATTTTGTCGATGAAATTTTACCGATCAATGGCAAAAATTATATTTATCGCCAAGTAGAAAATAGCTTTACACAACCAAATGCTGGCGTAAATTGCCAGATGATCCAATGGGCATTATCTTGTACTGAAAATGCCAAAGGGGATCTATTAGAACTCTATTGCGGTAATGGCAATTTTTCGATCGCCTTAGCGCAAAACTTTGATAAGGTTTTAGCAACCGAAATTGCAAAGCCTTCAGTACAGGCAGCACAATTCAATATTTCAGCTAATCAAGTCAATAACTTGCAGATTATTCGCATGTCAGCCGAAGAATTTACGCAAGCTCTGCAAGGTGTACGTGAATTTAATCGTTTAAAAGGCATTAATTTACAGGGTTATCAGTGTAATACTATTTTTGTCGATCCACCTCGTGCGGGGCTAGATCCAGCAACATTACAAATGGTGCAGCAATACGACAATATTTTATATATCTCTTGTAATCCAGAAACATTAGTCGAGAATTTAGCCGTACTATCACAAACCCATCACGTGGTTAAAGCAGCTCTTTTCGATCAATTCCCTTATACCCATCATATTGAAAGCGGTGTGTATTTAGTGAGGAAATAATGGAAATTCAATTAATTAATGAAACTGAGCAAACGGAAAAATTTCAACAATTAATTGAGCAATGGCAGTTTGTGCATCAAGCAAATGCACCTTTTGCCCTTGTACTAACCGAACAACACTTGGAATTACGTAAAATTGATGAGCCGAAATTAGGTGCTATTGCCGTTGATTTTGTACAAGGTACGATGGCGCATCGTCGTAAATTTGGTGGCGGTCGCGGTGAAGCAGTGGCAAAAGCAGTAGGAATCAAAAAAGGTAAATTACCCAAAGTCTTAGATGCTACTGCAGGATTAGGACGTGATGCGTTTGTTTTAGCTTCTATTGGCTGTGAAGTGCAACTCGTCGAACGCCATCCTGTTGTCGCTGCATTATTAGCGGATGGTTTACAACGAGCATATCAAGATGCTGAGATTGGCGAGTTTATGCAGCAACGAATGAAGTTACTCCCCATAAAAACGATTAACGAGCTTGATCCACAACAACACTATTTTGATGTAGTCTATTTAGATCCAATGTTTCCACATAAAAATAAAAGTGCATTAGTGAAAAAAGAGATGCGAGTATTTCAATCGTTAGTAGGTGCGGATTTAGATGCAGATTTATTATTAGATAGCGCTTTGAAATTGGCACATCGAGTCGTGGTGAAACGTCCCGATTATGCCAACTATTTAGCTGAAAAAGTCCCTCATTTTAGCCAAACAACGAAAAATCATCGTTTTGATATTTATATCAACCACGAGCTTCCGTCACTTGGGCAAGATTAAGCATCGCTAATTTGCGCATAATTGCATTTAACACCACCCCATAAATCGGCACGAAGAATAGCAAACCAATAAATAATTTAAATAGATAATCGACAAAACCGATTTCTACCCAATTTGCTGCCATAAAAGGATCACTGCTTTGATAGAACGCAATCGCAAAGAACGCAAAGGTATCACATAAACTACCAAACACCATTGAGCTTGTCGGCGCAATCCACCATGTTTTTAATTGTCTTAAACGATTAAACACCAACACATCTAACAATTGCCCTAACACATAAGCGGCGAAACTCGCAAATGAGATACGAAACACAAACATGTTAAACGAAGCTAAAGCTGCTAATCCTTGATATTGTGAATCAGAAAATAGTGTTGAAATCACATAACTTACCACTAACGCTGGAAACATTACCCAGAAGATAATCCAACGCGCCTCTTTTGCGCCAAAGACACGTACGGTTAAATCGGTGGCTAAAAAGATAAATGGAAAGGTTAATGTACCCCATGTGCTATGAAAGCTAAAATCTAACCAGGTTAGATTAATTTCAAAAGGAATTTGCACAAGGTAATTGCTAATTGCAATGATAAAAATGTGGAAAAAAGTAAGTAATACTAAGGCACGACGTTTTTCGCGATCGCCGAAAATCGCTTGAGCTGAAATCATATTGTATCCTTTTTGTCTTGATTACATCGTTTGGGGTGAGGGAACCCAAGTAAAATAGGTCGGATATGATATACCGCTGATAAAATTTTTCAATAAAAAGCGTATAATGATTTTGCTATTTTTCATCAATAAGGAGCAAAAAATGAGTCAAAAAATCGCAGTATTATTAGCAACAGGATTTGAAGATGCAGAAGCATTAGTACCAACAGATTTATTTAGACGCGTCGAATTAGAGGTTGATCTCATTTCTATTGAAGATTCTGAAATTGTATCCTCTGCTCATCAAGTAAAAGTCATTGCTGACAAACAAATTAAACAAGTAGATTTATCTCAATACGACGTGATTATGCTACCAGGTGGTAAAGTAGATCCAAATAAATATATTGCGTTATCTGAAATTTATCAGCAATTCATCAATAACAACAAACGTATTGCCGCTATCTGTGCTGCACCAACTGTTTTAGCGAAATTAGGTTTATTAACCAATAAAAATGCAGTTTGTTATCCATCTATGCGTGATAATTTCTCAGAAAATAATGTTATTTATCATCATGTTCCTGCTGTGGTTGATGGTGCCTTTATTACTGGCAGAGGCCCAGGCGCAGCATTTGACTTTGCCCTTACCGTCATTAGTGAATTATTAGGTGTAGAAACAGCAGAAAAATTAAAACAACAGCTATACTACTAAAATGAAATAACAGGAGTGTTTTATGCAGAATTACGGCGTGACTATTAGTGAATTTGGTGAGGCGGATGTTCTCACCTTTCAAGAACATTTACCCTTACCCACTATTAACGAAAACCAAGTATTAATTGAAAATCATTATGCCAGTATTAACCCAGTAGATTTCAAAACTCGTAAAGGATTAGGTTGGGGAGCAGAAAAATTTAAATCTCAATTTCCAGCGATATTAGGTTTTGATATTGCAGGTATTGTTGTGCAAGCTGGTGCTGCAAGCGGTTTTAAAGTCGGAGATCGTGTAGCTGCTTTAACCTTTGAAGGCGGCGCTTATAGCCGTTATGTTGCGGTAAATGCAGAACTAGTGGCTCGTGTACCAACTAATGTTTCATTAGAACAAGCTGGAGCAATGCCAACTGTTGCCACCACTGCTTATCAAATATTAAAGCAAGCTAATATACAAACTGGACAACATATTTTACTTTCTGCCCCATTAGGCGGTGTTGGACATTTATTGTTACAACTATTAGCCAAACAAGCAGTCAAAATTTCTGTTATCTGTTCACCAGCAAAAAATGAAGCGGCTTTAGCATTAGGCGCAAATCAATGTTTTGATTATCATCACCCAGAACAATATCCTGATCTACAAGCTGATCTATTTATTGATTTAGTCGGCGGTGAAAGCGGTATTGCAGCCTTAAAAATGGTAAAAACTAATGGTCGGGTAATTTGTATTCCAACTATTCATGTACCACTACTGCAACAAGCTGGCGCGCAACAGCATTTGCAAGTCGAAAAAATGTTAGCTGTTCCTAATAGCGCCGATTTAACTACAATGCTAGGTTACTTGGCCGATCACTCATTAACCTTACAAATTGCGAAAGTTTTCCCAATTCAGGAAATTCAAACGGCTCATCGTTTATTAGAGAGCGGACGTACTCAAGGGAAAATCGTGTTAGCTCTAGATCGTGAGTAAATATGGCATTATCTGAACAAGAAAAGATGTTATTAGGATTACCACATAATCCTTATGACGAAACATTATCTTCTATGCGTAAGCGGACGAAACAGCTGTTGTTTCAACTCAATTACCAACTTTCCCCCTCACAACAGGAGGAAAGATTACAGTTGTTACAACAGTTATTGGGCTCTTATGGCAAGAATTTACACATTAATCCGCCATTTTTCTGTGATTATGGCTCTCATATTGATGTAGGTGATAATTTTTTTGCCAATTGCAATTGTACTATTCTGGATAATGGTAAAGTTACGATTGGCAATAACGTAATGTTTGCACCGAACGTGAGCCTTTATACAGTTGGGCATCCATTAGATCCCGAATTACGTCAGCAAGGTTTTGAACATACAAAACCGATTGTGATTGAAGATAATGTTTGGATTGGCGGTAATAGTGTCATTCTTGGTGGTGTCACTATCGGTAAAAATGCAGTGATTGGTGCTGGTAGTGTGGTAACCAAAGATATCCCAGCTAACAGCCTTGCAGTAGGTAATCCTTGTCGCGTTTTACGCCAGATAACGGAACAAGATCGCCTGGATTATCAGCAATGGCTGGCAAGTGCAATTTAGATATTTAGTTATTCTGTATAGAAAGCACTATACAAATATTGCTATCAGACTTTAAAATAAAAAAAGCCGCTCGTTAGAGCGGCAATAACCTAAGGAACTAATTTAAACAACCATTATGTTGCAGCTTATAAGACAAAGCTCGTTTCAAAAAGTTCAATTTAAATTTATAAAAATATAAGGATTTTTTTCATGCCATTATTAGATAGTTTTAAAGTTGACCATATTAAAATGAAAGCACCTGCAGTACGTGTTGCAAAAACTATGCAAACACCAAAAGGTGATCAAATTACTGTGTTCGATTTACGCTTCTGTAAACCAAATAAAGATAATATTAGTCCGAAAGGTATCCATACTCTTGAACATTTATTTGCTGGTTTTATGCGTGATCATTTAAACAGTGATAGCGTTGAAATTATTGATATTTCACCAATGGGTTGCCGTACTGGTTTCTATATGAGCTTAATTGGTGCTCCAACTGAACAACAAGTTGTAGCTGCGTGGACGAAAGCAATGCAAGATGTGTTAACAGTGGAAAGTGAAAAGCAAATTCCTGAATTAAATGAATATCAATGTGGTACTTATACCGAACACTCATTAGCAGATGCAAAAGCTGCTGCACAGAAAGTGTTAGATCAAGGTATCGGTATCAACAATAACCAAGATTTACTACTTGATGACAGCTTCTTAAATCAATAAATAATTCGAGAGCCAAGTTTTACACTTGGCTTTTTTATTTTGCACACAACAGAGGAAAATTAACTTATGACAACATTGGGTACACCACTTACGCCTGTCGCAACAAAAGTGATGATGTTAGGTTCTGGCGAATTAGGCAAAGAAGTCGTTATTGAATTACAACGTTTAGGCGTTGAAGTAATTGCGGTTGATCGTTATGCCAATGCACCAGCACAACAAGTTGCGCATCGTGCTTACACAATTTCAATGTTAGATGGAGCGGCACTCAAATCATTGATCGAAAAAGAAAAACCTGACTATATCGTACCCGAGGTTGAAGCAATTGCCACCGACACTTTAGTAGAACTAGAACAACAAGGTTTTACCGTTATTCCAACCGCTAAAGCGGTAAAATTAACGATGAATCGTGAAGGTATTCGTCGCTTAGCTGCGGAAGAACTCAAATTACCAACTTCACCATTCCGCTTTGTCGATAACTTTACAGATTTCCAACAAGCTGTAGCCGAAATTGGTTTACCTTGTGTTGTAAAACCTATTATGAGCTCATCTGGACATGGACAAAGCATATTAAAGAATGAACAAGATCTACAAAAAGCATGGCAATATGCACAAGAAGGTGGTCGCGCTGGTGGCGGACGCGTTATCGTAGAAGGCTTTATCCGTTTTGATTATGAAATTACGCTCTTAACTGTTCGTCATCGTGGAGGTACCTCATTCCTAGCTCCTATTGGCCACGTACAAGTTGATGGAGATTACCGCGAATCTTGGCAGCCACAAGCGATGAGTGAAACAGCTTTACAAAAAGCACAACAAATCGCTGAAAAAATTACTGGTGCATTAGGTGGTTACGGTATTTTTGGTGTTGAAATGTTCGTTTGTGGTTATGATGTTATCTTTAATGAAGTTTCACCACGCCCACATGATACAGGTATGGTCACCTTAATTTCTCAAGATCTCTCCGAATTTGCATTACACGCTCGCGCTATTCTCGGCTTACCTATTCCACAAATTAAATTACTCGCACCAAGTGCTTCTAAAGCCATTGTAGTTGAAGGAAAATCGACTCAAGTCAGCTTTGGTAATTTAGAAAATGTATTAGCTGAGCCGGATACAGGTTTGCGTCTATTCGGTAAAGGTGAAGTCAATGGACATCGTCGTTTAGGCGTTATTCTTGCCAGTGATGGCAACACTGAGAAAGCCAGAGAGAAAGCAAATCGAGCCTATGATAAATTGGTAGTCAAACTATAAGTTACTTTAAATGGCATAAAACCGAGGATCCTCCCTCGGTTTTATATTTCTTATTAACTTAACGAATTAACGTATTCTTACCAAACAAACTTTGCACTAATTCCACTGCAATATTTGCCGTCAAGTTCCGCACATCTAAAGCTGGATTAAGCTCAACAATATCTAATGATTCCATTAATCCAGTATCTGCAATCATCTCCATACATAACTGCGCTTCACGATAATTAACACCACCACGTACGGTAGTGCCAACACCAGGAGCAATTTCTGGATCAAGAAAATCAACATCAAAACTCACATGTAAATGGACATTATCATGCAAATCAGTTAATGCTTTTTCCATCACATGTCGCATACCAATTTCATCAATATGGCGCATATCAAAAATTTGGATACCTGCTTCATGAATAAAATGCTTTTCTTCATCATCCACACTACGAATACCGATCTGACGAATATTATGCGCCTCCAAGGTTGGCACATGCCCAGATAAATTGACTAATTCCAATGGCCCATGACCAAATAGACAAGCTACCGGCATACCATGCATATTTCCTGATGGGGTAATTTCAGCGGTATTAAAATCAGTATGCGCATCTAACCAAATTACTCGCAATTCTTTACCCTGTTCACGACAATAACGCGCTACCGCACTGATTGATCCTGCCGCTAAACAATGATCGCCACCTAACATAATCGGCATATGTCCACGCACCAACTCTTGATAAATTGCATCATGCGTTAATTGATTCCACGTAATCACTTCCGCAAAATTGCGATAGCCATTTATTGCGGCATGGCAAGGATTAGCCGGCCCATGTAAATTCCCTTGATCATAAACATCCAACCCCATGCCTTCTAACATCTCTGTAATTCCTGCAACGCGTAATGCCTCTGGCCCCATACTAGAACCGCGATGACCAGCTCCTACATCTGTCGGTACACCAATCAAACTCACTTTTCTACGCATGTTGTTTCCTCTCTTATCAAACAATTAATCTATAGTTATCGTACGAGCACAGAAAAATCACATACTTAAGGTTGAATATTACAAATTGATTACAATTTAGCAACAAAAAAAATAGCTATGTTTCTATAACACAGCTATCTCCTCAATCTTGGTAAAAAAATGGTGGTTAAACAATTTCAATATTTAATTCACCCAATTGATCAACTCCCACTTTAATTTTGTCACCTGGTACCACTTTACCCACACCTTCAGGAGTACCTGTAAAAATAATATCACCTGGTTCCAGTGTAAATAATGTCGATAAATGAGCGATCGTTTCTGCTACAGACCAAATTAAATCACTAATATCACTACGTTGTTTTTCGACATCATTCACCGTTAACCAAATTGCACCAGATGTAATATGTCCTACTTTACTTACTGGATAAATTGGACCAATCGGCGCAGAGCCATCAAAGGCTTTTCCAATCTCCCAAGGTCGCCCCATATTTTTCATTTGGTTTTGCAAATCACGACGTGTCATATCTAAGCCAACCGCATAACCCCAAATATGCTCCAATGCATTTTCTGCCGTAATATTGCTACCAGTTTTACCGATTACCGCCACCAATTCGCCTTCATAATGCAAATTTTGCGTTATTGTTGGATAAGCAAACGCATAAGTTTCACCTGGTTTGACTGGTCGAATGGCATCCGCAGGTTTGCAGAAGAAAAATGGCGGCTCACGATCAGGATCATGCCCTATTTCTCGTGCGTGCGCCGCATAATTTCGTCCTACACAATAAACGCGACGTACAGCAAAAAGCTGCTCACTATCAATCACTGGAATAGCCGCAATTGGTGGTGGTGTAAATACGTATGACATTATGGTTGCTCCTCTATAACTACGATACTTAGTCTCTTTATAAATATATATAAAACCACTGCTAGTTATAACTATATAATTTAATATAAAAATTTCAAATTACTTCAAAAATATAGAATTTATAATAGCAATCTTTTCAATCCTATCTAATACCAATTTCATTTAATATGAATAAAGTCTGAGTAGTAATATATTCTCAGCACTATCATGATTCTTACATAATAGGAGAGCTAATATGACTAACTATTTTTCTCGCCGTCAATTTATCAGTACAACAGCATTAACTGCTGCCGCTATTTCATTGCCGACATTAGCACAACAAAACAATGCATTTTCTAAAAAAACTTATTCCAAAACTCACAATGAGTATCTATTGAATAATATTTTGTTAGAAACCAACTTTGTTTATCACGACAACAAAGTTGTCGCAACACAAACAAAAAATGCTGCATTATATATTAAAGATGGAATTATCAAGGCTATCCTCAAAAAAGGAGAAAACCCTAATAATCTTCCAATCATTGATGGAGAAGGATTACTAGCAATTCCTGCATTACAAGACTTACATATTCATCTTGATAAAAGTTGGTATGGACTTCCTTGGCGTACCATATCTAGAAAAGGTTGGACTATTCAGGATATGATCGCTTATGAGCAAAAAATTCTTCCTGAACTACTAGAAACATCCATTAAAAGAACAGGAGAAATGATATCTTTGCTAAATCAAAAAGGGACAGTAATAGCTCGCAGCCATTGTAATATTGAGCCAACAAGCCAATTAAAAAGTCTTAAACACCTAGAAGAAGCCTTAGATCAGAATAAAAATAATCTAGAATGTGAAATTGTTGCCTTTCCTCAACATGGATTATTACGTTCCAATAGTGAAAAATTAATGAGAGAAGCGATGAAAATGGGAGCTCATTATGTGGGAGGTTTGGATCCAACTAAAGTTGATGGAGATATGAAAAAGTCTTTAGACACTATGTTTGCTATTGCATTAGATAATGGTAAAGGAGTAGATATACATTTGCATGAACCAAATCCAAGTGGCGGTGAAGCTATAAAATATATGATAGATTATGTTGCCAAAGAAAAAGATCTTCATGGAAAACTTACTCTAAGTCATGCTTTCGCTTTTATGAATATGCAAAATGATGAGGTCAAACAATTAGCTGAAAAAATGGCAGAATATGGAATAAGCCTTGCATCTACACTACCTTTTGGAAATGCTATGATGCCATTACCTATATTTCAAACTGCTGGAGTAAAATTAATGTCTGGTACAGATAGTATCCTCGATTGGTGGTCTCCTTTAGGAAGTGGTGATATGTTAGAAAAAGCTCGTTTATGGGCACAATTATATCGCCAAACAGATGAACTTGGATTATCAAGATCCTTATCCATTGCAACTGCCGGAATAACTCCTCTTAATGAAAAAGGAGATATGGTATGGCCAAAAGTAGGAGATAAAGCAACTTTTACTCTTGTTGCTGCGAGTTGTAGTGCAGAAGCAGTTGCTCGCTTGCCTGAACAAAGACGTGGCTTCTTAAATGGAAAACCGGTAATAAGTTAAAAAATACAACATAATAGTGATTAGATAATGTCTTGAAAATATCAAGACATTATTTTAATCTACCCATAAAAGTTAAATAGTAACCAGATAGAGTAAAACCTATATCTGTAGCCTATACTAAAATTTATGTAAATACCTACTTCTCAGATAATAACGTTAATCAGATAAGATATTTTTATATTACATAACCTACTTTCATGATATCCAGAATAAAAATTAACAAATCGTTATGTAAATGCTTGTTGGCCATAAAAAATCTGTGCATCTGTATGTCGGATAATGAGTCCAACTTTTAGAGCACAGATCATTTTTTAAGCCTATTTTATTACTCGTGTTCCAGCTTCACCTTCTAATGCTTCCAATACAAAGTTCATATCAGCAATGATACCAATCCCATTATTAACATTACTCACATAATCAATAATAGCATCTACTTTCGGTTGCATAGATCCTTTATCAAATTGATACGTTAATAGCTCCTGTACAGCTACCTGATCCAATTTCTGCTGATTTTCTTTACCCCAATTCAAATAAATACCATCACCATCAGTCAAAATTAAAAAATATTCAGCTTGAATTTCTTTTGCTAATAGTGAAGCAGAAGCATCTTTATCAATCACACAATCTGTATTAGATAATTGCCCTTCTTGCTGCGAAACCGGGATTCCACCACCGCCACAGCAAATTACGATATTATCTTGATCCAGTGCAGATCTAATAATCTGATTCTCTTGAATAGATAAAGGCTTAGGGGAAGCAACCACACGACGATAATATTGTCCGTCTTGTTTAATCTGCCAATGATATTGTTGTGCTAAACTTTCTGCTTCTTGCTTGTCATATACACCCCCAATAAATTTATTCGGCTCTAAGAAAGCAGCATCATTAACATCAACTTCAACATGCGTAATAATAGAGGTAACAGGTTGTACCACAAGTTTTCGCAGCTCTTGAATTAAAATTGTTGAAATCATTCCTTGCGTTTCAGCAACTAAACAACTAAGAGGATATGCAGGGACACTCGTATAAACATCATTTTGTTGTGCCAATAAGCCAACTTGTGGTCCATTACCATGTACAATCGCAATCCTATATTTATCTACTAATTTACTAATTGAACGAGCAACAATGCTAATATTCGCTAATTGATTATCATAAGACATCAGTTGCCCACGCTTCAGCAAAGCGTTACCACCTAAAGCAATTACTATTGTAGGCTTCATTTTATTTCCTTTTATAATGAAATAGATTTATAGACAAAAAGAATGTTTCAATTCTTTTTGGTATAGATAGTCTGAGAGGAGTACTCCCAGACTAATAAATGTTTTCTAACGAGAAACTAAGAATGTGCTTCTTTTGATTTATTTCGATCTAGCAAATATTTTAATAAAAATAGTGCCATTACCATTAAATAAGAAACCATAAACATCATTGGTGCTTCACCGCCAATAACAGGCTTCAATTGGTGAATAATCCCGAAGAAGGCTAATACTGCAGCTAATAAAGCACTAATTGCACCTTTTTTAGGCTGATTGGTAATCGCAAAAATTGCAATACATCCCCAAAGTAATGAAGATAATGGTGCACCACTTCCTAAATGATATAAACCAGTAAAATCAACACCATTCTTTTCTAAAATATCCCAACCTAATTTTCCTGCATTAGTTCCTGCACTTTTTAAGGTATTTCCTACTGTCGTTAATGCCCAAGCACCGATCCAAGGGAATAAACAAACAAAGATAACAGGGACTTCAAGTTTTGGTGTTTCTCTCACTACTTGGTTTGCAGTCACAATACCGATAAAGATTAGAATTGGAGCAATCGCTGCCATTGGAATTAAAGAGAGTAAGAAGCCACCTAATCCTAATAAACAGACTAAAAACATCACAATACCTGTACCAAGTGTATAACCGATACCAGCTCCCATCTCTTTATAAGCAGTATGACCAACATAAACGGTTACTGGGAATGGGTTTCCCATTAATGCACCAAACATTGTTGAACAACCATTCGCAATCATAACGCGACGAGTTGGGTATGGATCGCCTGCTGCGTGAGCACTTTCAATATTTTCTAAATCAAATACATAGTTAGCTAACGCTAATGGTACAGCTGACGCTAAATAAGGTGCCGCAACGGCAACACCATCAAGAAAATTGCTAATGTGTAATTTTGGTGGGTTAAAGCCCGCACTATGTAATGCTGCTCCAATTTTTGTGGCATCTTGTAAACCAAATACCCACGCTAAAATCGTTCCTACAATCAGTAATAATAACCCTGTCGGGATACGTTTAAAAATTGGCGAACGTCCAAACCAATTAATAAAAATTAATACTAGCACGACAAAAGATACGATTGGAGTATGAAATGCCTGTAGCATTGGATTCATTGCTAATAATAGAAGTCCTAATCCAGCTAAACAAGAAAGTAATACAACTCTAGGAACAGCTCTTCTTAGCAGATCTCCCATAAAAGAACCAATAAAAAGAATAAATCCCTCGACAAAACCCCAAACTAAACCGATACTTAACGCAAGTTCATAGTCTTGAGTTTGTTGATATACAGGTAATAACACCAAGAAGGTTACTGTAAAAATTGAAGGCGCACTTGGTCCTGATGGTAACGCAACAACGTCTTCTCTGCCTGATTGCTTCGCTAAGATTTTAGCAAAAACAACATAACAAATACTGGCACACAATACCGCTAATCCAAATGCTGGTACTACTCTCCCAAAAACAATTTCTGCAGGAATACCGACAACAACTGTTAATAAAGCAATCATTGTGAGTAAGTTAGTTAAATTATTACTAAATAAACCAAAGAAAGCTGCCCAGTCTCCTTTTTTCCAAAACTGTGTTTTCATTTTGTCCCCCTTATTTAGTATATTTATCTGCAAAAGCTAATAATGCTTTATTAAAAGCTTCAATTGGTGGATTAACTATACCGGCACCAATCATTCCAATACCAGCTTCCTTATGTGCTATCGCAGTATTAATCACTGGCAATACACCACTTTCAATCACTTTACAAATATCGATACCTGTTGGTACACCCATAAAGTTTAATGATGGAATCGTAATATTAGGATTATTTCCTACTGTAATTTGATTCATCGTCTTACTGTAATTCATTGCATCACTTACTGTACCGCCAACCAATGATACTATTGCTGGTGCAGCTGCCATCGAAAAACCACCAATCCCATAAGTTTCTGTAATTGCTGAATCACCTACATCCAATCCAGAATCTTCTGGTTTATAGCCTGCAAACATAGGGCCAATAACTTGTTGTGCTGGTCCTGTAAACCACTGATTAGGTAATCCAGAAACGCGAATACCAAAATCAGTTCCATTTCTTGCCATAGTAGTCAGAACAGTTGAATAAGGAATACCTTGTGCCGCATCTAACGCTGCTTTACAACACACCATCCAAGTTGGTCCAGAGAAATAATCTGACGATGCCACAAAATTAAACACGTCTTGTTTATCTTTATTACTAAAATCTGTTTCTAAAATATAAGGTGCTAATTTTTGGATCAACAACACTGTTCCTGCCACATTACGATTATGACATTCATCTCCCATATGCAAAGCTTGAGAGAGCATTAAACGTAAATCAATTCCCTCTTCACAATAAGACATTGCTTGAGCAAGAATCGGACCAAACACATCTCGCATCCAATTCAAACGATCAATTACACTTTGATCATTTGCTCCCATTCGTAAAATTTTCGCTAACTGCTCAGATAAATTGGTAAATGCAATATTATGATGTGTCTTATTTTCAACAATATGCACATACATAGAAGGGCTTGTTACCCCAGTCATTGATCCAACAGATTGATGCTCGTGACAAGGTGAAAACGTTATTTCACCACTCGCTGCCAACTCTGCCGCTTCTTGAAGATCTTTCGCCCACCCTTCAAAGACAATAGCTCCTGTTATTGCCCCTTTCATTGGACCATTCATTCTATCCCAGCCAATAGGAGGACCTGCGTGTAATAACATCTTATCCTTCATTCCAGGAATAACATCTTTAGCTTGTCCATATCCTATTAGTACAGGTTGAGCTTGAGTAATACGATGAAAAGCTTCTTGATTGGCTTGTTCTATTTTTTCTACCAACTCAGCTTGTTCCAAATGAGTTAATGCTGTAATTAATTCTGGATTTCCATTTGCAACAGGTTTCCAATCTAACTGAACAACATCAACTTGTTGATGAGCTAGGTCCTCAGCAAATTGACGTAGTCCAACATTAATAACATTTAAAGATTGATTAAATAAATACGTCATACCTTATTCTCCTTTTACAACAAACTCTCTAGCTAACAACCCTGCATTTGTTGAACTAGATGCGATAGTTATACCCACTTCTTCTAAAAGCTTAATCTGACTATTTACACTTGGTAAATCCAAGTCTGTTCCTAAAACATAAGCTAGAATTTCTAGATGTCGTCCTTCCTTTTTCGCTTCTTGCTTGACCTGAATTAATGCAGCTAATGTTTCTTCTACAGGTTTAGGATTCGCCCCAAAACCAACCACAAAATCCAATAATAGAACACCAACTTCAGGATCACGTCCTTCTTGTAATATACGTTCTATACGATAACTAGGATCTATCATTGGATGTGCTCGACCTTGTGTAAACTCATCATCACCAAAATCAATAAACGTATGTCCTTTTGACTTATCTGTTGCCGAAAGACGGTACGATTTATCTGGGTGAATATTTGAATAAACTTCACAATGTTTTTCTAATGCGGAGAATAAAGATTCATCACATAAAGTACCCCCACAGAACAAACCTCTAATATATTTCTGCTCTACAGAGAGTTTGGCTCTGACTTCTTCGATTAACGGCCAATTCAATGCGTGTTTATCAATGCTTTCTTCTGGAATACCAGACTCAATCACTGCAGCCATAGCCGTAGGCTTACTATGTGAGAAGATTTGAATATGTGGTGATGGATGTTTCTCACCTTGATAGCCTAAGAACCAGATAAAAATTGGTTTGCTTATCTGTTTACAAGTTGTTAAAATTTTTTCTGCAACTGATGGTGCTGGTGGTTTTGATACAATTACAATCACTGATGTTTGAGGATCTTCAGCAAGTAATTGCAAACCATCTAGCATCATTATTCCACCTATTTCTTCTGAAAGATCTCTACCTCCAGTTCCAATAAGTTGGGAAACCCCGCCACCAAACTCATGAACTCTAACAGATATTTCCTGTGCTCCTGTACCTGATGCAGCAACAATACCAATATTCCCTCGACGAACTTTATTTGCGAATCCTAAACCTACACCATTAATAATGGCTGTACCACAATCAGGTCCCATTATCAAAAGGTTTTTACTATGAGCTAATTGTTTTAACCGTAATTCTTGCTCAACTGGCACGTTATCAGAAAACAACATCACATTTTTATTTAGCATCAATGCTTTTTCAGCTTCTCTAGCTGCATAAGATCCATTTACAGAAACAATTACTAAATTACTTTCTGGATATTTTTCTGCAGCTGCTGTAATAGTATGGAATACTTCATCACTATTCTTTTGATCATTAACTGGTTTACGTATCAGTAATTGATCAATTTGTGCAAATACTTCATCAGCATCGATACCATCTTCCAATACAACGGAAATCATTAAATCAGATGGCACTGCATTACTTAATTCTTCCGTTAATAAGTTTGCTTCAGTTAAAACAGCTTTATTCATTGGACTACCCATTGCAACTTGTGCTTGAATAACGCCGTCAAGTTGATTGGTTGCAGTCGAAATAGCCATTAATGTAACTGAGTCAATGTAAGTATTTGTTTTTAATCGACTATATAAGGGCATAAATGTACTCTCTTTGTTATAGGGTGGGGAAAACCAGCTAATAATCCACTTAACAAGTCATAACCACTGCGATGCCCTAGCTGAATAACCTTTTGTATCACTGTAGGATCACAACTAGCACTTAATAAATTATGGATAAATAGCTGAACGGGATAGCTTACTTGTGATAAGCAAGCCTCTTGTAAAAAAACTATTGAGATAGGATTGGTGAGTTGTTTATTTGCTAGAATTGCTTGAACTAATGCTTCTCTTTGTATATGAAACGGACTTTGTGGTAAACAAAGTGCAATCAATAATCCACAGAGGAAGTCATCTCCACTTGGTGTTAAGCCACATCCTAATCCTAGTAAATTTTTAACTTCATTATGCAAAGACCTCTGTTCGCTCAATGCCTCTAATAAATTAGAAATTCCTTTCTGCAAATATTTCTGTGTAGTAATTTGAATAAGATCAATGGGTTGTTTTTGCTGCTCTATTAGTGTATGCCAAGATAAATCTAATAATTCAGCATTAAGCGAACCTAATGAATATTCTAAATCACAAGAAAATTGTTTTTTTGGTACAGTCGTAGAGAACATAAATTCATCTACGCTAGGAACCTTACCTAATATACGTAATTGGCGAGGTCCTTGAGGCACTGAAGAATCAACTAATGCTACAATTTGATGATTCCTTAGTTGTAAATTTAACACGTGCCGATGTCTTGAAAGAATCGTAAATTGTCCTTCAATCAGTAACGTATAAACTGGTGCAAGTTGCTTATCCATACTGTCTACCGTTACCCATTGCATATTTAACTCCTATTAAAGATACTCTTCAATAATAGCGGCTATTTCTTGATAGCCTTTACGGAGAGCCAGCTCTAACGGAGATACTCCCCACTCATCTGTCATTTTAGGATCTGCATCATTCTCTAATAACAAACGTACAATTCTTTGCATTTTTTCACTACCATCATTTAGAATGATTGCTTCAATTAATGCAGTCCAGCCTACGTTATTCGTTAAATTTACATTAATATCTGTATTCTCTAATAGAAAACGTACAATATCCTCATGTCCTTTTTCAGCAGCTGGTGTTAATCCATTACCACCGAATCGCGTTAAACGAGTTAAATCACATCCTAGTTCTACCATTAATTTCACTAGAGATAGATCATTATGGATACAACCATGAATAAATGGGTTAAAACATTTATTATCTTGAGCATTTATATCTGCTCCGTATTCAGCTAATAAACGAATAGCATCATATTGCTTATTTTGAGCAGCAACCAAAATTGGTGTACGTTTACCTTTATCAGTTGCATTAACATTTACCCCTTGCTGTGCTAACAGCTCTCTAATCAGAGAACAATTTCCCTCAGCAGCAGCCTTAAACAATAATTCACTCATATTTTTCTCCTTCAATATAAAGAATTAAATTAACCACTGTGTACGATATTCATCTGTACACAACAAATCTAATAAATAATTGATAATTGGACTATTTCTTTGATTTTGCCAAGCATAATAAACTCTAATTGGTTGTTTATGTTCAGCAATCATTTTTTCTACAACAATACCTTTTGCCAATGCAGACACCGCAAAACCTCTAGGAACAAACCCAATACCAATCCCAGCAATAATCATCGATAACACCATATTAAGATCTGTCACATAAATAATTTTTTGTCCTTTAAGAGCCCACGTTTTTTTTTGTTGTAAAGCGATTGATGAATCATGAACAACAATAGATGGAAATTGACGAAGTTTTGCTGCTTTTAGAATTTGTTCTTCATTTGCTAATGGATGATGAGGTGAAACTAAAAAGACCCATTCCACATCACCTAAATATTCAGTAGAAATATTGCCACGATTCCAGGGTGGGTTTTGAGGAGCACCAATCACAAAGTCAGCTCTATCTTCATAAAGTGAATCCCATGTACCATTATAAACTTCTGTACGAATAGAAAATTCTGTGGCAGGAAATTTATCCAACAACTTAGATAACAATTGAGAAACTGGCTGATGGCTAATTATATAGTTTAAAGCAATTCTGAATTGACTTTCAGTTCCTTCATTCAATCGTAATGCATCTCTTTGTAATTCTTGTAACCCCTGCAAAATCCAATCACCCTGTTCTAAAATATAATTCGCTACAGGTGTTAATTGTATATGCCCATTCCTACGTTCAAATAATTTAACCCCTAACTCTTCTTCCATTTTTCTGGCAGTGTAACCAATAGCAGAAGGGACTCTATGCAATACTTTTGCTGTTTCACTAAAACTACCTGTTTTACTAATAACCTGTAAAATTTTAATTGAATCAGAAGAAAATCCCATAATATCCTCCCTTTAAATCCCTTTAAATCTATACACCATTTTATACTGCCGTAATTAAGGGTAACCACTAGTTATCCACTAAATGAAAGTAAAGAAATCATATCAACAACACTGACTCGAACAAGCAAAAAAAATTGAAAACTATCAACAAGAAATTTGTCAAAAGGATGGTTTTCTTTTAATAATTCATCTATTTTTATTTACTTATATTTCAATTTCATTCTTATATAATTCTTTTATTTTTTGATCAGCTTCACAAATTTAAAATTTGGCTATTTTCAGTATGAAAAAACTTCTCTATCATTTTTATCGAAACGTTTCGATGACAATAAAATAGGAGTAGAAAATGAAAAAAGTAGGTATTTTAAATGCACACCTCTCTCACGTCATTGCAACTTTAGGACACACTGATCTATTAACAATTTGCGACGCTGGTTTACCGATTCCAAAACAAGCTGATTGCGTCGATTTAGCTTTGGTTCCTGGAATTCCTAGTTTTCTTGCATCATTTGATGCCGTTATTAGTGAATGTTTTGTTGAAAAAGTGATCCTTGCAGAAGAAATCAAACAGAAAAATCCTGAAGTGCATCAAGCGTTATTACAACGTCTAGCGCAATTAGAACAACAACAAAAAAATCAAATCGCGATTGAGTATGTTTGCCATGAACAATTCAAACAACTTAGCCAAAACAGCAAAGGTTTTGTACGCTCTGGTGAATGCACTCCTTACGCCAATATTATCCTTACTTCTGGTGTTCCTTTTTAATTGGAGAATGCTATGCAACCAATTCTTAAACTAGACAACATTTGCAAGTCATTCCCTGGTGTAAGAGCTTTATATAAAGCAGGCTTATCAGTTTACCCAGGCAGAGTGATGGCATTAATGGGAGAAAATGGTGCTGGTAAATCCACTTTGATGAAAATCCTAACTGGTATCTATAGCAAAGATGAAGGCACTATCCATTATCTTGATCAAGAAGTGACTTTTAAAAATCCAAAAATGTCGCAACTTGCCGGCATCAGTATTATCCACCAAGAATTAAACATTATTCCTAATTTAACGATTGCCGAGAATATTTTCTTAGGTCGTGAATTTACCAATCGTTTTGGTGGTATTGATTGGGCAAAAATGACTGCTGAATCAGAAAAATTATTACGCCGTTTA
The DNA here is from genome assembly GCF_001678495.1 of Gallibacterium salpingitidis. Classification (GTDB taxonomy): domain Bacteria; phylum Pseudomonadota; class Gammaproteobacteria; order Enterobacterales; family Pasteurellaceae; genus Gallibacterium; species Gallibacterium salpingitidis. The sequence goes on from NZ_JTJL01000004.1 coordinate 38,083, forward strand.
AAAATTAAACATAGCCCAACCATACCTGTGGCACAACTTTCATTAGGTGAGTTGCAAATGGTTGAAATTGCTAAAGCACTCAGTTTCAATGCCAAAGTAATCATTATGGACGAACCTACTGATGCACTTACTGATACAGAAACTGAAGCGCTATTTGATGTAATTCGTGAACTCAAAGCTCAAGGTTGCGGCATTGTCTTTATTTCCCACCGTATGCAAGACATTTTCACCATTTGCGATGATGTAACGATCTTACGTGATGGTGAACTCATTGCTGAGTGTACCCTCTCCAGTATCAATGAAGAACAACTAATCGAATTGATGGTAGGACGTAAACTATCTGAACAATATCCGCATATTGATTCACCAATCGGTGAGGTTGTATTAGAGGTGAAACACCTTAGCGGACATGGCGTTAATAACGCTTCATTCCATTTAAACAAAGGTGAAATTCTTGGCATCTCTGGATTGATGGGCGCTGGTAGAACAGAAATGATGAAATTAATTTATGGCGCCTTACATAAAACCAGCGGCGAAATTTTCTTACATCAAAAACAACTTTCTATCCATTCACCACAAGACGGTTTAAATAACGGTATCGTTTATATCTCGGAAGACCGTAAAGGTGATGGTTTAGTGTTAGGAATGAGCATTAAAGAGAATATGACGTTAACCGCCTTAAAGCAATTAACTGAACATTTTTCGATTAATCATAAAAAAGAAAAAATGACGGTAACCGATTTTATTGATCTCTTTAATATCAAAACGCCATCTATGGATCAAACGATTGGTTTACTCTCGGGCGGAAACCAACAAAAAGTTGCTATTGCTAAAGGGTTAATGACTCGTCCAGATGTATTAATCCTTGATGAACCAACACGCGGTATTGATGTTGGTGCGAAAAAAGAGATTTATCAATTAATTAATAAATTTAAAGAAGAAGGGATGAGCATCATCATTGTTTCTTCTGATATGCCGGAAATTATTGGTATGAGCGATCGCGTATTAGTAATGAATAACGGTGAAATCAGTGCGGAATATTTACGTGCTGATGTAACACAAGAAAAACTACTTACTGCGGCAATTACTCAAATTCATTAACCAAGAAAGGATGTATTATGGCTACCCCAACTACAACTTCACAATTCAATTTAAAAGAGTTTTTAATTGAACAACGTTCAATTATTGCACTATTGGTATTAATCGCCATTGTTTCTACGATTAGTCCACATTTTTTTACTATTGATAACTTGCTCAATATCTTACGCCAAACTTCGGTCAATGCGATTATTGCCGTCGGTATGACTTTCGTTATCCTAACAGCTGGTATTGACCTTTCTGTTGGTTCGATTTTGGCGTTAACTGGCGCTGTCGCTGCTTCATTAGTAAATTTAGAACTACCTATTTTTGTTGTTATTCCATTAGTTTTACTTTTTGGTACCTTACTTGGCGGCATCAGCGGTGTCATTATCGCGAAAGGGCAAGTACAAGCGTTTATTGCTACTTTAGTCACTATGACATTACTTCGTGGTGTCACTATGGTTTACACTGATGGTCGCCCTATTAGTATCGGTTTCTCTGATACAGCAGATTATTTTACTTTCCTCGGTACTGGCTATCTCTTTGGCATTCCTTTCCCAATTTGGTTAATGGTCATTATCTTCGTCATTGCTTGGTATTTACTAAAACATACCCCTATCGGTCGTTATATTTATGCACTCGGTGGCAATGAATCTGCAACACGTTTATCTGGTATCAATGTGAATAAAGTAAAAATCTTTGTTTATGCCGTAAGCGGTTTTTTAGCCACTGTTGCTGGTTTAATCGTTACTTCACGTTTATCGTCAGCACAACCGACAGCAGGTGTTTCTTATGAATTAGATGCCATTGCCGCAGTTGTTGTTGGTGGTACAAGTTTAATGGGCGGTAAAGGTCGCATCACTGGTACATTAATTGGGGCATTAATCATTGGCTTCTTAAATAATGCACTTAACTTATTAGATATTTCGTCTTACTACCAAATGATTGCTAAATCTATTGTTATTTTACTTGCTGTGCTTACAGATCATTTCTGTAGTCGTAAATCAGCATAACTTGTTTACTCAACCCCTATCAAAGGAGAAATCTTATGAAAAAACTTACTTTTCTTGCTTCTGCTCTCGTTTTAAGTTCACTTGCTAGCAATGTAGCATTAGCAAAAGACACTATCGCACTTGCAGTATCTACCCTTGATAATCCTTTCTTCGTAACCTTAAAAGAAGGTGCGGAAAAAGAAGCACAAAAATTAGGGTATAACTTAGTTGTATTAGATTCTCAAAACGACCCGTCAAAAGAACTCGCTAACGTTGAAGACATTACTGTACGTGGCGCAAAAGTGCTATTAATCAACCCAACTGATTCTACCGCTGTCGCTAATGCAGTACGTGTTGCGAATAAGAAAAAAATTCCAGTTATTACTTTAGACCGCGGTGCAGCACAAGGTGATGTGGTTAGCCATATCGCTTCAGACAACGTAGCTGGCGGTAAAATGGCGGGTGACTTTATTGCTGAAAAATTAGGTGACAAAGCGAAAGTTATCCAATTAGAAGGTATTGCAGGAACTTCTGCTGCACGTGAACGTGGTGAAGGTTTCAAACAAGCAGTAGCAGTACATAACTTCCAACTTCTTGCTAGCCAACCAGCTGATTTCGACCGTACTAAAGGTTTGAACGTAATGGAAAACTTATTAACTGCTCAACCTAGTGTACAAGCCGTCTTCGCTCAAAATGATGAAATGGCATTAGGTGCTATTCGAGCTATTCAAGCAGCGAATAAAAATGTTTTAATCGTTGGTTTTGATGGTACAGATGACGGTGTAAAAGCAGTGAAAAGCGGCAAACTAGCTGCAACTATTGCCCAACAACCTGATTTAATTGGCGCATTAGGGGTACAAACTGCAGATAAAGTTATCAAAGGTGAAGCTGTAGAAGCGAAAATTCCTGTACCTTTAAAAGTTGTAACAAAATAATTTCTATTAGAATAAACGGGTGGAAACACCCGTTTACTCACTCAAATCAGCTGTATTTATTTGAATCCAAGGAGTCGTATTATGTTCGCAGCCAAAACATTAACCGTTCTCGGTAGCATCAACGCTGATCACGTTATCCATGTTCCACATTTTCCACAACCTGGTGAAACCCTCTCTGGCAATCATTACCATATCGTCTTTGGTGGAAAAGGGGCAAATCAAGCCGTTGCCGCAGCTCGTTTAGGTGCTAGTGTTAATTTTATTGCTTGTATCGGTGATGATGATATTGGGCTGCAAATGAAAAAATCTTTTCAACAACAAGGTATCCATACTGAAAGCATTACCACTATTGCCAATGAAATGACTGGTATTGCAATGATTCAAGTAGCGGCAAGTGGCGAAAATAGTATTGTAATTTCAGCTGGCGCCAATGCTCATCTTAATACGCAATTAGTACAACAATTTAAACAGCAGCTAACAGAAGCGGATGCATTATTAATGCAACTGGAAACCCCGTTAGAGGCAGTTATCTATGCTGCAAAAACTGCTCGTCAAGCAGGGAAACAGGTGATCCTCAATCCAGCACCAGCCCAACCTTTACCAGACGAATTGTTATCTCAACTTACGATGATTACCCCGAATGAAACCGAAGCAGAGATCTTAACTGGGATTAAAGTGATTGATGAACAAAGTGCCGCGCAAGCCGCTGCTATTTTTCACCAAAAAGGAATTGAAACTGTCCTTATTACATTAGGAGCCAAGGGCGTTTTTGTCAGCCACCAGCAACAACAAGCAATTATTCCTGGTTTTCGTGTTACCGCAAAAGATACCACTGCAGCAGGCGATACTTTTAATGGTGCTTTAGTTACTGCGTTACTGGAAGATAAATCACTCGATCAAGCAATTCAATTTGCTCATGCTGCCGCAGCAATTAGCGTTACTCGTTTAGGTGCACAATCTTCAATTCCAACTCGTCAAGAAACGCTCGATTTTTTAGCTGCTACTAAATAAAATGGACTGACTCATTAAGCTGTAAGGAGCGATGTATGGCAACGATGAAAGATATTGCAAGGATTGCAAAAGTATCTACTTCCACTGTTTCTCACGTTATTAATAATAGCCGTTACGTTAGTGACGAAATGCGAGAAAAAATTATGAAGGTGGTTAATGAGTTAAACTACACGCCTTCAGCTGTTGCCCGTAGTTTAAAAGTCAAAGAAACAAAAACCATTGGTATGCTGGTAACGGCAACCAGCAACCCGTTTTTCGCCGAAGTAGTTGCAGGCGTGGAACAATATTGCAATCAACACCAATATAATTTAATTATTTCGAGTACCGACGGTAACGAAGAACGCTTGCAACAAAATATCCAAACCCTAATTCAAAAACAGGTTGATGGCCTATTGTTAATGTATTCGGACGCCAGAAATGCGATTGTTAAACAGCTAAATGTGCAATTACCGATGGTGATTATGGACTGGTGGCCTACCGCAATGAATGCCGATAAGATCTATGAAAATTCTGAATTTGGTGCTTATTTGGCAACCAAAACTCTAATTGAACAAGGTCACGAAAAAATCGCTATTATTACCGGTAAATTAGATAAGTCACTCGCAAGTAATCGTTTAATTGGTTATCAAAAAGCATTACAAGATGCCCATTTAACCAGCCATCCTGATTGGATTATCGAAAGCCATTTTGATTTTGAAGGTGGTGTCGAAGGAATGAAAAAATTGTTGCAATGCGCTGAAAGACCAACAGCTATTTTTGCTTGTAGCGACACGATTGCCGTTGGTGTTTATCAAGTTGCTTGGCAAAATGGTTTACGTATTCCAGAAGATATCTCTGTTATTGGTTACGATAATATTATGCTTTCCCAATACTTAACACCACCACTCACTACCATTCATCAACCAAAAGCAGAATTAGGTAAATTAGCAGTTGAAACGTTATTACAGCGAATCAAAGCACCAGAACAAGAATACAAAACATTAATGCTTGAACCACAATTAATTGAGCGACAATCAATTAAGAAACTTTAAGCCTTTAGATTATTTCATTCCTGACTAAATTGTGATCAACCCCACAATTCAAATCACACATACTTGCATATTTATGCAGTAACATTTATTTTACAATTTCATTTACCTTCCATAACACAACATAGGGATCACTCAATATGGCAAACTTTAAAACTCTTCTACTCTCCTCACTTTTGGTTTCTTCTGTCGCTCTTGTTGGTTGTAATGATGAAAAAGAAAAACCGGCAACCAATGCCGCGGCGAATACTTCAGAACAAGCAGCACCAGCTCCAGCACCTGCTGCTGAAAGTGCACCAAAATTAGCAACTAAATTTGTAACCATTGCAACTGGTGGCGCATCAGGCCCTTATAACATTATCGGCACAACTTTAGCTGAAGTTTATTCAACAGATTTAAAAGCAAACTCAAAAACACAAACTACCGGTGCTTCAGTAGAAAATATCAATCTACTTAACAGCAAAAAAGTAGAAATGGCATTCGTTATGCGTGATGCTCTAAGTGATGCTGTTAATGGTTTAGGTAGTTTCGAAAACAAGAAAATTACCACTGTAAGTGAATTAGCAGGTCTTTATCCAAATTTCGTACAAATCATTACTTCGAAAAAAACTGGTATTAAAACCATTGCTGATCTGAAGGGGCATCGTGTAGCGACCGGTGCACAAAATTCTGGTGTAGAAGTTAATGCACGTAAATTACTCGCTGGTTTTGGTATCACTTACAACGATATTACCGTTGATTATCTTGGTTATGCTGAAGCTGTTGATGCACTTAAAGCGGGACGTATTGATGCAGCGTTCCTCACCAGTGGCTTACCAAATTCATCATTAATGGAATTACAACAAGGCTTTGATCTCCAACTAGTGAGTATTCCAAAAGAAGGTGCGGAAAAAGTAATGCAAGAATATCCTTATTTCACTTCAATGGTTATTCCTGCCGGTACTTATAATAACGCTGAAGATGTGCAAACAATCGCTATTCGTAATGCACTAATCGTACGTTCAGATCTTAGCGATGATGATGTTTATCTTCTTACGAAAACCTTTTTTGAAAGCTTAGATAAATTAAAAGCTTCTCACCAAGCAGCAAAAGATATTAATTTGGAAGAAGCACAAAAAGGCTCAATTGCGCCATTACATCCAGGTGCAAAACGTTACTATGATGAAATGAGCAAAAAATAATAATGAAAAAAGTGTATAAGATCGCTGCTGTCCTGATATCTATTTCAGTTGTGATCTTTACTATTCAATTCGACACGATCTATCTGCAATTTGCTGAGAAATCGTGTCGTTTACCAACCAATCAGTTTACATTGCAGTGGAAACATTCCGTCGAAAAGCAATTATGGCAAGAACATTATTCACAACAGGGTAATGTGCTAGTTTTAGACAAAGTATTCCAACAAACTTTTGGTGCAGGCTCACCTGCTGATGGCGAAAAAATTCCAGCACCTGATGGTTTTGTTGGTTTTAAGAAACAGATCTTATTGCCAAAAATTGATTGGCTAGTTTCATCTAATATGCAAGGAGTCCTATTTTCTGACGATTTTATACTTCCCGTTTATCAACTCGTCCCTGATTACAGCGAGATAAAAATTATTCCAATAAAACAAAATCTGATTTCTTTTTTATTAGGAGTGAAATGCGATGTCAAACCTCGAACACACAACACCAACCAATAACTATCAAGAGATTCTCGAAAAATACGATAAAGAATCCGTCACCAAATCGGTCAAATCGCAATGGCAAAAATATATTATTACCATCATTGCTGTCGCTTATTCGTTATTTCATCTCTATATTACGTTTTACCCAATGCCAACTTTATTACAACGTGCACTACATGTTGGAATTGGGGCGTTACTGATTTTTCTGATCTATCCAGCCAGTAAAAAATATAGCAAAAACGGTATTATGTGGTTTGATTGGATTTTAGGAATTTTAGCGCTCATTACTGCTGGTTATCTCTGTTATGAATATGAAGCGTTAATGACTACTCGCGGCGGTATTCCTAATGAAAATGATATTATCTTTGCGATTATTACGACTTTAATTGTGATTGAAGCTGCCCGTCGGCTAACAGGTTATGTTTTAATTATTTTTGCTTTACTGTTTTTACTCTATCCATTTATCAGTTCAATGGATTTTATGCCTGATCGCTTACTCACACGTTATTACGACATTGGCGATATTTTCGGACAACTCTATTTGAAAACAGAAGGATTATACTCTTCCGCTATTGGCGCTTCGGTTAGCTTTATTTTCCTCTTTATTTTATTCGGAGCATTCCTTGCCAAATCAGGAATGGGGAAATTATTTAACGACCTAGCGCTTGCCCTCGCTGGTAGCCGTCAAGGCGGCCCTGCAAAAGTCGCCGTTATTTCAAGTGGTTTTATGGGAAGTATCAACGGTGCCGCAGTAGCAAACGTAGTGAGTACAGGCGCTTTCACCATTCCATTGATGAAAAAAATCGGTTATCAACCTAATTTTGCTGGTGCGGTAGAGGCAAGTGCTTCAGTTGGTGGTCAAATTTTACCGCCGATTATGGGGGCCAGTGCTTTTATTATGGCAGAAACGACTGGAGTAAAATACAGTACGATCGCATTAGCTGCTTTATTGCCAGCACTGCTTTATTACATCAGCGTCATTGCACAAGTCCACTTTCGCGCAGGTCGTCGTAATTTAAAAGGCTTAGCAAAAGATCAATTACCGCAACTGAAACTGGTAATGAAAGAGCGCGGTCATATGTTTATTCCGATTATTGCCTTAATCGTCTTCTTAATTGAGTCAGTACCAGTCGGTTATGCCGCGACCTATACCATCTTGATCACTATTGCGATTAGCTGGTTACGCAAAGAAACTCGTATGGGCGTAAAAGAGATTATTGAAGCGTTAGAAGATGGTGCTAAACAATCATTGCCAGTAATGGCGGCTTGTGCGGTTGTAGGGATTATTATTGGTGTTGTAAACCTTACCAGTTTCGGTACGGTAATGACATCTTACATCGTTACTTTCGGTGCAGGATCTCTATTGCTTACCCTAATCTTAACAATGTTAGCTTCTATTGTTTTAGGTATGGGGTTACCGTCAATTCCAGCCTATATCATCACTGCAACAATGGCAGCACCAGCATTAGCTGACTTTAACATTCCACTATTAGTTAGCCATATGTTTGTATTTTATTTTGGTATTTTCGCCAATATCACTCCTCCTGTGGCACTTGCCTCATTCGCTGGCGCAGGAATTGCTGGTGGAGATCCAATGAAAACAGGCTGGCAATCATTACGTTTAGCATTAGCCGGATTCATTATTCCGTTTATCTTCGTTTACAACCCTAGTATGTTGATGATTGATATTCATAATGCCGCGATTACTGCAAACTCATTCCCATTACCGGCTATTAGTGAAATTATCTCTGTCTGTATTACTTCAATTTTAGGGGTAATTGGCTTATCTGCCGCGGTTGAAGGTTACTTTAAACACAATATCAATCCAGTCTTTAGGGTAATTTTAGCTATCGGCTCGGTACTATTAATTTCCCCTGAATTTATTTCAGATATTATTGGTATTGTTATTTTGGCAGTGATGTTGTTAATTAATCTTAAGCAAAAAGCCTAAAAATCTAACATATAATTAATTGATACTATATCACCTAAATTTGCCAAAATTTAGGTGATTCACTAATAAAAAACCCTTTTTAATCATAAAGATAAGAAGGGTTTTAAATTAATTATACTCTAGAAAAAAACTATAAAATTTCTTTTGCTTTCGCTACAACGTTCTCTACAGTAAAGCCAAACAGTTTAAAGAGTTCTCCCGCCGGTGCAGATTCACCAAAACGGTTCATACCCACAACACGTCCGGCTAAACCAACATATTTGTACCAGAAATCGCTAATTCCAGCTTCCACAGCAACACGTTTTGTCACGCTGCTTGGTAATACGCTTTCTTTGTAAGCTTCGTCTTGTTTGTCAAAGACATTAGTGCTTGGCATAGATACCACGCGAACTTTATGTCCTTCAGCAGTTAATTGCTCTGCTGCTTTCACTGCCAATTCCACTTCCGAACCTGTCGCAATGAAAATCAACTCTGGTGTCCCTTCACAATCTTTTAAGATATAAGCACCACGTCTGACATTCGCTAATTGTTCCGCTGTTCTTGCCATTTGTGTTAAGTTTTGACGAGTGAAGATTAACGCACTTGGTCCTTCCTTACGCTCTACCGCAGCTTGCCATGCAATCGCAGATTCAACTTGGTCACATGGACGCCAGGTTTCAAGATTTGGAATTAAGCGTAATGCCGCAGTTTGTTCTACCGGTTGGTGTGTCGGACCATCTTCCCCTAAACCAATGGAATCGTGAGTATAAACATAAAGCACTCGTTGTTTCATTAAGGCAGACATACGAACCGCATTATGGGCATATTCCATAAACATTAGGAAGGTTGCACCATAAGGAATAAAACCACCATGTAAAGCAATACCGTTCATAATCGCTGACATACCAAATTCACGAACTCCGTAGTTGATGTAGTTACCATCTACCACATTCGCACGTAATGGTTTTGAACCTGACCATAAGGTTAAGTTAGACCCTGCTAAGTCCGCAGAACCACCTAAAAATTCTGGCAATAAATGCGCATAAGCTTCAATCGCATTTTGTGATGCTTTACGGCTCGCTATATTCGCTGGATTTGCTTGTAATTTTTCAATAAAGGCTTGAGATTCCGCTGCCCAATTCGCCGGTAATTCCCCCGCTAAACGACGGCTTAATTCTGCCGCTAATTCTGGGTAAGCCGCTTGATAAGCCGCAAAACGTTTATTCCATTCCGCTTCTTTCGCCGCACCTTGTTGTTTTGCATCCCATTCCGCATAAATCTCTGCTGGAATTTCAAATGGTGCATATGCCCAACCTAAATTTTGACGAGTTGCCGCAATTTCTTCTTCACCTAATGGTGCACCATGGCAATCGTGAGAATTGGATTTATTTGGTGAACCATATCCAATAATGGTTTTACAGATAATTAAACTTGGTTTACTGGTTTCTGCTTGCGCCGCTTCAATCGCTGCTGCAATCTCTGCCGCATTGTGGCCATCTACCGCTGGCACAACATGCCAACCATACGCTTCAAAACGTTTTTGTGTATCATCGGTAAACCAGCCATCTACATGACCATCAATCGAAATATTGTTGTCATCATAGAACGCAATTAATTTACCTAAGCCTAATGTCCCCGCTAATGAACACGCTTCGTGTGATACCCCTTCCATTAAACAACCATCACCTAAAAAGACATAAGTATGGTGGTCAATAATGTCATGACCTGGACGGTTAAATTGGCCGGCTAAGGTTTTTTCGGCAATCGCCATTCCTACCGCATTGGTAATACCTTGGCCTAATGGACCTGTGGTAGTTTCTACGCCCGGTGCATAACCATATTCTGGGTGACCTGGAGTTTTTGAATGTAATTGACGGAATTGTTTTAAATCTTCAATTGATAAATCGTAACCGGTTAAATGCAATAGGCTATAAATCAACATTGAACCATGAC
>NZ_JTJL01000005.1 GCF_001678495.1 Gallibacterium salpingitidis
AGGACGCTAGTTGAGGAATCGACTAGCGTTTTTTTATTTTTTGTGTTTTTTATTTTTTTATTTTGTGATTTTGGGTTTCTGTTTTTCTGTTTTTTTGATTTCTATTTTTTGATTTTTATAGATGATTGGATTTTACTTAGGTTGTTCCAATCACCAATCACCAATCACCAATCACCAATTATCACCTTCTCTGTGTCTATTAAGCGACTAGTTGATTTTTGGATATGTGAATCCCTTCACTATTCATACCATTGAAATGGCTAAGGAAGAGAAGTTGTAGAAATGAACAAAGTAGGAAGGAAAGAGAGAAAAAAATTGCCACTTAAATCAGTGGCAATTTTATAAATTATATGATGGATATAATAGTAGAAGAATGATTGCTAGAAAAGTGACTTAGAGCTTTTTACTATAAGATTTCAACCATTTTTTCTGCACTTTTGTCTATTAGACCTCTATTAAGCTAAGACTTTATAGAATAAAAAAGCGCTAACTTTTGAAGATTAGCGCTTGAGATAAATAATAAATTTAAAGCATTAGTATCCTAAAGTTTTTCCATCTGGGTTACGCGGATCTGAAGCTCCAAAGAATCCTTCATCTGTAGATTGAATAATTTGCACTCTACCCATAGATGCTTTGGTGACAACCTTATAACCTTGTTGTTCTAATAGATGAATTGTATCAGGGCTAATACCTTCTTCGATACGTAATTCATCAGGTAACCATTGATGATGAACCCTTGGTGAAGAAATGGCTTCAGCAACATTCATTTTATAATCGATAGTGTTAAGGATACTTTGTAGTACAGTAGTAATAATTCTTGCACCACCAGGGCTTCCTGTTACTAACCAAGGTTTATTGTCTTTCATTACAATGGTAGGTGTCATTGAGGAAAGTGGTCTTTTCTTCGCATCGATAGCATTTGCGGTACCGCCAATTAGACCAAACGCATTTGGAACACCAGGTTTAGCAGAAAAATCATCCATTTCATTATTTAATAGAATTCCAGTACCTTCCGCTACAATTCCGGTTCCGAAATTCAAATTCAGTGTATAAGTTACCGCAACGGCATTGCCAAATTTATCCATAATAGAATAGTGTGTTGTTTGATCACTTTCATATGGCTGAGGTTTACCAGGTTTTATTTCACTTGCTGGGACAATATGTTTATCAGAGATCTTCTTCGCTAATTCATCAGCATATTTTTTCGAAATTAATCCTTTTAATGGGATTTTAACAAAATCAGGATCTCCTAAATATTCTGAGCGATCAGCGTAGGCTAATTTCATAGCTTCAGCGTAATGTCTGATTGTTTTTGCACTATTAGCTCCATATTGTTGTAATGGATAGCGTTCTAGAATATTTAAGATTTGAATTAAGTGTGCACCACCAGAACTCGGAGGAGGCATAGTGACAATTTTGTATCCACGATATTCGCCTACGACAGGTTTTCTTTCTACGATTTGATAACCTTTCATATCTTCAAGTGAAATTAAACCGCCATGTTTTTCCATTTCTTTGACGATCTTTTGCGCTATTTCTCCTTGATAGAAAGCTTCTGCACCTTGTTTAGCAATTAAACTAAGAGAGTGAGCCAAGTCGCGTTGTACCAATTTATCACCGCTTGCTAATGGTTTTCCATCTTTGAAGAAGATAGCTTTTGTGCTCTCCCATTTACCTAAATTATCTTTTTCAACTTCAAGAGTATCGGCTAATGTATCGCTCACTGTAAATCCATTTTCTGCCAATTTAATTGCAGGTGCGATTACTTTTTCTAGTGGCATGGTTCCCCATTTTTTCAACGCATATTCCATACCAGCTACTGTGCCGGGAACACCGACAGCAAAATGGGTAAATAGTGATTTACCATCAATAACATTTCCTTTTTCATCTAAGTACATATCCTTGTGTGCTTTTAATGGGGCAACTTCACGGAAATCAATTGCAAAATCTTCGCCAGATTTCGCATCATGTAGCACCATAAAACCGCCGCCTCCAATATTACCAGCATTTGGTAATACTACAGCTAGGGCAAAACCGACAGCAACTGCAGCATCAACAGCGTTACCACCCTCTTTTAAAATAGCAAGTCCAACTTCAGTGGCAAGGTGTTGTTCTGTAGCGACCATACCTTGTTTGCCATAGACAGGATGGAAAATATCTTTGCTACTATCATAGCGTTGTGCAGCAGCTGTTGTTTGCTGAGTTGGTTGTGTCGTGGTAGGAGGGCTATTGTTAGCGGAAACGCTAAGACTGATTAAAGGTAATGCTAATAATAAAGTGAAGATATTCTTTTTCCAAGGATGAGGATTTTTTTGCATAGGATTCTCCCTAAAGTGAGTTAGATGAAAAAGAAATCTATTTTTAACAAATAAGTTACTTTGTTGCAACAATAAAAATATTTACGTAACAATAATAATTATAAGAAGAAATTGGCTGTTTGGTGATATAAGTAAGAGGAGGATTATATTATTTAACAAATAACAAAAGATTTCCTTATTAATAGTATAAGGAAATCTTAGCAAGAATGATGAGATGAAGTGAAATTATTCTTCTTCAGTAGTAATAATGTCAGCAGATTCTTCTTGTGTAGCAGATCCATTAGATTGATGATTATGGTGTGCAATTGCACGTGCAGGCACTACAGTAGAAATAGCGTGTTTATATACCATTTGGCTGACAGTATTTTTAAGAAGAATGACGAATTGGTCAAAAGATTCAATTTGTCCTTGTAGTTTAATACCGTTTACTAGGTAGATTGAAACAGGAATACGTTCACGACGAAGTGCATTTAAATAAGGATCTTGTAATGATTGTCCTTTTGCCATTTTCTTTTCCTTTTTGGTTAAAATGCTAATAATCTTGCAAAAATCTTAGTTTTTGATGTTGTGTAACGGATGAAACTAAGAAGCCAAAACGCTTGAAAGCCCGCGTAACAATATAACAGTAATATTTTGTTATGTCATCCCTGAAATTGCAAGATTCTTTGTTAAGTTTCGATTTGTGTTATTTTTTCAAGAATTGTTAGTTTAGCTTGTTCAATATTTAAGCTGTCTAACCAAATAATTGGAGAATTCCAACCACGCAGCCAAGTAATTTGTCGTTTTGCTAATTGTCTTGTAGCACAGATGCTACGATATACCATTTCATCGTAATCATATTTACCTTGTAAAAATTCCCACATTTGGCGATATCCTACGCAGCGAATAGAGGGTAAATCCAGATGAAGATCATTTCTTTGATAAAGTTTTTCCACTTCTTGTTGGAAACCTTGTGCTAGCATTTGATGGAAACGTATTTCGATACGTTGATGTAAAACGCTTCTATCTTGAGGTGCAATCGCAAATTGTAATAATTGATATGGTAACGGCTCACCCTTTTGTTCGGTTAAGTCTGTTAGTGATTTCCCAGTGAGATAATAGACCTCTAATGCACGATTAATTCTTTGTGGATCATTTGGGTGAATACGTAGTGCCGCTTGCGGATCGACTTGTGCCAATTCTTGATGTAATGCTTGCCAACCTAATTGTTGTGCCTTATTTTCTATTTCTGCTCTAATTATTGGGTTAGCTTGCGGTAGCGGTGAGAGCCCTTCAAGCAAGGCTTTATAGTACAACATAGTGCCGCCAACTAGCAGTGGGATTTTCCCTTTTGCGCTAATTTCTTGCATTGCTTGCAATGCATCAAGACGAAAATCAGCAGCCGAATAACTTTCGGCAGGATCCTTAATATCAATTAATCGATGTGGTGTTTCTGCGAGTTCTTCAGCAGTAGGTTTGGCTGTACCAATATCCATACCACGATAAATAAGCGCAGAATCAACACTAATAATTTCACAAGGTATTTCTTTACTGAGTTGAATAGCTAATCCCGTTTTGCCAGAAGCTGTTGGTCCCATTAAGAAAAGAGCGAGTGGCTTAGTTGTCATCATTAATCTCCTTTAAGTAAGGGGTTAAGTCGATTTCTGTACTGGCAGCTAAAATGAGATTGCTATTATGAGCAGCTTGTTGTTCTATATTTTGAATTAGATTGATTGCATCAGCTAACACACTAATTGGTGTGAAGATAACTTGTTGGCAAATTGCTTGTATAAAGTTGGCAAACGTCGCAATCTCAGAATTTAATAATGAGATAGTTAATTGTTGTAGGTTTTGATGACGCAAGAAAGTCGCAATATGAGTAATGGTAATGCGATCGTTATAGCGTTGTATTGTAAAACCTGCTTGTTGAAAATAGGTTTGGTACTTTTCGTAATGAGATAACTGTGTTTTATCCAATTGAAATGTAATTGGAATCAGTAAAGCTTGGCATACCTTGTTGCTATCTTGTAATTGTTGGATACAAGCGAGTTTCTGTAACTTGTTTGTTGAAAGGAGATACATTTTGTCATAATGCTGCAAACAGACATAACCCTGCGGTAATAGAGTTAATACTTTTAAATGCTCTGTTGTTGAGTTGGGTTGAGTTGCGGCAGTTACAGAGATATTATTCTGCTGATCAATGATGTTTGATGAAGGTAGTTCTGTGATTGTGTCTAGATCATTCGTTTGTACCGCTTGGTGTGCAGCTTGTATGAAGTGAGCATATTGTTGGAAAGCGGCTTTATCATTAGTTTTTGCTGAACTGGTGTAATTTCTTGGTTGGTTAAAAATATTTTTACCCGCAGCAGAACGGTTTTGTGGCAATGCTGAAAAACGTTCTGTTGCTGTTACGGAATGATACGAACTAGTGGGTTCAGCAGCTATTTCATTTTGTGTTGGTATTTCAATTTGCTCATCAACATCATCTGATAATAATTGACTGCTTTGTGCTAAAGCATTACTAACACCTTGTAGAATAAAATCGTGCACTAATCGTGATTGGTGAAAACGGACTTCGTGTTTTGTTGGGTGAACATTAACATCGACTAAGGTTGGATCTATTTCTAAAAACAGTACAAAAGCCGGATATTGTTCTGTTGATAGATAATCGGCATAAGCCTGACGTAAGGCATGCAAAATCACCTTATCTTTCATCATACGACCATTTACATAGCTATAATTAAAATCATTTTGTGAGCGATAAAACTGTGGTGCGGCAATCCAGCCATGTAAATACATATCATCATATTGCCAATCAATGCGTAATGCGTGTTCAGTAAAATCTTGGCCGCAAATGGCAGCAAGTCGTTTTAATTGTGAGGCAATATCATTAGCAGGTTTATATTGATGAATGAGTTTTCCATTATGAGTCAAAATAAAATGGATGGTAGGTTTTGCCAGCGCAATTCGTTTTACTACTTCATCAATATGAGCAAATTCAGTTTTTTCAGAACGTAAAAATTTACGGCGTGCTGGTGTGTTAAAAAAGAGATTAGCCACTTCAACGGTTGTGCCTACAGGATGAGAAGCTGGGATAATGGTCGCTTCCATCTCTTGCCCTTGTGCATAGACTTGCCACGCTTCGTTCTGTTCGGCGGTACGAGAAGTTAAAGTCAGACGCGAAACTGAACTAATACTGGCTAAAGCCTCTCCGCGAAACCCTAAGCTAAGAATATGTTCTAAATCGTCTAATGTCGCAATTTTACTGGTGGCGTGGCGCATCAAAGAGAGTTTTAATTCCTCTTTTGGAATGCCATAACCATTATCTCTAATACGAATTAAGTGACTGCCACTTTGTTCAATATCGATTTGAATCTTACTAGCACCAGCATCAAGGCTATTTTCGACAAGCTCTTTAACCACAGAAGCAGGACGTTCGACAACCTCTCCAGCGGCAATCTGATTAGCAAGTAATGGTGGCAAAATTTGAATTGGCATAATTATTTCTCTTTCAAACGTATTTTTTGTCCAACCAATAAATGATCTGGATTGAGCTTAGGATTAAGTTTCAATAGTTGGTTGATAGAAATATTATAAGTACGAGAAATTTGATATAGCGTTTCATCCTTACCTACGATATGGAATTCTGGCATTGCTGCATCATGTTTTTTCTGTGCCGTTGATTTTGGAATAGGCACAATATTCACCAAATTATTTTTACGATAATCAACCAAGCCATTATAAATAGCACGTGCAATTTGGCGACGATAGGTTAAGGTATTTAATTTCTGTTCTTCAATTTTGTTACTTACGAATCCTGTTTCTACTAGTACAGATGGAATATCAGGCGCACGCAGTACACCTAAACTCGCATGTTGAGGATCTTTACGGCTTAATTGCGTAATTTGCCCAAAGCGGCGCAAAATGTTGTCGCCTAATTCATAGCCAACACGTTGTGAATGACCAAATTGTAAATCTAAAACGGTTTGATCAAGATATTTTTCATTATGTGTGGACAATACATTACCAGCACCACCTAATAATTCAGATTGTTTTTCATGATCTTCAAGCCATTTACCCATTTCATTATTGGCACGACGGTTAGAGAGTACCCAGACAGAAGCGCCTTTTGGGGCAGTGCTTGGTGCTGAGTCAGCATGGATTGAAATTAAAAAGTTAGCTTTATATTTACGTGCAATATCAGAACGATTTGGTACGGAAATAAAATAATCTCCATTACGAGTTAAAACCGCCTTAAAATTTGGATCTCGATCTAAAAGAGCTTTCAACTCTTTAGCAATGGAAAGCGTAATATTTTTTTCTTTTACTTTTAATATCTTGCCAATAGCGCCAGGATCTTTACCACCATGACCTGGATCAATCGCGACGACGTATGGCGCTGAGCGAGATGGAGTTTTAGTGACAACAGGCAATACGTTATCGCTTTCATTGTTATCTTGCTGATGTACAGCATTGTTATTACTGCTTTTTGTGGTTTTACTGTTTTGACTATTCTTTTTATTATCAACAGCACCTTTTGGATTAGGAATTTTTACAGAAATACCATTTTTATTATTAATAAAAACAGCACGTGTTGTTTGTTCTAAATAGATAACAATCCGTAAATTATTAGGACGATTCGATTTATTTTGTTCAATTTTTTGTACGTTACTATTATTGGTTCGAGGCAAGATACCTGAACGAGTTTGGCTGTTAACAAAATCAATAACTAACCTATTAGGTTTTTCTAGATAAAAATAACTGTATTTGCTTGGTAAGTTAAAGCGAAAATCTACTCTTGTTTCTTTAGTTGTATTACGGATATTAACGGAAGTTAGCGTACCAGCGAAACTTGATAGGCTAAAGGTAAAACATAAAATGGTGATTAACCAATAAGTTAATGTTGTGATTTTTCTCATCTTTTTCTTTTATTTCAATAAGCTATTTGGATTTTTCTAGATAAAGTGGCGAATAATTATTTTGCTTGATCTCTATTTAAAGCGCAAACAATTTGCTCAGCAGCAACGGAATTTGCTGTTAAAGTAATTTCACGTGCATTGCCTTGATAATTAATAGTAATAAATAAATCGGCAGGAGGAATAATATCGCCACCTTTTTCAGGCCATTCAAGTAAGCAGAGCGTATTTTGGCGAAAATATTCACGAAAACCAATAAATTCTAATTCTTCAGGATCACTAAGTCGATAGAGATCAAAGTGATAAATGCTTTTATTAGCCAAATGATACTCTTCCACTAAAGCATATGTAGGACTTTTAACATTACCTTGATATCCCATATTTTGAATAATTGCACGAGTAAGTGTAGTTTTACCTGCACCAAGCTGCCCATTAAGATAAATAACAAAATTTGCGGTTTGTGTAGCCAATAGTTGACTTAATTTTTGACCAAAGGCAAGGGTTGCTTCTTCATTTTCAAGAAAAGTATTGAATATTGATGCCATAAAACTCCCTATAATTTAAAGAAATTGAGGTAATGCTTGATTTTAGGGGCGCTTATCATAGCAAAAAATTGACAAAAATGGTGAAATCGTTATCAGACAATTTGCAAATTGTATCTGGTAGATTTTGCTTAAGTTAAAAAAGCCAAATTTAGCGATATTTTGTTTAAAGTTAATTTTTATCGATAAGATGGATTGTAAATTGTGATCAGCAAAACTAAACTGTGAATTGATAAGATTTAGAACAGTGATCGAGGCAATAGAAATGCTTAGTTTCCGGAAGTACCCGTCCACGACGGCGATGCAATGTTTTGAAACTGCAGCAAGACATTTAAGTTTTACTAAAGCAGCGCAAGAATTGCATATGACACAAAGTGCAGTCAGTAAACAAGTTGCTCAATTAGAAGAGTTATTAAGGCTACAATTATTTCAACGTTCCTCACAAAGTTTATATTTAACGCCAGTAGGTAAAAAATATTATCTGGAAGTCGAAAAAATATTAAAGCAAATTGAATTATCAACGATTGATGTGATGGCGCATGGCGCAGAAACAGAAACGATCAAAATTATTGCTCATCCCACATTTTGTGCAAGATGGTTAATTCCTGCATTAAAAGGTTTTAGTAAAGCTCACCCAAATATTCATTTAGATGTAAAAGAGTTAACACAATCCTTTTTTTCTGAGGATCATGTTTTAGATATTGCATTTTTGCATGGAGATGGTGTGTGGTCTGGTATGGAAGCGATCCAATTATTTGAAGAAGAAATGATCGTGGTTTGCCGTCCAGATTATTTAGAAAAACCACTAACTAGTTTATGCGAGATCAATAGTTATGTCTTATTGCAATCTAATTCGCGTCCGAGTGATTGGTACTATTATTTTGAACGGCAAGGTGTAAATTCAAATTGTTCGTTTATTGGCCCGCGATTTGAAACTTTTTATGCGTGTATTACTGCAGCAGAATTAGGTTGTGGTATCGCATTAGTACCAAAGATTATGGTGAAAAATGAATTATTGACAGGGAAATTAATAAAAGCCTGGGATTATGAAATGAAAAATATGGGCAATTATTATTTGGCTTATCCTTGTCATAAAGGCAGTATGCCCAAAGTAAAAGTGATGATTGAGTGGGTAAAAAATTACATAGAAAAAACTAACAAAGAAAAAATGGAATGTAGTTAAGACAATAATTCGTTTGCTGACGATAGGGGCGGTTTCTACAATGAAATGACTCTATCAAGCAAAGGATTATCGTTATGACTAATCAACAATACCATATTACAGATGCATTAACGACAGTGCATCCAATTACCTTAGTACGCGGCCAAAATGCAGAAGTTTGGGATGATAAAGGCAATAGATATATCGATTTTATTGGCGGTATCGGTGTTTTAAATTTTGGCCATCTCAATCCTAAAATTACCTCAGCAATTCATGCTCAAGTCGATAAATTAATCCATTACGCCTACAACGCGGTAGGACATCAACCTTATCAAGAATTAATGCCTAAATTATGTGAATTGGTACCAATTAATGCACCACTTGCCGGAATGTTTACCAATTGTGGCGCAGAGGCAACAGAAAATGCGTTAAAAGTGGCGCGTATGAAAACGGGTAAGGTAGGTGTGATTGCGTTTGATGGTGGTTTCCATGGACGTACCTTAGCAGCGGTCAATTTAAACGGTAAAGTTGCGCCTTATAAAAAATCGTTAGGCCCATTAGCAAGTTGTGTTTATCACATTCCTTATCCGAGTGTTTGTAATGGAGTGAGTGTTCAAACTGCGAAAGATGCGTTGCAGCGTTTATTTGCGATTGAAACTGATATTGACAATATTGGCGCAGTCATTGTCGAGCCAGTATTAGGTGAAGGCGGTTTTATTCCATTAGATCCGGAATTTGCTAAGTATCTGCGTCAATTCTGTGATGAACATGGCATTGTCTTGATTTTAGATGAAATCCAAGCTGGATTTGGTAGAACGGGTAAACCTTTTGCTTTTATGCACTTAGGTATCGAACCAGATTTAATTCTATTAGCAAAAAGTATTGCTGGCGGATTACCTCTTGGCGCATTAATTGGTAGAGCGGAATTATTAAATGGATTACCAAAAGGTGCTTTAGGCGGTACTTATTCAGGTAATCCTGTAGCTTGTGCAGCAGCATTGGCTGTTATTGAAATTATGCAAGGCGACACAATTTGGCAACAAGCAAAAACGTATGAAGATATTTTGGTTAGCACATATCAACGTTGGAAATCAGAGAATATTTCTCCTTGGTTAGGTGAAATGACTGGTGTTGGTGCAATGCGTGGGATCACATTAGAACATGCGGAATATGGTTATGGTACAGCAGTGATGCCGCAATTACTTACTGCTGCGCGTGAAGCAGGGCTATTGCTAATGCCGAGTGGTAAATATCGTCATATTATCCGTTTATTACCACCATTAACAATTGAGCCAGAACTTTTAGTTAAGGGATTGGCGATATTTGAAGAAGCCTTAAAAACATTGCCGCATACAATATCAGCGTAATGTAATCCTATTTGAACACAACTAATTTTGTCAGTGAAAAGGAGAGAAATATGAGTAATTTTGTTGCAGCAGCTGATATCCGACGCCTATTTTCTAGTGCAATGTCAAAAATGTATCAGCAAGAAGTACCGCTATATAGCGATCTTATTCAATTAGTAAATGATGTAAATGCTAATGTATTAGCAACAGATGAAGCGGTAAAAGCACAATTGATTGCTACGGGTGAGTTAGCGCGTTTAGATATCGAACGTCATGGTGCAATTCGTTTAGGATTACCAGAAGAATTGGCTACTATGCGTCGTCTGTTTTCTGTAATGGGTATGTACCCGGTAGGATATTATGATCTTGCACCAGCAGGAGTACCTGTACATTCTACCGCATTTCGTGCTATTGATGCTGAATCATTAAATGTAAGCCCATTCCGTGTATTTACTTCATTATTGCGTTTGGAACTTATTGATAACCAGGAATTACGTGAAAAAGCGGAAGCTGTTTTATATCAACGTCATATATTTACACCAAGAGTATTGGAGTTGATTGCACAATTTGAGCGAGATGGCGGTTTAAATCAGCAAGATGCTGAAGAGTTTGTCAGCGAAGCCTTAGAAACATTCCGTTGGCATGATCGTTCACCAGTAAGTAAAGCTTTATATGAAGATTTACATCGTCAACATCGTTTAATTGCTGATGTGGTAGCGTTCCAAGGCCCGCATATTAACCACTTGACGCCTAGAACATTAGATATTGATGCAGTACAAGTTGGCATGAGCCAACGCGGTATTACGCCGAAAGCGGTTGTTGAAGGACCTCCACGTCGTAAATGCCCAATCTTTTTACGTCAAACTAGCTTTAAAGCATTAGAAGAAGCAGTGAAATTTAGCTGTGAAAATGGTGAAGAAGAGGGAACGCATACAGCTCGTTTCGGAGAAATTGAACAACGTGGCGTTGCTTTAACTGCGAAAGGGCGCGAAATGTATGATCGTATGTTGAATGTCGCACGAGAAAAAACTGGTGGTGCACCGACAGAAGCTAATGCAGCACAATATATGAAAAATCTAGCAGAAAGTTTTGTTGATTTTCCAGATGATTATCGTGCGTTATATGATGAAGGATTGGCTTATTTTTACTATCAACCTAATTTAGCAGTGGCAGCACAAAAATTAGCGAGTTTTTCAATCAATGATATTACGAGTGACAATATCAATACCTTAATTGATGCAGGTATCGTGAAACTAGAACCGATTGTTTATGAAGATTTCTTACCAGTTAGTGCGGCAGGTATTTTCCAATCTAATTTAGGAGAAGGTGGACAAGGTCATTATGATAGTCAATCGAATCAAGCTATTTTTGAAAATTCATTAGGTGCCAAAGTATTAGAAATTAATGAAATTTATCAAAAAATTCAAAATGATAGCTTAGTAAGTTGTTTATCTGAACTACGAAAACTGCATCATTAATAATATCAAGAACCCCCTATAATAAGTCAAAATCAACATGTCAATGGCATGTTGATTTTTTTATGTCTGATAGCGAAGAAAAGTGCCTACGATATCGTCGCTTCTATTCCAAAACGGAATGTCGTCAAGAATTATATTACTTTGGAGAATGTTAATAAATATAGTACTTTTCCTATTGCTAATTTAACAATTACGCAACAGATCAATAATAGATATTTGAATGAGGGTGAAGATATGATTAATTCATATATGCAAGCAATGGGTGTTGAGAAAAGTCTATATCAAGGCGGTACTTATCAAGTAAGAAGCCCAATTACAGGTGAACAAATTGGTGCAATTAATTTGGAGCCAGCGACAGTTGTTGGAGAAAAAGTGCAACGAGCAGTAACTGCATTTAAAGCTTGGCGACAAGTGCCGGCACCACGTCGTGGTGAATTAGTTCGTATCTTAGGTGAAGTATTACGTGAGCATAAAGAAGATCTTGGCGCACTAGTTTCTTGGGAAGCAGGAAAAATTAAACAAGAGGGACTGGGTGAAGTTCAAGAAATGATTGATATCTGCGATTTCGCGGTAGGTTTATCTCGTCAGCTTTATGGATTAACTATTGCTTCTGAACGCCCAGGACATCATATGCGTGAAACTTGGCATCCATTAGGTGTTGTCGGTGTGATTTCTGCATTTAACTTCCCAGTTGCGGTTTGGTCATGGAATGCGGCTTTGGCTTTAATTTGCGGTAATCCAGTGATCTGGAAACCTTCAGAAAAAACACCTTTAACTGCAATTGCTTGTCAAGCCTTGTTTGAAAAAGCATTAGCTAAATTTGGTAATGATGCACCACCATATTTGTCACAATTATTACTTGGCGAGCGCGATGTTGGTGATGCTTTGGTTTCTCACCCAGATGTTCCACTTATTAGTGCAACGGGTAGTACTCGTATGGGACGTGAAGTAGGGCCAAAAGTAGCGGCAAGATTTGGTAAATGTATTCTTGAGTTGGGCGGTAATAACGCCATGATTTTAACTCCTAGTGCCGATTTAGATTTAGCGATTCGCGGTATTTTGTTTGCTGCAGTGGGAACCGCAGGACAACGTTGTACAACTCTTCGTCGCTTGATTGTACATTCTTCAATTAAAGAAGAAGTATTGGCGCGAATTAAGAAAGCTTATGCTTCTGTCACTATTGGTCATCCATTAGAAGGTAATTTAGTCGGGCCATTAATTGATAAACAAAGCTTTGATGCAATGCAATCAGCATTACAGAAAGCTGCAGCAGCTGGTGGTAAAGTGACTGGTGGTGAACGTGTGCTAGTTGATCAATATCCAAATGCCTATTACGTACAACCTGCTTTAGTTGAAATGCCAGGTCAGAGTGAATGTGTGAAACTCGAAACTTTTGCGCCAATCTTATATGTTATGGAGTATGAGGATTTTGATCAGGCGCTTGAGTTACAAAATGACGTACCACAAGGATTATCTTCTTGCGTATTTACTAATAACGTGCGTGAAGCAGAATTATTTATGAGTCATCGCGGTAGTGATTGTGGTATTGCCAATGTCAATATCGGTACAAGCGGTGCTGAAATTGGTGGTGCATTTGGTGGCGAAAAAGAAACTGGTGGCGGACGTGAATCTGGTTCTGATGCATGGCGTAACTATATGCGTCGTCAAACCAATACTATTAACTATTCGACTGAATTACCGTTAGCTCAAGGCATTAATTTCGGCTAATTCTTTTTAATCATTTGTTAAGTACCAAGCGTACAATAATAGCCAAGTAAGTTGTCTGGCTATTACCTACTGTTTTTTTCTCAAGATCTAACTAAGAAAAAAGCCCAGATTAGCCTTCCGATATCGAGGAGAGAAGCTTATGACTAACGACAAAAAAGACAGAAAAGGTGTCTCTTATAGTGAAAGTAATAATGGATTACATACTCCAAATCCAGAATTTACGCCAAGATCAAATTCAGTATTACTTGATTTAGCACCACTTATTTTAGCGACCATTATTTTGATGGTGCAATTCTTCTATTTTGATGATTTCACCCCGCATATTCCTTTAGTTTGCGGTATTTTGATTACTGGATTGTTCCTAAAATGTCGAGGAGCAAGATGGCAAGAAATGGAAGAATATTTCTTACAAGTTATCCAAATAGGTATTCCTGCTGTCATGGTTTTACTTGGTGTAGGAATGTTAATTGGTGGCTGGATCATTGCAGGTACTGTACCGACGATTCTTTATTATGGCTTTAGCTGGTTTACGCCGAGTACTTTCTTAGTTTCTGTATGTATCCTTTGTTCCATTTTATCCTTAGCAACGGGAACATCATGGGGAACGGTAGGTACAGCAGGGCTTGCGTTAATGGGAATTGGTATGGGATTAGGTATTCCAGCCTATTTAACTGGCGGTGCCATTGTATCTGGTGCATTTTTTGGCGATAAAATGTCACCTTTATCAGAAACAACTAACTTAACACCTGCTGCCTGTGGCGTGGAACTTTGGGATCATATTAAAGGAATGATGCCGACCACTATTCCAGCGATGACAGTTTCATTAATTATTTATGCATTACTCGGTATGCAATATTCAGATCAAGCGGTTGATTTGAGTACGATTGAATTGATTAAAGAAAAATTGGCAGAAGACTACATTATCAGTCCAATTACCTTGTTACCTGCCGCAGTAGTTATCTTTGCTGCGTTTAGAAAATATCCTGCGATGCCAACCATCTATGGTGGGGTTGTTGTTGCGAGTATTATTGCCTTCTTTATGCAAGGTGTTGGCTTGCATGACATTTTTAATACCTTACAAAATGGTGCTGTTAGTAATACTGGCCTTGAAGTTGTCGATAAGTTATTAAGCAAAGGTGGAGCTATGTCGATGACATGGGTAATTGTATTGACTTTCTTTGCATTGGCATTTGTCGGTTCATTGGAATATTACGGTACCCTACGTACGATTATGGGCCGCTTAAATCGTTACATTAAAACACGTTTCGGTTTAATTCTATCTACATACGGGAGTATCATTGGTGTAGGCGCTTTGGTAGGTGATGTTTATACCACCTTAGTATTACCAGCGCGCTTATTAAAAGATAAATATGAAGAGCTAGGTTATAAAAAGACGATATTGACACGTTCAATTGAAGACTGCGGTACCTTACTTTCTCCATTAATCCCTTGGAATATGGGCGGAAGTTTCGTTGCGGCAACGCTTGGAGTAAGCACGTTATTATATGCGCCTTTTGCTTTTGCCTGCTGGTTGTCTCCTCTATTTGGTTTACTATGGGCATTCATTGGTAGATTTATGCCAAGAGATAAACCGACCAATCGCTAATAGATAACAAGTAACAAATATACAGAAAGTGATTTTATAAGGAGTATTTATAATGAGTAACGGGCATTCAACTCACCATACACAACAAGGTGGAACAGAAAAACAAGCGTGTGAAACAAAATGTTTATGGTCAACGTTGGTAGATGAAATTCCAAGTTATCCCACATTAAACCAGAACTTAAACGTAGATGTTTGTGTTATTGGCGCAGGGTTTACGGGATTATCTGCAGCATTACATTTGGCAGAGTATGGACAGCGTGTTTGTGTATTAGAAGCTCATACAGTCGGTGCTGGTGGTTCTGGTCGTAATGTTGGGTTAGTGAATGCTGGAACTTGGGCAAGACCAGATGATTTAAACCAATATTTAGGTGAGCAGGCTGGTGAGAAACTAACAACAGCATTGGGGCTAGCACCAAAACTTGTCTTTGATGTGATCGATAAATATGGCATTGATGCACAAGATACTCGTACAGGAAATTTACATATGGCGCACAATAAAACCGGCGAGCTTGATGTTGATATTCGCTATCAACAATTAAGCAGACGTGGTGCCAATGTTGAAGTATTAACTGGTGCAAAATGCCATGAATATTGTGGAACAACAAAGATTAATAAAGCGTTGTTAGATAAGCGAGCAGGAACAGTCAATCCTTTTGCTTATGTTACAGGTTTAGGGATAGCGGCAAATAACAAAGGTGTCGCTATTTTTGAAAACTCACCAGTAACACAAATTTCTCGTGAAGGTAATGATTGGTTAGTTCACTGCAATCAATATACAGTAAAAGCTCAAAAAGTAGTGATTGCAACCAATGCTTATACAGAGGGTGAATGGACTAATATCCATAAATGCTTTTATTTTGTGGAGTATTATCAAATTGCTTCAGAACCGTTAAGTGGTGAAGTTGCGGAACGTATCTTGCCTTATCGTAATGGTTCGTGGGACACACGTATGGCGTTGTCTAGTATTCGTCGTGATAAAGATGATCGTTTGCTGTTGGGTACTGTAGGAAAACTTAGTGGCAAACCAAAATCTTTCTTCCTTAATTGGGCTAATCATGTGCAGAAACACTATTTCCCAGATTTACCTAAGTTTTCTTGGCAGTATGAATGGTGTGGTAAGTTTGGTTTTACCCCTGATCATATTATGCGTATTTTTGAACCAGCACCGGGAATTGTAGCAGCATCAGGTTTCAATGGACGCGGTATCACTACGGGAACGCTATTTGGTAAAGCGTTTGCGGATTATTTACAAACAGGTGATCAAGAAGTGTTACCGATTCCGTTCAAACAGGTGGATGAGTGTGAACTTTCATTTTGTAAAGCACGTTCTTGGGCAACAGAAGCCGGTTTAACTTTGTATCATGCAGGACAATTTTTGAAAATCATTCCTTAATTTATATAAGGTAAAAATTGAGGAAACTGTATGTTATATCTAAGAAAAAATGATATTAAACAAAGCTTTTCAATGCGAGAGGCTATTGAAGCAAGTAAAAAAGCACTATCTGCCTATTCTAATGGAATGGCAGAAGTGCCTTTACGTACAAATCTCGATATTGCCCAATATGAAGGGCAAAGTTTATATATGCCAGCTTATGTTAAAGGTGATCATAGTGCATTAGGTATTAAGATTGCTTCTGTTTATCCTAAGAATATTAAGCGTAATTTGCCGAGTATATTTGCCTTAATGTTAGTATTAGATCCGGTAACGGGGATTGTTACCGCTTGTTTAGATGGTACTTATTTTACACAGCTACGCACTGGAGCAGTACAGGGTGCAGCGACTGATTTATTAGCCAGAAAAGATGCCAAGATTGGAGCGTTAATAGGTACCGGAGGTCAAGCGGAAGCACAACTGGAAGCAATGCTTACCGCTCGCTCACTTAAAGAGGTGCGAGTGTATTCGCTACATTTTCAACATGCGAAAAGATTTTGTTCTGAAATGCAGCATCATTATGATTGTGAACTTATACCAGTAAAAACCAGTGAAGCTTGCGTTACTGATGCAGATATTATTACTACTGTGACTACAGCTAAGACGCCAACATTTCAGGCTGAATGGGTAAAAGTAGGAGCGCATATCAATGGCATTGGTTCTTTTACGCCGGAAATGTGTGAAATTCCAACCGAGTTGATTCAACAAGCAGATATTATTTTGTTTGATACGATGGATGGTGTGTTACATGAAGCGGGTGATTTTATTACACCATTACAAAATGGACTGGTTAATTTGCAAGATTATGATGGTGAATTAGGGCAGTTGATTAATGGTGAGATCAAAGGACGCGATAGTGATCAACAAATAACATTGTTCAAATCGGTAGGATCTGCCGTTTTGGATGTTGTTGTAGCTGATGCAATTGTTAAAAAAGCAAAATCAGAAGGCTTAGGTTTGGAATTACTAAATTAATGATAATTAAGATAATCTGGAGCGGGAAACGAGGCTCGAACTCGCGACCCCGACCTTGGCAAGGTCGTGCTCTACCAACTGAGCTATTCCCGCATTAAGGGTGAGTAAAATTGGAGCGGGAAACGAGGCTCGAACTCGCGACCCCAACCTTGGCAAGGTTGTGCTCTACCAACTGAGCTATTCCCGCTTAACGGTAGAGCATTATACGAAAAAAATAGTGTTGTGCAACCATTAGAATAGAAAAGTTGCTGTTTTATCAAGCATCCGATTCATCTAACTTCATTAAATGCTGACGATAATAAGCTAATTCGGCAATCGACTCGCGAATATCATCTAAGGCAAGGTGAGAATTTTTCTTTTGAAAGCCATCCAATATTTCTGGTTTCCAACGTACTGCTAACTCTTTTAATGTGCTGACATCAAGGTAACGGTAGTGGAAGTAATCGGCTAATTCAGGCATATAATTGAATAAGAAACGTTTATCTTGTGCCACACTATTACCACAAATTGGGGAAGCGCCTTTTGGCACCCATTTTTTTAGAAAATCAATGGTTTGTAATTCAGCTGCACGTTCGATAAAGCGACTTTGGCGAACACGTTCGATTAAGCCATTAGCACTGTGTGTTTTTTGGCACCATTCATTCATTCCCGCCAAAATAGCCTCATCTTGATGGATCGCGAGTACTGGACCTTCCGCTAAAATATTGAGATTTTTATCGGTAACAATAGTGGCGATTTCAATAATTCGGTCTGTATTGGGATCAAGACCTGTCATTTCTAAGTCAATCCAAATGAGATTTTGTTTATCTAATTGCATAATATCAGGTATCCTATTGATTCATTTGTATGGCATTTTACGCCATATTTTCAGAAACGATAAGGAGTAGATTTGAGTAAACGTAAGTTAACCCATAATCAACAAAGGCGCATCACGTCCAATCAGCATAAAAATTTAAAAAAACATCAGCAAAAATTAAAACAAGAACCAGCTTGGCAAGAGGATATGTTAGGGGCAGCTCAAGAAGGGGTTGTTGTGACACGATATTCTCAACATGTCGATGTGGAAACGACGAATGGGGAAAAATTTCGCTGTAATTTAAGACGTACATTGAGTGATATAGTAGTTGGCGATCGTGTTATTTGGCGACAAGGGTTAGCTGAAATGCAGGGCATTAGTGGGGTGGTTGAAGCGAAGCATCCTAGAACTAGTGAATTAAGCCGTCCAGATTACTATGATGGTTTAAAAGTTATTGCCGCCAATATTGACCAAATTGTGATTGTTTCTGCGATTGCACCAAAACTTTCTCTCAACATTATCGATCGCTATTTGGTAATCTGTGAAAAAGCACAAATTGAACCGCTCATTGTAATTAACAAAATAGATCTATTAACTGCAGCAGAACGTACCGAATTAGAGGCAACCTTAGCTATCTATCAACAGATTGGTTATCGCACCTTGATGCTATCGACTTTGACAGGAGAAGGCATTGCTGAATTAACTTCCTTATTAGCACAAGGAAACTCAATTTTTGTCGGACAATCAGGAGTAGGGAAATCAAGTCTAGTGAATACCATTTTGCCTGAAGTAGAAACGCAAATCGGTGAAATTAGCGAAACATCTGGCTTAGGACAACATACTACCACTGCATCGACCTTATACCATTTACCACAAGGTGGAAATTTAATTGATTCACCGGGGATTCGTGAGTTTGGGTTGTGGCATCTGGAAAATGAAGATATTACGCGCGGTTATCGGGAATTTTTACCTTATTTGGGTACCTGCAAATTTAAAGATTGCAAGCATTTACAAGATCCTGGTTGCTCGATTCGTGAAGCGGTAGAGTCAGGAGAAATAAATCCCATCCGCTTTGAGAATTATCATCGCTTGTTAAGTAGTAAAAATGAAACAAAATCGCAACGTCATTTTAGTAGTACAAAACTAAAATAATACGACTGTTAGAACAAATTGATCGCTTAAAAAGTAAGCATTTATTATCTCTTGAATACCAAAAAACGATTATTTTTGTGCGGTAACGCAAATTTTTGAGGAATTGTGCTTGATTATTGAGAGAGAATGTCGATACTAGCGATGACATTTATTTTATAGAATAAAATAAATATTAAAAATTTGTTATGCTGCATTTACGTTCTTGGTTAGTTAAATGACAGAAATGTAAGTGCAGATTTTTTATGATCCTAACCTATCCATGAGATTTAAGGAGAGAAAAATGTATTCTCAAGAAATTACCATCACCGCACCAAATGGTTTACACACTCGTCCAGCAGCTCAATTTGTAAAAGAAGCGAAAGGCTTTTCATCTGATATCACTGTGACTTCTGGTGGTAAAAGTGCGAGTGCAAAAAGTTTGTTCAAATTACAAACTTTAGGGTTAACTCAAGGAACAACAATCACTATTTCTGCAGAAGGTGAAGATGAAAAAGCAGCAGTAGATCACCTTGTTGCATTAATCCCAACTTTAGAATAAGTCGTCCGTACGAAGTCGGCATCTGTGTTAATTTAGTGATTTTAAAGAAGGTTATATTATGATTTCAGGTATTTTAGCTTCCCCAGGTATTGTTTTTGGCAAGGCCTTAGTGTTGAAAGAAGAACCAATTGTTCTTAATAAACGTAAGATTTCTGATGATGAAGTTGAGAGTGAGATTGCACGCTTTTATCAAGGTAGAGAAGCTGCATCGGCGCAATTAACTGCGATTAAAGAAAAAGCTCGTCAGACATTGGGTGAAGAAAAAGAAGCTATCTTCGAAGGTCATTTAATGATTCTTGAAGATGAAGAGCTTGAAGAAGAAATCATTGCTTATTTAAAAGAACATCATGTAACTGCAGATGTCGCTGCTTCAGTGGTAATCGACCAACAAGTTGCAATGCTTTCTGATATTGATGATGAGTATCTCAAAGAACGTGCCGGAGATATTCGTGATATTGGAAATCGCTTGTTAAAAAATATTTTAGGTATGCACATCATTGATTTAGGAGAAATTTCTGAAGAGTCTATTTTAGTCGCTTATGATTTAACTCCATCAGAAACTGCACAATTAAACTTAGATAAAGTGCTTGGTTTTATTACTGATATTGGTGGACGTACTTCACACACTTCAATTATGGCACGTTCTCTTGAGTTGCCAGCGATTGTCGGAACAAATAATGTTACTGAAAAAGTTAAAACAGGCGATTATCTTGTTCTTGATGCGTTGAATAATGCAATTTATGTTAATCCAACTCAGGAAGAGATTGCTCGTTTAAGAGTATTAGAACAACAATACAAAGAAGAAAAAGCAGAATTAATCAAATTAAAAGATCTTCCAGCTGTTACCTTAGATGGTCGTCGTGTAGATGTTTGCGCTAATATTGGTACCATTCGTGATATTGATGGTGCAGAGCGTAATGGTGCGGAAGGCGTTGGTTTATATCGTACTGAATTTTTATTCATGGATCGTGACCAATTACCAACAGAAGAAGAGCAATTCCAAGCGTATAAAGCAGTTGTTGAAGCAATGAATAATCGTTTGGTAATTTTGCGTACTATGGACATCGGTGGCGATAAAGATTTGCCATATATGAACTTACCAAAAGAGATGAATCCATTCTTAGGTTGGCGTGCGATTCGTATTGCCTTAGATCGTCGTGAAATTTTAAATGCACAATTACGTGCGGTATTACGTGCTTCTGCATTTGGTAAATTAGCTGTAATGTTCCCGATGATCATCTCCGTTGAAGAAATTCGTGAACTGAAAGCAGTATTAGAAACATTAAAACAACAACTTCGTGAAGAAGGTAAAGCATTTGATGAAAATATCCAAGTTGGGGTAATGGTGGAAACGCCATCAGCAGCGGTCAATGCGAAATTCTTAGCGAAAGAAGTAGATTTCTTTAGTATCGGAACTAACGATTTAACACAATATACCTTAGCGGTGGATCGTGGTAATGAGTTAATTTCACATTTATATAATCCATTAACACCATCAGTATTGTCTTTAATTAAACAAGTAATTGATGCTTCTCACGCTGAAGGTAAATGGACAGGAATGTGTGGTGAGTTAGCAGGAGATGAAAAAGCAACGATTCTCTTGTTAGGTATGGGGTTAGATGAATTCAGTATGGGTTCGATTTCGGTACCGAAGATTAAGAAATTAATCCGTAATGTGAATTATCAAGATGCCCAAGATCTGGCAAAAGAGGTTTTATTACAACCGACAGCAGCAGATATTGATCAATTGATCGGGAATTTTTTAGCTGAAAAAGCACTAAACTAGATACAAATGTAAAAATTTCAGCTAATATTACGTACAGATCTGAGATTAAAAATGTTTCTGATAAGGAGAAAAAAATGGGTTTATTCGATAAATTATTCGGTTCAAAAGACAATAAAGCTGTCGAAGTAGAAATTTATGCGCCATTAACAGGTGAAATTGTCAACATTGAAGATGTTCCTGATGTTGTTTTCTCTGAAAAAATCGTAGGTGATGGCGTTGCGATTCGTCCAAAAGGCAACAAAATTGTCGCTCCGGTAGATGGGGTTATTGGTAAAATTTTTGAAACTAACCATGCCTTTTCAATGGAATCAAAAGAAGGTATCGAACTTTTCGTTCACTTCGGTATTGATACCGTAGAACTTAAAGGTGAAGGTTTTACCCGTATTGCACAAGAAGGTCAAACTGTAAAACGTGGCGATACTGTAATTGAAATCGATTTAGACTTATTAGAAGCGAAAGCGAAATCAGTATTAACACCAATCGTGATTTCTAATATGGATGAAATTTCTCATATGGAGAAAAAAGTTGGTGAAACTGTCGCTGGAGAATCTGTTGTATTAGTAATTAAAAAATAATTGCTAATTTTTTAAGTATCTGATGAAAGGTTGGAACGTTAATGTCCAACCTTTTTTATGTCTATGATTTGGATATTGATCAATATTTATCCAAAAATAACCCCTATCTCAAAAGAGTAATGTCTTTAGCCAAAAAATTTTTTTCATACAGCCAAAATTGTTAAATTTGTTAATTTTAGCTAAGTCCACATAATTAAAGCTATATTTTAGCGTTATGAAAAATGGCTGTTACAGTCTGATAACTATTCTCAATTATTAGTAACAAAACACAATATATTGTGTGTTGAATTATTTAAAATATCAATATATAGTATCTCCGATTTTTACAAGGAGATGAAAATGTTTGCTCAAATCCCCCACTCCCAACCACAAGAAATGACTTATCCGAATGCCACTGCACTATTAACAGTAATTAAAAGAGATGGTTCTCAAGCAAGCTTTAATGCGCAATTTATTACTAACGCAATGAAGAAAGCTGCGCAGGCAGTAGGTATTCATGATGATGAATATTTTGAACAATTAAGCCAAACCATTAGCTTAGCCATTGTTAGTAGTTTTAAGCAACAAGTTGATATTGCTTATATTCAGCAAGTGGTCGAAGATCATTTAATGCAAGGGCAGTACCCACAAGTTGCTCGTGCTTATATTGAATATCGTCATGATCGTGATAAAGAACGTGAAAAAAGAAGCCGTTTAACGCAAGAAATTGAAGGGCTAATCGAACAAAATAATGTGTTATTGATTAACGAAAATGCGAATAAAGATGCGAAAGTGATTCCTACACAACGCGATCTATTGGCAGGTATTGTGGCACGTCATTATGCGAAAAGTTATATTCTACCGCCAGAAGTAGTGCAGGCGCACGAACGAGGCGAAATTCATTATCATGATCTTGATTATGCGCCGTTTTTCCCGATGTTTAACTGTATGTTAGTGGATCTTGAAGGTATGTTGACACAAGGTTTCAAAATGGGAAATGCTGAAATTGAACCACCAAAATCTATTACTACGGCAACTGCAGTGACTGCGCAAATTATTGCGCAAGTAGCTAGCCATATTTATGGTGGGACTACCATTGATCGACTCGATGAAGTATTAGCACCATATGTGGAAAAAAGTTATCAAAAACATTTAGCTAATGCGAAAACTTGGCAAATTCCTGCTGCTGAAGCTTATGCAAAAGCCTTAATTGAGAAAGAGTGCTTTGATGCTTTTCAATCCTTGGAGTATGAAGTCAATACACTGCATACAGCGAATGGACAAACGCCATTTGTTACGTTTGGTTTTGGCTTAGGTACTAGTTGGCAAGCGAAGTTAATTCAACGTTCTATTTTGCAAAACCGAATTCGTGGTTTAGGCAAAAATCACAAAACTGCAGTGTTTCCAAAATTAGTATTTACGATTAAACGGGGTCTGAATCAACAACCACAAGATCCTAATTATGATATTAAACAGCTAGCCTTAGAGTGTTCTTCTAAGCGTATGTATCCTGACATTTTAAACTATGATCAAGTAGTAAAAGTAACAGGTTCATTTAAGGCACCAATGGGATGTCGCAGCTTTTTAGGTCGTTATGTTGAAAATGGTAAAGAGATTCATGCAGGACGCAATAATTTAGGTGTTGTCAGCGTTAATTTACCAAGAATTGCGTTAGAAGCAGAGCATAATGAAGCACGTTTTTATCAAATTCTGGAACAACGGTTAGCGATTGCCAAAACAGCGTTATTAACACGAATTGCTCGTTTGGAACAAACAAAAGCACGAGTTGCGCCGATTCTTTATATGGAAGGAGCTTGTGGCGTAAGATTACAAGCTGATGATAGTATTGCTGAAATCTTTAAACATGGGCGAGCATCGATCTCTTTAGGTTATATCGGAATTCATGAAACAATAAATGCGTTATATGCACAAGGACATATTTTTGATAGCGACTTGTTGCGTGAAAAAGGTATTGCGATTGTTCGCTATCTCAGTGAAACCATGAAAAAATGGCAAGCAGAAACAGGTTATGCGTTTAGCTTATATTCAACACCAAGCGAAAGTTTGTGTGATCGTTTTTGTCGTTTGGATAGCAAGCAATTCGGTATTATTGAGGGTGTTACAGATAAAGGCTATTACACTAACAGTTTCCATTTAGATGTGGAAAAGAAAGTCAATCCTTATGACAAAATTGATTTTGAAATGGCTTATCCACCATTAGCGAGTGGTGGTTTTATTTGTTATGGTGAATATCCGAATTTGCAACACAATCTCAAAGCGTTAGAAGATGTTTGGGATTATAGTTATGACCGAGTGCCATATTATGGAACTAATACACCAATAGATGAATGTTATGAATGTGGCTTTACCGGCGAATTTGATTGCACGAGTAAAGGGTTTGTTTGTCCGAAATGCGGTAATCATGATAGTACTAAAGTGTCAGTAACACGTCGTGTTTGTGGCTATTTAGGTAGCCCTGATGCACGTCCGTTTAATCCAGGAAAACAGGAAGAAGTAAAACGTAGAGTGAAACATTTATAGGGCAAAATGATGAATTATCTACAATATTATCCTGTTGATGTGGTAAATGGTGAGGGTACACGTTGTACCCTCTTTGTGGCGGGTTGTACTCACCAATGTCGTGGCTGTTATAACCAAAAAAGCTGGTCTTTTGATGCTGGTGTATTTTTTGACCAAGCGATGGAAGATCAGATTATTCGTGATTTACAAGATACACGAATTCGGCGACAAGGTCTGTCATTATCTGGCGGTGATCCTCTGCATCCACGTAATGTAGAACGTTTATTACCATTAGTGAAACGAGTTAAAACGGAATGCCAAGGTAAAGATATTTGGTGTTGGACTGGCTATCAGTTAGCTGAATTAAATCAGCAGCAAAAAGAGATGTTAGCTTATATAGACGTATTAATTGATGGCAAGTTTATTCAGGAACAAGCCGATCCTTCCTTAGTTTGGCGAGGTTCAGCGAATCAAATTATTTATCGATTTTCTTTATAAAGAACACTTTTGATTAAAAAGTATTCATACGCTTATTTTTCCTTGCTAACTTTTCAGCACTTATCAATCAGGAGATGTGATATTAATCACATCTTTAAATAAATCTTTAACATCTAATTTTTTCTTTTGTTACAATCTCGCCGCTCTAAATAACTTTTTGAGGTAAAAATTATGGTGTGGTTCCTCTTCTCTGTGGCGTTCTTGCTAGCAGGCTACTTTATCTATGGTTCTATCGTAGAAAAAGTATTTAAAATCAATCCGAAACGTGAAACGCCAGCACATTTACAAAATGATGGTGTTGACTATGTACCAATGTCTAAAGGAAAAATTTGGTTAATTCAGCTATTAAATATTGCTGGAACAGGTCCAATTTTCGGACCTATTTTAGGTGCATTATATGGACCAGTTGCAATGTTATGGATTGTAATTGGTTGTGTATTCGCTGGTGCAGTACATGACTACTTCAGCGGAATGTTAAGCGTGCGTAATGGCGGTGCATCAGTACCAAATTTAACTGGTAAATATCTTGGTGCGCCAGTTAAACATTTTATGAATGCGCTTGCATTAGTGTTATTAGTACTTGTAGGGGTGGTATTCGTTATCTCTCCAGCAGGACTTCTCACCAACCTTACAATGGATAATCTTGGCGAATCAATGAGCTTAGATCGTGGTAATACTCTTGTTGCTTGGACAACCATTATTTTCGTCTATTACATTATCGCAACCTTAGTGCCAATTGATAAAATTATTGGTCGTATCTATCCATTATTTGGTGCGTTATTACTATTTATGTCTTTCGGTATGTTCTTTGCTTTACTCTTTGAAGATAAAGCGTTGTTCCATACTGTTGGCGATATGAGTTTCTCTAAATTCTTTGAAAATCTACATCCGACTGGCTTACCAATTTGGCCATTAATTTTCGTGACCATTGCGTGTGGTGCTGTATCAGGCTTCCATGCAACTCAATCTCCATTGATGGCACGTTGTATGGAAAATGAAAAAGAAGGTCGTTTCGTATTCTATGGTGCGATGATTGGTGAAGGTATTATCGCTTTAATTTGGTGTATGGTTGGTTTAACTTTCTATAACAATCCAGCAGAAATGAATGAAGCAATCAATATGGGTACACCATCAAAAGTAGTTTATGATTCAGCTACACAAATGTTAGGTTACTTTGGTGGTATCTTAGCAGTGTTGGGTGTAGTTGTATTACCAATTACTTCAGGGGATACTTCATTCCGCGCAGCACGTTTAATCATTGCTGAATTCTTCAATATTGAACAACGTAGCTTAGTAAAACGTTTATTAATTGCAGTACCTTTATTTATTGCTGGTTTCATTATTACTAAATTAGATTTCCAAGTATTATGGCGTTATTTCGGTTGGGCAAACCAAACTACCGCAATGGTAATGTTATGGACTGCTGCAGCATATCTTTATCGTTATCATAAATTCCACTGGATTTGTACAATCCCAGCTATCTTTATGACAATGGTTTCTGCAACATTCCTCGCTTATGCGAAGATCGGTTTCGGTTTAGCATACGATACAGCGGTATGGGTTGGTGTTGGTTTAACCGCAGTTGCAACAGTGTGTTTCTTCACAATGTTAAAACCAATTGCTGATGGTGATCCTGATTCAGAAACTACCCCAGCTTAATTATTGATTTTGAAATATTGATTATGCACAATAGCCGTCTGTTTTTAGACGGCTATTTTTTTGTAATATGACAACTGTACTTTATTTTCATCTTTTTTCTGCATGGGCAAGTTTAATTCTGTTTATCCTTCGTGGAGCGTTGCAATGGCAAGGTAAAGATTGGCGTCAATATAAGATACTGCGTATCTTGCCGCATATTGCAGATACCATTTTATTAGTGACAGGTTTAACGTTCTTAATAGTATTCAACTTTAGTTTAGTTGATTGGCTGTTAATCAAAATCGTAGCATTAGTGTTATATATTATTTTTGCAGCGAAGGCGTTTAAACGTCAAAGACCACAAAATAAATTTTTGCCACTCGCATTGATCTGTTTTCTGGTTGCGATGCTATTAGGTTATTTTCATTAAGTTATTCTGAACAATGTTTTTTGATACTCATACCCACCTTGATTATTTAGCCATGGATTTGCAGCAATCGTTAGCACAGATTGTGGCGAGCGCTCAATCGCAACAAGTGACCAAGCTGTTGGTGGTGGCAATTGATCGGCAAAATATCTTAACAATGCCACAATGGGTATCAAATCAAACAAATGTTTATTATGGTTTAGGCTTACACCCACTGTTTATTGCGCGACATCACGAAGATGATTTGCTCCTACTGGAACAGTCTTTAGCAAAACGAGATGGTAAGTGTATTGCGGTTGCGGAAATTGGTTTAGATCGCTATCCAAAAGAGATCACAACTGATGAGTTATGGCAAAAACAGTGTTATTTTTTGGAAGCGCAGTTAGCTTTGTCGAAGCAATATCAACTGCCAGTTAATTTGCATTCTCGCCGTAGTCATGATCAGCTTTATACCTTTTTGAAAAAAGCAGATTTAGCACAGAGAGGAGTTGTGCATGGCTTTGCTGGAAGTTATGAGCAGGCAAAACGCTTTGTCGATCTTGGCTATAAAATTGGGGTAGGCGGTACCATTACCTACGAAAGAGCCAATAAAACTCGTCAAGCAATCGCTAAATTACCACTTTCAGCATTGTTATTAGAAACAGATAGCCCAGATATGCCAGTATTTGGTTGGCAGGGGCAACCTAATCATCCAGCGCATTTACCTTTAATTTTTCAAAGTTTAGTTGCACTTAGAACCGAAAGTGCAGCACAGATTGAAGCACAAATTTGGCAAAATAGCCTTGAACTGTTTGCTTTATCTGAAACTGTCTAATCGTGAATGCTAAATTGTTATTTAGCGATGAACCCATTAAAATAAAGCGTTTGTTATTGCCAACAAAGGATCAACTATGTCAGCTGTAGTACCAAGTGAAAATTGGAAATCAACCTCTTCAATTCAAAATTTACTTAAAAGAGCGAAAATTATTAGCGATATTCGACAATTTTTTGTCGATCGAGGTTTGTTAGAGGTGGAAACACCGATTTTAAGTGCTTTTTCAGTGACTGATGTACATCTTGCAACTTTCCAAACAGAGTTTACTCCGCCATTTGGTCCAAACCCACAAACATTACATCTAATTACCAGCCCAGAATATCATATGAAACGTTTGTTGGCGGAAGGAAGCGGCCCTATTTTCCAAATCTGCAAAGTATTTAGAAATGAGGAAGCCGGAAAGCGCCATAATCCAGAATTTACGATGTTGGAATGGTATCGCCCATTTTTTGATATGTACCGTTTGATCAATGAGGTTGATGATTTACTGCAACAAATTTTGGATTGCCCACCAACAGAATCTCTCAGCTACCAGTTTGTATTCCAAGAATATGTTGGGTTAGATCCTTTATCGGCAACGAAAGCGGAATTAGTGGAGAAAGCGAAACAGCAAGGGCTGGTTAATGCAGATATGGAAGGGCGTGATACTTTGTTGCAATATCTATTTAGTGAAGTTGTCGAGAAGAATATTGGGCAAGAACATCCTGTTGCAGTGTATCATTTCCCGGCGGCACAAGCGGCATTAGCACAAATTAGTTCTGAAGATCATCGTGTGGCAGAGCGTTTCGAGTTTTATTACAAAGGATTGGAATTAGCAAATGGCTTCCATGAATTAACAGATGCAAATGAGCAATTACATCGTTTTGAGCAAGATAATTTATTACGTGAGAAATTGCACTTACCGCCACAACAAATGGATACGCGTTTCTTAGCTGCATTGAAATCAGGTTTACCATCTTGTTCTGGTGTGGCATTAGGGGTCGATCGTTTATTAATGATTGCGTTATCAACAGACAATATTGAAGATGTAATTTCATTTTCAATTCAAAATGCGTAACGGAGCAGACAATGCGTAAGCTAATTTATTTATGTTGTTTAGTAGTAGGATTGAGTGCTTGTTCATCAAAAAATATTTCACCTTTATATCAATCAGCGCCAATTGTGAATATTGAATCTAATATTGCTAATGCAATAGCTATCACCCCTGCCGATAAACAAATTGCAGTGAAAAATCTGACTAATAACAGTATTAAAACCGCTTATTTACTGACTTGGTACGATCGTAATGGCGTTACGCAACGTACTAATTGGCAGCAGGATGAATTGTGGCAGCACTTAATTTTGCCAGCTAAACAACAGGTGAATATTCCTTTGTCAAAACCGACCGATCAGAGTGTGAATTATCGAGTCTATTTCAAAGCGTATTAAGAGGTAAAAACGATGGCAAAGTTAATTGTTGATTTACAAGGTACGGTTTTAGAACAAGAAGAAGTAGAGATCTTAAATCATCCTCTCGTTGCTGGTGTAATCCTATTTACGCGTAATTTTGTTGATATTCCGCAGTTACGAGAATTAATCAAAAATATTCGCCAAAAAGTTAAGCATCCATTATTGATTACCGTTGATCAAGAAGGTGGACGGGTTCAACGCTTCCGTCAAGGTTTTACGCAATTACCAGCGATGCAGGCTTTTGCACGATTATTGCCAACAGTGGAAGAACAGCAATATTGGGCTAAAGAGAGTGCGTGGTTAATGGCGGCAGAAATGATGGCAATGGATATTGACTTGAGTTTTGCGCCTGTTTTAGATGTTGGACATCAATGTAAGGCAATTGGTGATCGTAGTTTTCATCAAGATTGGCAGCAAGTATTACCGTTAGCAGAAGCATTTTGTGATGGTATGCTACAAGCTGGAATGGCGACAACAGGGAAACATTTTCCGGGACATGGCCATGTAGTCGCTGATTCTCATTTAGAAACACCAAAAGATGAACGTCCAATAAACCAAATTTTCCAACAAGATCTACAACCGTTTCAGCAGTTAATTGATCGTAATAAATTAAAAGCGATTATGCCGGCACACGTGATTTATACACAAGCCGATGAGCGACCAGCGAGTGGTTCAGCGTATTGGTTGAAACAAATTTTACGAGAACAATTAGGTTTTAAAGGTATTATCTTTTCAGATGATCTTGGGATGAAAGGTGCTGGTGTAATGGGAAGTTTTGTTGAGCGTAGCCGTCAAGCATTAGCAGCTGGTTGTGATATTTTGTTGCTCTGTAATGAACGAGCTGGTGTGATAGAAGTGTTGGATAATTTAGTTTATCAACCAACAGAACAAGAAAAAACAGCCTATTTGCAGTTAGCAAAACGACAACATTTTTCGCTATCAGAACTTCAAGCAACCAGTAGATGGGTAAATGCGCATCACTCTTTGACGAATTTGCAGCAAAAGTGGTTAGAGGTGAAGGGATAAATGTATTGCCCACATTTTGCGCAGAAGCAGTGTCAATCTTGTAGTTGGCTTGAACAAGATTATGTTTCGCAAATAGCTCAAAAACAGCAGCATTTACAGCAACAGTTAGTGGATTTTATTCAACCAACTACGGTGTGTTTTCCTGCGTATGAATCGGCTCATCAAGCAATGCGTAATCGTGCCAAAATGGTAGTGAGTGGAATGGTGGAACGACCAATTTTGGGGATTTTGCCTGATCCGCAAGATAGTACAAGTGCGGTAGATTTAACGGATTGCCCGTTATATCCTGACGATTTCCAACCGATCTTTATGCAGTTAAAAGATTTTGTTGCTAGAGCAGGTTTAGTGCCATATAACATCGCCAAACGTAAAGGAGAGCTAAAATATATTTTGTTGACGAAAAGCCAATTTAATCAACAATATATGTTGCGTTTTGTCTTGCGTAGCGAAGTGAAATTGCCATTGATACAACGAGAATTGCCTGCATTACTACAAAAATTACCGCAAATTGTTGTAGTTAGCGCCAATATTCAGCCGCAACCAGCTGCTATTTTAGAAGGTGAAAAAGAGATCTATTTAACTGAACAACAAATGCTAGCAGAGCAATTCAATCAGATTACTTTGTTTATTCGTCCGCAAGGCTTTTTCCAGACTAATCCGCAAGTAGCTGCTGCACTTTACCGTACGGCGCAACAATGGACGCAAGCATTACCGATTCAACATATTTGGGATTTGTTTTGTGGTGTGGGCGGTTTTGGTTTACATTGTGCAGCAGCAAGACAGCAATTGGCTGCTGATGTAAGTTTAGTCGGTATTGAGATTTCAGCTTCTGCAATTCAGGCGGCAAAATTAGCCGCAGAGCATATTGGTTTAACTAATGTGCGTTTTCAAGATTTAGATGCGAGTCAATATCAAGCATCACAAGGTGTTAAACCGGATTTAGTGATTGTAAATCCACCCAGACGTGGCATTGGGCAGTCTTTAGCAGATTATCTCAATCAGTTACAGCCATGTTTTTTATTGTATTCCAGTTGTAATGTAGAGAGTATGCGGCGAGATTTATATCATCTTAGTTCGTATCGCTTAACTAAATTACAATTATTCGATATGTTCCCACATACTTCACATTATGAAGTTTTGGGATTGTTAGAATTAGCATAACTTTTGCCATAGGAGGCATGTATGAAAAAGATTGAAGCCATTATTAAACCATTTAAATTAGATGATGTGCGTGAAGCTTTATCTGATATTGGTATTACTGGAATGACGGTAAGCGAAGTGAAAGGATTTGGGCGTCAAAAAGGGCATACAGAGCTATATCGTGGTGCAGAATATATGGTGGATTTTCTACCGAAAGTAAAATTGGAAATTATTGTTGCAGATGAACAAGTTGAGCAATGTGTCGATGCGATTATTGATACCGCGCAATCAGGAAAAATTGGCGACGGTAAGATCTTTGTTTATGACGTAGAACGCGTGATTCGTATCCGTACTGGTGAAGAAAACGAGGATGCAATTTAGTGGGTATTATTTATGTTGTGATTGCATTAGTAGCGGGTGTTGGTTTAGCTTCGCAAGCCGCTATTAATAGTCAGCTTAGTAAAGTGGTTGCTGGACAACCGCTGATTGCCGCTTTAATTTCATTTGCTACCGGAACATTAGCGCTTTTTATTGTTTGTTTAGTAAAAACCAATTTATGGGAAGGTTTGCAAAATTTGGCTAGCCAGCCATTTTGGAAATTTATTGGCGGGCCTTTAGGGGCATTAGTTGTTTTCACGACTATTTTTTTAGCGCCAAAGGTCGGTATTACCAATATGTTATTTTTTATCATTATTGGACAATTATTGGCAGCAATGTTAATTGACCATTTTGGTTTGATTTATATGCCTGTACGAGAAATTACCCTCTGGAAAGTTGGCGGAATGTTGATTGTGATGGCGGGGTTAATTGTCTTTTTCTTTGGTGATAAATGGTTTGCAATAAAAGGATAGGAAAAAATGACACAACTTAAAGTCGGATTAGTATCAA
This sequence comes from Gallibacterium salpingitidis, assembly GCF_001678495.1. Lineage (GTDB taxonomy): Bacteria > Pseudomonadota > Gammaproteobacteria > Enterobacterales > Pasteurellaceae > Gallibacterium > Gallibacterium salpingitidis. The sequence continues at coordinate 32,709 of NZ_JTJL01000005.1, forward strand.
TTTCAGATCGTGCTTCACAAGGAATCTATCAAGATAAAGGATTACCTTCGTTACAAGAATGGTTAGAACAAGCATTGATTGAACCATTTTTAGTAGAAACAAGATTAATTCCTGATGAACAACCTTTGATTGAACAAACCTTAAAAGAGTTAGTTGATGAATGTGGTTGTCATCTAGTGCTTACTACTGGCGGAACAGGGCCGGCAAAACGCGATGTTACACCAGATGCAACATTAGCTGTCGCCGATCGGGAAATGCCGGGATTTGGTGAGCAAATGCGCCAAATTAGTTTGCAATTTGTGCCAACAGCGATTCTATCACGTCAAGTCGGTGTAATTAGAAAAGAGAGTTTGATTTTAAATTTACCGGGACAGCCAAAAGCGATTAAAGAAACCCTAGAAGGATTAAAAGATGAAAATGGTAAAGTGATTGTGAAAGGGATTTTTGCTGCTGTACCTTATTGTCTAGAACTGCTTAGTGGGATCTATATTGATACCCATAAATCAGTAGTGGATAGTTTCCGCCCGAAGAAGAAGTAGATATAAAAAATGCTTTTTAAACTTTGTTTAAAAAGCATTTCCTTTTTTCAATGCATAATTATTTTGTTAATAAATCAAACGCTTCCTGATATTTAGCCACAGTTTGTTCAATAATCTCTTGTGGTACTCTTGGTGCTGGTGGTTGTTTATTCCAGCCACTGTTTTCTAACCAGTTACGAATAAATTGTTTATCGAATGAAGGTGGATTTGTGCCTTCTTTATAAGTATCAATTGACCAGAAACGGCTTGAGTCAGGGGTTAAGACTTCATCCATTAATGTTAAGGTTCCATTTTCATCTAAACCAAATTCGAATTTAGTATCACAGATAATAATACCTTTACTCAAAGCGTATTCTGCTGCTGTTGTATAAAGCTCAATTGCTTTTTGTTTGACTTGTGCCGCTAATTCAGCGCCGATTAATTTTTCACATTCAGCATAGCTGATATTAATATCGTGATTACCAATTTCTTCTTTGCTTGATGGTGTGAAAATCGGTTCAGGTAATTTGCTGGCATCAACTAAACCTTTTGGTAATTCAATACCGCACACAGATCCTGTTTGTTGATAATCTTTTAAGCCACTACCAGTCAAATAACCGCGCACGATAGATTCAATTTTAATTGGTGTTAAACGTTTACAGACAACAGCACGTTTTTCAATTGCTTTTGCTTCAGCCTCTGGTAATACGTCATACACAGTATCGCCAGTAAAGTGATTTGGCATAATATGTGCTAATTTTTTAAACCAGAAATTGGAAATTTGGGTGAGGATCTCTCCTTTACGAGGGATAGGATCATCAAGAATGACATCGAATGCCGAAAGGCGATCAGAAGCGACCATTAACATTCTTTTATCATCAATTTCATAAAGATCACGTACTTTACCAGAATAAATTTTTTTTAGGCTAATAGTTTGCATAACGATACCTGTATTAAAAAGAAAACCGATGCGAATTATACTCCGTTTCATCTTAAGTTTCACGCAAACGATTGCTTGTTTTTTTATTTATTCGATACCAACTAGTTTATGTGTTTGTAAGCTGAGCTGCCATTTAATAGTTTTGCTATGTTGGTTTAAGATTCCTATTGTGCGAATAGTATCAAGAATATTCATCTCACCATTTTGTTCACAAGGTGATAAGTAATAATGTTTTGCATGAATTTTTGTGGCTATTTTTTCGCAGAACTGCAAAATGTCATCACAGTCATTCACAATTCTCACTTCATCAGCAAAATCAATACTGCGTTGCCAATATTTGTCTTGGTATAAACGTTTTGGACTAGTTGCAATGTAATCAATTTCGCTTGGTATCGGTTTTAACCCATTCGTTTCAATCGCGAGAAAATACCCCTGTTGTTTTAAATAGTTTAATAATTTGCGTAGATGTGGCTGTATAGTTGGTTCGCCACCGGTAATAATAATATTTTTCGCCGTATATGTTGCAACACGTTCAGCAATTTGCTGGAGTGTCATGGTTTGGAAATGGTGGTAATCTGTATCGCACCAAGGACAAGCCAAATTACATTTTCCAAAACGAATAAAAATTGCGGGCATACCGGTATTAAACCCTTCACCTTGCAAGCTCTCAAATATCTCAACAATTTGATAAGGTGTTTGCATTAGTCTGCCTCATATTCAGCAAAAGAAGTTGGCGTTTCCCATAACCGAATACAAGTAATCTTTAATGCTGTGTATTGAGTTAAACGTGCAAACATAAATCGAGCAAGATTTTCTGCTGTAGTTCGATAAGGTAAAGCAAAAGTTTTTGAATTAAGTTCAGTAAGCAATGCAGCTATTTTGCATTCGCGCTCACTTGTTTGATCATAAATAAAAGCATGATCCATAGGCTGTAAAATGATTTCATTTACTGCTTGTTTTAAATCAGTAAAATCAATCACCATACCTTTTTTTGCTCCTTCTTGGTAAGTATCGCCAGTAACAATAACTTGTAATTTATAGGTATGACCATGCAAGTTTTGACATTTTCCATCATGACCATCTAGTAGATGCGCCATATCGAAACTAAATTCTTTAGCAACTTTGTACATCATTTTGTCCTAGTTATTGTTTTTTACTGGCAAGATATTCTTTTAGCCCTTTTTCCCGCAGTAAACAGCTAGGGCATTGATGACAGCCACCTTCGACACCTTCATAACAAGTATGTGTATGTTGAATGACGTAATCGAGTTTGCCTAATTGATCTGCCAAAGCCCAAGTTTCTTTTTTAGTAAGCCACATTAATGGTGTGATCAGGTTAAAGTGGTAATCCATAGCTAGATTAAGCGTAACATTCATTGATTTAATGAAAATATCTCGACAATCTGGATAGCCGCTAAAATCGGTTTCGCATACACCTGTAATAATGTCACTAATACCTTGTCCTTTGGCATAAATAGCAGCATAGAGAAGAAAGAGCGCATTACGACCATCAACAAAAGTATTGGGTAATTCACCTTGTTGCTGTTCAATTGTTTGTTGACTATCTAACAGTGCGTTGTGGGTTATGGATGTAATAACTGAAGTATCTATAATGGTTTGTTTTACGCCAAGATCATTAGCAATCCATTGTGCCTTTTCCAGTTCGATACTGTGGCGTTGTCCATATTTGAATGTAATGGCTTCGACGTTGCCATTACCATAGGTTTGTAATGCTTGTAATAAGCAGGTAGTAGAATCTTGACCGCCAGAAAAAATGACGACCGCTTTTTTGTTTTGCATAAGATGTTCCTAGTTTTTTAACGTGGGAGGTTTGCGAACCACGACAATCAAAGGGCGTCATTCTAGCGAAATTTTGCTGAAACTCAATAAAAGATGTTAATTTTCCTGTTGCAAATCTTGGATCAAAATTTTGGAACGGCGTTGGTAATTATATTTTTCCCGTTTCTCTTTTGGTAAATCTTCAACATTAGCAATTTTAAATCCTCGTTCTTGGAACCAATGTACTGTACGGGTTGTAAGCACGAATAATTTTTCGATACCTAATGCAATTGCCCGTTTTTGGATATGGGTTAATAAAATATCACCACGAGAAGAGTTACGATAATCAGGATGCACAGCAACACACGCCATTTCTGCCATTTTTTCATCAAAATAAGGGTTTAAAGCAGCGCAGGCGATCATTACGCCATCGCGATCGATCACTGTGTAATGATCAATTTCCATTTCTAATTGTTCACGAGAACGTTTCACTAAAATGCCTTGCTGTTCCAAAGGTTGGATTAAAGCGAGGAGATTTGGAATATCTTTAATGGTTGCAATTCTGACAATTTCAGAGCTTTCTAACGAAACCTGTGTACCGATACCATCGCGAGAGAATAACTCTTGTAGTAGAGCGCCATCTTCTAAATAACTTAATAAATGTGCACGTTTAACGCCATTACGACAAGCTTCTAATGCAGTTTGTAAGAATCTTGCTTCTGAACTATGGTAGAGATTATTGGCGATAAATTGTTGTAAATGATGTTCTGCTGAAAGTAAGGTGAGATCTGGCATAACTTGTTGATTTTCATCGAGAATACCCTGTTGCTCACAAAAACCGATCACCTTTTCCGCTTTTAATTTAATGGCAATTTGTGCCGCTAATTCCTCAAAAGCAAGATTAAAATTCTCACCAGTCACAGAAACACCAATCGGCCCAATCACCACAATTGCATTGTGTTCCAATTGTTGTTTAATCCCTTCGCTATCTATTTTACGCACTTTACCACTCAATTGATAATCCACACCCTCGTCAACACCGATTGGTTGTGCAATAACAAAATTCCCGCTGACAACATTAGGTACGCTGCCATGAGCAATATTATTCATTCTTAAGGATAAACGTGCCGTAATATCAAGTTGTAAACTGCCAACGACTTGTTTGACGAGTTTTAAAGTTTCTGCATCGGTAACACGAATATTTTTGTGGTAACGTTCTTCAATATTGGCTAAATGTAGCGCATCGTTAATTTGTTTACGCGCGCCAAAAACGATAACTAATTTGATACCTAAACTATGTAATAAGCTGATGTCGTCGATGATATTAATAAAATTAGGGCTGGCAGTGGTATTTCCGTCTAACATAATGACAAAGGTTTTGCCTCTGTGTGCAGTAACGTAAGGGGTTGATTGACGGAACCATTGCACGAGTTCAGTGCTGCGAATCATAAAACTTCCTATTTTTGAATAATTATGTAATAAAAGTGATTTTATATGCAAAAAGGAGTTGCTTTGCAAGATAATTCTACGATTTAGCAAAAAAATCGAACCAGAAAATTTACTCTTGAGATTTAGTTACATAGAATAACGCCACTCAAAGTCAGAATGAAGAAGAATATGTCAGAACAACAACCATTTAGCCATTTCCCTACTGTGCGTGAGATGTATCCATGGGGACAAGAACGGCGTGTATTAAAGCAAATTCGTCATATATTGCGTTATTTCGGACGACGTTTAATTAGTTATCAAGCAGGCAATACTTTTATTCAATTTTTGAATCAACACCCGGTTTGGCTGCCAATGTTCCAGCAACATAAACACCGCTTTCATACTATTTTATTTCACTATTGTGATAAACGTTTTTCACCGAATCAACGTGCCAAGCAAATACAACATACTTTGGTAATGTTGGAAAAATTATTAGGTTTGGAAAAGTGTGCGACATTAGTTGCTTCAGAAACGATAGCATTAGCTGATCTAGGTAATGGCTTACGTTTACATCTCAATATTAATCCTATTGATCCGTATGAAGGATTATTTTCGATCAATATCCAAGATGATACGACACAACGTTATTATGATGCTTCATTTGCGATTATTGAGGGAAATCGGCTGCTGATTGCGAGTATTCAAGGTCCAAAAGGGGAACAGGCTGCGGAAATTGTAAAAAGTTTGACCAAGCAATTACATGGTATGCGACCAATGTTTATGATGGTGGAATGTTTTAAATGGCTAGCTCAGCATTGGCAGTTGCAATTAGTCGGAATTCCACACCGATATCAAACCAAAATTCGTTTACATGGCAGTAAAAAAATTTATATGAACTATGATGAATTTTGGCAAGAAAATAAAGCGGTTTACCAATACAACTATTGGCAATTACCTTTACAGGTTGAGCAACGTCCACTTGAAGAAATTCAAAGCAAAAAACGTTCAATGTATCGTAAGCGTTATGAATTGTTTACCCAGATTGAACAAGGTATCAAAACTAAGATCTAACTGTTTCATAAACATAACAATTGTGTTAAAAAAGACGCTTTTTTCATCATCAAATCTGTGATGTGAAGCAGGGATAAAGCAAGTAATTTTTTCTATAATTAATGACGGTTGTTGATAGATGAAAAGAGGGTGTTTATGTCTGATTCTATTTATACGTCGTTGAAAAAGCTTGTGAAGCATCCAATAGCGGAAGCACGCCATAGTAAAATTGCTTTATTCCTATTTTCATTAACCTTTGGTTGGATAATGAAAGATCTATTGAGCGATCCAGCTTTTACCGATACACAAAACTACGTCCTGTTCCTTATTTTTTTCTCTATTTCATTATGGGTTACCGAAGCCATCCCACCTTTTTCAGTAGGTATATTGATCATTGGTTTTCTAGTATTAATTATGGGGCGTAGTGATGCAGAAAATGCGATGCAATATTTGCAGACGTGGTCTGATAGTGTTATTTGGTTGTTTTTAGGCGGTTTTTTCCTTGCTGAAGCAATGAAGAAAACAGAATTAGACATTTTGTTATTGAAAAGAATGCTGCCTAAATTTGGCCAAAATCCACAAAATATTTTACTCGGCTTGATGGTGCTTACCGCGGTGATGTCAATGTTGATGAGTAATACGGCGACTACGGCAATGATGATTGCAACAGTAAGCCCTCTCTTTGTTACTTTAGATAAAAAAGCGAATTTCTCACGTGCATTATTGTTAGGCATTCCAGCAGCAGCTTCTATTGGCGGTATGGCAACAATTATCGGTTCTGCACCGAATGCGATCGCTGTTGGGGCATTAGAAAATATTGGTTACCATATTTCGTTTTTAGAATGGATGTTAATGGGAACACCAGTTGCCGCTATTTTGATTTTTATCTTCTGGCGAGTATTGTTAAAGCGTTATCGGATTAATTCTGATGAGCATCTTGAATTTGATTTCTTAAAAAATGCTGGTACAGAAGTCGATCCTCAACTTGAACAAGAACATCGTACGCAAAAATGGATTGTATTGGTGATTTTGGCGGTTACTTTATTTTTCTGGCTAACAGCAAAATTGTTCGGTATTCCTATTGCGGCAGCGTCAGGAATTCCAATCGTAGGTTTAACTATGTTAGGTGTGATTGATTCTGATGATGTACGTAAATTGCCTTGGGACACTTTGATGTTAGTTGCTGGTGGTTTAGCGTTAGGATTGGCAATTGAAGAGCAACAGATTGCGAGCCATTTTGTTAATCAATTAAGTCATGTTCATATTAGTTTTATGCAGCTACTGATTTTGTTTGCTTTTATTACGGTTATTTTATCCAACTTTATGAGTAATACGGCAGCAACGACTATTCTTATTCCGGTTGGGCTATCTTTGCTTAAGGTCTTTTCCGGCGATGTGTCGCCAGCAATTTTGCCACTAGTTATTGGATTAAGCGCCTCTTGTGCGTTATTCCTACCAGTATCAACACCACCGAATGCTATTGCGTTTAGTACAGGCTTAATTCGTCAATCTGAGTTCCGTTTAGGCGGTATTGTGATTGGTGTGTTAGGGCCGATTCTTAGTATTATTTGTGTAAGTTTGGTGATGATGTTTTTTTAGTTATTGCTAAATAGCATAAACCTCAAAGGAAAGCCTTTGAGGTTTATCGATTATGTCGAGTTAGTGAGATTTGTCTACCACCAACCAAGTAGTTTCATCCATAAACCACCGACAACAAACCAGATAATCAATGATGCAATTGAGATGATGAAACTTACACCCCACCATTGACCTGTGGTGTTATATCCGGAACCAAATAATGCAGGGCCGGGACCGCCAGCGTATTGAGTTAAACTCATTGATAAAGTTGAAGTGTAACCTAATCCAATAGCGGCAATCATTGGTGGTGTACCAACAGCAATCGCGGCAGCTAAGAATGCTAAATACATTGCAGAAATATGCGCCATTGCGGAAGCGAAGAAGTAACGTGTATAGAAATAAACAAGAACTAAAATGCTAAAGGCAATTGGCCAGCTGAAAGTACCGATTGATGATGAGATATGGCCAGAAATCCAAGAGATAGCACCATATTTGTTTAACGCATTCGCCATCATTACTAATACTGCAAACCAGAACATTGTGTCCCAAGCAGTTGTTTCTGACACAATATTTTTCCAAGTCATAATATTAGAGGCTAAGAGGATCACTAAACCGATAAAAGCAGAGGTTGTGGCATTGATACCAAAAGCGAGATCACCGACTGTCCAAAGTAATAACAATAAGATAAAGTCTAACGCTAAAATCCATTCTGCTTTACTCATTGGCCCCATACGTTGCAATTCTTCGCGCGCCATTTCTGCCATTTTTGGCGTATGTTTTAGTTCTGGCGGGTAAACCAAATAGACTAAATAAGGTAAAACAATAAGGCTAACAATACCTGGAACGATAGCGCCTAAGAACCAAGTAGTCCAGGAAATAGTTACCCCTTGGCTTGCTGCTAATTCTGCAACTAATGGGTTACCAGCCATAGCAGTTAAGAACATGGTACACACAATAGTATCAATTTGTGATACTACGATAGCCAAGAATGCACCTGCACGACGAGCTGTTGGGCCAGGTTTAGAGTCATAAGCATCTGCAATAGATTGCATGATTGGGTACATAATACCGCCACCACGAGCAGAAGCAGATGGAATTCCCGGCGCAATAATGGTATCAGCTAACGCAATTGCATAAGCAACGCCCATCATACGATGACCAAAACGTGATACGAAGAATAGTGCAATACGATTACCTAATCCTGTTTTTATTACGGCACGAGAGAGAAACATCGCAATCCCAATCAGCCAGATAGTCGCATTAGAGAAACCAGACAACATACCAACATCGGCATTGCTGGCTTTAATTGGGGTAAGTCCAGTTAGACCACTGATGACCAATGCAATCAATGTTGCTGCACCCATTGACATTGCTTTAGCAATAATGGCAACAATGGTGGCTACAAACAACGCTAACATTCCCCAAGCACGATTACTTAAACCTTCAGGGGTTGGTATTAGCCAGATAATTAACCCAACAACAATGGCAATAATTAAGCCTTTGAGTTGAAATCCTAGTTTTACTTCAACACCATTTGGTGTTGAAGGTGATGTGGGTGCGACTTTTGCGCTGCACATTAAATTACTCCTTAGTTTATTTTTTTAACAAAATAAGAAGAATTATAGTGAAAAGTGTGATGAAGATCACAAAAAATAACAAAAAATTGATATCGATCATATTTTGATCGAAATCCGAATGGAGCGTAGGAGAACAGAAGTCAAAAATACCTAGAAATCGTTCGATTTCTAGGTATGGCTAAGGAAAATTAATTATTTAAAAAATCAATAATAAATGGCAATGCAGCCCCTACTGCACTAGGATATTGCCGTTGTGAGGCGATACGAATGAAATCTCCTTCAATTGGAAAAGTCGCTTTTTGTCTAATTTTTTGTTGCAAAAGTGACAAATCTTGTTGCTCTAAGTAGAGAGCAATTTCACCACCTAAAATAATATCTCGTTCTAAAAGTAAATAAACAGCATTTAGCCCTAAGGCGAGATTCTGCAAAAAAGTTTCCCAACGTTGTAATACCTGTGGATCTTGTTTTCTGAGTAAGTCGAAAAATTGTTGAATGGTTTCATCAGGTAATAACAATGCGGAAAGTGAGCAGTAAGTTTCTAAGCAACCTGTTTGTCCACAATAGCATTGATGGCCATTTGGATGAATTTGTAAATGTTCTAATGCGCCAGAATAGCCTTGTTTACCTAGATCGATTTGATTATTCAAAATAATCGCACCACCAAGATGTTCACTGATAGACACATAAATAGCGTTATCAATTTTTTTTGATGAGTGCAATTCAGCAAGCGCAGCACATTTAACATCATGCAACAATTTAAGTGGATAAGAGAAATAAGGTTGGATATTGTCGAGATTTAATGCATCACAAGAGAGCAACTTACCATAAATAATAGCATGGCCTTGTTTATCAGTAATCCCTTGGATCGAAAAACCAATGCCTAGAATTTGCGATTTTTGATAATGCAGCTGTTCAATAAATTGATTCACTATTTGGCATAAGTTTTGTACGTAATTCAAATTGTCTTTATAAGCCAATTTTGTAGAACTATGTGTAATCGTATTACCTTGTAAATTGACCGCTAAACAGCGTATTTTGCGTTGCTGGATTTCAACACCAATACTGATAAAAGCATCTTCAACTAAATGATAAGCGATAGCAGGGCGTCCGCCTTGCGATTGGCATAAACCGTTTTCTTTGATTTTTCCTTCTTGTTCCAACAACGTAATGTTATTCGTTACTGTAGGTAAGCTTAAGCCGAGTAATTTTACGATTTGTGGCTTTGAAAGAGGGCCATGCTGAAAAAATAATTGGTAAATATTGCGATAATTATTTTGTTTGATATCTAGCACATCCTCATTACTCATTTTTTCCTCTCTTTTGCAACTTTATCGCTGTTTTATTTCATTCATCTTGTGAGCTATCTCACAAATCTATAAAAAAGTCCTACTTTTTTAAAGTCATTTTAACAAAGTCAATTGCAAAAAGAAAATAAAAGCATTAACTTAAAGTCACTTATTTAAAGTTATTTTAATAAAGTTGATTTATATAACATAGTAAGGAGTTTCTTATGTCTATTTTAGAAAAAATGAAATTAACTGGTAAAACTGCATTTGTTACTGGCGGAGCAAGAGGAATTGGTAAAAGTGTTGCTACTGCATTTGCACAAGCAGGAGCAAATGTTGTAATTGCAGATTTTGATATTGCTGAAGCGGAAAAAACTGCTACAGAAATAGCGACAACAGAACAAGTAAAAGCGATTGCCGTAAAAACTGATGTTACAGATCCGGCTAGCGTGAATCATTTAATTGAAGTGATTAAACAAGAATTTGGACGCTTAGATATTGCTTTCTGTAATGCAGGCATTTGTTTAAATGTTCCGGCAGAGGAAATGACATATGAACAATGGGCAAAAGTGATCAATGTGAATTTGACCGGTGTGTTCTTAACTGCACAAGCTGCAGGTAAATTAATGATTGAACAAGGTACTGGCGGTTCAATTATCAATACAGCTTCTATGTCTGCACATATTGTGAATGTACCGCAACCACAATGTGCTTATAACGCATCAAAAGCCGGCGTTATTCAATTAACAAAATCACTTGCCATTGAATGGGCGCAACATAATGTACGAGTGAATAGTTTAAGTCCGGGGTATATCGGTACTGAATTAACACTCAATTCTAAAGATTTACAACCGCTAATTAAAACTTGGAATGAAATGGCACCAATGCATCGTTTAGGCAAACCTGAGGAATTGCAATCAATTTGTGTCTATCTTGCAGGTGATACTAGTTCATTTACCACTGGTGCAGATTTTATTGTGGATGGCGCATTTACTTGCTTCTAGTGGATAACAGTAATACTGAGGGAGACAGCAACTATGATGTATTTATTAGGTACAGATATAGGCACATCAGGCACAAAAACTATTTTAATGGATGTGGCAGGTAATTTAATTGCACAAGATTTACAAGAATATGGCGTATTAACACCAAAACCATTATGGGCGGAACAGTGGGCAGATGTGTGGTTAGAAGCGAGTAAAAACTCAATTAAAAATACGATTAAAAAAGCCAATATTGATGTAAACCAGATTAAGGGAATTGCCATCAGTGGGTTGTATGGTGGTTCAGGTATTCCGCTTGATAAGGAGATGCAACAAGTTCGTCCTTGTATGATCTGGATGGATCGCCGAGCAGATAAAGAAACAGAATGGGTAAAACAACATATTGATTTAGCTAAATTGCAACGGATTACCTTTAATGGCGTCGATCCTTATTATGGCTATACCAAAATGTTATGGTTGAAAAATAATGAACCTGAGAATTGGGGAAAGACAGCACTGTTTTTACCACCGAATAGCTACGTTATTTATAAGCTGACAAATGAAATAGCTATTGATTACTCTTCAGCCGGTAATATTGGCGGAATTTTCGATATGAATCAGCGTGTCTGGTCGGAAGAGATGATGGCAGAACTTGGTATTCCACTAGATAAAATGCCGCAAAAAATTGTGGAATCGACCGATATTGTTGGTTATTTGACAGCTGAGATCGCTGATGAATTAGGTTTGCCGGTTGATTTACCAGTGATCGCTGGTGGTATTGACTGTGGTGCTGCAAGTATTGGGTTAGGTATTTTTGAACCGAATATTTTTTCTGCAACGGTTGGAACTTCAATGTGTTGTGCGCTGATTTCAGAAAAGCCAGCACAAAATCAAGATCTTATCATTTGGCCATATTTATATGATGCAAAACGCTTAAATTATTATTTTGCAGGCGCTAATACCGCTGGCGCGATAATTAAATGGTTTAAAGAGACATTGTGTCAATGGGAAGAAGAGTTTGCGAAAGCACATCAACGTAATGTTTATGATGTGTTGAATGAACAAGCGAAAGATATTCCTGCTGGCAGCCAAGGTTTGCTGGTATTGCCTTATTTTATGGGAGAGCGTAGTCCAATTTGGGATTCTCATGCAAAAGGTACTATTGTTGGCCTATCTTTAACACATACCAAAGCTCATCTATTTAGAGCCTTTATGGAAGCAGTGGCTTATTCGTTTAGACAAGCAATGGAAGCTACTGGCGACTATCAAGGTGAACATATCATTATTGCCGGTGGCGCAACTAAATCTAAATTATGGCGACAAATTTTTGCCGATGTGACTGGCTATCCTGTTCTTTGTCCACGAAATGATGCAGAAGCAAATTTAGGTGATGTGATTTTAGCTGGTGTGGGTACAGGTGTTTTGACTTTCTCTGATGTAAAAAAATGGCAAGTTTTCGATGAGAAGGTGATGCCAAATCCGCAAGCACATGAAATATATAATCAATATTACGAGTTATATAAATCTATATATCAAAACTTAAAAACAGATATGGCGAAACTATCCACGCTTGTTTAGTAAGCGGAGAGCTAGTTTTGTGTAATGAATACTCACAGCGAGAGAGCGTAAGGAGTTTGTATGAAAAATAATGTTTGGCTAAAACGTATCGGTTATGGAATGGGAGATTTTGGCTGTAATCTTGTATTCGGAACCATGGCCTCTTATTTAATGTTTTTCTATACAGATGTTTTTGGTATAGAAGCCGCCGTAGTGGGCACAATGCTTTTGTCCACTCGTTTATTAGATGCACTGACAGATGTATTAATGGGATTAGTTGTAGATAGAACTAATACTCGATGGGGGCAAGGACGTCCTTATTTCATTATTGGTGCAATTCCGTTTGCGATCTTTACTGCATTGACGTTTTATGTGCCTGATTTTGGTACTGCTGGGAAGATCGCTTGGGCGTATATGACTTATATTATGCTCTCTTTAGCTTATACCGTTGTGAATATTCCATTAAATACTATTGTGCCAAGATTAACTTCAGATATTCATGAACGTAATGTTTTAGTGTCAAGTCGTATGGTTTGTGCATTACTAGGTACAGCAGTGGTGATGGGAATTACTTCACCATTAGTCGAATTTTTCGGGCAAGGGGATTATAAACAGGGCTATTTTATTACGATGACACTTTATGGTGTGTTAGCAATGTTTATTTTTGGATTTACCTTTTCGCAAACTAAAGAAGTTGTGCCATCAACTGTTGTGCGTACGAATAATAGTGTCTTAGATGATTTTAAAGGGATTACTAGTCAAACTTGGATTTTAGTATTCGTTAATTTCCTCTATTTTGCTTTGTATGTAGTACGTAACACATCAGTAATCTATTACTTTACTTACAATTTGCAACGCACTGATTGGTTAATTTTTGTTGGTTTCTTCGGCATTTTATCTGGATTACCGGTGTTGTTAATTTTGCCAAGATTGCAAAAACTATTCCCGCAAAGAAAGTTAATTATCATCTTTTCATTAGTCTATATTGTGGGTGATCTTCTCTGTTATGTCGGCAGTAATTCACCGGTGATGTTAGTGCTTAGTTTAGCTATTACTGGTTTAGGAATGTACGGTATTTTTGGCGTAACCTTTGCGATTCAACCTGATGTTATTGATTATTCTGAATATGAAAAGAATCGTAGCATTTCTGGGATGATAGCTGCTTTACAAGGTTTCTTTGTGAAATTTGGTATGGGTGTCGCGGGCGCTTTAATTGGTTGGATTTTAAAAGCTGGTGGTTATCAACCAAATGCTGAACAAAGTGCATCAGCACTATTTAGTATTGAACTTTGCTTTATTTGGATTCCATTAGTAATTTGTGTCGGTGTAATTGGCTGTATGTATTTTTATAAATTAGATGGTATTCGTGCAGAAATGAGTCGCGTGTTAGATTTACGTAGAAAACAAATTGCCTATGCAGAACAAAATTAGGAGATAGCATTATGACAGAAAAGTTTATTGTTCCGTTTTCGGGTGAATTGTTATCACTTGAACAAGTGCCAGATGTACATTTTTCGCAAAAACAATTAGGTGAAGGATTTGCCATTAAACTTACTGGTGAGCAGGTGATTAGTCCTTTTGATGGCGTTGTGATAGCCGCTTTTCCAACTGGACACGCTTTTATCATTCGTCGTAAAGATGGCTTAGAGGTATTAATTCATTTAGGATTAAATTCAGCAAATAAGCCGGAAGCTTTTCAAATGAAAGTGGAAAAGTATCAGAAGGTTAAACAGGGTGATGTTTTGGTGCAAGTGGATAAAACGCTATTAGCTATCCGCAGTGATGAAGACTTAATTTCACCAATTGTGTTTAGTAATCCAAATATAAAGGTACAATTACACAAACAAAATCAAAATGTTGTGCTTGGTGATGAGCAGGCGATAACTTTTGCGATTAACTAAAATAATTTAGATAACAGAAGGCGTAATTAGTAGTAATTACGCCTTGTTTGTTACTGTTGATTCAATGCTACTTTCTGTCTTTCCGCCTTTAACGAATCCTCAATTTCTTTAATCCAATCGAGTTCAAATTGCGTAAAACCCGCTTGTAAGCGTGCATCAGTATTTACCACACCTTTAAAGATAACAATACGGTATTGGCGTAATAGATCAGAGAAACTGGTTAGAGGATCAAGATTGCGTTTGGCAGAGAGTGCGTGATACCAATGGTTACCGATAGCAACGTGACCAATTTCATCATTAAGAATAATGTTAAGAATTTCCACTGCACGAAAATCTTTACGCTGTGCCATTTTCTCTCTTAATGGTGGTGTAGCATCTAAGCCGCGAGCCTCTAATACACGCGGAACTAATGCCATTCGCTGCCAAATATCGTGAGCAGTGGCTTGTGCCATTTCCCATAAACCAGTGTGTGCCTCAAAATCACCATATTGATAGCCAAGCGTTTGTAGATGTTGATTAACTAGACCAAAGTGATAGGTTTCTTCGTGTGCTACCCGAAGCCAATCTTTAACAAATGCAATTCCTTCACCTAATTGTTGTTGGGCAGCTAAACCAAAACGCCAAGCAGCATCTAAACCGAGATTAATCGCGTTAAATTCGATATGGGCGATAGCGTGGAAAGTAGCAGCATATCCTTCCGGAGTAACGAATGAACGTTTTGGTACATCTTGTGGCGCAACTAAAACAGGCTTGTCAGGAATACCAACAAGCTCATTTTGTGGTGTCACTATTGGGTAATTTTCTTCTTGATTAAGTAAATCCCACTGCCAATCGGTCGCCATAAGTTGATTGACTAATTGGCATTTTTTATCAGGATTTTTTTCTGCTAAAGCATTCGTAACAGCTAGCCAAAACTGCGCTGCTGCATCATTCATCATAACTATTCCTTTAAGTATTATTTGCTAAGTGTGTATGCTTATCGGCAATTTTGCGTTCTAAGTAGGCGATCATTTGTAAGGCAATGTCTAATTTGCTGGTTTTTTCGATTAACTCTAAACCTGGGCTGGCATTGACTTCAAGAATCATTGGGCCTTGTTTAGTGCGAATAATATCGACACCGGCAACGTCCAGACCAATAAGTTGCGTTGCTTTAGTCGCTAATTCACGCTCTTCATTAGTCAATTCTGCAGGGATTGCACTACCACCACGATGAAAATTAGCACGAAACTCACCAAGTTTTCCTTGTCGTTCCATTGCGCTAACCACACGCTGACCAATGACAAAACAGCGTAAATCATCGCCTTTAGCTTCACTAATAAATTGTTGTGCTAATACAGGGATATTGGCGTGTTTCAAGGTTTCTAATACACTGATCGTGCTATTATTTTCAGGCATTAACATCACTCCAATACCTTGTGAACCAGCAAGCGTTTTGAGGATTGCTGGTGCGCCAATATTATCGGCAATCGCAGTCGCATTCACTTCACAACCACCAAAACTGGTAGTAGGTACCGGTAAATGGTGTTGATGCAATACTTGCAAACTTTGCCATTTGTCACGAGCTAAAGCAAAAGCATCTGCCTGATTGAGGATTGGAATATTACGCTGTTCAAAATAACGTAATACTCGGCAGCCCATTTCAGTACTAGCAGTACCAAAACGGGGAATAATGCCGTCGTAGTGCGGTAGCTCTTGATAGAAAGGTTCATTCGCCGCTTGGTAATAGAGTTTTGGTTGCGAATGATAGACTAACTGTAAAATACAACGGTTAGGATCGAGAATATCAATTTGATGGCCGCTTTCAATCGCTGCTTCTTGTAAACGCACGCAACTGTATAAGCGTGGTTCACGACATAACATTAATAATCTCATGTTATTTCTTCACAAAGCCTTGTTTTTGTAAATAGCTTAATACTGCAGGACGCACAGGTTTATTAAGCGCCTTCGCAACATTTTTACTCCAATTATTATCAATATTGCTGCGAGCTTGATAATAATCGGCAGTCACTTGATCAAATTGCGCTAATTTATCCTGGTCAAGGGTTTGATAGTGATTTTCAAAGAACATTAGTTCAGCAGGTAAACGTGGTTTTAGCGGTGGATTTTGATTTGGATAACCTAAGCACATACCGACAATAGGCAAAGTATGTTTTGGTAATTGGAGTAACTCACCAACTTTTTCCATTTCATTACGTAAAGAACCGATGTAAACACCGCCTAATCCTAATAATTCTGCGCTAGCTAATACATTTTGCGCCATAATACCAGTATCAACGGCACCAATCAGTAATACTTCTGCCCAGTCTAATTGTGCTTCTGGACAAATTTCAGCGTGTTTCGCAAAATCAACACAAAAGACCCAAAACTCAGGCGCAGTATAGACATACTCTTGATTAGAGCAGTATTGCATCAGCTGTTGGCGCATTGCTTTATCGGTGACACGAATAATAGATACACACTGTAAGTGATTAGAAGAGGATGCCATTCTTGCGGATTGCAGCAGCTGCTGGCGAGTTTCGTTATCGATTTCTTTATCTAAAAATTTACGAATAGAACGATGAGAATGTAGTATCTCTAAGGCTTCTGTTGACATAGTAAATACCTCGAATGAATGTAATAACTTGCGGATGTCATTTTGCGGATTGATATAATATACCAATCGTTATAATGCTTAAAATAGTTTTCCATCTATTATTGAGATTGAGTAGAATAGCTACGTTTTCATTGATAAATAAGGAGTCAATTATGTATACAGTTATTTTTGGTCGCCCTGGCTGCCCATATTGTGCAAGAGCAAAAGAATTAGCGGAAAAATTAAAAAATACCGTTGAAGATTTTGACTATCGTTATGTAGATATCATTGCAGAAGGGATTTCTAAAGCAGATCTTTCTAAATCAGTTGGTAAAACTGTTGAAACCGTACCACAAATTTTCATTGATGAAAAACCAATTGGTGGTTGTACAGATTTTGAAGCATTAATGAAAGAAAAATTTGGCGTAGTTGCTTAATTTTTTTATCAGAGTTAAAAACGGAAAGCGCAGATGCCTTTCCGTTTTTTTGTACCTATTGTTGGATTAATTTTGAAACTAAATCAACCACTTGTTTATTTTCTGCGTCAGACAGTTTTCCTTCTTTAGCAAATTGCACTTTGCCTTGTTTATCTAATACCAAAATTAACGAATTTTCTGGTCGTAATTGCCAAGCATTTTTGACTTTACCATTTTCATCAACGATAACGGATGTATAAGGAAACTCTTTTTTCCCTTTTTCTGTTTTACTTTTCGCCATACTACTCATTCCTAAAGTGGCATCAGCGACATTGACAATTGTGGTAGTTTGATATTTGTCGTGTGGAAAGTGGGCGGCTTTAATTTTATCCATTAGTGGATCATTCATTGATTTAACAGAAATACGTCCAGCCATATGTTGTACAACACGTACCTTGCCCGCCAATGTATTACTGTTCCAGGCTTGATATTGCACTTTATCACCATTTAAGATGATTTCTCCGCTTTGGACATTATTAACGGCTATTGGTGCTTGTCCAACCGTTAAGTTATGCGCCATTGCTGAAAATGGAAATACTAAGCTCAGCATAAAAAGTTGTCGTACTCGTTTCATTCTAAATCCTTGTTGAAAAATGATGGGTTAATAAACTGAAATTAAGTTGCTGGTTGCTGTTTTTTTACGGAATAGAGGATAAACACAAAGGTCACACCTAATACTAATGTTATTCCGATACCAATCTTCCAAGTAATTTGTTCATGTAAAAACAGAATGGCGAATAGAATACCAAAAATCGGTTCTAGCGCCGAAATAACCCCTGAAATATTGGCAGAAACATAGGGTAATCCGTTATTCCATAATTTTGGTGCCAGCCAACTACAAGCAATTCCTAAATATAACAATGCCATTGTATCGATGAATGAAGGTGAAAAATGCCATTGTTGATTGAGTAATAAAGTAAATGGAATACAAAAAATCATACCAAACATAATGGTCACTGCGGTATAACTACGTGGAGGGATCTCCTTCATAACTTCTTGTGCCCAACGAACGGTGAAAGCAAAAGTAATCGTAGAAGCTAAAATTAAAAAACAACCCCACACATCAATTTGGCTATTTGGATCATCATCACTGACTACTAAAGCAATACCAATAAAAGCTAATAAACCGAGAATATATTCAAATTTGCTCGCTTTTTCTTTAAAAAACAGATGACCAACAAAAACCATAATTAATGGTTGTAAGCCTAACATAGTGACTGCGCTAGAGGCAGAAGTATATTTTAAACCAATAAATTGCAATAAAAAGACAAGCGGATAATTAAGAAAAGCAAGAATTGCTAGACTTTTATATAAATGATGCGGAATTTTACGAAAAAAGCGCACAAAGGTAGGCAAAACAATTAGCGCTGCAATACTGAAACGAAATTGCACTAAGATGACGGGATCAAATGAATTGTAAGCTAATTTGCCTACGGGGAGAGAACTCCCCCAGATTGCAATTGCAATAAAAAGCGGAAGCATCTATTACGCCTATGCAGATAAAACAGAATGGGCATTATAAGACTGAAAATAAAAATGCCGCAACCCTATTTATTGTTGGTATCTGTTGTAGGAAATCTGTTAGACTTATAAAGCAAGTTTATTTACACTGAATGCTTGTCGAAAAATTGTATTTTTGTGGCATTTTTTTGCTTTTTTATGCTGAAGTGCGCAAAAGTATGATAAATTACATTTGTTTATCAATATTATTTCATTATCTTTACCTTTAAATGGAGAAAAATATGTCGTGGAATGATTCAGGACAGGATCCTTGGTCAAAGCCTGGTAGTTCGGATCGAAAAGATGGAAAAGAGAACAATTCATCTGGACAGAATCAACAACCCAATCAAAATCAAAACAATGACAACCCACCTGATTTATTAGAAGAATTGACAAAGTTTTTCAATAAACTTAGCCAAGGCGGCGGACAAGGTAGTAAAGGTTCAGCCAACACGACAAATTCAGCAAAAGGTTTTGGAAAGTTAGTGATTTTTGCTGCGATTGCGGCAGTGATCATTTGGATTGCCAGTGGTTTTTACACCATCAAGGAAGCGGAACGTGGCGTGGTATTGCGTTTCGGTAAATTAGAAAAAATTGTGCAACCAGGTTTAAATTGGAAACCAACTTTTATTGATACCGTTTTACCAGTGAATGTGGAAAGAATTAGTGAGTTAAAAACGCAAGGTTCTATGCTGACACAAGATGAAAATATGGTGACAGTAGAAATGACGGTACAATACCGTATTCAAGATCCTGCTAATTATTTATTCCATGTTGTTGATCCACAAGATAGTTTAAGCCAAGCAACGGACAGTGCCTTACGTTATGTGATTGGACATATGTCAATGGATGATATTTTAACCACAGGACGTTCGGTTGTGCGTGAACGTACGTGGAAATCCTTAAATGAAATTATTAAACCTTACAATATGGGTTTAGAAATTTTAGATGTGAACTTCCAATCTGCGCGCCCACCAGAAGAAGTTAAAGATGCCTTTGATGATGCAATTAAAGCGCAAGAAGATGAACAACGTTTGATTCGTGAAGCAGAAGCTTATGCGAGAGAACGTGAACCAATTGCACGTGGTAATGCTCAACAAATTATTGAACAAGCAACGGCATATAAAGAACAAATTGTGCTAGATGCGAAAGGGGAAACAGAACGTTTTACTAAATTAATCCCTGAATTTAAGGCGAATCCACAATTATTAAAAGAGCGTCTTTATCTAGAATCAATGGAAAAAGTGATGGCGAAAACGCCGAAAGTTTTATTGGATAACAACGGTAATAACTTAACTGTTTTACCATTAGAACAGTTGATGAAGAAAGGTAAAACAACTTCATCTGAAATCTCTACCAGCAACAATGGTAATGAAGCACCTAAGAACACATTAGATGTGCCAAAAGTGCCGAATAATACTCAAGTAAAAGAGCCAACTATTGATGCTGATCGTCAAGGGAGATTTTAATGATGCGTAAGTTTTTAATGCCAGTTATTGTTATCGTCGCAATAATTTTATATACCAGTATTATTGTTGTGCCTGAAGGTGCAAGAGGTATTATGTTGCGTTTTGGTAAGGTGCAACGTGATGCAGATAACAAAGTTGTTGTTTATAATCCGGGATTACATTTTAAAATTCCTGTAATTGATGGAATTAAAATTTTAAATGCCCGTATTCAAACTTTAGATGGACAAGCTGATCGCTTTGTTACTGTTGAGAAAAAAGACTTATTAGTTGATTCTTATGTGAAATGGCGTATTGCTGATTTTGGTAAGTTCTTTACTTCAACAGGTGGTGGCGATTATTTGCGTGCAGATAGCTTATTAAGACGTAAAGTCAATGACCGCCTCCGTTCAGAGATTGGTTCAAGAACAATTAAAGATATTGTATCTGGTACACGTGGTGAATTGATGTTAGATGCAAGAAAAGCATTAAATACCGGAACAGACAGTACCGCAGAGTTAGGTATTGAAGTAATTGATGTGCGTATTAAACAAATCAATTTACCAGAAGAAGTTTCATCATCTATTTATCAACGTATGCGTGCAGAACGTGATGCAGTAGCACGTGAACACCGTTCACAAGGTCGTGAAAAAGCAGCTTTTATTCAAGCTGATGTTGATCGTAAAGTGACAGTGATTTTGGCTAATGCGAATAAAAAAGCACAAGAATTACGTGGTGAAGGTGATGCGGTCGCGGCAAAAATTTATGCTGACGGTTTTGGACAAGCGCCAGAATTCTATAACTTTATTCGTAGCTTAAAAGCTTATGAGAAGAGTTTTGCGCAATCTGACAATTTAATGATTGTGAAACCAGATAGCGAATTCTTCAAATTTATGCAGCGTCCAACAGAACAAAAGTAATGTAAAAGCCTCGAATAGAGGCTTTTCTTATGTATGATCAAGGAACTATAGATTAGATTTGTAGTTTTAGATAAGCGGTAGTAAAGTATTGCGTTGGAATGACCTTTTTTAAACTAAATAGAGAGAACCTAAAGGTAAAATTATGGGAAAAAGTGTAGCAGTCCTTGGCGCTCAGTGGGGCGATGAAGGTAAAGGTAAAATTGTTGACTTATTAACTGATCGTGTGAAATATGTAGTTCGCTATCAAGGTGGGCACAATGCGGGTCACACTTTAATTATTAATGGTGAAAAGACCGTATTACGCCTTATTCCATCAGGTATTTTGCGTGATAATGTTACTTGTATGATTGGTAACGGTGTAGTGTTATCACCATCAGCGTTAATGCAAGAAATGGGTGAATTAGAAGCACGTGGCGTTGAAGTGCGCAGCCGTCTTTTGATTTCTGAAGCTTGTCCATTAATTTTACCTTATCACGTAGCAATGGATCATGCGCGTGAAGCTGCATTAGGTAAGAAAGCGATCGGTACTACGGGTCGTGGTATTGGTCCTTCGTATGAAGATAAAGTAGCTCGTCGTGGTTTACGTGTTGGCGACTTATTCAATATGCCAATGTTTGCAGAGAAGCTAAAAAATATTCTTGATTATTATAATTTCCAATTAGTGCATTATTACAAAGTAGAACCTGTTGATTACGATAAAACATTAGCTGACATTACTGCAGTTGCAGATGTGATCAAATCCATGGTGGCAGATGTTACTACGATTCTGCATCAAGCAAGAGCACGTGGCGATAATATCCTATTTGAAGGTGCGCAAGGTACAATGTTGGATATTGACCATGGTACGTATCCTTATGTAACCAGTTCTAATACTACTGCAGGTGGTGTAGCGACAGGTTCTGGTTTCGGTCCACGTAATCTTGATTATGTACTTGGTATTATTAAAGCTTACTGTACTCGTGTTGGTGGTGGTCCATTCACTACTGAATTATTTGACGATGTTGGCGCAGAAATTGCTCGTAAAGGTAATGAGTTTGGTGCGGTAACTGGTCGTCCACGTCGTTGTGGTTGGTTTGATGCGGTTGCAGTACGTCGCGCGATTCAACTTAACTCAATTTCTGGTTTCTGTATGACGAAATTGGATGTTTTAGATGGTTTCAAAGAAATCAAAATTTGTGTGGCATACAAAATGCCAAATGGTGAAATCATCGAATATGCACCATTAGCAGCAGAAAAATGGGAAGGAGTAGAACCAATCTATGAAACTCTACCGGGTTGGTCAGAAAATACCTTTGGTGTTACTGATCTTGCTCAATTACCAGAAAATGCACGTAAATATATTAAACGTATTGAAGAAGTCACTGGTGTACCAGTAGCAATTCTTTCAACTGGTCCGGATCGTGTACAAACTATGATCTTACAAGATCCATTTGCCTAAATAATTTATCGCTGATAGATGGCTATTCCTATGATGGAATAGCCATCTTTTTTATCTGATTATCTGAATTATGCGTCTATTTATTGCCGAAAAACCAAGTTTAGCAAGAGCTGTTGCGGAAGTGTTGCCAAAACCGCATCAACGGGGTGATGGTTTTATTCGTTGCGGTGAAAATGATTATGTCACTTGGTGTATTGGGCATCTTTTAGAACTAGCTGAACCAGATAGCTATAATCCAGCTTTTAAGCAATGGCGATTGGAACACTTGCCGATTATGCCTGAAAAATGGCAATTTTTACCCAAAAAAGCGACAGAAAAACAATTATCAGTCATTAGCCGTTTGGTACAACAAGCAGATGTGATTGTACATACAGGCGACCCTGACCGAGAGGGGCAATTATTAATTGATGAACTGTTTGCCTACCTTAATTTACCGAAAACAAAGATTGATGCTATTCAGCGTTGTTTGATTAACGATCTGAATCCGGCAGCAGTAACAAAAGCAGTTAATAAGTTACAGACAAATCTAGATTTTCGTTCTCTGACGATTTCTGCATTAGCTCGTACTAGGGCAGATTGGTTATATGGTATCAATATGACACGAGCCTATACCATTCGAGGGCAACAGGTGGGCTATAAAGGCGTATTATCTGTTGGACGGGTACAAACGCCAGTATTAGGCTTGATTGTGCGTCGTGATTTAGAAATTGAAAATTTTGTACCGAAAGATTTTTTTGAGGTGCAAGCAAATATCTATTTTTCTGCGGAAACGGTAACACAACAGCCGCAAATTCAAGGTTATCCTTTTAAAGCACAATGGAAACCGAGTGAAGCGTGTGAGCCTTATCAAGATGAAGAAGGCAGGGTATTAGTGAAATCATTGGCAGAACACGTAGTGAAACGGATTCAACAGAAGCCTGCGTTAGTCAATGAATACCAAAATAAAACTGAAACAGAAACCGCTCCGTTACCTTATTCTTTATCGGCATTACAAATTGATGCGGCGAAAATGTATGGGATGTCAGCACAAGAAGTGTTAGATAGCTGCCAACGTTTGTATGAAACGCATAAAGCGATTACTTATCCACGTTCAGATTGTCGTTATTTACCCGAAGAACATTTTGGCGAACGGCAAGCAATTTTTGCTGCAATCAGTGCGAATTGCTCAGATTATCAAACCTTTGTGGAGGGATTTAATGCTGAACAACGTAATCGTTGCTGGAATGATAAACAAGTGGAAGCTCACCACGCCATTATTCCCACCGCAAAACAAAATTTACGTTTAAATGCACAAGAGCAAAAAATTTATCAGCTAATAGCTCGTCAATATCTGATGCAGTTTTATCCTGATGCGGAATATCATAAAACAAAAATTGGTTTAACAATTGAAGGCGGAATGTTTGTTGCACAAACTCGAGGGCTGGCGAATGCTGGTTGGAAGCGCTTGCAAGGCAAGGAAGAGAGTGATCCACAAAAAATAGCGGCAGCATTACCCACTGTGAAAAAAGGTGATGTGCTTTATTGTCTTGATGGCGAAGTAGTCAGTAAAAAAACACAACCACCGAGTTATTTTACTGATGCGACTCTGTTATCAGCGATGACGGGTATTGCACGTTTTGTGCAGGATAAAGAGCTAAAGAAAATCTTGCGTGAAACCGATGGCTTGGGAACGGAAGCAACTCGTGCTGGTATTATTGAATTACTCTTTAAGCGAGGTTTTTTATATAAAAAAGGGCGTTATATTCATAGTACTGAAGCGGGACGTATTTTGATTCAAGCGTTACCAGATATTGCAACACAACCTGATATGACGGCACAATGGGAATCTCAGCTAGATCAGATTTACCGTAAGCAATTAAATTACCAAGTTTTTATGCAGCAGCTAACCACGCAATTACCACACTTAGTCAGGAATATTGATCTACAAAAATTACAATTATTACGTAATATTCCGGTTCAATCTACTAAGCAAAAGAGAAATCTTAAGAGTCAAAAAAAGGAGTAACATAATGGTTGTTACTCCTTGTTTATAGCCATTTTTAAAACACGATAATTAGTTTGCAATACCTGCAATCTGATAATTAATTTGCCAATAAAGTAATTGTTTATAGGCATTGATCTGTGTTTTTTCCTCTGCGGATATTGGCTGTAAAGCTGTTGTTTCCCCTGTTGTTAGATTCCATTCATACTTAATAATATTTTCAGTATGAATGTCATAGATCGCTGTTGGCGTAGTAACCACAGTTTCATTAAAGGCAAAATTAAAATTCTGTTCAGCGTCAGCTGACAACAGATTACGCCCGCCAAGATGCCAATATTCACAATCAGATAAACTGAATGAAAATAGTGTTGGCATAATATCTTTATGTGAACCTAAACGGTAAGGTTGGAAATCAACCGCACAATGTTGTTTGATTGCGTCTGGAAGATGTACAAAGAAAGGAACGGTTTTATCTAAAAACAGATCGGTTGGAAAATGATTCTCCATCGCACGCATATGGTGATCGCCCGAAGCGGCAATGATGGTGCTATCGGCAACAGGACTTTGTGCAATATTGTCAATAAACTCGCCCAAGGCATTCGCCGCATATTGAAAGGCTTGCAGAATATTTTGCTGTTCTTGTCGATCTTTCGCCAAAATTTTACCTGTTAATACGTCTGGATTAACTGGAAAAGGTTGATAATGATCAGGCGCCTTAAATGGCGGATGATTAGTCATTGTGAGAATATTAATAAATAACGGCTGTTCACTTTGTTGTAATAACTGTTCCGCCAATTTAAACGCATATTCATCAGCGACACCCCAGTAAGAGAGCGAACTTTTCGCCGCAGGAAAACGATCGACAATGCTGTTTTGATCGTAAAGCTCATCAATGCCTTGTAATGGCAGATAATTAGCTAAATTGCGCCACATAATATTGCCGGCAGTAATAAAAATGGTTTTATAACCTTGCGCTTTATAGGTAAAGAATGGCGTTTGTTTTAAGCTGACACCTTGAGCAATAGATTGGCTGATATTTTGGATTGGACTATGAAAATAGAGCGAAGCCAATGAGGGTGCGGTGCCGTTATAATCTGAACTAAAGCGTTGAAAGCAATAATCTTGTGTTAAATAAGGGCGCAACTTACCTAATAGATCGTTGGTTTTCGGATCATCAAACTGTAAAAAGTTATTACCAAAACTCTCCATTAATGCCATTACAACGTGTGGCGGATTATTAGCTAAGAAATCATTTTTCGCCGTTTTTGCGGTAAAGAACTCGGTTACATTATCTGGCGTTGCTAATGGTGTTGTCGTTGGTACAAGTTGTTTTACTTGGTTGATTAAGTTTGCACCATCTTGCCAATTAACTGGATTAAATTGGATATCGCGTTTTCTATCTTCAAACGCCCATTTCATCGCAATAACGCCATTTGGCACCATTTGGTTAATGATACTTAGTGAAGCGACTTGTGCATGCATTTTTGCCAATGGGTGCGTGAAGAAATAACCTCGCGCCGCATAGGCTAAATAGATCAATGCAAGTATGGCATAGCCATAAATAACGGCAGAAGGTAACAACGGCAGCGGTTGTGCTGTTAGAAAATAGTAAAAAATATAGGTTGGAATCAGGGCGGCAACGAGCGTTAATAATGAGAGTTTGATAACTGGATAATCTTCATAAATATTGTTTAAGACCGCTTTGGTATCATCTTCAACAATCCCAAACATAAAAATATTATAGTAACTTTTATAAGTCTTAAAATAGAAGTAATTACCGAGATTAACGCCAGTAAACAGCAAAGAAACGATAAAAAGATAACAGCTAAAAACAAAAAGTAACGTCTTGACTAAGGAAAAGGCGAGTAAGATGGCGCCAATAATAAATGGAATAGCAAGTAAAATCGCACTAATTTTGGCGTCATAACGATAACCCATACGCCACATTCGTGAGAATGATTGTTGATGTTCCGGTTGTGAGAATAATTGCGGATCAACAAATTTATTCACCATCCATTTTCTAATTAGTGTGGTTTGTAAAACGTAATAGATGAATAGCAGTGTCAAAGAAACTAAAAAATTACTATAAAAAATCATGCCGCCTTGTCCGTTGTGTTATTTTTCGCTGAACCAAATTAATGTTGCCATTCTGCCGGTTTGCCCATCACGACGATAAGAGTAAAAATTTTCAGGATCGGAATAAGTGCAATATTCACCGCCGCTAATATGTTGCGGCAAAATACCGCAGCGCTGTAAGCGTAAACGCGCTAGTTGATAAATGTCAGCGAAATATTTACCTGAATGTTGTGGATCGGGTTTGAATGCTTGTTGCGCGTTAGGATCTTGTTGGCAAAAAGCGGTAAATACGTCTTCTCCAACTTGAAAAGCTTGTGCGCTAATTGCTGGGGCAAGCCACACTTTGATTATGGCTGGATCAGCGCTAAATTGCGCAAGCGTGTTTTCCAATACGCCAGCAGCTAAGCCGCGCCAACCAGCGTGAGCCGCAGCAACTTCTTCGCCATTGTCCGTTGCAAACACGACTGGCAGACAGTCAGCGGTCATAATTAAACAGACGTGATTGGCTTGATTGGTATAACACGCATCAGCGGTTAAATTGGTATCCGACTGATGAATTTGTTTTACCGCAGTGCCATGCACTTGTGTCAGAAAAATCGGCGTTTGCGGTAAATGAAATTGTTCTACCAGTTGTTGGCGATTTTGTTGTACTAATGCGGGATCATCACCAACATGATCCCCTAAGTTTAATCCGGCAAATACACCACAGCTATGACCGCCAGCGCGTAAAGTGCTTAATGCGTGAACATTGTTAGGGACTTGCCAGTTTGGATAAAGTGCTTTCATTAATAATCTAACTCATCTTTGTGTAATTCATAGTCGGCTTTCAACGCTTCAACTAATTCAACAAAATCATCTGGCAATGGCGCATACCATTCCATTAATTCGCCAGTAATTGGGTGTTCTAAACGTAACATAATGGCGTGTAACGCTTGGCGTTGGAATTGGCGTAATACACTTAATAGTTCTTCGCTTGCACCTTTTGGTGGTTTTGGACGACCGCCATAAGTTTGATCACCTAATAATGGGTGGGCAATATGCGCCATATGTACACGAATTTGGTGAGTACGTCCGGTTTCTAAACGTAAACGCAAGCGAGTGTAATTACGGAAACGTTCCATAATACGGTAGTGTGTTACTGCTGGTTTTCCCATTGGATGAACTGCCATATGCGTGCGTTTGGTTGGGTGGCGCGCCATTGGTTGATCAACAGTTCCGCCTTTGGTCATAATGCCGCTGGCAATAGCTTCATATTCGCGGGTGATTTGACGTTTTTGTAAGGCGCGTACTAATTTGGTTTGCGCTTCCACTGTTTTAGCGACGACCATTAAACCAGTTGTATCTTTATCTAGACGATGCACAATACCAGCACGAGGCACTTCGGCAATCGGCGGATAATGGTATAACAAACCATTTAATACGGTATTATCTGGATTACCAGCGCCAGGATGTACAACTAAGTCTTTGCTTTTATTGATCACTAAAATATGATCATCTTCATAAATAATATCTAAAGGCACTTCTTGTGGCGTGAAACGTGTATCTTCTTCAATTTCCGCCTGCATAATAATTTGTTCTGTGCCAAATACTTTTTCTCTTGGGACGGTAACGACTTTGCCATCAACTTGTACTAATCCGGCTTCGATCCAAGTTTTTATGCGTGAACGTGAATATTCTGGAAACAATTCTGCTAAAGTTTGGTCTAAACGCTGACCTAATTGATGAGGTTGAACCTCTGCTGTTAATTTAAGGTGTTCCATAGTAACTATAAATCCAGTAACATAACCATTTAATTATTTGCTGATACACTATACAATAACAGCAAAGAATTGATGTCAAAGTCGTGATTGTACCTTAACTGTCAGCGAGTTTACAGATTGAAATATATTGTGTGATGAATTCATCAAACAGCTCACCCAAAAAAATTAAGGATCTATAATGAGTATGAATAAGATAAAAGCTATTGCGATAACAGCCTTATCTGCGTTGGTATTAACCGCTTGTTCTAATTCTAAAGAGCAAGTAGAACAAGCTCCCGCACAAGAGTTATATCAAAAAGCGCAAGAATATTTACAAGATGAAAATTATCGTCAAGCAATTCGTTATCTCGAAGCCACAGATAATCGTTTCCCATATGGTGAATATGCGCAACAAGCAGATTTAAATTTGATTTATGCTTATTATCGTAGTGAAGATTATGTCAATGCGTTATCAACCGCTGATCGTTATTTGCAAAAATATCCGCAAGGACCGCATTTAGATTATGTGTTATATATTGCTGGCTTAACCAATATGGCATTGGGTGACAATTTATTCCAAGATTTCTTTGGTGTTGACCGTTCATCACGCGAAACTAAACCAAGAGAAAATGCGTATGGTAATTTTGAAACGTTGGCTCGTTATTTCCCGAATAGTGAATATACGAAAGATGCAGTAAAACGTATGCAATATATTCGTGAGAGCTTAGCAAAACATCAATATGAAATTGCGCAGTTCTATCAAAAACGTGGCGCTTATGTTGCGGTAGTGAATCGTATTCAAGATATCTTATTACGCCAATATCCTGAAACAAGCTATGCTTATTACGCATTGCCAATGTTGCAAGAAGCTTATACAGAATTGCATTTAGATAAACAAGCTGCGGAAATTGCAAAAGTGGTAGCAAATGGTCAAGGTAAAACTTTCCCAGAGTTAGAAAAACCAGAATCAGCGCCAGACGTTAAACCACCACTTAATTAATGATAAATTTAGGAAAAGTGTGGAATGAAAATCCACACTTTTTTTATGCCGGTTTATTGCACTAAACGATAGAGATCTTTGCTATAAAAAATTTGCGTTGGATTATTTAAATCATAACCAGCTAAGTTGGGTGCAATATAAACAGGTAGGTAATATTGGAATAATGGCAAGATAATGGCATCTTGCGCTAATGTATCTACTACTTGTTGATAGAGTTGTTGTCGTTTTTCTGCTTCAGTCTCAACCATTGCCTGTTCTAGCCACTGATCAATTTGCGGATTATGGTAGTGCATTAAATTATCAGGGCTTTTAGAGTGAAAAATATTTAAGAATGCAGAAGGATCATTGTAATCTGCACACCAACCGCTACGAATTAATTGAAATTGTTGTTGTATATGTTCGTTTGCCCATTGTTGGCTGGTTTTCGCTTGTGAGGTTACGCGAATAAGATCAGATTGGGCAAATTGTCGTGCAAGATTTTGTGCAATTTGTCGATTGGCCGGTGAATCATCGTAACTTAAATTGAGATGCAATGGGTGTTGATTATTAATATTAGCTTGCTTTAGTAATTGCTCAGCCGGCGGTAAGTTCAGGTAAGCACCAAATAACATTGATTTCGGTAATAAGCTGGCGGAGGCTTTACCATTGATGGCGACATTTGCTACTGCGGATTGGCTAGAAATTAAACTGATTAAGGCTTGTCGTACTGCAACATTTTGCAATGTAGGGTGATGTGGATTCAGTTCGTAATAGTAACTACATAATTTAGGTACTAATTGTATTTCTGTACCGGTGCGGTTGGTCGCTAGTTGCCAATCAATTTGCGTAGAAGAGAGATTATTACGCCAATATTCGACATTCTGAAACGAAACGTGTGCTTTATTCCAGTAATAAGGGTTTGCTGTTAGTTTGATCTTCTGTTCATCAATTTCCATTAGTTGATAAGCGCCATTGTAGAGCGCTTTTTTAGTAGGCATTAATGCAATATGCGCAAGCATTAGTGGTAAATGCGCATTAGCTTTATCTAATTGAATTTGTAGTGTGTGCTCATCAATCGCTTGTAGTCCTAACGCAGTAGCAGGTAATTTATCACTAAGAATTTTTTCTGCATTTTGCAGTGCAATAAAGCCTAAATATTTCGCTAATGTAGCTTTACTGGTTAATAAGTTTTGCCAACTTTGTACAAAATCGCTCGCAGTAACTGGGCTGCCATCTGACCATTTGGCTTCAGGGCGTAAATGGAATAACCACACTTTTTGATCTTTACTTTCCCAAGATTGTGCAATTGCTGGAATGATATTGCCATGAATATCGTAACTGACTAAACCTTCGTATAAATCGTATAACAGCGCGGTATTTTGCAAATCATTAACTTGATGAGGATCTAATAGAAATTGTGTAAATTCACCAGCTCGAATGAGAGTAGTGGTTGAAGCTGGTGTTGGTTCCGTAGGTTGTTGAACGACGGTTTTAGACGGTTGCTGTTGATCACAAGCTGTAGTCAAAAAAAGAAAACAGCAAGTTATGGTGAATAACTTGCTTAAGTTGAAAATCTTCATTAATGCAATAATCCTGGGAATAAGTTAGAAATACCAGCAACACAAATTTCAATACCGAGCGCCATCAAAATTAGCCCCATAATACGGGTTACTACGTTGCTGCCTGTTTTGCCGAGATATTTCATAATCATTGGGCCAGAGCGAAAAATGGCATAACATAAAAAAGAGAAGATAATAATAGCAATGGCAAAACCGAGCCAATCCACCCAACTATTGTAGCGTGAGGCCCAAACGATGGTAGAACTAATTGCCCCTGGGCCAGCGATTAATGGCATTGCTAACGGGACAACTGCGATACTTTCGTTATCAGAAAAATCAGTTGCTCGTTCTTCTTTATTTTGTTTTTCTTCCCCTAATTTACCGCCAATCATTGTCATTGCAATGGAAATAACAAGAATACCGCCAGCAACGCGGAATGAGCTTAGCGAAATACTAAAGAAATTTAGTAATGCTTGCCCAATAAATAAGCTAGTTAATAAAACAATACCAATGGCAGTTGAAGTCACCAGCATTGTTTTTTGTCGTTCCGCTTCATATTGGTTACTTGTCATACTCATAAAAATAGGCAAAGAACCTAACGGGTTCGTTACCGCAAGCAGACCAATAAAAAACTGCATATAAATGGAAAAGTTTTCAATAAATAACATAATTTTCAATGAATTAGAGGAAGTTAAAGACAACTTATTATGACATAAGCGGTGATTATTTACATGCCGCAGTGATCACAATTTCCACTTTCCATTCTGGATTAGCCAATTTAGCTTCAACAGTAGAACGAGCAGGCGCAGCGCCAGCAATTACCCATTCGTCCCACGCACGATTCATTTCCGCATAATCACTCATATCGGCAAGGAAGATTTCAGCACGTAAAATACGTGATTTATCAGAGTTGCTTTGTTCCAAAAGATTATCAATAAATTGCAATACTTGTTTGGTTTGTCCGTACGCATCAAGCGAAGTATCTTCTGGTACTTGTCCTGCAAGATAAGCGATACCACCATAAATGACAGCTTCTGATAAACGTGCTCCTGCATCAATATGTTTCATAAATACTCCTTTAAGTTATATATCATGATTTGAATTAAGGTTAAAATCCCGAGCTATTATCAACTGTTAGGTAACAAAATGAAACTATTAATTTCTAATCAGCATGGTGCGATTGTGATGGCCTTGTTGCCCTTTTTATATGGAATGTGGTTATCAACACCAATTACTTTACACATTTGCTTATTACTAGCTTGGTTTTCTCTCTATCTAATGACCTATCCTTTTTTGGCTTTATTTAAAGGACGAAATCTTTCGTTATATTGGCGTTGGACATTGATCTATGGCGTAGTGAGTTTGTTATTTGCTATACCAACGATTATTTATAATCCACGTATTTTGTGGTTTTTAGTGGCAATGTTACCGTTTGTTTTCATTAATATTTATTATACGAAAACGAAAAATGAACGAGCGCTAGCTAATGATATTGCTGCAATTGTAATTTTCGCAATTGCAGGTATGGCGGCTTACTATTTTCCTACCCAACAATGGGATATTCATTTAATTGAAATAGCGCTGTATCCAAGCCTGTTTTTTATTGGCACTACTTTGTATGTAAAAAGTGTAATGCGGGAGCGGAAAAATCCAACCTATTATTATGCTTCAATTATATTTCATCTACTTTGTACCTTATTACCATTGCTATTACCGAATATATTGTTGAGTTGTGCTTTTGGCGTACCGTTGTTGCGTGCGATTTTATTACCCAAACGTAAGTTATCAGTAAAACAGACCGGATTGGTAGAGTTTGCAATTTCTTTTTATTTTTTAGTGATGTTAGTGGTGGCAACGATACGCTAAGAAGGGTGGTTTTGTGTAGTGACAAAAAATGCTAGAATCTAGCCCTTTGTGATTAACAGTAGCTGAAAAACAATGAGTCAAGAGATTTATAACGCTAACGATATAACGGTTCTTAAAGATCTCGAACCGGTGCAATTACGTCCGGGAATGTACACTGATACTACCAGACCAAACCACCTCGGACAGGAAGTTATCGACAATAGTGTCGATGAGGCTTTAGCAGGTTATGCCAGTAAAATCGAAGTGATTTTATATCCAGATCAATCGTTAGAGGTGATTGATAATGGACGAGGAATGCCGGTTGATATTCATCCTGTTGAGAAAATTTCTGGGGTCGAATTGATTCTGACTAAATTGCATGCCGGTGGTAAGTTCTCCAATAAAAATTATCAGTTTGCTGGCGGCTTACATGGAGTTGGTATCTCTGTGGTTAATGCGTTGTCAGCACGTGTTGATGTTACGGTAAAACGTAATGGCGAGGTGTATCATATTGCGTTTGCTGATGGTAAAAAGGTTGAAGAACTTACTGTTATTGGCAGCTGTGGGCGAAGAACAACCGGAACAACGGTTAAGTTTTTACCAAATGCAAAATATTTTGATTCGGCAAAATTTTCCGCTACTCGTTTACGTCATCTATTAAGAGCAAAGGCGGTACTTTGCCCAGGGTTAGAGATCAAGTTCACTGATAAAGTCAATCAAACGGAAGATGTTTGGTGTTATCAAGATGGTTTATCAGACTACTTGTTAGAAGCCGTTGATGGCGTTGAAACTGTTCCGGAAAAACCTTTTATTGGTGAATTTAAAGGCGCTACCGAAGCGGTAAGTTGGGCATTATTTTGGCTTCCAGAGGGAGGCAATATTGTTGGGGAAAGTTATGTTAACTTAATCCCAACTCCATTAGGTGGCACTCATGTTAATGGTTTGCGTCAAGGTTTATTAGATGCAATGCGGGAATTTTGTGAGTTTCGTAATTTATTACCGCGTGGAGTGAAACTAACGGCAGACGATCTCTGGGAACGTTGTGCCTATATCCTTTCATTAAAAATGCAAGATCCTCAATTTGCAGGGCAAACTAAAGAGCGCTTATCTTCACGTCAGAGTGCAGTATTTGTTACTGGTGTAGTCAAAGATAGTTTTAGTTTATGGCTGAATCAAAATGTACAACAAGCAGAGCAGATTGCTGAAATGGCAATTGCTTCAGCGCAACGTCGCTTGCGTAGTGCGAAAAAAGTGGTACGTAAAAAATTAGTGAGTGGACCGGCATTACCGGGGAAATTAGCGGATTGTACGCAACAGGATCTTGCGCGAACCGAACTCTTTTTAGTTGAGGGGGATTCTGCGGGTGGATCAGCTAAACAAGCTCGTGATCGTGAATACCAAGCAATCTTGCCATTGCGTGGAAAAATTCTTAATACTTGGGAAGTGGCTGGCGATCAGGTGTTAGGTTCACAAGAAATCCACGATATAGCTGTGGCATTAGGGATCGATCCGGATTCCGATGATCTTTCTCAATTACGTTATGGCAAAGTCTGTATTTTAGCGGATGCGGATTCAGATGGTTTACATATTGCCACCTTATTATGCGCTTTATTCTTGCGCCATTTCCCTAAATTAGTCGAAGAAGGACACGTTTATGTGGCAATGCCGCCATTGTATCGTATTGATTTAGGTAAAGAAGTTTATTATGCCTTAGATGAGGGCGAAAAAGAGGCCATTTTAGAGCGTTTACAAAGTAAGCGTGGTAAAGCCAATGTACAGCGTTTTAAAGGCTTGGGTGAAATGAATCCATTGCAATTAAGAGAAACAACAATGGATCCAAATACACGTCGTTTGGTGCAATTGGTGTATCAACCAAATCAAGCAGAACAAGAAGAACCAGATCAAACGCTGGAAATTTTAGATATGTTATTAGCGAAAAAACGTGCTGATGATCGTAAAAATTGGTTACAAGAAAAAGGCGATCATGCCGAACTTAGCGTTTAAACCTTACGAGTAGAGAGAAAATAATGACAACTATTAATTATGAAGGGGTTGAGCAAATGCCTATCGGGCATTTTACGGAAAATGCTTACCTCAATTATTCAATGTATGTAATTATGGATCGTGCTTTACCATTTATTGGTGACGGTTTAAAACCTGTACAGCGCCGCATTATTTATGCGATGTCAGAGTTAGGGTTAAATGCTACGGCAAAATATAAAAAATCAGCAAGAACAGTCGGCGATGTATTAGGTAAATTCCATCCTCATGGCGATACCGCTTGCTATGAAGCAATGGTATTGATGGCTCAACCTTTTTCTTATCGTTATCCTTTGGTTGATGGGCAAGGAAACTGGGGTGCACCAGATGATCCGAAATCTTTTGCGGCGATGCGTTATACCGAATCGCGCTTATCCAAAATTTCAGAGTTGCTCCTCTCTGAATTGGGGCAAGGTACCGTAGATTATCAGCCGAATTTTGACGGTACGATTGATGAACCGCAATATTTACCAGCTCGTTTACCTCATATTTTATTAAATGGTACAACAGGGATTGCGGTTGGAATGGCGACAGATATTCCGCCACATAATATTAATGAAATTGCGAAAGCGTTAATTTTATTATTGGATAAACCTGATGCGACCATTACCGATCTATTAAAGATTGTTAAGGCGCCAGATTTTCCAACTGAAGCGGAGATTATTTCACCAAAAGAAGATTTACAGAAAATTTATACGCAAGGCAAAGGCTCATTAAAGATGCGTGCTGTCTGGAAAAAAGAAGATGGTGAAATTGTGATTACTGCCATTCCTTATCAAGCATCAGGGGCAAAAATCATCGAACAAATTGCCGCACAAATGCGCAATAAAAAATTGCCAATGGTGGATGACATTAAAGATGAATCAGATCACGAAAATCCAACCCGTATCGTCATTGTGCCACGTTCTAATCGTGTTAATGAAGATGAATTAATGGCGCATTTGTTTGCGACAACCGATCTTGAGAAAAGCTATCGAGTCAATATGAATATGATTGGCTTGGATCGGAAGCCGGCAGTGAAAAATTTGCATACTATTCTTACGGAATGGTTAAGTTTCCGTCGTCAGACAGTTACTCGTCGCTTGCAGTATCGTTTAGATAAGGTCTTGGCGCGCTTACATATTTTGGAAGGATTATTGATTGCCTTTTTAAATATTGATGAAGTGATTGCGATTATTCGTCATGAAGATGAGCCAAAACCTGTATTAATGGCACGCTTTAATTTATCTGAAGAGCAAGCTGAGGCGATTTTAAATTTGCGTTTACGTCATTTAGCAAAATTAGAAGAAACCGAGCTTAAAGCAGAGCAACAACAATTAGCTGAAGAGCGTGCGCAATTGCAAGATCTATTGTCATCAGAGCAACATCTTAATCAATTGATCAAACAAGAAATTGAGCAAGATGCGGAAAAATTTGCTAGTCCACGTCGTTCTAAAATTGTGGAACGTGAAGAGGCGAAAGCGATTTCAGAAAGTGCATTAGCGCCAGTAGAACCGGTAACGGTAATTTTATCTGAAATGGGGTGGGTACGTTGTGCTAAAGGGCATGATATTGATCCAACAAGCTTGAGTTATAAAGCTGGGGATAAGTATTTAACTCACGCTTTTGGTCGTTCTAATCAACCCGTAATTTTCTTGGATAGTACAGGGCGTAGTTATAGTTTAGATACGCTTTCTTTACCATCAGCACGATCACAAGGCGAACCAATTACTGGTAAATTGACTTTGCCAGCTGGAGCTACGGTTGAACAAGTGTTGATGAATAAACCTGAATTACCACTATTAATGGCGTCAGATGCTGGATATGGCTTTGTTTGTCAGACGGAAGATCTGGTTTCTCGTAATAAAGCTGGTAAAGCAATTATCAGCTTGCCAGAAAATGCGAAAGTTCTACCGCCGGTTGTTGTGGAAGATAAATCCGCATTGTTAGTGGCAATTACGACGGCAAACCGTATGTTGGTCTTCCCGTTGAGCGAGTTACCTGAATTGGCAAAAGGTAAAGGCAATAAGATTATTAATATTCCTGCGGCAAAAGCAAAAGCACGCGAAGAATTATTAGCGAGAGTTTTATTAATTGCCGAAGGTAGTGGCTTAATGTTTCGTTCTGGTAAGCGTAAAGTGACAGTGAGTGCGGTAGATCTGGCTAATTATCGTGGTGAACGTGGCCGCAGAGGTTCGGCGTTACCAAGAGGGGTACAATTTAATGCGGAGATTGAAGTTATCGCTGCGGCAAATGAAACCCAGCAAGATACGCAACCGCAGCAATTTGATTTAATTCAGGAGTAAGCAAAAATCTTTTTGCCATTCGATTGGAGAAAAGGTAAAATGCGCACTCTTGTCGTGGCTGGATTAGAGATCGGCCAACGATGTATGTGTAACAACTTAACTTTTTAGGAGTTTATTATGTCTCTAAGTACAGAAGCAAAAGCAAAAATTGTTGCTGAATTCGGTCGTGATGCAAAAGATACTGGTTCATCAGAAGTTCAAATTGCATTATTAACTGCACAAATTAACCACTTACAAGAACACTTTTCAGTTCACAAAAAAGACCACCATGGTCGTCGTGGTTTATTAGGTATGGTTTCACGTCGTCGTAAATTATTAGACTACTTAAAACGTACTAACTTAGAAAGCTATTCTAACTTAATCAATCGTTTAGGTTTACGTCGCTAATTTTCACAATATTTTTTGGTAGCCCTAAAGCAAATTTGTTTTAGGGCTATTTTTTTACCTTTGTTATTAACAATTCTCTTAATCTATCCGTAACAAATTACAAGGTAATGTTAATAGTAAACTTCATAATTATTATGTTTAGCGGATACAATTAACCAATACTTATTTTTAGTTATCTAGTAATGTAACCTATCGATTTATGTCGATTTTTATTTGTTTATTCAGTTTATTTTAATCTCATTCATAATACTTTAAAAAAACTACTTAAATTGTACAAAAAAGTGACGGAAATATGAGAAAAATGTTAATATGGCGTCCCGTTTTAATTTTATATAATCCTAAGAAGCAGAGTCATGATTGCACGCACAAAACTGCTGTTATTTTGTCCGCCAGCATATTAAACATCTTGTGCTTCATTCTCTAAAACTTTAGTTTGTTTCTGTATTGAGGTTATTATTTATGAAACTGAGTAGTAAACATGCCAAATGGAGCTTTATGCTTGCCTGTGCCACTTTTTTACTGAGTGGCTGTGAGAATGCTGTATTGCTCAATCCTAAAGGTCAAATCGGCATGGCGGAACGTGATCTTATCCTTGTTGCAACTGGTCTAATGTTGCTCGTTGTAATTCCAGTAATTGTGATGGCAATTGTATTTGTTCGAAAATATCGAGAAGGTAATATAAATGCTAAATACACTCCAAACTGGGCACACTCTAATAAGATTGAGATGGTTGTTTGGGGTATCCCTGTCATCATCATTCTTATTTTAGGAACTATCACGTGGAAAACCACCCATTCTCTTGACCCTTATCGTCCACTAGAACATGAGAAAAAACCAATAACTATTCAGGTAGTTTCTCTAGATTGGAAGTGGTTGTTTATTTATCCTGAACAAGGTATTGCTACGGTTAATGAAATAGCTTTCCCACAAAATACCCCTGTTGAATTTAAAATCACTTCAGATACAGTGATGAACTCCTTCTTCATTCCTCAATTAGGTAGCCAAGTTTATGCCATGGCAGGTATGCAAACTAAACTACACTTAATTGCTAATGAACCGGGTACTTATAAGGGTATTTCTGCTAGTTATAGTGGATCTGGTTTTTCAGGTATGAAATTCAATGCTATTGCTACCCCAGATGAGGCTTCTTTTGAAGATTGGGTTGCTAAAGTGAAACAATCACCTGATGCTTTAGATACTATGGATGCATATAACCAAGTGGTTACACCAAGCAAATATGATAAACCGAAGTATTTCTCTAGTGTTGTTCCGAATCTGTTTTATGAAATTATGGCAAAATTTGGCAGCCCTCATATGCATAAGCCAGATACACATAATATGCATGAGCATGATACACATGATATGCATGGCGCACATATTTCGCACAATGAGTCATCAGTAGCAACTACTGAATAGTCGAAGGATATAACTATGTTAGGAAAATTATCATTAGACGCGATACCGTTTCATGAACCTATTGTGATGGTAACGGTTAGCGGTATTATTTTGGGCGGTATTGCTGTCCTTATCGCTTTAACTTATTTTAAATTGTGGGGACCGTTATGGCGTGACTGGATTACCACAGTTGACCATA
The DNA here is from genome assembly GCF_001678495.1 of Gallibacterium salpingitidis. Classification (GTDB taxonomy): domain Bacteria; phylum Pseudomonadota; class Gammaproteobacteria; order Enterobacterales; family Pasteurellaceae; genus Gallibacterium; species Gallibacterium salpingitidis. The sequence goes on from NZ_JTJL01000005.1 coordinate 72,142, forward strand.
AGCGTATTGGTATAATGTATATCTTTTTAGCTATCGTTATGTTAATACGTGGCTTTGCTGATGCGATTATGATGCGTAGTCAACAATTCTTAGCATCAGGAGGGCATGAAGGCTTCTTACCACCAGAACACTATGACCAAATATTTACGGCTCATGGTGTGATTATGATTTTCTTTGTTGCTATGCCATTTGTAATTGGTTTAATGAACCTTGTTATTCCACTACAAATTGGTGCTCGTGACGTTGCTTATCCATTCTTGAATAATTTAGGTTTTTGGTTTACTGCTGTTAGTGTGGTATTGATTAACCTATCTTTAGGGATTGGTGAATTTGCTAAAACCGGTTGGTTAGCTTATCCGCCATTATCGGAGCTGCAATACAGTCCTGATGTCGGGGTGGATTATTGGATATGGACGTTGCAGATATCGGGGATAGGGACGACCTTGAGTGCGATTAACTTTATCGCCACTATCCTTAAAATGCGTGCACCGGGCATGAGCTTGATGAAAATGCCAATTTTCTGTTGGGCATCTTTCTGTTCTAATGTATTGATTTTAACTTCATTCCCAATTTTAACTGCAAGTATTGCTTTACTTACATTAGATCGTTATTTGGGTACCCATTTCTTCACCAATGATTTGGGTGGTAACATGATGATGTATATCAACCTAATTTGGGCATGGGGACATCCTGAAGTATATATTCTTGTATTACCTATGTTTGGGGTATATGCAGAAGTTACCGCAACTTTCTCTCGTAAGAAAATGTTTGGTTACACCTCTATGGTGTGGGCAACTGTATGTATTACTATTTTGTCTTTCATCGTTTGGTTGCACCACTTCTTCACAATGGGATCAGGAGCGAATGTTAATGCTTTCTTCGGTATAGCGACCATGATTATTTCTATTCCAACAGGGGTGAAAATTTTCAACTGGTTGTTCACGATGTACCAAGGACGTATCAAACTTACTGTACCTATGTTATGGACCATTGGGTTTATCGTTACCTTTGCGATCGGTGGAATGACAGGGGTGTTATTAGCGGTACCAGCTGCTGACTTCGTATTACATGGTAGTGTATTCTTAATTGCTCACTTCCATAACACTATTATTGGTGGTGTGGTATTTGGTCTATTTGCTGGTTTGAACTACTGGTTCCCTAAAGCATTCGGTTTCACCTTAGATGAAAAATGGGGTAAACGTTCATTCTGGTGCTGGCAAATTGGTTTCATTGTCGCATTCTTACCATTATATGCCTTAGGTTTTATGGGTATGACTCGTCGTTTGAGCCAACAAATTGATCCAGAGTATCACTTATTACTCGGTGTAGCGGCACTTGGTGCAGTAATTATTGCTTGTGGTATTGCTTGTCAATTTATCCAAATCGCTGTATCTATCCGCGATAGAAATAAAAACAGAGATACAACTGGTGACCCTTGGGGCGGTCGTACACTTGAATGGGCGACTTCTTCACCACCTCCATTCTATAATTTTGCGGTTACTCCACGCGTCGAAGATCGCGATGCTTTCTGGGATAACAAAGAAAAAGGTGTGGCTTATGCTAAACCAACAGCTTATGAACCTATTCATATGCCAAAAAATACTGCAGCAGGCCTAATCATAGCTGTATTCACTATGGTATTCGGTTTTGCGATGATATGGCATATCTGGTGGCTGGCGATTGTAAGTTTTGTAGGTATGATTGTCACATGGATTGCTAAAAGTTTCGATCAAGATGTGGATTACTATGTTCCAGTTGATCAGATTGAAACGATTGAAAACAAACATTTTAAAGAATTATCTCAAGCAGGGCTGCAATAATGTCAACAAATACTGTAATACATGAGAGTGCCCATCATGGGCACCACGATACTGGGCCGATTAAGGTTTTCGGGTTTTGGATTTACTTAATGAGTGACTTGATTCTATTTTCTTGTCTATTCGCTACCTATATTGTATTGCTACCAGGTACAGCAGGAGCACCGACAGGTAAAGAAATTTTCGAGTTACCTTATGTATTAGTGGAAACTTTCCTTTTGCTATTCAGCTCCATTACTTATGGTTTTGCTGTTTTGGCAATGAATCGTAATAATGCGAAACAAGTTTTAGTGTGGTTAGGCGTGACCTTTTTATTCGGTGCGAGTTTCGTTGGTATGGAAATAAATGAGTTCCATCACCTTATCGCGCAAGGCGTAGGCCCTGATCGTAGTGGTTTCCTTTCAGGCTTCTTTACCTTAGTTGGTACGCACGGGTTACACGTTACTGCTGGTTTGATTTGGATGGTAGTAATGATGGTACAAGTGGTTAAATATGGATTATCTTCTGTTAACCGTACTCGTTTAATGTGTTTAAGTCTATTCTGGCACTTCCTTGACATTGTTTGGATTTGTGTCTTTTCCATTGTTTACTTGATGGGGGTCTTGGTATGAGTCATGGTAACCACGATTATGCGACTACTGAACATGGTAGTGTTAAGAGCTACCTGATTGGTTTTGTTTTATCTGTCGTTTTGACATTAATTCCATTCCTTATGGTGATGAATGGTAGTGCATCTAAAACCACGTTATTGGTTATTATTGCTGTTACTGCCGTAATACAGTTAATTGTTCAACTTGTATGTTTCTTACATATGGGAACTTCACATGATGAACGTTGGAATCTCATATCATTCATCTTCACTGCCATTGTGATTCTATTATTGGTGGGATTATCCATTTGGATTATGTGGAGTTTGAATGCTAACATGATGGCAGGCTAATAGGATTTGCCATGATTAAATCTTACCTACAAGTAACCAAACCAGGAATTATTGTCGGCAACCTTATTTCGGTTGTCGGCGGTTTCCTGCTAGCGGCCAAAGGGCATATGGATCATATGCTGTTTGCTTATACGCTTGTTGGCGTATCACTAGTGGTGGCATCGGGCTGTGCATTTAATAATTTGATAGACCGAGATATTGACCGCAAAATGGAACGCACAAAAAATCGTGTATTAGTTAAAGGTCTAGTATCGGTACAGGTTACTTTTGCGTTAGCCATTGCATTAGGTATTTTAGGATTTGCTATCCTTTATTTTGGTGCTAATGCTTTAGCGATGTGGTTAGCTGTGATGGGGTTTATGGTATATGTATTTGTCTATAGCCTCTATATGAAGCGCCATTCCGTTTATGGTACTCTCATAGGTAGTTTATCTGGCGCAGCGCCACCAGTGATTGGTTATTGTGCTGTCAGTAATGAATTTGATACGGGAGCATTGATCCTATTAGCGATTTTTAGCTTATGGCAAATGCCCCATTCTTATGCTATTGCTATCTTTCGTTTTAAAGATTATCAAGCAGCCAATATCCCGGTGTTGCCAGTGGTAAAAGGCATTGCTGTTGCTAAACATCACATTCTGCTATATATCATTGCCTTTATGTTTGCAGCACTGATGTTGTCAATAGGCGGTTATGCTGGCTATAAATATCTTGTAGTAGCAACTACCGTTAGTATATGGTGGTTATGTATGGCGCTATCAGGTTATAAGGCAGAGAATAATGACTATGTTTGGGCGAGAAAATTATTTGTCTTTTCTATTATTACTATTTTCACCCTTAATATTATGATGTCTATTGACTTTATGGTTCCAGCACACGCCGTTGTTAGTTTGACCAATTAATATTTGGTAGAATTACTTAAAATAATCATCCAAAATCTGTCCTCTGGGCAGATTTTTTATATTTGCAAATTTATTAAACATCCATGAAGAAAACAGTTATTAATAATGATAACCGCATGACCGCGGAAGAGCGTAAGGCTACATGGGGACTTGGTACAATTTTTTCCTTACGTATGTTTGGTATGTTTATGGTACTGCCAGTGCTCACTACCTATGGTATGCATTTGCAAGGTGCGAATGAAACTTTGATTGGTATTGCCATCGGTATATATGGTTTTATGCAAGCTCTCTTTCAAATTCCATTTGGCTTATGGTCTGATAAGATAGAACGTAAGACCTTGATTATATTAGGATTATTAATTTTTGTAGTAGGAAGTGTAGTCGCTGCGTTATCCACCTCAATTTGGGGAGTTATTTTGGGACGTGCATTGCAGGGTAGTGGTGCTATTTCTGCGGCAGTTATGGCATTGTTATCTGATCTGACACGTGAACAAACGCGTACTAAAGCGATGGCGTTTATTGGGATATCTTTTGGTATCACTTTTGCTATTGCTATGGTAACAGGCCCTATTATTACCCATCAGATTGGTTTGCAAGGGCTATTTTGGTTTATCGCGGTATTAGCTGCTAGTGGAATTTTCTTAACTATAACTATTATTCCAAAAAGCCAAAATCATGTACGCAATAGTGAATCAGCAGTGATTAAAGGTTGTCTAAAAGATGTGTTACGGCAACCGCAGATAATGAAGCTGAATATTGGTATTTTTTGTATGCATTGTCTATTAATGGCAACTTTTATTGCTTTGCCTCTCTGTTTTGAACGTGCGGGCTTTCCTACTTATCGTCACTGGCAGATTTATCTTGCTACGATGTTGATTTCTTTTGTAAGTGTGGTACCTGGCATTATTATTGCCGAAGTTAAACGCAAGATGCGAGCTGTTTTCTTGTGGTGTATTGCCATCCTAATTGCTGCTGAAGCTACTTTGTGGCAAGCGGATGATCAGTTGTGGGTGCTCATTTTAGGAACATTATTATTCTTTATTGCCTTTAATCTTATGGAAGCGTTACTTCCTTCTCTTATCAGTAAAGAGGCACCAGCAGGGAGTAAAGGAACAGCAATGGGAGTTTATTCAACATTCCAATTTTTTGGTGCTGCCGCTGGCGGTAGTTTAGGTGGTTGGATTGTTGGTCATGCAGGTATTACAGTACTGTTTTTATCGGCAACTTTATTAGCATGCTTATGGCTTGTACTTGCTTTTACGATGAAAGAGCCTCCATATCTGGCTAATTTACGCATTCAACTTACGGAATGTAATAATGCTAAAGTTTGGCAGGAATTTTTCTTACAACAAACTGGGGTTCATGAAGCTATTATTATTCCCGAAGAGCAATGCGCCTATATTAAAATTGATAGCACGATGACTAATCGTCAAGTTTTAGAAACGGCATTAGCACAACGAGAAAATCTGGCATTGTCTTAACCTATTGATTGCATTCTTAACTTTGTAATTAACGCTTGGTGAAAATATGAAATAGTTTATTTTTTGTGCTTTTATTGATTATTTAGATAAATTAATTAATCAAATATATAAAAAGAAGAAAGATATTAAATTATTTTAGGAATGAAATAAGAAGAGAATAAGCGTTATCTAATATAGGTATAAAAGTATTAAATATAAAATTAAAAAGTACAGATTTTATACAAAATATATTTATAAAATCTGTACTTTATATTTATTAACGAAGGTTAATTAATCATCTTTACCTTTCAAATTATTCAATGCAACTAATCCTTTATCACAACTTTTAATTTGGTGTTCAACACTCATTTGTAAGATCTTTTGTTTACTTTCAGAAAGTTTATTTTTGATGTTAGCAAGTTGTGGATGGGTACCAGGTTGTTTTTCTGCTTCTGCGATTAAGTCATCGGTTTGTTGGAAAAGTTGCTGACATTGAGTTGGTAGATTAGTTGGTGTTGCTGCGAAAACACTAGAAGAGAGCACTAAAGAAATAGTGGCAGCGTAAAAAGAAAGTTTAAACATAAAGAACCTAAACAGATATGATTGAACAGTTGTTGAAAAAATGTGCTAGAAAAATAGCAAAAAAATGTTTTCTTGTCTAGCTGTTTGAATGATTTTTACGTGCAAAGGTAACACTGATTAAAGAAATAATTTGCAGAATATTTTTTAATAAAATGTTAATAAAATATAAAAATTGATGTATATCAAAAATAATAGATATCTTTAAATTTATTTTTTTGATTTTAATAGCTATTTTGTGATCAATTTAAAACTTTTAAGGTTTCCTATCCCCCATTTTTAGGAGTAGAATAAAAGATGTATTAAACGGTTAGAGTTATCCTTTATTTCAATAACAGAAATAAATCATATCTTTGGTCTGAGTTTGATATGGAAAAAAGCTCATTTATTAATTTTTAGTAATTAATTGATAGCTATGTGGGGTGATTACAAAATTTGTAATCTATATTTGGAAGTTGTATTAGGTACAAGAGGTTATGAGATGCTAGACGTCGTTGAACTCTCTAGATTGCAGTTTGCATTAACTGCACTATACCACTTTATATTCGTACCACTTACATTAGGTCTTTCATTTATTCTTGTGATAATGGAAACCATCTATGTAACGACTGGTAAAGAAGTATATAAAGATATGACTAAGTTCTGGGGTAAGTTATTTGGTATTAACTTTGCCTTAGGGGTAACAACTGGGATTACAATGGAATTCCAATTTGGTACTAACTGGTCTTATTATTCACACTATGTAGGTGATATCTTCGGTGCACCATTAGCTATCGAAGCATTACTTGCTTTCTTCTTAGAATCTACATTCGTTGGTTTATTCTTCTTTGGTTGGGATAGATTAACTAAAGCGAAACACTTATTAGCAACTTATTGTGTCGCTTTCGGTTCAAATCTTTCTGCAATGTGGATCCTCGTTGCTAACGGCTGGATGCAAGCACCACACGGCGCAGAGTTCAATTTTGAAACTATGCGTATGGAAATGACCAGCTTCTTAGATCTTTGGTTAAACCCAATTGCTCAAGCTAAATTCTTACACACACTTTCTGCAGGCTATACTGCAGGTGCGGTGTTTGTATTAGCAGTAAGTTCATACTATCTTCTTAAAGGACGTGATTTAGGATTTGCAAAACGTTCTTTCTCAATTGGTGCAACTTTCGGTGTTATTGCTGTCTTCTCTGTATTATTACTTGGGGATGAATCTGGTTATGTAACCGGACAAGAGCAACCAACAAAATTAGCTGCAATGGAAGGTGAGTGGAATACTGAACCGGCTCCAGCAGCATGGAATGTTGCGATTATTTCAAATTCACAAGAAAGCCGTAATGAATTTGCCTTACAAATTCCTTATGCAGCAGGTATTATCGCAACTCGTTCTTTAGATAAAGAAATCACTGGTCTAAATGACTTACGTGTACAAAATGAAGAACGTGTACGTAACGGTATGACTGCTTATGGTTTACTTGAAAAACTTCGTTCAGGCCAAAAAGATGCAGATACTATTGCGCAATTTAAAGCAGTAGAAAAAGATCTTGGCTATGGCTTATTGCTCAAACGTTATACTGATAACGTAGTTGATGCAACCGATGCACAAATCAAACAAGCGGCAGCAGATACTATTCCTGATGTAGGTCCTACATTCTGGTCATTCCGTATTATGATGCTTGCTGGTGGTATCTTACTTCTTCTACTCATTTGGGCATTTGTTGCTAATGTTAGAAAAACAGTGGGATCAAATAAATTCTTGCTTAAAGCGTTACTTTATAGCATTCCACTTCCATGGGTTGGTATTGAAGCCGGTTGGTTCTTGGCTGAATACGGCAGACAACCATGGGCAATTTATGAAGTGTTACCAGTAGGTGTAGCGAACTCAGCATTAACCACTGGAGATCTTTGGTTCTCAATCGGTTTAATCTGTTTGTTATATACCATCTTCTTAATTGCTGAAATGTATCTTATGTTTAAATACAGCAGACTTGGTCCAAGTGCATTGAAAACAGGTCGCTATTATTTTGAACAATCAACTAAATAAGCAGGAGCCTAAATCATGATTGATTATGAATTTCTACGATTTGTGTGGTGGATCCTCTTAGGTGTGTTGCTTATCGGATTTGCAGTTACTGATGGATTTGATATGGGCGTATTAACCCTTCTACCTTTTGCAGGAAAGAGAGAAGTGGAAAGACGCATTATGATTAACTCAATTGCGCCACACTGGGATGGTAACCAAGTTTGGTTATTAACTGCTGGTGGTGCGATGTTTGCTGCATTCCCACTTATTTATGCAACATCATTCTCAGGCTTCTATATTGCGATGATTTTAGTTTTAGCTGCGTTATTCTTCCGTCCAGTTGGATTAGAATATCGTGCCAAAATTAACAATCCAACATGGCGTGCAGCTTGGGATTGGGGACTATTTGTTGGTGGATTTGTTCCTTCACTCGTATTTGGGGTAGCATTTGGTAACCTATTACAAGGTGTGCCATTTGAATTCACTTCAATTGTACAAGTGAAATATACCGGCACATTCTTTGAATTATTAAATCCATTTGCGCTTCTTTGCGGTGTGATTAGCTTGGCAATGTTAACAACTCAAGGTGCAGCATGGTTACAAATGAAAACCACTGCAGATTTACGTAATCGTGCAAGAGTAGTGACTCAAGTTGGTGCAATTGTGACATTAGTGACTTTTGTATTAGCTGGCGTATGGTTGTTATTCAAAGATGGTTATGTAGTAACAAGTGCAATTGATCACAATGCACCGACTTCACCATTTGGTAAAGAAGTTGCTGTACAAACTGGTGCTTGGTTCAATAACTACAAAGAAATGCCAGTACTTTGGATTTTCCCTGTATTAGCTGTGGTTTCTGCGTTATTAAATATTGTATTTTCTAAAGCAGACCGTTCTGGATTTGCCTTCTTCTTCTCTTCATTGACAATGGCAGGCATTATTTTAACTTGTGGCGTTTCAATGTTCCCATTCTTAATGCCATCAATTACTCATCCAGAAATGAGCTTATTACTATGGGATTCAAGCTCAAGTAAATTAACCTTAACTCTAATGTTAGGTTTTGCACTTGTATTTGTAGTTATCCTATTGAGCTATACCATTTGGTCATACATTAAGATGTTTGGACGTATCGATGAAAGCTTCATCGAAAATAACAAACACTCATTATACTAAGGAGAAAAATATGTTTTATGTAACTTGGGTTTTGGGCGTATTGTTAGCAGTTTGTCTAACTGCAATCATTAATATCAGTATTGAAAAAACTGGAAAATTTGATGAGTAATCTGAAAGTATGATTCAATCACTTTATCAATTAACTAATAAGGGCTCGTTACGAGCCCTTTCGTTCGTACTAGCGCTAGTGCTAACCGCCTCTATTTTTACCCACAAAGAAATTTTTGCACTAAATTTGGGTGGAATTTCGCCAATTTATACCTTAATTATCTTTTGGAGTGTGGTAACATTATGGATTCATGGTTTTGGTTTAGATATCTATAGAACGATTTGGAAATTACTGTTTATGCCGATGATTGCTTATGTGGTTGCAATTGTAGCGTTAGGGCTGATTTACTTTTTTTAGTTTAAAAATTAAAAAATTTTTTGATAGCCTATTGCAGTTAATTTTGCCGTTCATTAGAATAGCGAAACTTTTTTGTTATAGAGAAAACAGATAGCACAGCAATGAATAATCGCTCTATTTTCCCAGTACGCGTCTATTATGAAGATACAGATGCGGGAGGCGTTGTTTATCATGCACGCTATCTTCATTTTTTTGAACGAGCTAGAACAGAATTCTTGAGAGAAAAAGGTGCCTCTCAAAATGAACTTATTCAACAGCAAGATATTGCTTTTGTTGTTAAACAGATGGAAATTGATTTCCGCTACCCAGCTCGCTTAGACGATTTATTAACCGTCGAAACGACTTTAGTTGAAGTTAAAAACGCCAGTTTGATTTTTACACAAAAGTTGACTAAAGGTGACCAACTTTATTGTTCGGCAAAGGTTAGCATAGCTTGCGTAAAAATAACTCTCATGAAACCCACCGCTATTCCTCAAGAAATCAAAACACTACTTAAATATGAAAGACCGTAATAGACAATTATGGAGTATTAAATGTCTGAATTGAATTTTTTCGATTTATTTATTAAGGCAAGTATCGTTGTACAAATAGTGATCTCAATTTTGATCACCTTTTCGATCATTTCTTGGGCGATTATTATCCAACGTAGTAAAATTTTATCTAAGGCGCTAAAACAATCGATGAGTTTTGAAGAACGTTTCTGGTCAGGTGAAGATCTCACTAAACTTTATGAAGGTTTATCAAATCGTCGTGATGGTTTATCTGGTAGCGAACAAATTTTCTTTGTTGGTTTCAAAGAGTTTTCACGCTTAAAACAAGCTAATCCGAATGCGTCTGAATCTATTATTCAAGGTAGCTCAAGAGCGATGCACTTAGCGATGAATCGTGAGATTGAAGATGTTGAAAATACTGTACCATTCCTTGCTACTGTGGCTTCAGTAAGTCCTTATATTGGGTTGTTTGGTACTGTATGGGGAATTATGCACGCATTTATGGCATTAAGTAATGTAAAACAAGCAACCTTACAAATGGTTGCTCCAGGTATTGCAGAAGCATTGATTGCAACAGCGATCGGACTTTTTGCTGCAATTCCTGCGGTAATGGCATATAACCGTTTAAGTTTGAGAGTAAATAAACTTGAACAAAATTATGCGAACTTTATTGATGAATTTACGACAATTTTGCACCGTAAAGTATTTGGTCAAAATAACTTTCATAATTAATTAATGAAGTCGTAAGTAGAGGACATTATGCAATACAATCGTCGTCAGAGCCGATCAATTAAATCTGAAATTAATATTGTGCCATTTCTTGATGTATTGTTGGTTTTGTTATTAATTTTTATGGCTACTGCACCGATTATCAGTCAGAGTGTACAAGTAGATTTACCAGATTCTACCGATAGCCAAACGGTTTCAAATGAAGATAAGACTCCTGTCATTTTAGAAGTTGATGGAACGAATGAATATACACTTTCGATTGATGGTGTGCGCAATGAAAAATTGACAGAAGAAATGGTTGTTCAAATGGCAAAAGAAGCTTTTGAGAAAGATAACACTACACTATTTTTAGTGGGTGGAGCAAAAGATGCGCCATATGAAGAAATCATTAAAGGGTTAAATTTACTGCATACTGCAGGAATAAAAAGTGTGGGTTTAATGACAGATCCACTATAAGAGAATTAGGATAAAATTGTGCAATATAATCAGCAACAGAAATTCAAAAAAGCAGTTTTGATTTCAATTGTCTTGCACGTCTTGCTTTTTGCATTACTGTTCATTGGATCAAGGTTGGAAGAAGTACGTCCAATGGGTGGCGGTGAAGGAAATGGCGAGGTTTTAGGTGCGATAATGGTTGATACTGGTGCTGCTGCTCAAGAATGGGGTAGATTACAACAAGAGAAAAAAGGTAATCCACCTTCTAAGCAAGAAATTGCAGATAAAGATAGAGAGCAACAAAGTAAAGAGCTAGCAGAGAAAGAGCGCCAAGAAGCACAAAAAGCAGCACAAGAAGCTAAAGAGAAAGCGGAACAAGCGGCGAAAGAAAAGGCGGCGCAAGAAGCTAAAGAAAAAGCAGAAAAAGCCGCGAAGGAACAAGCAGAGAAAGCTGCAAAAGAGCAGGCAGAAAAGGCTGCAGCAGAAGCAAAAGCGAAAGCAGAGCAAGAAGCAAAAGAACAAGCGGAAAAAGCAGCTGCAATAGCGAAAGCTAAGGCTGAAAAAGAAGCGAAAGAAAAGGCAGAGAAAGTAGCGGCAGCAGCAAAAGCGAAAGCTGAACAAGAGGCAAAAGAACAGGCAGAAAAAGCAGCTGCGGAAGCGAAGGCGAAGGCAGAAAAAGAAGCAAAAGAAAAGGCTGAAAAAGCGGCAGCAGAAGCAAAAGCGAAAGCTGAGAAAGAAGCTAAAGAAAAAGCAGAAAAAGCCGCAGCTGAAGCTAAGGCAAAAGCTGATGCGGAAGCAAAAGCTAAAGCAGCAGCCGAAGCTAAGGCGAAAGCGGCAGCAGAGGCAAAAGCAGCCGCTAAAGCCAAAGCTGATGCTGAAGCTAAAGCACAACGCCAAGCGCAACAAAATGCATTGGATGACTTCTTAAATAATGGCGATATTGGTGGCGGAAGTAGCAGTAAAGGCAGCAACCAAAGCCGTAAGGGTTCCGAAGGCTCTAGCGGTGGTAATGGTGCTGGCGAAGGCGATGTCGTTGGTGATCAATATACCGCGATTATTAAGCGAGAAATTCAACGTCGTTGGTTGAAAGATGCAAGTTTTGCTAATAAAGTTTGTACTGTACAAATTGAATTAGCGAGAGATGGAACAATCTTGAGCTATCATAAAGTTTCTGGTCCAGATGATATTTGTACTTCTGCGTTAAGAGCGGTTGCACTGACTAAGAAAGTGCCAGAGCCACCATCTGATGCAGTGTATAGAAAATATCAAAATCCAGTGATTGACTTTAAATTAAGATAATTAGGCATAGGAAGAGAATCCTCATGATGAAAAAGCTTATTTATACATGGATATTAGGCGTTACCTGCTTAATAATGCAAGCGACACAAGCATTTGCTGAAGTGCGTATTGTGATCGATGAAGGGGTTGATAGTGCAAGACCAATTGCGGTAGTGCCATTTAAATGGAATGCACCGGGTACACCGCCGGCGGATGTTGCAGATATTGTTTCTTCTGACTTACGTTTTAGTGGAAAATTTAATCCGATTCCGGTAGATAGAATGCCACAACAACCAACTTCAGCTGGTGAAGTTAATGTACAAGCATGGTCTGCTTTAGGTATTGATGCGATTGTGGTCGGACAAGTTACTCCAGCAGGTGGTGGTTTCACAATTTCATATCAATTAGTAGATACAGTAGGCGCTTCTGGAACACCAGGTGCAGTATTGGCACAAGGCTCATATACTGTAACTAAACAATGGATTCGTTGGGGTGCTCATACTGTTAGTGACCAAGTATTTGAAAAATTAACAGGTATTCGTGGTGCATTTAGAACTAGAATTGCTTATGTTATTCAAAACAATTCAGGTTCTTATGATTTGCAAGTATCTGATTATGATGGGTATAATGCGTTCAATGTGTTCCACAGTTCACAACCAATTATGTCACCAGCTTGGTCAGCTGATGGTAAGAGATTGGCGTATAGCGTGTTTGAAAAGAAAAAATCTTTGCTTGTTTTGCAAGATCTTGCTAGTAAATCACGTAAAATTATTGCATCATTACCAGGTCATAACGGTGCACCATCATTTTCACCAGATGGTTCACGTATCGCGTTTGCGTCTAATGAAGACGGCGTGTTAAATATCTACGTTATGGGCGTTGGTGGTGGTTCACCAGTAAAACTAACTAGTGGCAGTGGTAATAATACAGAACCTAGCTGGTCAACAGATGGTTCATCTATTATCTTCACTTCAGACCGTGGCGGTGCACCGGCAGTATATATGATGAGTGCAAATGGTGGTGGTGCAACACTACTTAGCCCTCCAGGTAACAGTTATAGTGGAGAGATGTCACCAGATGGTAAAGAAGTCGTTATGGTGAACGGTAATAAATTGGTGAAAAAAGATTTAGAAAGTGGAAGTATTACAGCATTAACTTCAACTTTCCTAGATGAAAGCCCGAGTTTTGCACCAAATGGAACTATGGTAATTTATAGTTCTACACAAGGTGTAAGTAAGGTGTTACAATTAGTGTCCTCTGATGGACGTTTCAAAGCAAGGTTACCAGGTTCAGGGGGTGGACAAATTAAATTCCCTGCTTGGTCACCATATTTAACTCAAAATTAAGGAGAATAAAATGAAAAAATTAGCTAAAGTGTTAATGGTTGCAGCACCAGTATTAGCGTTAGCAGCTTGTAGCAGCTCAGATAAAGCAGCTGACCAACAAGGTAAACTATACGGTAATATGACTGCTCAAGAATTACAACAACGCTACAACACAGTATATTTCGGTTTCGATAAATACGATATCCAACCAGAATATGCTCAATTATTAGATGCTCACGCACAATACTTAACAGATTCTTCTGCTAAAGTACAAATCGAAGGTCACACTGACCCACGTGGTACTCCAGAATACAACATCGCGTTAGGTCAACGTCGTGCTGACGCAGTTAAAACTTATTTATCAGGTAAAGGCGTTCAAGCTGGTCAATTATCAACCATCTCTTACGGTGAAGAAAAACCAGCTGTATTAGGTCACACTGAAGCTGACTACGCTAAAGACCGTCGTGCAGTATTAGCATACTAATCTGAACGTTTTTAGATACTCTTTGGAAAGCCCCGCAAGGGGCTTTCTTTTTGTCTGTATTTTGGGCAAGAGGTTAATGGTCAGTATAGATATATTTCTGATAATACAGAATTAAACTGATCTTAAAAAATATTGCTAAATAAAAGAAAAAGAGCGCTTATGCTGCGCTCCATTGATAAATTTCTAGTGGTAAGTCATCAGGATCGCGGAAAAAAGTAAATTTTCTTCCAGTGAGTTCATCAATTCTAACCGGTTCACAACTAACGCCACGTTGTTGTAAATACTGAATAGTATCTTCAATATTTTCAACTTTAAATGCTAAATGGCGTAACCCACAGGCTTCTGGTGTTGTCGGTCTGGCGGGTGGTGAAGGAAAAGAGAATAATTCAATTTGACTACCGTCAGCAAAACGCAAATCTAATTTATAACTATCACGTGCAGCACGATAAGTTTCTTCAATAATTTCTGCGCCTAAAATATCAACGTAGAAATGCTTAGATAATGCATAATCAGAAACAATTAATGCAACATGATGAAAACCAATAAATGGAGATACTGACATATTTACTCTTCCTCTTTCTCATCTAAACCTAATGATTTAGAAAAAAGTTGCAAACTTTTCGTTTCACCGGCTTTAACTAATTCTTGCATTACTTGTGTTGGCGTATGCAGTAATCTATTCATTAATTTATAGCTTAGCTCTTGCAAAACTTGTTCACTATCCACGCCTTGGTGTAGTGAAAGCGCAGCTTTGTCTAATAGTTCTAAACGAATTTGTTCTGCTTGTTGGCGATACGTTTTAATTAAGTTGGATGATTGGTGTAGTTTCAACCATAAAAAGAAATCAGCACACTCTTCATGAATAATCTCTTCTGCAGCTAAAGAAGCTTGCTCACGTTGCTGCATATTATGCTGAATGATATTTTGCAAATCATCGACGCTGTAATGATAAACAGCTTCTAGTTGATGTACACTCTCTTCGACATCGCGTGGCACAGCAATATCAATAATTAGCATTGGATCGAAACGGCGTTGTTTTTGCGCAATTTCCACCATATTTTTGGTAATTAAAATATCCGAACTACCGGTAGAAGAAATCACAATATCAGCGAGATTTAAACCTTCTTGTAATTGGTTTAAAGACAAAATATCCATTTGCCCACCAACTCTTTCAGCAAGCGCCTCAGCATTAGCAAGGGTACGATTGGCAATCATAATATGCTTAGCTCCATGTTGGAATAAATGGCGGCTAACTAATTCGATTGTTTCTCCTGCACCAACTAATAGAATGCGTAAGCGTTTAAATGAGTCAAAAATTTGTCGAGCTAAGCTGCAAGCTGCATAAGCAACTGATACAGCATTACCACCGATTTCAGTTTCTGTACGCACACGTTTAGCAGTAGAAAATGTTTTTTGGAATAAGCGAGATAGTTCAGTTGAGATCATTCTATTTTGTTGCTGATAGAATGTTTCGCTAAATTGATAGGCTTGTTTTACTTGCCCTAAAATTTGTGGTTCTCCCAAAATCAAAGAATCAAGACCACAAGCAACTCGCATTAAATGCGTCACACATTGTTGATTTTGCTGCATATATAATGCAGTTTGCAATTCCTCTAAGCTTAAATGGTGTAATTGTGCAAACCATAATTTAATTTCGGCTAACCATTGCTGATTTTGTTCGCTATTTTCTAGTGGTGAAATTTGTCGATTATGTAGATAAATTTCAGTACGGTTACATGTTGATACAATTACTGCACTTTCCGCTAGAGAAGTCTGTAATTGCTGCAATGCAACCTGACGTTTCTCATCATTAAATGCTACTTTTTCACGTAACGCGACGGTTGCTGTTTTATGGTTAATACCTAACACCAAAATTGCCATAAATCACTCTTTAATTCAGCGAAAATTTCGCTATTCCCACAAATTAAAAAACAAAAAAATCAAAACGGTAAGAATTTTAAATAATCTGGTAACAAGTCGCAAACAAAAGTACTGACTTTTTTGATCTTGGAGTGAAAGATACCCCTTTATGGTAAGTGATTGACTTCAAAATTAATTTAAGAGCAGAAAAGATTTTCCAAAAACAGAGTTATTTAACATCTATAACAGAATATAGAAAAATTAATTTTATAATTTTGGAAAATTTATTTGATCATTATCTCATTTTGGAAAAAATTTTCTTTAATTATTCTGTTTTCAGGACTAGTATCTTTAATGTTGCTAGTTTTTAGCAATAATTTTTAGATTATTTATTCCTAGGAGGGATGTTATGAACGAAAATATTCAAAATCGTTATACATTCTCTATTGATCTTATTAAACAAGCAGGGAGTATCGCTTTATCCTATTATCTCAATAGAAATGAACTAGTGATTGAATGCAAAAAAGGTGATAAGCAAGATCAAGTTAGTATGGCAGATAAATCTGTTGAAGCTAAAATCCGTCAAGCTATCGCTGAAAAATTTCCAGAAGATGGGTTTCTTGGTGAAGAATCAGGCTATTCAGGATTAGATAGTGAGTTTTGTTGGATTGTTGATCCTATTGATGGCACTAGTCCCTTTTTAAATGGTTTACATGCCTGGTGCATTTCTATCGCGGTTTTACATAAAAATGAAATTGTGATTGGGATGGTGTTTGATCCCTTACATAATGAATTATTTCATGCCCAATTAGGCGGTGGCGCCTATCTTAATGATGTTCCTATGCATACTGTGGAGCCAGCAGAAAGTGTTCAAGATGGTTTAGTAGGCCTAGGTATGTCACATCGTGTACCACCAAAAACCATATTACCTTTTATACATCAATTATTAGTTGATGGTGGTATGTATGTTCGTAATGGTTCAGGTGCATTGAGTCTAGCACAAGTCGCTGCTGGTAGATTACTTGCTTATTATGAACCACATATGAATTGTTGGGATTGTGCAGCGGGTATGCTACTTGTGCGTGAAGCTGGCGGTACAGCCAATAATATTTTAGAAAATGATGGCTTGCTAAAAGGTAATTTTGTATTAGCAGCTGCAAATCAACAAGTATATCAACAGCTTGATTTAATGAGAGCAATGTAATAGGAGGATATTATGTCTATTTTTCGTTTCTTTGCAGCATCACCTGCTATTCCATTGAAAAATTTATCAGAACAAGCATTTAAATCAGTAAGATGGAAAAGCTTTTGGGCATTTTCTATTGCTTATGCAACGTTCTATGTTTGTCGTTTATCATTTAATGTTGCAAAACCAGTATTAGTGAAAGAAGGGGTAGTGACGCCAACGGAATTAGGGATTATTGGGGCTGCTATTTTTGTTACTTACGCAGTAGGTAAATTTGTTAATAGCGCGATTGCAGATCATTCACATATTACCCGTTTTCTCTCTTTTGGTTTATTTATCTCTGCTATTTGTAATTTTGCGATGGGATTAAATACTAGCGCGATTGTGTTAGCGGTAATTTGGGGGATCAATGGCTGGTTCCAATCTATGGGTGTTGGACCTTGTGTTGTAGCTCTTTCTCGTTGGTATGATGATAAAGAACGTGGCTCTTATTATGGCTATTGGTCAGTTGCTCATAATGTTGGTGAAGGAATTACTTTTGTTGTTACTGCAGCAGTGATTTCCTATTTTGGATGGAGATTAGGTTTTGCATTCTCAGGTGTTGTCGGCTTATTAGGTATGTTAATTGCTATTTTATGGATGAAAGACTCACCAGCTAGTTTAGGTTTTAAACCTATTATTCATATGGAGAATACAGGAGAAAAATTAGATAACAAAGAAGTATTAAAACATCAATGGGATGTTGTGAAGAATCCTGCAATTTGGTTATTAGCAGTAGCATCTTGTTGTATGTATATTGGACGTTATGGTGTAAATAGTTGGGGCGTTTTTTTCCTTGAAAATGGGAAGGGATATACTACAGTAGAGGCTGCAAGTATTATCAGTGTCAATAGTATTGTTGGTATTTTAGGTACTATTGTATCTGGTTGGTTATCAGATCGTTTTTTACATGGTAAACGTAATATGATGACAGTGGTTGTGGCGTTAATTAACACTATTTCGTTGGCAGCATTTTTATTTGCACCAAGTGGTAATGTTTGGTTCTCAATTATTGCTTTATCTATCTTTGGCATTACTTTAGGTATCCAATTATGTTTCTTAGGTGGTTTATTAGCAACAGATGTTTCACATAAATCAGCATCAGGAATTGCACTCGGTATGATGGGATTATTTGGCTATGCAGGTGCTTCATTAGGTGAATTCTTAACCGGATTTATGATTGATAAAACCACGACTATTGTGAATGGAGCTAAAGTTTATGACTTTGAAAGTTTATCTTATTTCTGGATTGGTGCAGACTTCATGTCAGTAGTTGCGGCAATATTATTCTCAATTTTAGTTGTATTCCAAGAAAAGAGAAAATCACACTAATTTCAACATATTACTTTATGAGTATGCTGCTATGCAGCATCTCAATTCCCACAAAACTTTTACCATAATTGTTGTTAGTAACTGTTTTAGTGCGATAAGGAGCAACAATGAAAAATTTCCTTAATAAATATGGTTTAACACCATTAGTTTTCTTTCAAATTATTCTTATCACAATTAATGCACAATTAATTTATGCATTTTGGGATATTCGGAATAGTGTACCAGGTGGTTTTCCTGCAGCGTTAGGCGTAACAGATGCTCAAGCAGGACAACTTTATTCAATGCAAGGATTGGTCATTATCGTCGGAACGATTGCGTTAGGTTGGGTAGGAGATCGTTTTTCTATTCGTAATATTATGCTGATTTCTACCATTGGTGTAGGGGCTATTTCACTATTTTTGACATTAAACTCACCAGGATTAAGTATGCCTGTTTTATTGGCGTGTTTTTTCTCAATGTTATTTTTTAGTGAAGTATTATTTAAGCC
This sequence comes from Gallibacterium salpingitidis, assembly GCF_001678495.1. Lineage (GTDB taxonomy): Bacteria > Pseudomonadota > Gammaproteobacteria > Enterobacterales > Pasteurellaceae > Gallibacterium > Gallibacterium salpingitidis. The sequence continues at coordinate 91,073 of NZ_JTJL01000005.1, forward strand.
AGCAAATTTTAAAGCTTTAAGAATCTCAACAACAGCTGAACATCAAGGTGCAGTATTTGGTTTCTTTGAGTTTGGACGTGGTTTATTGGCATTTCTAGTTTCTCTTTTGTGGACAGTGATGTTAGCAATGAAATTAAATGCTCATACTATGATGGCAACAAGCTGTATTTTAATTATTGTAACGGGGTTAGTCGTTTATTTTGCAGTACCTAAAGACCAAAAAGTAGGAGATGATGATGCTAGTACATCTTCAACTATGGAAGCAATTAGAGGGGTTGGACACGTTGCAAAATTGCCGATTGTATGGTTAGTAGGTATTAATGTTTTCTGCATTTATGGTTCATTTATTGCAGCGGGAACGTATTTTGCTCGTTATCTACAAGCTGGCTATGGTACTACCGCAGTAGTTGCAGCAGTATTTGCAACAACAGTAATTGCATTGCGGATGCTGCCGTTAGTTTCAACAATTTTAGTAGAGAAAGTTTTCAAATCTACAATGCATTTTATGCGAACATTTGAAATTTTCTTGGCAATTATTTTAGGATTAATTGCTTTTATCTTCTTTACTAATCATCCTGAAGTACAGGCTTATGCACCGGACAATCCTCCTGCAGACTTAATTTCATCGACAATGTTTTGGTTATTGGTTGTATTAATGTTGGTTTGTTCAGCCATTATTTTTATGATTCGAGGTGTTTATTATGCACCAATTGGAGAATTTAATGTACCGAAGAAACATTCATCATCAGCAATGTCTTTTGCTATTACTGTAGGATATTTCCCAGCATTAATTGCCCCAGCTATTTTGGGTAAATTAGTAACTTCACCAGAAAAAGATAGTGCTGGTAATATTACAACCCAGTTCCTAACAGACACTCATATTTTAGCTTCTGCATTTATTGGTTTAGCGGTATTAGCATTGGTTGCTGCATTAATGTCACATCTCATGATCAGATTAAAGCAGAAAAATGGATAAAACTATGCACACTATTTCTTTAGCTAATTGGTTGGCGGCTTGCCGACCAGATCTACAAATTCATCGATTATTTATTCCGGGTACGCATGATACAATGACGGCTGATTGTGATCAGCGTTACTATAAAACACAGGCGTTATCGTTACAGGAACAACTTCAAATTGGTGTGCGTTTTTTTGATCTTCGTCTACGGCGAGAAATGGTCGCAGCACATCGTGAATGGATTAGCGATATTAGTGCAGAGATAATTTTTGATACAATTTTGCAATTCTTAAAGCGCTATCCACAAGAGTTTATACTAGTTCGTTTACAGAATGCGAATGAAGCAAAAGACGACTTTGATGAGTATAAACAAGCGCTGTTAGATAAAATTCAACAATATCAATCTTGCTTTTATCATTGGCAACAAGATCAGCAAACGTTCGTTTTTCCAACGCTTGCGCAAGTGGCTGGAAAAGTTGTCGCTTTAGAATGTTCGCCACCGTCAATGCAAACTTATCTACTTGGTGAGCAACAATGGGCGTTACCTTGGCATCAAAATCCATGGATTTCATTGCAAGATGATTGGGATGGGCCAATACTCGAAGATAAATTTAACGCTATTCAGCATAATGTAGCGCAATCTTGTTTGGTAAAAGATAAATTATTTCTTAATCATATTAGTGCGACTAATGGTGAGTTAGCTTATCCCGATGTTTATGCTCAAGAGCTGAATAGCAGAACAGTGCAATTATGGCAACAAATGTTAGGAAAGCCAGTAGCGGGAGTGCAAATTTATGATTTTATTGATCAAAAAATTGCGGAGCAGGTGGTGAAATTAAATTTTTTACCGTAATCCAACAATCTTTTTTCTATACAAAAAAACACTTTATCTTTGGTGATAAAGTGTTTTTTGCGTCTTAATTAATTTACAGCAATTTTGGTAAATTCATCAAAAAAGGTAGGAAACGTTTTTGCGGTACATTCCGGTTCCAGAATAGTTACTGGCGTATTAGAGAGTGCAACTAGAGCAAAACACATTGCCATACGGTGATCGTTATAAGTGGCGATTTCTGCGTTTTTAAATTGTTCTAAAGCCAATGGTTGTACTCGTAAGAAATCTTCACCTTCTTCGACTTCTGCGCCTACTTTACGCAATTCTGTTGCCATTGCTGTTAAGCGATCGGTTTCCTTTACACGCCAATTATAGATATTGCGAATAATAGTTTCGCCTTGAGCAAATAGAGCAGTGGTTGCAATCGTCATTGCTGCATCAGGGATATGATTCATATCCATATCAATGCCATGTAATTCACCTTGTTCAACTTCAACGAATTCATCGCTCCAATGGACTTTAGCGCCCATTTTTTCTAACACATCAACAAAATGTTTATCACCTTGGATACTATTTTTACCAATGCCTTTTACTTTTACCTTACCTTTAATCGCCGCCGCGGCCAAAAAGTAAGAAGCCGAGGAAGCATCACCTTCAACCATAAAAGTGGTTGGTGATTGATATTGCTGGTTACCTGGAACATGGAAAACTTGATAGTTTTGATGAGAAACTTCCACACCAAAAATTGCCATCATTTTCAGGGTAATATCAATATAAGGTTTAGAAACAAGATCACCAATAATATGAATTTCACTATCCTGTGGTGCAAGAGGAGCTGCCATTAATAATGCAGTGAGAAATTGTGAAGAAATCGCACCACTAATGGCTACTTTACCACCATGTAATCCGGTATTACGAATAGCTAGTGGTGGGTAGCCTTCCTGTTCTAAATACTCAATCTCTGCGCCCATTTGTTGTAAAGCAGCCACTAAATCTTTGATTGGACGCTCTTTCATACGTGGTTCACCGGTTAGCACTATTTCACTAACGTTGCCTGTTTTACTTGCTAGGCAAAGTGCAGCGGTAAGAGGGCGCATTGCAGTACCTGCATTACCTAAAAATAGGCTCAATCCATTTTGCCATTGGAAAGCTCCGCCATTACCTTCGACAACACAAGTGGTTTTATCTTCAGATAATTGGTACTTGATGCCTAAAGCACGTAAAGCATTTAACATATGACGAACATCATCACTATCTAATAAATTCGTGATAGTGGTAGTTCCTTTTGCGAGTGCTGCAAGTAACAATGCACGATTAGATAAACTTTTTGAACCGGGTAAAGTAATCTCCCCATTGATATGGGCAATGGGGTTCAGGGTAATAGAATTCATAAACTACAAACGTCCTCTGGTCAGCGATTAATTGGCTAAAACTTCAGTCAAAGCGTTGATAAAGGCTTGGTTTTCTTCAGGTAATCCGATACTGATACGTAAATGATTTGGCATACCGTAACCGCCAATTGGGCGTACGATAACGCCTTTATGTAATAACGCATTATAAATTGGTAGTGCAGGTTGCTTCAGATCAACGGTAATAAAATTACCCTTAGAAGGAATATATTCTAATCCTTGTTGTTCAAAGAATTGTACTAACTGTTGCATTCCTTTGCGGTTATTGTCGGCTACTTTATGTAAAAACTCTTCGTCATAAATGACTGCGGTAGCTGCTGCTAACGCTAAGCTATTACAGTTAAATGGTTGGCGGACACGATTAAAAAGATCGGCGATCTCTGGATTTGATACAGCATAGCCAATCCGTAATCCAGCTAAGCCATAAGCCTTAGAAAGCGTACGGCAAACGACTAAATTGGCAAATTTTTTCTGTAATGCAAATGATGGCACACGTTCTTGTTCGTCAGTAAATTCGGTATAGGCTTCATCTAAGACCACAATAATATGTGCAGGGACTTTCTCTAAGAAAGCTTCAATTTCTGCACTGGTTAAGAATGTTCCAGTTGGATTATTTGGATTAGCAATATAGATTAATTTAGTTTTATCCGTAATATTTGCTAAAAAGGCATCTAAATCATGACCCCAATTTTTCGCTGGTACAACAACAGCTTTTGCATTAATCGCTTGAGTAACTAACGGATAAACAATGAAAGCGTATTGGGAAAAAATGACTTCATCACCTTCGCTAGCGAAAGTGTGAGCAATTAGTTCAAGTAAATCATTTGAACCGTTACCAAGGGTAATTTGGTTAGCTTGTAAATTAAACTTATTTGCTACTGCTTGTTTAAAATAAAAGCCGTTTGAATCCGGATAGCGTGTAAGTTGATTTAACTCTTTTAAAATAGCTTGTTTAGCAGTTTCTGATAATCCAAATGGGTTTTCATTGGATGCTAATTTCACAATATTGTGAATACCTAATTCTCGTTCTAATTCTTCAGTTGGTTTGCCAGCTTGATAAGGCAATAGCTGCTTCACGCCTTGATTGGCGACGTCTAAAAATTTCATAATATTTCCTGTAATGAATTAATAATTATTGGTTTTCTTGTGCGAATTTATCCATAAAAGCGATTAACGCTTCAACGCCCGCAATTGGCATTGCGTTATAGATTGAAGCACGCATTCCGCCTAATACTTTATGTCCTTTTAAAGCACGTAAACCGGCAGCATTGGCTTCACTGACAAATTTCGCATTAAGTTCATCATTACCAGTAGTAAAGGTAACGTTCATCAATGAACGATTAGCTTCGGCGATATTGTTACGATAGAACGGACTTTGATCGATGTATTGATACAATAATTCTGCTTTAGCACGATTTTTTAATTCGACACTTTCGAGACCGCCATTCGCTAATAGATTTTCAAAAACTAAAGAACAGAGATACCAAGCAAAAGTTGGTGGAGTATTAAACATAGAATCGTGATCACGAAGGATTTGATAATTCCAAACAGATGGCGTGCTGCGGCGAGCTTTGCCAATTAAATCATCACGAATAATGATTAAGGTAATTCCCGCTGGCCCCATATTTTTTTGTGCGCCGGCGTAAATCATACCAAATTTGCTGATATCAATTGGGCGAGAAAGGATATTGGATGACATATCAGCGATTAATGTCGTATTACCAACATTAGGCACATCAAAAATTTCTACACCGCTAATGGTTTCATTTGGGCAGTAATGAACATAATCATATTGATCTGCAATATCACTGAAATCGAGTTCTTTTACTCCAGTTTTACCATCTTGTTCAGTTAGAATATTAATCTCATCAATATCACCAAATAGTCTTGCTTCTTTTGCTGCAGCACCAGACCAGTGTCCACTGGTTAAATAAAGTGCTTTGCCATTTTCAGAAAGGAGATTCATTGGAATAGCGGCAAATTGGCCTCTTGCACCGCCTTGTGCAAATAGAATTTGATAGTTTTCCGGTACGTTAAACAATTTACGTAAATCTTCGATAGAGCGTTTTGCTAATGCCATAAAATTAGCACCGCGATGGCTAACTTCCATTACGGAAGTTCCTAAAGATTCCCAATCAAGTAATTCTGCTTGTACACGTTGTAACACTTCCTTTGGCATCATTGCTGGACCAGCACTAAAATTAAAGACTTCTGTCATAGTTACCTTCTTTATTTTATTCGTTAAAATTTGTCTAGTTTTAACACTAGCGAAATGAATTATCAACGGCTTTCTGTATTGTTTGTTAATTATTGTTCACGCTACTGTAATCTATACGAAAAAGGGTGATATCTTTTTGACGATGCCATAAAAAACCGTTACAGTAAGCGGCAGAATTTTATTTATTACATTAAGAGAGCGTTTATTATGGAAAATGTAAGCAAAAAATGTTTTGAAGATGTTTTGGAGTATGTGCGTATGTATCGTCAAAAGAATAAACTTTTGCGTGATATTGCTGATAATGATCGTAAAATCCGCGATAACCAAAAACGTGTGTTGTTATTAGATAACTTAAATCAATACATCACTGATGATATGTCAGTAGCGGATATTCGTGCCATTATTGCAAATATGCGTGAAGATTATGAAGCTCGTGTTGATGATTATATGATTCGTAATGCTGAAGCATCTAAACAACGTAAAGAAATCAGCAAAGCGATGAAAGAGCAAACTAAATTGCATGCTGAAATGTTGAAAAAAGATAAAGAATAAGTTTGAAAAGAAGCAAAAAGTAAAGGGTCGTAATAACGACCCTTTTTCTTTGATTCTGATAGTACAAATCGTATTAACGTTTTGAGTATTGTGGACGACGACGTGATTTGCGAAGACCCACTTTTTTACGTTCAACACGACGAGCATCGCGGGTAACGAAACCAGCTGCACGTAATGCAGGACGTAAAGTTTCATCATATTCCATTAATGCACGAGTAATACCGTGACGAATTGCACCTGCTTGACCAGAAATACCGCCACCTTTAACAGTGATATAAAGGTCAAATTTCTCTGCCATATCAACTAATTCTAAAGGTTGACGAACAATCATACGTGAAGTTTCACGACCGAAGTAAACGTCGATATCACGTTGATTAATAGTAATTTTACCTGTGCCCGGTCTAATAAATACACGAGCTGAAGAGCTTTTGCGGCGGCCTGTGCCGTAGTTTTGATCTGCCATAGTCTAAACCTCGTGATTAAATATCTAAAACTTGTGGTTGCTGTGCAGCGTGATTATGTTCGCTACCTGCATACACTTTTAATTTACGGTACATTTGACGACCTAAAGGACCTTTAGGCAACATACCTTTAACTGCGATTTCAATCACACGTTCTGGACGGCGAGCAATCATTTCAGCAAAAGTCGCTTGTTTGATACCACCAACGTAGCCAGTGTGCCAGTAATAAATCTTGTCAGTTTTTTTACGGCCGGTTACAGCAACTTTATCTGCATTGATAACGATGATGTAATCACCTGTGTCAACGTGTGGAGTATATTCAGCTTTGTGTTTACCACGCAAGCGGCTTGCGATTTCTGCAGCTAAACGACCTAAAGTTTTACCTGTCGCATCAACTACATACCAGTCGCGTTTTACTGTTTCTGGTTTTGCTACAAAAGTTTTCATTAATTAATTACCAAAATAATAATTTAACACCCTGTGTTCAACAATTTGAACACACCTTTTCGCTCTCAATCAGCACCCCTTCGAGTGTATTTTAAGCATAAAAAAATTACATGGCGGGAAAAACCGATGTAATTAACAGGGTCGCAAGATTATACAGGAAGCAAAATGAAAAAACTATGCTAAATTTTATTTTTCTGTTTTATTTTTTGATTTTTATAAAGGCGTGATAGAGTAGATGAGCTTATTTAATAAAAAGGAGTGAAAAATGACAATTCAAATTTTGCATAATCCACGCTGTTCAAAAAGCCGAGCTACTTTACAATTATTGGAAGAACGACAAGTACAGCCAGAAGTGGTGCTTTATTTACAACATCACTTTTCATTACCGGAATTAAAAGCATTAATGGTCAAATTGGGAATTGATGATCCGCGTTTAATGATGAGAACGAAAGATGATTTGTATAAATTATTACAATTAGATCGTCTTGATCCAACTATTCCAGAACAACAAGAAAAATTATTGCAAGCGATTGTCGATAATTCAGCTTTACTGGAACGTCCGATTGTCATTAATGGTAAACAGGCGAGAATTGGGCGTCCACCGGAAAATGTATTGGAAATTTTATAGCCGAATAAACTCAAATTTGCCATAATACGCACCGCCGCATAGTCGGCGGTATTATTGTGTTAAATTAAATGACTCAAGAAGGAAAAAGTATGAAACAAAACTATCAACACCAACGAGGTGAAATTCAAGAGAGTGCAATCAAAGCACTAGTGAGCGATAAACTGTTTAGACAACGTATTGAACGCAAGCGCAAAGGTAAAGGCAGTTATCAACGCAAAGCGAAACACGTTAAGCACGATTACCAAAGTGCAACAATAAAGGTTCTATTTTAGAGTTTTTATTGTTGCACTTTTTTCTTATCAATCTTTTTATCAATCACTTTTACACAAAATACCCCTTTCTTTTTTTACAAATCTGAGTATCCTAACTGGGTTCGTTTTGCGGACGCTAAAATATAGCAAGTTATGTTTATTTTAAGGTACTACAATATGATGAAAAAAGTTTTCTTAGCATCAATGCTAGCTTCAACTGTTGCATGTGCATCAAATCCATCTCCTTCTACTTACACTAATCCGAATACTACTGTTCATACTTACGAATTTACCAATAGTTATGATCTCGTTGTGCCAAAAGGGGCACAAGGTGAAACCAATTTATGGGTACCGTTACCGTTTAATAACGATTATCAAACCTTGAAATCAATTGAATTTGAAGGGAATTATCGCAATGCGTATATCACCGAAAATAACCAATATGGTGCGAAAACACTCTATTCGAATTGGGGTGAAAAAGCGGATAAACGTATTCTCAAAGTAAAAATGGTGATCGAAACTCAAGATCGTGAGCCAATGGCAGCCGGGTTATTAAAGAACTATAAAGCACCAAAAGAGATTCAATATCCAGTTGATGTGCAAACTTATTTAAAACCAACTGCGCACATTAAAACTGACGGTATTGTGAAAGAATATGCTGACAAAATTGTTGGTAAAGAAACCAATCCATTGAAGAAAGCAGAGCTAATTCACAAGTGGATCGTTAACAATATGGAACGTGATAATTCGGTATTAGGTTGCGGTGATGGCGATGTAGAAAAAATTCTTACTACTGGTGTGCTAAAAGGTAAATGTACTGATATTAATTCAGTCTTTGTTGCCTTAGCGCGTGCTTCTAATATTCCTGCTCGTGAAATTTTTGGTATTCGTCTTGGTGCCGCACCTAAGATGTCAAAATACTCTAAAACCGCTTTTGGTAGTGCAAAAGATGGTGTTGCTAATGAGAATGGTGGACAACATTGTCGTGCAGAATTCTATTTAGCTGGTTTCGGTTGGGTGCCAGTTGATTCTGCGGATGTAGCGAAAATGCGTTTAGCAGAGAAAAAATCAGTTAATGATAAAGATACACAAGCAGTCGCGAAATATCTATTTGGTAACTGGGAAGCGAATTGGGTCGGCTTTAATCACGCACGTGATTTTGATCTCTATCCAGCGCCAGAGTTAAAACCAATTAACAATTTTGGTTATCCGTATGCAGAAGTTGGCGGTGATCCATTAAATTCATATAGTCCGAAAGAATTTGGTTATGAGTTCATTTCTAAAGAAATCAAATAATCAATTTTTAGTGAGTTGTGTTACTGCTGTGGTTGCAGCAGTAACCTCAACCCTTTGTTGTATCGCACCATTGATCTATTTGGTGTTTGGTATTTCTTCTACTTGGCTAATCGAATTAAATCGCTTTGACTATTTACGCATTCCGATGTTGATCCTGTCGTTAGCTGCTTTTGGCTATGGCTTTTGGTTGTTAATTTTTTCTAAGAAAATTATCTGTACCAAATATTTATCGCGTAAATGGTTAATTGCTCTTTATTGGATCGTGTTTATTGTGATTTTATTCTTCCTGACATATCCAACGGTATTACCTTGGTTTTTAGAATAGGAGAAGTGTATGTATAAAAAAATACTCAGCTGTTTATTGTTGGCAATTTCAGTGTTGAATGTGAGTTATGTAAGCACTGCGCAAGCAGCAACAACACAAACTGGCGAACGTGAAGTATCGTTCTATATTAAAGAGATGACCTGCCAACTTTGTGTCTATTTGGTGAATAAAGAGCTACGTGCGCTTGATGGTGTGGTAAAAACTAAAGCCGATATGAATGCACATACAGTAAAAATTATTGCCAAACCAACCGTTACCAATCAACAGCTAATCCAAGCAATCGAAAAATTACACTATACGGCGCAATTGTTCTAATTTTCTTTTCTTCTTATCTTACAATGCCAACAAGATTTTTCTGCAGTACTAAAAAAGGAAAATCTTGTTTTGCTAAAACTGGTACTTGTCTGCAAAAGGATTGTACTTGTCATTTGCTTTTTTTCGCTATTACCATTATTTGTGAAGAAATTGTGTTGTATTTCATAAAAAATTTAAAAAAGAGCGTTTTTGTTGTTAAAAAATTGACAAAAGACTAAAAAATAAGCGTATGATAATAAAGATTAGTTAATTTTAATTTATTTCTATAAGTTACAACAAATTTACTTAACTTTCTTTTTACAACCAATTTAGTAACACAACACAAGGAGCGATTATGAATCATACCTATCGTGTAGTTTGGAACGCCGTTAGGCAGTTATGGCAGTGTGCTGCGGAAAATACGCGAGCTAAAGGCAAATCAGGCTCAGTAAAAACTGTCGCCAATAATCAAATTACCCCCCCCCTCATCAGTTCATTATCTAACTAAATCTCAAAAATTTTCTTTTAATCTCATTGCTACAATACTATTAACTTGTTTGTCATTGCCGGTTTTTGCGGAATGTCCTGATTATATACGTCTACAACCTAATACTACTTATATGATTGATGGACAGTGTAATGGAATAGGCGATGCTCATCCTAAAGTTACTGGTGTAGTTTTTGAAGGAAATGGTAGTTTTTTAACACTTGAAGTAGTAAATGGTTCAGAAATAACCCTTAACGGGAAGATTGATATATTATCCTATAAAGTTATTGCTCATAATGAAAGTACACTAATTTTTGGGAAAAACTTTACTGGTAATATATATAACGATCTTTGGGTGACTCGAAACAGTAATTTAATTATTTCTGGGATAGGAGATAAATTAGGTAGAATAGAGTCTATTAATTCATCTGTAAATATTTTGGGTGGTAAACTGAATATAATAAAACCTGATTGGCAAGGAGATTATGGAGATCAAGGAGCAATTCGAGCCTATAACGGTAGTATAATCACTGTAGCTGGAGCAGCTGAGATTATACCATTTACTGATACTGCTATTCATTTTATTTCTTATCCTCAAAATAGCGCTTATTTATCTGACAGCTATTCTAAACGTCAAATTTTAAATCTTGCAGCAGATCCAGATAAAAGTATTAGAGGGATTATTAGATCAGATGATGAGAGTAATTTGAACAATGGCAATACCTTAATACTTAGTGGTAAGGAGACTTTCCCTCTTAATTTATCTCAATTTGGTAATATTACTAAAGATATTGAGATAACTGGATATTATGCATCAGGAGTAGAGTATACCCCAGGTAAAAAATTTTTTGCTTTCGATACAATTACCAAGGAAGGACCGGGAACTTGGACGCTTTTTGGTACGTTAGAGGAAGGGATTATTACTGGTCATGAAGAGGAAAAGCTATATGCTAATTATCCTCCTAGTACCTTTGTAGATATCACTATTCCGGCAAGTCCTGCCTTTTCTATTAACGAAGGAACTATTGCATTAGCAGCAAATACCATTGTTCATACTGATATGGTGGTTAATCCAAATGGTATTTTGTATTCCCAAGCAGGTGGTAAACAACTCGTTGATTCGCTAGCAATTAAAGGCACTTATCAAGTCGATGTGAATAGCCATAACGATTACAGCCAATTACATAGTACAAAAGATATTGTGATTGAAGAGGGCAGCAAACTTTATGTGTATGCGGATAAACTTCGTGGTGGTGATGATACTTTCTTAAATGTCTTAACTACTGATGGAGAGCTTAAAGGGCGTTTTAATCCGAAAGTAGAAGATAATAGTGCCTTATTCGACTTTACTGCACTATATGAGCCACAAGCGATGCACTTAAATGCCAAAGCGGTTCCAGCTCCAGAACCTGAACCAACTCCGAGTCCTGAACCAAAACCAGGGTTAATTGAACATTTGGTGAAAGAAGCTTGTGATAATTGTTTAACCCCAATGGCGGCAGGTTTAGATAAGATTATTCAAGCCTCAGCTCAAAATGATATTGCTTTAGGATTAATGCCATTAACCAGTGAAAAAGAGGTAGTGAATGCGGTAGAACAACTTCAACCACTATTAGGTATTCGTACCAGCCGAGTAATTATGGAAGCCACTGATACTTTAACCAAAGCAATACCAACAGGACGTTGTTTAGCGGATGCTGGTGATAATCAAGTATGGGCAAAAGTGTTAGGAGAATGGAATGAACGAGATGGCTCATCTGGATTATCTGGCTATCAAGCTACTCATAGCGGTATTGCTATTGGTAGTGAACGTTGTGTCACCGAGAACACCAAATTAGGTTTAACCGCGGGTTATCTCAAAACCGATGCGGATAGTTATGATTCTGCAGCAAATCATAACTTAAAAGCCGATACTTGGCAGGTTGGCGTATATGGTAATACTGCATTAACGCCACAATGGGATATTGATTTTTATGCCGGTATTGGACAAGCCTATTTAGACGGTAAACGCCATCTTAGTTTCTTAGGACGTACTGCAGAAAGTGAGATGAAAGCGAACCATTTCCGTACTGGCATTACCTTAAATAGAGCGTTCCAAGTGAATCCACAGGCAAAAGTCACCCCATTTATCGGCTTAGATTATCAACGAGTTGAGGTCGAAGACTATATTGAAAAAGGAGCAAAAGACTTTAAT
>NZ_JTJL01000006.1 GCF_001678495.1 Gallibacterium salpingitidis
AATCAATTTCGGAAACTTTCAGCACCACTTTACTTCAGCACTGTGCTTCCTTGCTCTCGTTGCGTGAGGCGGCATTATAGGGATTTTTTATTGCCTTGCAACCCTATTTTTTATTTTTTTTATTGTTCGCTGTTTTTTTCAACGAAACGACTAATTTCCATACTTTTTATGTTTAATCCTACTTCAATGCAACACGCGCATTACGGAATAAACGCATCCACGCACCATCTTCGCTCCAATCTTCTGGATACCAAGAATTAGTCACACTACGGAACACACGCTCTGGATGTGGCATCATAATCGCAATACGTCCATCCTTATTACTAATTGCAGTAATACCTAGTGGTGAACCGTTTGGATTCGCTGGATATTGTTCTGTTGCATTGAGATAATTATCGACATATTGTGCAATAATTTGTTGGTTTTGCTGTAATGCGACAATATCCTGCTCTGAAGAGAATTCTGTACGTCCTTCACCATGCGATACTGCAATTGGCATATGTGAACCAGCCATTCCAGCAAACCAAAGGGAATTATTGTCATTGATTTTCACTAAACCAACACGCGCTTCAAAACGTTCTGAACGATTACGCACAAATTTCGGCCATAAGTCTGCACCAGGAATAATCTCTTTCAGATGAGAAATCATCTGGCAACCATTACATACTCCTAAGGCAATTTTATTTTGATCTGCGAAGAAACGGCTAAATTGCTCACGTAAATCATTATGGAACAAAATGGATTTTGCCCAACCGCCACCAGCGCCGAGTACATCACCATAAGAGAAGCCACCACAAGCAACTAACGCATCAAAATGGACTAAATTATGACGACCTGAACTTAAATCACTCATATGCACGTCAAATGCTTGGAAACCTGCACGATCAAATGCTGCTGCCATTTCTACATGACTGTTCACACCTTGTTCGCGCAGAATCGCAATTTTTGGTCTCGCGCCAACAGCAATATAAGGTGCTGCAACATCTTCATTAGGGTTATAGCTGAGTTTTGCCGATAATCCTGGATTATCGGCTTGTTGTTTCGCTTCATACTCTTGATCCGCGCAAGCTGGATTATCACGCAAACGTTGCATTTGCCAGGTGAGTTCACCCCAAATTTGACGTAAAGCTGAACGTGCTTGCTGTAACACTACTTGCTCACCACGTTTCACAATAATATTGTTATCAGCTGTCACGTTACCTAATACTGTTGCAACAGCATCAAGTTGATATTGTTTAAGCGTATCCCACACTACTTGATGATCAGCCTGACGAATCTGTAATACTGCCCCTAATTCTTCGTTAAATAATACTGCTAAATCATCAGCACCCAATTTTTCAATATCAACATTGACGCCACAATTTCCCGCAAATGCCATCTCTGCAAGCGTTACAATCAAACCACCATCAGAACGATCGTGATAAGCCAATAATTTTTGTTGTTGCACTAATTGTTGCATCGCATCAAAGAAGGCCTTCAAGCGTTGTGGATTTTCTACATCAGCAGGTTTATCACCAAGTTGTTTATATACTTGAGCTAATGCAGTTGCGCCTAAACGATTCTTACCTTCACCGAGATCGATAAGAATTAACTCACTTGCACCTTTATCGGTACGAAGCTGTGGTGTAACTGCTTTTCTAACATCTTCTACACGTGAAAAAGCGCTGATCACTAATGAAAGTGGCGCAGTAACTGTTTTTTGTTGTCCATCTTCCTGCCACGTTGTTTTCATTGACATAGAATCTTTACCAACAGGAATAGTTAAACCTAATGCTGGACAAAGCTCTTCACCAATCGCTTTCACAGCTTGATATAATCCAACACCTTCTCCAGGGTGATCGGCTGCTGACATCCAGTTTGCCGATAATTTAACGCGTTTAAGTTCGCCAATATTCACTGCTGCCAAATTGGTTATTGCTTCCGCTACCGCTAAACGAGCCGACGCAGCAAAATCTAATAATGCTACTGGTGCACGTTCACCAATCGACATTGCCTCACCATGATAAGTATCAAAACTTGTTGTAGTCATACCATAATCGGCTACTGGAATTTGCCAAGGACCAACCATTTGGTCACGCGCCACCATACCAGTAATTGAACGGTCGCCAATTGTAATTAAGAAAGTTTTCTCTGCTACTACTGGTAAACGTAAAACACGATGCAATGCTTCTGTTAAATCAATTTGTTGTGTTGCTAATGCTGCTGAATTAACTTGTTTAGATACCTCATTACGTTGCATTTTTGGTGTTTTACCAAGTAACACATTCATTGGTAAATCAATCGGTTTATTAGCAAAATGATCATCGTGTAAGGTTAAATGTTGTTCTTCTGTCGCCTCACCAATTACCGCATAAGGCACTTTCTCACGTGCACATAATTGTTCAAACAATGGCAATTTATCAGCATTAACAGCAAGCACATAACGCTCTTGTGATTCGTTACACCAAATTTCTAATGGGCTCATATTACGTTCATCACTTAAGATTTTACGTAATTCAAAACGTCCGCCACGACCGCCATCATGCACTAACTCAGGCATTGCATTTGATAATCCGCCAGCACCAACGTCATGAATAAAGAGGATTGGGTTATCCACACCCATTTGCCAACAACGGTCGATTACTTCTTGACAACGACGTTCCATTTCAGGGTTATCACGTTGTACAGAAGCAAAATCCAGATTTTCCGCTGATTTTCCTGATGCCATTGATGAAGCCGCACCACCGCCTAAACCGATATTCATTGCTGGTCCACCTAAGACGACTAATTTCGCACCAACAGGAATTTCGCCTTTCTGGATATGTTCTTCACGAATATTTCCCATACCACCAGCTAACATAATCGGTTTGTGATAACCACGCACCTCTTCGCCATTAAAGCTATTAACTTTTTCTTCATAAGTACGGAAATAACCTAATAATGATGGACGACCGAATTCATTGTTAAACGCCGCACCACCTAAAGGTGCTTCCAACATAATATCTAATGCTGACGCAATACGATTTGGTTTTGATAATGGCCCTTCCCAAGGTTGTTCATATCCTGGAATACATAAGTTAGAAACAGAGAAACCGACTAACCCTGCTTTTGGTTTTGAACCGCGACCTGTCGCCCCTTCATCACGAATCTCACCACCAGAACCTGTTGCCGCACCTGGGAATGGAGAAATTGCTGTTGGGTGGTTATGCGTTTCTACTTTCATCAAAATTGGCATTTGTTCTTGGTGATAACGATAGGTACCATCTTGATCTGGGAAGAAACGTCCTGCTGCTGAACCCTCCATCACTGCAGCATTATCTTTATACGCAGATAACACATAATCCGGTGTTTTTTCATAAGTATTTTTAATCATTTTAAACAGTGATTTTGGCTGTGCTTCACCATCAATCGTCCAATCCGCATTGAAAATTTTATGACGGCAATGTTCAGAGTTTGCCTGAGCAAACATATATAGCTCAACATCAGTTGGATTACGTTTTAATAAGGTGAATTGTTCAAGCAAATAATCAATTTCATCACTTGCTAAAGCTAAACCTAATTCTACGTTAGCTTTCTCTAATGCTGTTCGTCCACCAGCAAGTAAATCAACGGTTTTCAATGGTTTTGGATCTTGTTGCGCAAAAATTTCCGTTAAACGTGCATAATCCTCAACCACTTCTTCCATCATACGATCGTGGATCAATTTAACAAAAAACGCTTGTTGTTCTGCGTTCAAAGCAGAAGCGAATTCGCAATGATATAAAATTCCTCTTTCTGCACGTACTACTTCACTTAACCCACAACTATGAATAATATCTGTTGCCTTTGATGACCAAGGTGAAATGGTACCAATACGAGGAATAACAATTTGTCCTTGTAAGAAATTCTCTGCTGCATTGTCAGCAGGAAAACTCATAACGGCATTTGCCTCAAAAAGTTGAATTAAATGATCGATTTGCAATTGATTCAGCGGATTTTTGACTTCCACAAAATAGAGATAATTGGTCTCACAATTACCCAGTGAAATTTGTTGTTCTGCAAGTTGTGAAGAAAGGCGGGAAAGTCGAAAATCAGAAAGAGCGGTTGCACCACGGAAAATCAGCATCATAGCATTATCACCTAATTTAAAATGAAAAAATCGGCGCTTATTATACCTAAACTCCCATTAAACGGAAACGTTTGCGTTCTGGCTTATTTGTACTTATCGATTAGATCTTATACAATGCGCACTTTTCGAGAACACAAGTTGAGGTCTATTTGAAAGGGTTATCAGTCAGAATTATCTTAGCTATCGGTCTATTATTATGGGCTATTGATATGGTCTTTCCATGGCAAAAAATTATGCGCTCAGACGATAACCTCTATTCTTCCATTCAAAAACGTCAAGAACTGGTTGTCGGCACTATCAATAATGCGTTCTCTTATTTCGTTAATCCGAATGGTGCAGCAGGCTTAGAATATGAACTCACCAAAGCCTTTGCTGATTATCTTGGTGTACAACTCACTATACAAACTTTTGATAATTCAGAAGAATTGTTACAAGCGCTTGAAGAAAACCAAATTGATCTTGCTGCAGCAAACTTAATGTATCAAACAGATAAAGCGGAACGTTTCCAAATCGGACCAAGCTACTACTCTGCTTCTTGGCAATTAGTCTATCGGAAAAATAGCGCCAGACCTTATGATTTAAGTCAGTTAAGCGGTAAATTATTAATTCCGAACAATCCTGATTTACAAAAAAAATTATCTCAATTAAAACAACAATATCCGCAACTTGAATGGCAGGTTGATCACAATATGTCGCCAGAAGAAACTTTATTGGCAGTTGCGGATGGTAAAGCGGATTACACTATTGCCAGCTCAATTGATGTGGCTTCAATTCAGCAAGTGAAACCCAATTTGGCTGTTGGCTTCGATTTAACAGAAGAAACTTCGGTGAATTGGTATCTACCGCAAAATCCATATAATGAATTACAAACAGCGCTGTTGGATTTCATGAACTCTGCCAAAGAATCGGGGCTCATTTCACGTATTGAGGAAAAATATTTTAGTCATCTTTCCCGCTTTGATTATGTCGACGCGAGAACCTATATTTCAGCAATTGAAAATACCTTGCCAACTTATTTAACACTTTTCCAACGTTATGCCGATCAATTAGATTGGAAGCTGTTAGCTGCTATTTCTTATCAAGAATCACATTGGGATGCTAATGCAACGTCGCCAACCGGTGTACGAGGCATTATGATGCTAACTAAAGAAACAGCTAACCGTATGAAGATTGATGATCGAAATGATCCTGAACAGAGTATTAAGGCAGGTTCAGAATATCTTCATATGCTATTAAGCAAAATGCCTGAAACGATCCCGGAAGAAGATAAAATTTGGTTTGCACTTGTTGCCTATAACCTAGGTTTAGGGCATCTATTAGATGTTCGTCGCTTAACTGAAAGCCTTGGTGGTGATCCTAATAATTGGTTAGATGTTAAAGCTAAATTACCACTACTTGCAGATAAAAAATATTACAGCAAACTTAAATTTGGTTACGCTCGCGGTTATGAAGCCTATCAATATGTTGAAAATATTCGTCGTTATCATAACAGCATCATCAATTACTATCGTATTCAAGAACAAACCCAAGTAAATGACTCACCAGCAGAAACAAATCTGCCAGAAGTCAGCCAAAACCCACTGTAATTATGCTAAAATTTGGCATATTTTTTGCTAATTCGGAGATTTTTTATGCGCCCAAATAATCGCGCTAATGATGCAATGCGCCCAATTAAAATTACTCGTCACTATACAAAACACGCTGAAGGTTCAGTATTAATTGAATTTGGCGACACTAAAGTATTATGTAATGCCTCTATTGAAGACTCTGTACCACGTTTTTTAAAAGGACAAAATCAAGGCTGGATTACTGCGGAATACGGTATGTTGCCACGTGCAACCAACGTGCGTACTCAACGTGAAGCAGCTAAAGGCAAACAAAGCGGACGTACGATGGAAATTCAACGTTTAATCGGTCGTTCCTTACGTGCAATGATCGATCTTGAATTATTAGGTGAACGCACGATTACTTTAGATTGTGATGTAATCCAAGCTGATGGCGGTACGAGAACTGCAGCAATCAGCGGCGCTGCTGTTGCCTTATATGATGCCATTCAAACATTATTAGATAACGGTTCATTAACTAAAAACCCAATTAAAGGTTTAGTTGCCGCGGTTTCTGTCGGTATTGTGGATGATCAAAAAGTTTGCGATCTTGAATATGTCGAAGATTCCAATGCTGAAACCGATATGAATGTAGTGATGACTGACGAAGGCAAAATGATTGAAATCCAAGGCACTGCCGAAGGCGAACCATTTAGCCACGAAGAGCTGCTCGAACTACTCGCTTTAGCAAAACAAGGTATTGCACAAATTAACCAAGCGCAAAAAATAGCATTACAACAAAACTAATAGGAAAAAATATGCAAACTTATCAACAACAATTTATTGAATTTGCATTAAGTCGCCAAGTATTAAAATTTGGCGAATTCACGTTAAAATCTGGCCGTATTAGTCCTTATTTTTTTAATGCTGGTCTATTTAACACCGGCGAAGATCTTGCCAAATTAGGACGCTTCTATGCAAAAGCCATTCAAGCGCAACAATTAGATTACGACGTTATTTTTGGCCCAGCATATAAAGGAATCCCTATTGCTACCGCGACTTCGGTTGCTCTTTATCATCAATTTTCACTTAATAAGCCAGTCTGCTTTAATCGTAAAGAGGCTAAAGATCATGGTGAAGGCGGTAATTTGATCGGTAGCCCACTACAAGGTAAAGTATTATTGATTGATGATGTCATTACCGCTGGTACGGCAATTCGCGAATCAATGCAGCTCATTGATGCACATCAAGCGACTTTAAGCGGTGTTATGATAGCTTTAGATAGACAAGAAAAAGGCAAAGGTGAACTTTCCGCCATTCAGGAAGTAGAACGTGATTATCATTGTCGCGTTAGTTCGATTATTACCTTTGAACATTTATTAACTTACTTACAACAATCTGAGCAATATGCAGCTTTTTTACCGAAAATGCTCGCATATCGTCAACAATATGGCATTGTTTAATTCAAAACCTAATAATACTAAACACAGATGCCGCCTATGTAGCGGCATTTTTTATCTTTATACTTTTCATTTTAAGGAGACTGTATGCAAAATCTTTCACTACGCCTACAACAATTTTTTAAAAGCGAGCCGGCGGGAGGAATCTTATTATTAATTGCGACTTTTCTAGCAATTGCTTTAGCAAACTTCTCCTTTAGTGCTGATTGTTATCAACAATTACTCAATACTACTCTTGCTTTTCAATTTGGTGAATTTCGTCTGCATAAGCCACTACTTCTTTGGATCAATGACGGTCTAATGGCGATTTTCTTTCTATCTATTGGTTTAGAAGTCAAAAAAGAGCTGTTCACTGGTTCTCTTTCTAATTATAAAACGGCGCTCTTTCCAGCAATTGCTGCTTTTGGTGGGATGATTGTGCCTGCACTACTATTCTATCTGGTAACAGCATCTTCTCCTGAATTAACCAAAGGTTGGGCGATTCCAATGGCAACAGATATTGCCTTTGCCTTAGGTATTATGGCGTTGGTTGGCAAAAATGTTCCGCCGGCGTTAAAGATCTTTTTATTAGCATTAGCAATTATTGACGACCTTGGTGCTATTGTTGTCATTGCGATTTTCTTCTCACATGAATTAGGGACAGTGGCGCTGGTTGGTGCGGCTATCTCAATCTTGTTACTCTTTTTACTTAATAGCTATAAGGTGAGTTCACTAACACCTTATGGTGTTGTTGGTATTATCCTTTGGGTTTGTGTACTCAAATCAGGGGTTCACGCCACATTAGCAGGAGTCATTATCGGTTTTGCTATCCCATTAAAAGCGAGTAATGGTGCAAATTTAGTTCATCGCCTAGAACATACTCTTGCGCCTTGGGTAACTTTTATGATTTTACCGCTATTTGCTTTTGCTAACGCTGGTATCTCATTTCAAGGTATCAACACCCAACTATTATCATCACCTTTACTTTTCGCCGTATTGTTAGGTTTATTTGTCGGTAAGCCTATCGGTGTTTTCGGTTTCAGTTATTTATCTATCAAATTGAAACTAACGCAATTACCGGCAGGCGTTAATTTCCGCCATATTTTTGCCGTTTCTTTGCTGTGCGGTATCGGTTTTACTATGTCAATGTTCTTATCAGGTTTGGCTTTCGAACAAGAAGCACATGATTTAAATATTTTGGCAAGAATTGGTATTTTAGCCGCTTCAACGCTTTCTGCTATTCTGGGCTTCATTACCTTAAGACAAGTCACAAAATAATAAAAAATTTTGAGGTTTCTCTCGCTCTTGCCCAAATTCAATTTTTAGGCAGAAAAAGCCGTAAATTTTCGAGCTTGCGAGAAAAATCTCTTTTTGATCTGTACCCTAAAAGCTGGACTGATTATCCAACAAACAGAGGTGCAGATTTTTTATGACTAAATATATCCAAACAAGCAATCGGATGGTATTCCAAGCTATCACTCGGCTCTCTGAAAGAGCTACACTAATTTCAGGCGATCGCAGAACTTGAATCGGCTATCAAAGATTATGTTCGCTATTATAATGAGGAGCACATACAATTGAAATTAAATACAGTAGATAAAGTAGATAAAAAGGAATGATTATATGCAGGCATTATTATTAATCGATCTCGAACAAGGATTTTTAGAAAACGATCGCCCACCTAGAAATAACCTTAATGCAGAGAAGAATATTGCGTCTTTACTCGAACTATTTAGAAAACAAAATAAACCCGTCATTCATATTCAGCATGTAAGTATAGATCCACAATCTGTTTTTTCTAAGCCAAGTGGTTATGCCTTTATGCATGGTTTTGAACCATTAGCAGATGAAGTTGTTTTTCAAAAGCATGTAAATAGCGCTTTTATCGGAACAAATTTAGAACAGTATTTGAAAGAGCAGGGGATTAATCAATTGATTATGGTGGGATTTACTTTGCCGCATTGTGTCTCTACAACAGCTAGAATGGCGGGAAATTTAGGATTTGATACTACTGTAATTAGTGATGCGACTGTAAGCTATGCATTAACTGATGTGGATGGAAAATTCCTAGAGGCAGATTGCATCCATCACTGTCATTTGGCAGCTTTAAATGAAGAATTTGCTAAAATTATGACTACTCAACAATATACAGATAAAGAAAAGTAGGTTGCCCTTTAGGGCGAAACCTAAATAGCCACACACCCCCCTACTTGTAAATCACAAATCTATCCTCATATTGGGAAAGATTTTTTCGAGGGATTACTTATGACAACATATACACAAGACAACGATAAACTTTATCGTTTTTTATTTAAAAATCGTGCTGTTCGCGGCGAATGGGTACGCCTAAACCAAGCCTTTACTGAAACACTCAACACTCATCATTATCCACGCAAAGTACAAGATCTATTAGGTGAATTATTAGTTGCAACAAGTCTTTTAACCGCGACCTTAAAATTTAAAGGGAATATTACTGCGCAAATACAAGGTGATGGGCCATTAAAACTCGCTTTAGTAAATGGTAATGATCAACAACAAATTCGTGCTTTAGCGCGTTTACAAGGTGAAATTACTGATGATATGAGCCTTGCTGATATGGTTGGCAAAGCAGTGTTGGTAATTTCAATTATTCCGGAAGAAGGTGAACGTTATCAAGGGGTTATCGGTTTAGATAAACCAACCATTACAGAATGTTTAGAAGACTATTTCGTCCGTTCGGAACAATTACAAACTAAACTCTTTATTCGTTTCGGCGAATATCAAAATCAACCTGTTGCCGCAGGTATGCTATTGCAAATTATGCCTGACGGACAAGGTTCACCAGATGATTTCGACCATCTAGCGACTTTAACTGAAACCATTAAAGACGAAGAGTTATTTGGCTTAACCGCTGAAGAACTCTTGTATCGTTTGTATCACGAAGAAACTGTTGAGATTTATCCACCGCATAACGTGCAATTCTTCTGCGGTTGTTCGCAAGAACGTTCTGGCGCAGCGATTACTTTATTATCCGATGAGGAAATTAGCGAAATTTTTGCGGAAAAACCAACCTTAGATATGCAATGTGAATGTTGTGGTACACACTACATCTTCACCGAAGAAATGGTGCGTAAATTAAAACAACAAAGCCTGCATTAAGAAGTCACATAAAAAACGCTTATCCTGCAAGATAAGCGTTTTTCTCATTACATTTTCTACTTTTGATATTGTCGCTGAACTTCACAGATCTCAATACTATAATGCTTATACCAACGTTCTTGCCCTTTCTGTTGCGCCAATTGGTGTGTTGCATCTGCTTTCCAGCGACGAATACTCTCAAGATCATGCCAATATGACAAAGCAATTTCTTGCTGATTTTCGGTATAAGATTCAAAGTTAATACATCCATACTCTGTTAGCGCCTTCTGTCTTAACAACTGCGCCAGTTGACTATATTCAGCATCAAGCTGAGCAATCTCGGCTTTGAAAATTACCACAAACATCAACAATTCCTTTAATTATATTGGCTAGGACAAAAAACAGTTACTGTTTCGCTAATTTAGTCCAGTTGTAATATCCGTACAATGAGTTTAATAAATAGGCGCCGTACATAATATACATTGGTGCAGTTTCCGCCCATAAAATAATCGAAAGTACATTAATTACAATCCAAAGTACCCACTGTTCACGATAGCGCAACAACATCAATAATTGCGCAGCAATCACCATCACTGTAGTAACGCCATCTAAGGTCACTGAATTACCATCAGTGGTTTTTAAGAAAGCAATAAATAATGCCGAACAGATCGCAATACTTGCAATAGTGACTAACCAGCCTTTTAGATCAAGCGCTTTAGCCACAACGCTTTCACCTTGACCATCTTTTTGCATATTTGCTTTCCAAAGGAAATAACCAATAAATTGCGCAGGAATATACACATATAATGTGGTGGTCATTTCGCCATAGAATTTATTATCCCATGCCACATAAAAGTAGGTATAAGCGAAAATCAAACCAAAGAAATAGTTACTAATTTTTCCTTTACCAACAAAAACGACACATAAAATACCGGCAACACCTGAAATCATTGCGAGTAATGAGTCAGGTTGATGAATATAAGTACCAATTTGTAGTGCTAAGAATAGTAGTAGCCAAAAAGCTTCAAATTTTGTCCAACCGCCAAAAAATTCTTGTTGGAGATCTTTAAGTGTAAACATTGTTCCCCCTGATAGGATTTTTAAAAGCTCCATTCTATCCATTTTGTAGTAGATACGCACTATTTTTATTTAATAAAAATAATTTTTTAGAAATAATGTAGCTTTTACATACAGAAAGATAATAAGAATATGAAAAAAGTACTCTTTTTACATAGAAATACACGTGCTAACAGATTTCATCAATATAGATGCTACATTTTAAGCTACAAACTAAAATGACATTTTACTTTTACTTCACAGAAAATCTTGCAAACCCTTTGGCATTCAAGCGCTTTCAGAGTAAAATCCGCGCTTATTTTTTATAATTGATCAGCAAATAAAGAGAAGAATTAAAACTATGTCATTTACAATCGGACAACGTTGGATTAGTGAAAGCGAAAATAACTTAGGCTTAGGATTAGTTACCGCGATAGATAACCGCACTGTTACTTTTTTATTTCCTGCTGCAGATGAAACCCGCGTTTATTCCCTCGCGGCGGCGCCAATGACCCGCGTATTATTTCAAGTCGGTGACATTATTAGTCATCACGAAGGCTGGCAAGCAGAAGTATTAGATGTAATGGAAAACCATGGTGTCGCATTGTATTTGGCTAAAAATTTAACCAACTTTGAAGAAGTGGTAATTAAAGAAATCGAGCTTGCTCATCAAATCACTTTTAGTAAACCGCAAGATCGCCTGTTCTCTGCGCAAATTGATCGCAACGATCGTTTCTCTTTGCGTTACCAAGCTTTACAACATCAGCAACAACAATTCCAATCGCCATTGCGTGGTTTACGCGGTACTCGCGCTAGTTTGATTCCACATCAATTACATATCGCGCAAGAGGTTGGTCGCCGTTTATCGCCACGCGTATTGTTAGCTGATGAAGTGGGTTTAGGAAAAACCTTAGAAGCGGGAATGATTTTGCAACAACAACTGTTCTCTGGTCGAGTACAACGCGTCTTAATTCTCGTACCGGAAACGTTGCAACATCAATGGTTAGTAGAAATGCTACGCCGCTTTAATCTTAATTTCTCTTTATTTGATGAAGAACGCTGCCAAGATTTTGATCGTAAAGATGAAGACGGACGCAGTATTAAAGTTAATCCGTTTGAAAGTGAATCTTTAGTCATTTGTTCGCTAGATTGGTTGATTACTCAACCAAACCGTATGCAAGAGGCTGTGGAAGCGCCATGGGATATGTTAATTGTCGATGAAGCACATCATCTGCAATGGCATATTGATGCACCGAGTCAAGCTTACTGCTTTGTTGAACAATTAGCAGAGAAAACACCTGCAGTATTGTTGCTTACCGCAACGCCAGAACAACTCGGACAAGAGAGCCATTTTGCGCGTTTACGTTTATTGGATCCAAATCGTTTTTACGATTACAACGCATTTGTTGAGGAGCAAAAAAGTTATCGTCCGGTTGCCGATGCAGTGAATACCTTATTGTCGGATCACAAATTAAATAATGATGAACAAAATATCTTAACCGAATTATTAACCGAGCAAGATATTGAACCATTACTGCGTGTGATTAATGGTAAAACCAGCAGTGCGGAACAAATTCGCGAAGCAAAAAATGAATTAATGGCAAACCTTGTCGATCGCCATGGTACCAGCCGTTTATTATTCCGTAACACACGTCAAGGCGTGAAAGGTTTCCCGAAACGGATTTTACACCAGGTGAAATTAGAGCTGCCGAAACAATATGCTAATGCGATCAAAGTGGTCAATCTATTAGCTAAAAACAACCAACAAAACTCGCTATATCCTGAAATGGTTTTCCATAAACTCAACCCGGATGCTGCTTGGTGGGACTTTGATCCACGAGTTGAATGGTTATTAACCTTTTTAAAAAATCATCCACAAGAAAAAGTGTTAGTGATCTGCCAACAAACAGATACCGTTTTACAACTCGAAAAAGTATTACGGGAAAAAGAAGCTATCCGTTCTGCGGTATTCCATGAAAAAATGTCGATTGTGGAACGCGATCGTGCCGCCGCTTATTTTGCGCAACAAGAAGATGGCGCTAAAGTTTTATTAAGTTCCAGCATTGGTTCAGAAGGACGCAATTTCCAATTTGCTAGTCGTTTAGTGCTGTTTAATTTGCCATTGAATCCAGATGTTTTAGAGCAATCTATCGGACGCCTCGATCGTATTGGACAAAACAAAGATATTCAGATTTATGTGCCTTATTTCAATCAAACCTCACAAATGGTATTAGTTGATTGGTATCAACAAGCGCTTGGCGCATTTGAACAAACTTGCCCAATGGGAGCAACCTTATTCGCAAAATATGGCGAACAATTGCAAACATTCTTAAATACAGCTGAATTAGACACCGAACTATTTAGCCAATTTATTGAAAAAGTCGCCAAAGAAAAAGCACAACTACAACAAGAGTTGGAACAAGGACGCGATCGTTTATTGGAATTAAATTCTAACGGTGGCGAACAAGCGCAACAATTAGCGGCAGAGATTGAACAACAAGATGGACAAGTTGATTTAATCAATTTCTGTTTAAATTTATTTGATGTGATTGGCTTGGAACAAGAGGATTTAGGCGAAGATTCTATTGTGATTCAACCAACTGGGCATATGTTGGTGCCAGATTTCCCAGGTTTAAAAGAAGATGGCTCCACCGTTACCTTTAATCGCCAATTGGCGTTAGCACGCGAAGACCTTGAGTTTCTCACTTGGGATCATCCAATGGTGCGCAACGGTATTGATTTAATTACCTCTGGCGATATTGGTAAAACCGCGGTTAGTTTATTACCACATAAAGGTTTACCGGCTGGTACGTTATTACTAGAGTTAATCTATGTTGTAGAAGCTCAAGCACCAAAAGGACTTGAATTAACACGTTTCTTACCGCCAACACCGATACGTTTATTATTGGATATTAAAGGCAACGATCTGGCACCACAGGTGTCTTTTAAAGGTTTAGAAAAACAATTGAAACCAATCAATAAAAACGTTGCTAATAAAATGGTGAAAATGACTAAAGCTGATGTTGAACGTTTGATTAAGCTATCTCAAACTGTTATCGAACCAAAAGCTCAACAAATTATTCAACAAGCTACAGAAAATGCAGATAAAACCTTGTATGCTGAATTACATCGCTTAACTGCATTACAGGCGGTAAATAAAAATATTCGTCCAGACGAGATTGCGCAGTTAGAACAACTTATTCAGCAATCATTACAACAATTAAAAGCCGCGAGTTGGCGTTTAGACAGCTTACGCGTCATTATTAGTAATAAAGAGTAACTTATGGCATTAATCGATTATCAGCCACCAGCAGGATTACATATTCTTTATCAAGATAATCATATTGCGGTAATCAATAAACAAAGCGGTTTGTTATCGGTTCCTGGCAATCAACCGCAATATCAAGATAGCGCTATGACACGCGTCGCCGCTAAGTTTGGTTTTACTGAACCAGCACATCGTTTAGATATGGCAACCAGCGGTGTGTTGTTATTTGCGTTATCAAAAGCAGCAGAAAAAGAGTTAAAACGGCAATTTCGTGAACGTGAACCGAAAAAGTTTTATCAAGCCTTAGTTTGGGGACATCTCGCACAAGATCAGGGCAGAATTGATTTACCATTGATTTGTGATTGGGAAAATCGTCCACGCCAACGAATTGATTTTCTAGTTGGCAAAAAAGCAACAACTTTTTATGAAGTGATTGAACGTTATCCAAATAACACCACGCGCGTAAAACTCACGCCGATTACCGGACGTTCGCATCAATTGCGTGTTCATATGCTGGCACTTGGGCATCCAATTTTAGGCGATAAATTTTATTCACCGCCAGCAGTGCGCGCAATGGCACCTCGTCTTTGCTTACACGCTGCCAGTTTGACTATTACGCACCCAATTACGAAAGAATTGATGACATTTTCTTGTGCAGCAGAGTTTTAATACATTTATTGCTAATTTAATGTGATTTTTTCTTTAAATTATTGGTATTATATAGCGGTATTTTTATACACATTATTAAAGATAACCTATAGAAAAGGATGACAAAATATGAAACCTTTAGTTTTAGCGCTTGCGCTTGGTCTAGCTTTGCCAGCAATGGCAAAAGATGTCGCTACTGTAAATGGCAAAGCAATTTCTGATACCGCTGTAAATAATATTTTCAGTGCATTAAATATCAGCAAGCCAACTACAGAGCAAAGAAAAGCTATTATTAATCAATTAGTTAATCGTGATGTCTTATTACAAGAAGCAGCAAAACAAGGCTTAGATAAAAAAGCTGATATTAAAGCAAATATGCAAGCTGCTAGTGAAGATGTGTTAATCAATAACTTATTACAGCAATGGATTAACAAAAATCAAGTTACCGAAGAAGAGCTAACAAAAGCCTACGACAATATCGTCAAAGGTTTAGCAGATAGCCGCGAATATAAAGTTCGTCATATCGTAGTAAAAGATGAAGCGAAAGCAAAAGAGATCCTTGCCGACTTAAAAGCAAATAAAATCAGTTTTACTGATGCTGCGAAAAAATACTCTATTGATACGAATGCAGCAACTGATGGCGGCGAATTGAATTGGCGTAACGGTAATGACTTTATCCCAGATTTCGGTAATGCGGTAAAAGCTGCGAAGAAAAATGTTCTGACTGGCCCAGTAAAAACTACTGCCGGTTATCATATTATTCAAGTGGAAGATGAACGTCCTGTCAGCATTCCATCTTTTGAACAACTTAGAAATACCTTGTTAAATAACCTTAGCCAACAAAAAATCGCGCAATATGTAGAATCTTTGCGTGAAAAAGCTAAAGTACAAATTAACGAAAAATAATTTGTTACTACCACAAAACGCTGCAACTTGTTGCAGCGTTTTTTATCTAATACACCATATAAACCACAACCATCAACAACAAATACACCAACCCTAACCACGCTAAGATTAACAACCACTTATTGCGATAATGCAATTGTTTCGCCAAACTCAAATTTAACCACGCAAAAATCGGTGCTGAAATAAAAGAAGCAGTCATCGCAAAAGGGATCATCTTCCCAATCGCACTACTAAAAAATTGAATCAGAATAAAGCTCGCTAACGCTGCCGCAATCATAAAATAGCGTAAGCCTTGTTCATTATTGACATCTGCTTGTTCACCAAAACGTAATAATTGCACAGTCTGCTGATTACAACGAGAATAACCATCAACTGCAACAATAGTCGTACCATAAATGCAGATAAAAGCAACTAAAGCCATAAACCATCGTGTCCACTCACCAATACTGATCGCGTACATCTCAATAAATTGATGAATAAATTTACCGCCACTTAATGGTTCTTGTACCTGTCCATATTGGACTAAAGCACCTAACGCCATAAACATCAATGCCAAGATAATAGTTACTAAATATCCCACATTGAAATCAAGATGACGTGACTGACGATAATTGGCATCGATACGATTTTTTTGCACTACCCACAACGAACTGGCTACGCTTAACTCCATTGGTGCTGGCATCCAGCCCATTAACGCAATTAAAAAAGGAATCGCACTGATACTCCACGCATCTGCTGCAATAAAATCAGATGGTAACGGTTGTGCTTTCTCTCCTGCTAACACCAAAGCGATAACGGTAATAATCGTTAATAACAGCATTATCGCTTTTGATACTTGATCCAGACGCTGATATTGCCGATAAAACAAAATAAGCAGAAAACTGATTAAAACTAAAATATTTAACCAATTTAGATCGATATCCAGCGGTAATAGCATTGCTAATAAGACTGCCGACAATAAGGTGCCACCAGCAATATTTACCACCGTTGCGAATAGATTAAATAACAAGAATAACCAAAGATAAGGTTTTCCTTTACTCGCATACCCTTGTAACACGCTTTTATTCTGTTCCGCACTATAATCAAAAGCAAACCAAAAGAAAGGATATTTCAGGATATTGACCAAGACAATTAAACCTGCCAATTGATAACCATAATAGGCACCCGCCTGCGTTGAAGCGATAATATGCGAACCACCGACACAGGAACACGCCATAATAATACCCGGCCCATATTTCTGCCCAAATGTTGATAATCGCACCACTAGCTCCGCAAAATCTGTTGAATCGTCTTAGTGATATCTCCCGCCTGCATAATGGTAGAAATCACCGCAACACCATCTGCACCCGCTTCACGTAACGGTTTTACATCTTCTGTTTTAATACCGCCAATCGCCACAATCGGTTTTGTAATTCCTTGCTGACGCAAATTTCTGATAAATTCAATACCAACCGCAGCAGCTGCATCCGCTTTAGAAGAGGTAGGGAAAATAGGCCCACAACCATAATAATCAACATAGCTTGTTTCATTATGTTGCTGAGCTTGTGCCAAGGTATTGGCTGACAAACCAATCAACATTGGCTGAGTGAGTTGCTGCTTAAGCAACGATACCGGTGTATCTTTCTGCCCAACATGAATCCCATCAGCTCGTAATTTTTGCGCTAGCCATACCTCATTATTGATAATAAACGGAACTTGATACTGTTTACATAATTCCTGACAAGCTCGCGCAATTTGCTCGATTTTCAATGGATCTTGCAACGCAAATGCGCCTTTCTCACGAAATTGATAACAAGTAATTCCTGCTTGCAATGCCTGTTCCAAACGAGTTAATAGTGCATATTGCGGACTTTGTTTATATTCCGGTAAATGACGGCAATCCTGTGTTCCTGCTACCAAATAACAACGTAAAATCTGCTTATCCATTTTGCACCCCGAATTTTGTATAAGCCCAATGATTGGTTGGTCCATGTCCATGACCGATATTAAGCGGATGAGAAATAGCTGCGGTCACAAAATCTTTAGCAATTTGGCAAGCCTCTGATATGGTTTTGCCCTTAGCTAATTCAGCTGCCAAACAAGCAGAAAAAGTACACCCTGTACCATGTGTTTGCACCGTTTCAAAACGTGGACTCTCTAATACAAAATTACCCTCTGTGCTAAAAATCCAATCACGACAAATATCACTGCGCGAGTTATCACGATGACCGCCTTTAATCACAATCGTTTTTGCACCTAAATCTTGTAGGATTTTTGCTGCTTGCAATACACTGTTTTCATCTACAATCTTCACACCTGTTAAAGCTTCAGCTTCTGGTAAATTTGGCGTAATTACATCAGCTAACGGTAACAATAAGTCACGCATTGCTTGTATCGCATTTTGTGCCAATAAACTTGCTCCGCCTTTGGCAATCATCACCGGATCAATAACTAAATTTTTTACTGCATAACGTTGTAAATTTTCTGCCACACAAGTAATAATTTCTGCTGTACCCAACATACCAATTTTTACCGCATTTGGTGAGAAATCTTGATAAATCGCTGCTAGTTGGGAGTTAATCGTATCAATCGGAATTAAATGAATATCGCTGACGCCTAAAGTGTTTTGCGCGGTTACCGCGGTAATCACACTCATGCCAAACACTTCTCGCATTTGAAACGTTTTTAAATCAGCTTGAATACCTGCACCACCGCCACTATCTGAACCGGCAATGGTTAAGGCTTGTGCGATCTTACTCATCATCCCCTCCCAATAACGTTACTTTCGCTAGTTGCTGTACCTGTTGATCGGTTAATGCCGCCAAACTATCCAATAACCCTGTATAGAATTGTCCATACTGAGTGGCTTGCAGATGTTGTGCCGCTATTTCACCTGCTACTGCATACGCAGTACAGGCTTGTGTTACTGCGATAAAAGGATTTTGTTGATCGAGTGCTAAAAATGCACCTATTACCGCTCCCAACAAACAGCCAGAACCAGTAATTTTCGGGAACATTGGCGTCCCATTCGCAATTTTCGCTAATTGTTTACCATCACTGATATAATCAATTTCACCACTCACAGCCACCACACACTGATAACGTTGTGCCGCTTGCTGCGCAATCTGTGCAATATCCGCACCGCCTTCCCCAGCATCAACGCCTTTTGCTGACCAAGCTACGCCAGCCAACTGTGCAATTTCGCCCGCATTACCACGAATTGCAGTAAATTTGACTTGCTGTAATAACTCGGCAACAGCTTGTTTGCGATAACTAGTTGCTCCCACACCAACAGGATCGAGGATCACTGGTACACCCTGTTGATTTGCAGCTTTCCCCGCAAGCAGCATTGCTTTAACTTTAACTGCATCTAACGTACCAATATTTAATACCAATGCTGATGTGAAAGTCGCCAACTCAGCAACCTCTTGTTCAGCATCCGCCATAATCGGCGAAGCACCTAAAGCTAATAATCCATTCGCCACATAATTCGCTACTACAATATTGGTAATGTTGTGAATCAGTGGATTAGTTTGCCGTATTTTTTCAATCATATTGAATTGCATAATCTGTCCTTAATTAATTTGTCGCGCCATATCATCTAACGCCGGTATTTGTTTAATTAACCCTTGTTCGTGCATAAAAGTCGCCATTTTTTGATAACGGTGTTGATCTAAACCTCGTGGCATTAAACTGATACGAGGCAGAGTGTCTTGCCACGCACGACGATTTAATTCATTGTCCAGTTCTTTGGCTTTGTAACTGACAAAATCCTGCCAAGCTTGTTGTTGATGATTCATTAAATAGACTGTCGCCTGTTCAAGAGCGGTCAAAAATGCAGATAATTTGGCTTGATATTGCGGATCATGCAGCTGCTTTTTATTAGCAACTAAAATCAATTCATCATAGATAGGTACGCCATACTCTTCAGGATAAAATGCCACACCTTGTTGATGTTCGAGGGCTAATTGATTTAATTCAAAATTACGGAAAGCCCCAATCACAGCATCAACTTGCTTACTAATCAATGACGGCGATAATGACCAATTAACGTTGATCACTTCAACATCTTTCAAGGTTAGTCCGACTGATTTCAACATTGTGCCAAGTAAGGCTTCTTCAAAACCACTAACTGAATAGCCCACTTTTTTCCCTTTTAAGTCTGCTAATGATTTGATACCGCTCTCTTTCAGCACCACCAAACTGTTTAATGGCGTTGCAATTAATGTGCCTACACGCACTAACGGCAAACCTTGATCAATATCCATTAATAATTGCGGTTGATAGCTTACTGCTAAATCACTTTTGCCGGCAGCGACTAATTTAGGTGGTAATGCAGGATCCGCCGGTTCAACAATCTCCACCTCTAAACCATTAGCAGCAAAAAAACCTTTCTGCTGCGCCACAATTAATGCTGCGTGATCGGGATTAACAAACCAATCTAATTGCAAATTAAGCTTCTGCAATTTTTCCGCAGCCGATGCCGACAAGTTGACCATCAACGCGGCAACGCCACATAGAAACAATGATTTTTTCATACTCTTTTCCTCATTACGGTAATTACGAACGATCTAACCCCATTTGCCAAAAAGCAATTTCCATACGGGTTGCGGTGGTGAAAATATGTTGGAGTTTCGCTTGTTGTGCCGCCGATGAAGATTGGCACAACGATGCAAAGAAGGTTTGCATACTGACAGCAGCTTGTTGAAACTCTGCACTAGCATACATATCAATCCACGATTGATATGGATTGTTGCTTGGACTGACGCCAGAATCGGCAATCCATTTCCCGATTTCAGCATAACCTAAAGTACAAGGCAGAATTGCCGCATATAGTTCTGCTAATGTGCCTTGCATACCGCAATCTAAAACATAACGTGTATAGGCAACACAAGCAGGTGATTCTGCGGTTTGCTCTAATTGTGCAGGCGAAATTTGCCACTCTTGGCAATAAGCAATATGTAATTGCACTTCCGCCAAAATGGCTTGCAGACTCGTTTCAATTTCAGCTAAATCACGAAAGTTATCACATTTATACATCGCCAATGCCAACGCACGACTGTAATGCAGAAGATAGTGATAATCTTGAATTAAATAGTGCTGAAAACTGGCTTTTGCTAATGTTCCTGTAGCCAATTGCTGTACAAAAGGATGTTCAACATATTGTTGCCAATAAGGCATTGCATTTTGGCGTAATTGTTGGCTTAACGACATAGACTTCCTCACATAAAACAAAGGTTAACGTAATTGATCCACCCAAGGTAAATAGCGACGTAATAATTTATCGGTGACAAAGAAAAATAGTAACGTCATCAACATCAAGACAAACAATGCTGCAAACATCAGATCAACTTGCATTCGTGCATTTGCCTGTAACATCAAATAACCTAAACCTTGATTAGAACCCACCCATTCCCCAATAACCGCACCAATTGGTGCAATGGTTACTGCTATGCGCAAGCCCGACGCTAAAGAGGGCAACGCCGCAGGTAAACGCACACGAAACAATAATTGCAATGGAGTGGCATTCATTGTTTTTGCCAACTCCAACCAAGTTTTCGGCGTATTACGTAAACCGTCATAGCAAGCAGCGGTCACTGGGAAATAAATAATTAAAATCGTCATCGCAATTTTGGACGCCATACCGTAACCAAACCAAAGGACTAATAACGGTGCAATGGCAAATACCGGAATAGCTTGTGAAATGATGAGCAAAGGTAAAAGTAATGAAGAAAGCCAACGTGATAATGAGAGTAGCAAGGCTGAGAATAAGCCTAATATAAAACCTAGTGTTAATCCCAATAAGATTTCTAATAAGGTGATTTGGCTATGGCTCCACAATAATTCTGCGTGGGAATGCAGTTTTGTCATCACTTCCAGCGGTTGTGGCAGCATATAATGTGGTAAATCAAACAGTACAACCGCCGCTTGCCATAACAGTAATAATGAACAAGAAAGCAGTAAGGCTTTAAACAGTGAAGAGAGATAGCGCATTTAAAGCTCTCCCTGTTGTAATTGTTGCAGCAATCGTTGATATAACTGCCAAAAATTAGGATGTTCTGGGGAGCGTTCAATAGCTTGCGGAGAAATTGGTGCAGTGAGCACAACCTGTTCCGCTTGTTTTTGCAACACAAAAATATCATCACACAAGCGCAACGCTTCTTGTGGATCGTGTGTAACTAATAATACCGTTTTATCCACTAATAATTGTTGTGCCAAAGTTTGTAATTGCAGGCGAGTTACCACATCTAACGCCGAAAAAGGTTCATCCATTAAAATCACTTCGGCTGATTGCATTAAAGTGCGAGCTAAAGCCACTCGCTGCCGCTGTCCGCCTGATAATTGGTAACAGGCTTTATCGCGATGTTCCAACATATGCACAGCATCCAATAACTCCTCTGCACGCTGTTGGCTGGCTAGATTTTTTTGACCACGTAAATGTTGCGCTAGCTGTACATTGTCTAATACCGATAACCATGGGTATAAGCCATCATTTTGTGCCATAAAGGCAACAGGTTGATTCGTTGCTGCAGAAGCTGTCAGAAACTCAATTTTACCTTGTTGTATGGTTTGTTGTTCTAGCCCAGCAATCACCCGTAATAATGTCGATTTGCCAACACCGGAACGTCCTAATAATGCTGTCCAATGCCCTTGTAGCACTGCAAAATTAAAATCTACAAACAGCGGCTTGCCAGCAAACGCAAGGGTTAAATGCTGAATTTGTACTGCGTTCATCGCCAATACCATCAATCAGTGTTGATTAGGATTTAACGCAATGACAAAAAAAGAATGGAAAAAATAGATAAAAAATGAAGATAAAATGGTGTGCATAATTAGTTTCCTACGTCAGTGTTAACTGTATCAGGTTCACGGGTATTATCTCAGCTGCTAAGCAGCACCCCGACTAAAACGGTCTTTACTCTACAAGGAAATCAATCAAAACACAACTTAAAATAACATAATAACGTTAAGTTATATCTCAGCAGATTAATTCACTTGTAATTCGCTATTGCTATGCTAAGTTAGCTTCCTTTTTTATTTACTTTGGATAATTTTATATGCAACCCCTTATTATTCTTGATGGCGGTATGGGACGTGAACTCCATCGCCGTAATGCACCGTTTCGTCAACCAGAATGGTCAGCACTAGCATTAATGGAAACCCCGGATATTGTACGCGACGTACATTTAGACTATATCCGCGCCGGCGCTAATGTGATTACAACCAATAGTTATGCGGTAGTACCTTTCCATATTGGTGAACGTTTTTATCAACGTGGTGAACAACTCGCTGCGTTAGCAGGAAAACTAGCACGAGAAGCGGTACAAAAAAGCGGTAAAGCTGTGTTGGTTGCAGGCTCACTGCCACCACTATTTGGTTCTTACCGACCAGATTTATTTAATGCAGATCTTGCGGAATCCTTAGCAAAACCTTTAATTCAAGGTTTATCACCTTATGTTGATCTTTGGTTAGCTGAAACACAAAGCAGTATTATCGAAGTACAAACTTGGAAACGCCTATTAGGTAACGATCAACGTCCATTTTGGTGTTCCTTCACTTTAGACGACTCTGCACAACAAACCGAACCAAAATTGCGTTCTGGTGAGCTGGTCGTTGACGCGGTAAAACAGGCTTTAGCATTAAATGCCGCCACCATTTCTTTTAACTGTAGCCAGATTGAAGTGATGGCAGCAGCATTAACACAAGCAAAACAAGTGATCGATCAACAACAGCGCGCAGTCAATCTAGGCGTATATGCCAACGCATTTGTACCGCAACCGGAAGAGATGCAAGCTGCTAACGAAGCAATTGATGAGATTCGTCGCGATAGTACACCGGAAAATTATCTATATTGGGCGCAAAAATGGCGTGCAATTGGTGCTAATGTAATTGGTGGTTGTTGTGGTATCGGACCAGAACATATTGCGCAATTAGCAACGCATTTACGTTGAGGTGGCTATGACAACGACAACAAAAATTGGTGTTTCTGCACTGACGGCACTCGTTATCAGCTCAATGATTGGTTCAGGAATTTTCAGCTTGCCGCAAAATATGGCGGCAGTGGCGGGTTCACAAGCGCTATTAATCGGTTGGTTAATCACTGGTGTTGGGATTATTTTTCTCGGACTTTCTTTTGCTTGCCTATCTAAATTACTGCCTGAATTAGATGGCGGTGTCTATGGTTATGCGCGAGCAGGTTTCGGTGATTTAATGGGGTTCCTATCTGCTTGGGGTTATTGGCTTTGTACCACTATCGGTATTGTTGGCTATTTAGTAGTTGCCTTTGAAGCAGTCGGCACTTTTACCGATCAACCAGACGCTGTGTTATTCGGTAAAGGTAATACGATGATCTCCTTTATTGGCGCTTCGTTAATCGCTTGGTTAGTGTATGCTTTGGTTGCTCGCGGGATTAAAGAAGCGGCAGGCGTAAACCTGATTGCCACCGTTGTTAAAGTATTCCCATTGCTATTATTTATTGGTTTAGCCATTTACTTTTTTGATGGTGCTCGTTTCTTTGCTGATTGGCAAGGTAATGGCATTAGCAACGAAAATGGGCAGCAAACCACACTTATGGAACAAGTCAAAAATACTATGCTGATCACACTTTGGGTATTTACGGGGATTGAAGGCGCCGCTGTATTATCCAAACACGCCAAAAGCCGCAGTGATGTTGGACGCGCAACAGTGATTGGGGTAGTGATTACCTTACTTATCTATGTCGCAATTACCTTATTGTCACAAGGTATTTTACCGCGTGCAGAAATTGCCGAAATGCCAAATCCGTCAATGGCTGGTATTTTAACTTCAATGGTAGGTAATTGGGGCAAATGGTTAATCACACTCTGTTTAACCGTATCGGTTTTATCGTCCTACTTAAGCTGGACATTATATGCCACTGAAATCCCTCATTTAGGCGCTAAAAATGGCGTATTTCCACCACTATTCACCCGTTTGAATAAACACGCTGTACCGCAATTTTCGCTCTTATTTACCACATTAACGGTACAACTTTGTCTTTTCTTAGTTTGGAAAACAGGAAATAGTTATGAAACCTTGTTGTTAATTTCAACATCAATGATTTTAATCCCTTATCTATTGGTGGGCGGATTCTTATTAAAATATGCAATCCAACAACAACTAGCTTGGCGTTATAAAATCATCGGTGGCTTCGCAACCTTATATGCTACTTGGATTGTATATGCCGCAGGCGTGGAATATCTATTATTGTCCGTTCTGCTCTATTTACCTGGAGTATTACTATTCCTTTATTCGCAATATAAATTCTATGGTAAATGGCAATTACGTCACTATGAAAAATTGGTGTTGTTAATATTGGTTCTCTTAGCTATTCCAGCATTTATGCAGCAATTCGCTTAACCTTATCACTATCCCCTATCAATACATTGATGAGGGGATTTTTATACCTCGCAATCTTCACAATTTTTGCTCACAGATAGTTCAAAACGCTATAAATTATAATTTTTTACTATTTTTCGCTTATGCGCTTTTACCGTATAACTTCACTCCACTATAAAAATAACGATCAATGGAGTGAAATATGCGAATTAAATCCATTATTTACGGTTTCTTACTTGTGCTAATAACATTTTCTGCTGCCGCAGAACAAACCATAATGCTAGCAGGTTATGATGTTATTCGAGATTACTACAAACGTTATCTGCCTGTTTTCATTGCTGATTACGCAAAAGAACATCAAACCACGTTAAATATTGCCCAATCCTATGCTAGCGCTAGTAAGCAAGCTATTGCGGTACAAAACGGTTTACCCGCCGACGTTGTTACACTCAATCAACAAAACGATATTGAAACCTTAGTGAAACAAGGTTTAGTAAAGACTAATTGGCAGCAACAATATCCTAATCAGGCTGAGCCGTTTCATACAGTAGTGGTATTTTTAGTCCGCAAAGGCAATCCGAAAAATATTCACGATTGGAATGATCTAGTGCGACCTGATGTAAAAGTAGTTTTTGCTAATCCTAAAACCTCTGGTAGCGGTCGCTATGTCTATCTATCTGCGTTGGGTTATGCAGAAAAGCAATATCAACAACAAACTCAAGTCGATAACTTTATTCGTCAATTCCTCAAAAATGTTCCGGTTTTTGATACTGGTGCCAGAGCCGCCAGCATTACCTTTAGTCAGCGTGATATTGGTGATGTCTTGATTACTGCCGAAAATGAAGCGGCACTATTGGCACAATCTAGCGAACACCAACAGCAATTTTCGCTAATTTATCCAAGTATCAGCGCCAATATTCCTGTATTAGTGGCTGAAGTACATAAAAATAGCCAACGTCATCAAAACCAACAATTAGTACAACATTTTATTGCTTCATTATGGCAAGAAAAGGCACAACATATTGCCGCAGAAAGCGAATTTAGACCAAACAACCCTGAAGTATTTGCCGCTTATCAAGCTCATTTTCCAGCCATTCACACATTTGATGTCAACCAACAATTTGGTAATTGGCGGCAAATTAACCAACGTTATTTCGCTGATGGTGGGCAGTTTGATCGTCTTTATTTTCAATAAGTTATGTGACTTACCATCTAACTAAAAGTGATAACTAGCGAACGCTATATCATAAAAAGTTATAACAGATAATTTTTTACTATTTTCCGCAAAACTTTATTTGCCGTATAAAAAATAAAAAGGCATTGAGAGAGGGAGTGACAATGCAATATTTACCAATTTTTGTCGATTTAGCAGAAAAGAATGTACTTGTCGTGGGTGGTGGTCATATCGCCTTACGCAAAATCGATCTATTACG
Organism: Gallibacterium salpingitidis; assembly: GCF_001678495.1. Classification (GTDB taxonomy): domain Bacteria; phylum Pseudomonadota; class Gammaproteobacteria; order Enterobacterales; family Pasteurellaceae; genus Gallibacterium; species Gallibacterium salpingitidis. The sequence continues at coordinate 26,835 of NZ_JTJL01000006.1, forward strand.
TCAAGCTGGCGCTAACATTCAAATTGTGGCTGAACAACTAATTGCCCCATTACACAAACTATGGCAAGCGGGTAAAGTAAACTGGATTGCCCAGCACTTTACACCAGCACAATTACAATCTGTTTATTTGGTAGTAACAGCAACAAACGATACACAACTAAATCAACAAATTTTCCAACTGGCGCAAGCAGAAAACCGTTTGGTAAATACCGTTGATGATCAATCGCATTGTTCTTTTATTTTTCCATCAATTATTGATCGCAGCCCGGTACAAATTGCAATTTCCAGTGCTGGTACTGCGCCTGTATTAGTGCGTTTATTACGCGAAAAATTAGAAGCCTTATTACCACAACATCTTTCCACGATGGCGGAAATTGCCGGACGTTGGCGTGTTAAAGTAAAACAATCTTTAGTACAGCTCAAACAACGTCGTTATTTTTGGGAAACTTTATTTAACCACCCACAATTTGAACAATTAACCAAAAACCAACAAGTCGCGCAAGCAGAACAATTTTTGGCAGATCAATTACAACAAGCTCCATCTTCTTTAGGTGAAGTAACTTTAGTTGGTGCAGGTCCCGGTGATGCCGGTTTATTAACCCTAAAAGGTTTGCAAGCGATTCAACAAGCCGATGTGGTTTTTTATGACGCGTTAATTTCAGAACAGATTTTAGCGTTAGTTCGTCGTGATGCAGACAAGATTTTAGTTGGTAAACGAGCAGGTAAATTAAGCATTACCCAAGAACAAATTAATGCTTTGCTCGTCAGCTATGCACAACAAGGTAAACGTGTTGTGCGTTTAAAAGGCGGCGACCCATTTGTGTTCGGACGTGGCGGCGAAGAATTACAAGCGCTACAACAAGCCAATATTCCATTTAGCGTTGTACCGGGCGTGACCGCAGCAGTAGGTGCAACAGCGTATGCCGGTATTCCATTAACACATCGCGACTATGCACAAAGTGTGATCTTTATTACTGGACACCGCCAAGCAAACGGTAAACCATTGGCATGGCATAGCCTAGCGCAACCTAACACCACCCTGGTCATCTATATGGGTACGCTAAAAGCACAAGAGATCCAAACTCAATTATTAACGCATGGACGCACCGCCAACACCCCAATCGCAGTAATTAGCCAAGGTACATTAAGCCAGCAGCACACACAAATTGGTACTTTAGAAAATTTAGCACAATTAGCCGAACAAGCTGAAAAGCCAGCTCTATTAGTAATTGGTGAAGTCGTGGCATTACAACAGCAACTACAATGGTTTGGACAAAGTGCTACCGAATATGTCACTGCAACCTCAACACAAAAAGTTGCTTAATTAAGGCAAAGGATAGGAAAAATGAATTTATATCGACCAGCGCTTTGGCAAATTCCGCAACTCACTCAACAGAATCAACCTGAGTTACAACACAAAATTGCGGTTTTAGAACAGCGTTTACGACAAATTAACGATGAACATCAACAGGTTAAATTCGCGCATAGTTTGGCGGTGGAAGACACCGTAATTTTAGATGTTATCAGCAAATTAAACGCTAATATTACGGTTTTCACTTTAGATACAGGACGTTTAAATCCTGAAACACAAGCGTTCTTACAAACGCTCGCGCAAGTCTATCCAACCATTAGCATTGAGCGTTACCAACCCGACCAACAAAAAGTCACCGACTACGTTGAAACCTTTGAACAAAACGCTTTTTATGACAGTGTCGCCGCTCGCAAACAATGCTGCCATATTCGTAAAGTGGAACCACTTAATTTGGCGCTGCAAAATGCGGACGCCTGGTTAACAGGACAACGTCAATCACAGTCTGTGACACGTCAATCGCTTGCGTTTAAAGAGTGGGACAACACACGTCAAATAGCCAAATATAACCCTATCTTCGATTGGTCTGAGGAAGATGTCTGGGCATACATTTTACAATTTAACTTACCTTTTAATGCGTTATATCAACAAGGTTATCCAAGCATTGGCTGTGAACCTTGCACACGCCCAGTGAAACAAGGAGAAAATATTCGCGCTGGTCGTTGGTGGTGGGAAAGCCAAGATAGTAAAGAGTGCGGATTACATAAATCATAGGAGTGAATATGCAGCAACAACATTTATTACAAAACAACCATTTAGACTGGTTAGAAGCAGAATCAATTTACATCATTCGTGAAGTCGTCGCCGAATGCCGTAATCCAGCACTACTTTTCTCTGGTGGTAAAGACTCAGTGGTATTACTCGCTTTGGCACGTAAAGCGTTCCAACTAGAAGGTAGAAACTCACCATTACCTTTTCCATTAGTACATATTGATACTGGACATAACTATCCAGAAGTTATCGATTTTCGCGATCAACAAGTAGAAAAATTAAATGCACGCTTAGTGGTGGGTTCCGTAGAAGAGTCGATTGCCAACGGTACTGTGGTATTGCGTAAAGAAACTGACTCTCGTAACGCAGCTCAAGCAGTTACCTTACTTGAAACCATTGAGAAACATGGCTTTGATGCACTAATGGGCGGAGCTAGACGCGACGAAGAAAAAGCACGTGCTAAAGAGCGTATTTTCTCTTTCCGCGATGAATTCGGTCAATGGGATCCAAAAGCACAACGCCCTGAATTGTGGTCTCTTTACAATGCCAAATTACATCAAGGCGAAAATATGCGGGTATTTCCAATTTCAAACTGGACTGAACTCGATATTTGGCAATATATCGCTCGTGAAAATTTAGAGTTACCAAGTATTTATTATGCTCACCAACGCGAAGTGGTGCGCCGTAAAGGCTTGTTAGTTCCTGTTACCTATTTAACGCCTAAAGCAGCAAATGAAGAAAGTGAAGTGTTATCTGTGCGTTTCCGTACTGTTGGTGATATTAGCTGTACTTGCCCTGTCGCCAGTGAAGCTGCTACTCCACAAGATATTATCGCAGAAACAGCGGTGGTGGATATTTCTGAACGAAGTGCGACACGACTTGATGATCAGGTTAGCGAAGCAGCAATGGAACAACGTAAAAAACAAGGTTATTTCTAATTAAATAATAATAACAAAGGAAACAGTGAAATGAATATTAATCAAAATGCCCCTTTACGCTTTATCACTGCCGGCAGTGTAGATGATGGAAAAAGTACTTTAATTGGTCGCTTACTTTATGACAGCAAAGCTCTCTTAAGCGATCAACTGCAACATCTTAATCAAGCAAAAAATAGCGCAACTGGAATCGACTTTTCAATTTTAACTGACGGATTAGCCGCTGAACGTGAACAAGGTATTACCATTGATGTGGCTTACCGTTATTTTTCTACTGCAAAACGTAAATTTATTATTGCCGATACTCCGGGACACGAACAATACACCAGAAATATGGTGACCGGTGCTTCTACTGCGGATGCCGCTGTGGTGTTAATTGATGCCAGCCAATTAGATTTTAGCCAACAACCGCTACAATTATTACCACAAACCAAACGCCATTCCGCCATTTTACAGCAGCTCGCTTGCCCGCAAATTATTGTGGCAGTTAATAAAATGGATCTGCTCGATTTTGATCAAAACAAATTTAATGCTATTTGTGATGCTTATCGCCAATTAGCTGCACAACTTGGTTTAACCGCAGTGCAGTTTGTGCCAATTTCCGCATTAAACGGCGATAATATTGTTTATGCCAGCGAAAATATGCCTTGGTATCAAGGAGCACCGCTATTGAGTCTGCTAGAAGAGTTACCAAATCAAAAAAATATCTCTTTAGCGAAGGCAGATTTTCATTTTCCTGTGCAATTGGTATTACGTTTAGATAGTGACAAACAAGATGATTTTCGTGGTTATCAAGGCAGAATCGAAGCAGGTAGCATTGCAGTTGGCGATCAAATCCGTATTGAGCCGGCCGGTTACACTTCAACAATTAAAGAAATTTTTGCGGTTTCCGGCAAAGTACAGCAAGCCGAAGCCGGTGAACAAGTTACGCTTTGTTTAACAGATGATATTGATATTTCTCGCGGTGATACTTTTGTCAGTGTGGAAAATCCAATTCAATCACAACAACAACTCACTGCAACGCTTTGCTGGTTTGATCAACGTCCATTAAATACTGCACGCAAATATTTGTTAAAACACACGACACAAAATGTCTTTGCGCGGATTAAACATATTGATCATTTACTTGATGTTAAAACATTAAGCAAACAGCAATCAGCAGAAACCTTCCAATTAAACGATTTAGGACAAGTACAAATCAGCTTACAAAAACCGATTTGTGCAACAACTTACCAACAAAATATTGGTACTGGTTCTTTTATTTTGATTGATGAAGCAACTTATCACACTGTTGCTGCCGGTATGATTTTAACGGCTGCCTAGGAGGATATTGGCATGAATGATGTTGTAAAATTACCAATTTCCACTGAAATTGCAGAGCAATTAAAACAACTTGATTCCTTACAATTAGCTTGGCTTTCTGGTTATTGTTGGGGACAAGCCACACAAAATGGTGCAATAGTATTACCATCAGGTGCTGTAGCAACAGAAACTGCGCCAGCTACCGCTGCTGCAGCACGTACCATCACCATTATTTCTGCTTCACAAACCGGTAATGCACGTAAAGTGGCAGAACAGTTAAAAAACAAATTGAGTGAACAGCATTCTGTTACCTTGGTGAGCGCTGCCGATTATAAAGCGAAGAAAATCAATCAAGAGCAAATCCTCTTATTAGTCACTTCGACACAAGGTGATGGTGAACCGCCAGAAGAAGCTGTCAATTTACACCGCTTCTTATTTGGTAAAAAAGCTCCTTCTTTAGCCGGTATTGAATTTGCTGTTCTAGGTTTAGGCGACAGTTCCTATCCAAATTTCTGCCAAGCTGGTAAAGATTTTGATCAACGCTTCGCTGAATTGGGCGCAACCCGTTTACTTGAACGTGCTGATTGTGATCTTGATTATCAAACGACGGCAAGCCAATGGATTGAACAAATTAATCAAGTATTGGCACAACAAGTAACCGCTACGACTACAATTCAACAAGCACCACAAAACACAGAAAAAAGTAACGTTAATCAATACAGCCGCGAAAATCCATTCAGCGCAACGTTAAGTGTACGGCAAAAAATTACTGGTCGTCATTCAACAAAAGATGTGGAGCATATTGAGATCGATCTCGGTGATTCCGGCTTAAGCTATCAGGCTGGTGATGCTTTAGGCGTTTGGTTTAACAATGATCCTGCATTAGTTGAGGAAGTTTTGACTGCTGTGGCGTTAGATGGTGATCAGCAAATCACTTATCAGAATAATAGCCTCACATTACGCCAAGCCTTAACCGAACATTTTGAACTGACACAAAATACCGCTCGTTTTGTAAAAGGTTACGCTGAATTAAATCCACAAGCAGAACTACAAGCACTGATTGCTGATCCACAGCAATTACAAGATTACGTTGTTGCGACACCTTTAGTTGGTGTATTACAAACTTATCCAACTAAATTAACCGCCGAACAACTGATTAGTCTATTACGCCCATTAACACCGCGTCTTTATTCTATCGCTTCTGCACAAAGTGAAGTTGGTGAAGAGGTACATTTAACCGTTGGCGTAGTGCGTTATCAATTTAATGGCAAGACTTACACTGGCGGTGCATCCGGCTTCCTTGGTGAACGCCTTGGTGAAGATGAAGAGGTGAAAGTTTTTGTCGAAAGCAATCCAAATTTCCGCTTACCGCAAGACCCTACTCGCAACATTATTATGGTTGGAGCAGGAACCGGTATTGCGCCATTCCGCGCCTTTATGCAACAACGTGCAGCAGATGAAGCTAGTGGTGAAAATTGGTTGATTTTTGGTAATCAAACCTTTACCGAAGATTTCCTTTACCAACAAGAGTGGCAAGATTATGCAAAACAAGGCTTGTTAAATCGTTACCACTTTGCGTGGTCACGCGATCAACAACAAAAAATTTATGTACAAGACAAAATCCGCGAACAAGCTGAAACCTTATGGCAATGGTTACAACAAGGCGCCTATCTCTACGTTTGTGGGGACGCCAATAAAATGGCAAAAGATGTAGAGCAAGCATTACTTGATGTGATCAGCCAACAAGGCAATTTAACGGTAGAACAAGCGGAAGATTATCTCGCTGACTTAAGAGAAGAAAAACGTTATCAGCGTGATGTGTATTAATAGGAGTGAATTATGACTGATAAAGCAACCGAGTGGAAAAAATTCCCGTTAGCCGATAATGAACGTTTGAAAGGGGAAAGTGATTATTTGCATGGCACTATCGCCCAAGATTTAAATGAACAACTTACTGGTGGATTCAATAAAGATAATTTCCAACTTATCCGCTTCCATGGCATGTATGAACAGGATGATCGTGATATTCGTGCTGAACGCCAAGCGCAAAAACTTGAACCAAATAAAAATGTGATGCTGCGCTGCCGTTTACCGGGCGGTATCATTACCCCAAAACAGTGGTTAGGTATTGATGAATTCGCTACTAAACATACTTATTACGGCAGTATTCGTTTAACCAATCGTCAAACTTTCCAATTTCATGGTGTCTTAAAACGTGATATTAAACCGATGCACCAATGGTTGCATCAGCTAGGTTTAGACTCAATTGCCACCGCTGGTGATGTCAATCGTAATGTGCTTTGCACACCAAACCCTGTTGAAAGCGAGCTACATCAACAAGCTTATGAGTGGGCAAAGAAAATTTCTGAACATCTTTTACCACGCACCACTGCTTATGCCGATGTATGGCTAGATGGCGAAAAGGTATTTGAAAGTGAAACCACTAAACCATTGTTAAAAGAGTCAAGCGATCCCGTTGAGCCTATTTTAGGTAAAACTTATTTACCGCGTAAATTTAAGACTACTGTTGTCGTACCACCATTAAACGATGTCGATTTACACGCAAATGACCTTAATTTTGTGGCTATTGCCGAGCAAGGACAATTAATCGGTTTTAATGTGTTGATTGGCGGCGGCTTATCAATGGATTTTGCCAACCATAAGACTTATCCAAATATCGCCCAAGAACTTGGTTTTGTCACCTTAGATGAAGTGTTGGCTTGTGCTGAAGCAGTCGTCACCACACAACGTGACTGGGGAAATCGTAGTGACCGTAAAAATGCAAAACTACGTTATACCATTGAACGTGTTGGCTTAGATGTAGTAAAAGCAGAAGTGGAGAAACGTGCCGGTATTACTTTAAAACCAATCCGTCCATATCATTTTACTGAACGTGGTGATCGTATTGGTTGGGTAAAAGGTGAAGATAATAAATGGCACTTAACTTTATTTATTGAAAATGGACGTTTACTCGATTATCCAGATCGCCCATTAAAAACTGGCTTACGTGAAATTGCGAAAATCCATAAAGGCGATTTTCGTCTTACTGCCAACCAAAATTTAATTGTTGCGGGTGTGGCACAACGAGATAAAGCGAAAATCGAAAAATTGGCTCGTGAATATAAATTAATTGACGATCGTGTTACCCCATTGCGTCAGCAAAGTATGTCTTGCGTCGCTTTACCAACTTGCCCATTAGCAATGGCAGAAGCAGAACGTTTCTTACCACAATTTATTGATAAAGTAGATCTGTTAATGGCAAAACACCACGTTGAAAAAGAGGGAATTGTGTTGCGCGTAACTGGCTGTCCAAATGGTTGCGGACGTGCAATGTTAGCTGAAATTGGCTTAGTTGGACGTGCTATTGGACGTTACAATCTCTATATTGGTGGTAATCGTGAAGGCAGCCGTATTCCTCGTTTATTCAAAGAAAATATTGAGGAAGCAGAGATTTTACAAATTCTTGATGGTTGGATTGGTGATTGGGCAAAAAATCGTCAAAGCAATGAAGGTATCGGTGATTTCGCCGTTCGTACCGGTATCGTAAAACCAGTCACTAACGCTCCTGTGGATTTTTGGGAAGTGAAAATTGCCTAAGTAACTTCATAAGATATTAATGCCCCATAATAAGGGGCATTATTTATCTAAATTGTTATTATTCTATCAATCTTCTAATTTCCAAATATTATTCAGCATATTTAATTAATAATTCATCTTGCAAATCAAAAATTATTAGCGCATCTTTTATACGTTTAAACTTACTATTATTATCTAAATTCCCTTCTATCACATAGGTATCATTTAAAACAATTGGTTGTCTTAATTTTTCACCATTTACAGTTTTAGTTAATGAGATTTTTTTTGCTAAATCAGTTATAAAGAAATTTTCCGGATTTAATTCAAATAGTTGTTTAAAAATCTCACTATATAATTTACTTACTTGATTCACTTCTAATTTCTTATCAAGAAAAATAGCATATGCTAATTTCTTATTTCTAGGATCTTCAGCATCAAAAATATTTACTTCATCACTTCTCATTTTCTCTTCTGATATCAAATCGAATTCTATACTCGGTATTCTCCATATATTAAAAAATCGGTAAGAAAGAACTTCAAAACGTTTTTCAATCTCTTCAAGATCCCATTTTCCCAAAGTTGCTAAATACCTATTGAGCCAAAGTCTACTATCTTTATAACCTACATCATCTTTATCTCTTTTATCTTTAAAAGATTTATTACCCAATTTTCCATTATTACCAGATAAAGTAAGATTGCCAATTGTATTCATATAAGTTTCTTTTAGCTCATTATAATCTTCTTCACTTAAATCTTTCTTCCATTGCGAATCTGGATTTTGTGGAAAAATATGCTCTATAGTTATCTCTGGATTATTTTCAATAATAACTGGTTCTTTATTTTCAAAATTTTCTAACCGTTCTAATAGATAGGTTCTATTTTTACTTTTTATATTATAGACATCCTTAAATTTAAGACTCTCTTTAACTTCTTTATCTCTAGGAAATCTTTGTATACCTTTTTTCTCCAATAAAAATTTCTGAAATGAATATAAATAATTCTTTAAATCTATTTGCTCATAACAAGTCATAAAGATTTTATTTAACCCATTCGTAGGTGTTCCCACAATGAATCTACGCCATACAAAAGATTGTACTAACTCCAATATCTCAATAAAAACTTTTTTATCAATAATATTATTTGCATAATCTTCATAAACTTTCATTAAAAATGGATATGCCACATTAACTTCTATTCTATTAATATATTCCAATTGTCTCCTAATATCTTTATCTGGTTCATTATTCGGATTAAGAAGTCTATTATAAAATTTAACAAGAGATTTTATAGGAGAAAGATTTTCTTCTAATGTTTTTAGATCTGATGTAGGAAACTGATTTTTAAATTCGACATATACTTTGCTTTTTGTTGGAATTCTTTTATTTATTAATGTTAAATAATCTCGAATAAAATCAGAAACCCTACTTTCATGCCCTACTTGTGCAAACCTCTCTATTATTTCCCAATAATTATTATATATTTTATTTTGGTTTTCATAATTAAGCCCCATTAAAATATAGTTTCTAATTAAATCAGCTTGAGATAATTCTAATCCTGTCGAGTTTAAACTTTCAAAAATTCGTTGAGGATCATCCTTTCCTCTTTCCAAAGAAATCTCAACAAACATCAGTTTTGATAAACCATCTAGTATAATTAAATAATTTTCTTGGTTAATCATCTTTTTGAAATAATTGAAGTTATCAATTAATCTAGAAAAATCTAAAAATTCCTCACTACTATCTGCTCTTAACAAATATTTTAGTGCTTTATTGTTATTATCTGTCGGCTTTAATTTTAATTTCTCATCATCGGAAGCAAATTTGTTAATCAAATAGGTCTCACTTATCTCATTTGCTAAATCATTATCTCCTAGCTCTTTTGTAAACTGATAAAGAGCTAAATAAATTAGAGTCAGTGTTGTTAAACGTTGTTGCCCATCAATAATAGTTAATTCTTTTATTCGAGATGATGTATAAACATCATCATGTATATAGACAATACTACCGATAAAATGAGCGTTCATTTCATTCTTAACCCCAACTTCTAAAATATCTTTCCAGATCTGGTGACATTGTTGTATATTCCAATCATAATTTCTTTGATAAACAGGAATAATAAATTGAGTTTTGTTTGAAGATAAAAATGTTTCTACTTTAGTTTCATTTGCTTTCATTCTGAGCTACCCATATAACCTTATTACAGATAAAACTATATCCAATTTAGAAAATATCCTCTTAGTCACTATCTAAAGAAAGTAAGTCCACTTTTCTAATCAATTCAGCAACATTCTTAGCAGACATCTTTTCCATAATATGCGAACGATGGACTTCTACGGTTCTCACTGCAATATTTAACTCTTCTGCAATCTGTTTGTTAATTTTGCCATTCAGCACTAGTTTGAGAACCTCTTTCTCTTTTTCGCTTAATTGGTCATAACATTGCTGAATTTGATATTGTTGGTAACACTTTTCACTGCGTTCGGCTGCGTTGGTTAGCGCTGTTTGTAATTGATTAAATTCAATTGGTTTTTGTAAAAAATCTACCGCACCTTGTTTTAATTCGTTTACCGCCATCTCGACATCAGCAAAAGCCGTCATAATAATCACTTGCAGCGTACTGCGTTGTTGGCGCAAAATTTTATGCACCTGCCGTCCATCAAAATAGGGCATGCGCATATCCAGTAGCACTACGCCCGGCTCAAATAGCTGCGCTTGTTCCAGAAATAATTTGCTATTTGACCAGCTCGTTACCTCATAGCCCGCTTGCGTTAATAAAAATGTCGCTGCATCTAATACAGTTGAATCATCATCAATTATATGCACTTTCATTTTGTTTCCCTTAACAAGAGCGGTAACTCCAAAATTACCACTGCGCCTTGTTTATTTTTACGATTTTGAAAATAGATATCACCAGACATTGAGTGCATCAGCCGCTGACAGAGCGTTAAACCCAAACCCAAACCCTCTTTTTTACGACTACGGAAAGGCACAAACGGGAACTCTAACTCGGTTTGAGAAAAACCCACCCCATTATCAATCAACATAATATGTAAATGAGATTGGTGATCGACTACGCTCACCATAATATGATCCGCTTGAGCTTGCAACGCATTCAGTAAGCAATTACAAATTACTTGTTCTAACATCGTTTTTTTGATGCGAACCTGCCAATTTCTTGGGCAAATTAAACGGATTTTTGCCTGTGCCGCGTAATGTTGTTTTATAAAATCAATCGCTTTTTGTAGGTGCGGTTTTAACTCTAGATCTTGTAGCTCTTCATCTTCTTTACCTTTTACCCACCCTGTTAAATTACGCATAATTTGGCGGCTGCGATCAACTTGTTGTTGAATTTTATCTAAGATCGCTAACTCCATTGCTGCCGTTTCACGCTGTTTTAATTGTTGTTTTAAACCTTCGCTATACATACCGATTGCGGTAAGCGGTTGGTTAATTTCATGCGCAATACCAGCGCTCATTTCCCCTAAAATACTTAAGCGATCGGCTTTAATTAGCTGGCGTTCATAGTTGCGCATTTCTTGATGCGCTTGCGTCAGTTGCTTGCTTTTACGATGAACCTGATAAGTAATCCATAGATAATTAAATAAGATAAAGAGTAAACCCGCCAATAATTGCCATTTGTGCTGCAAAATCCAATATTGCACATCTGCCCAAAGGCTTTGTTGTTGTGGGTGGCGATAAAGATTGCGCAAGATATTATCAGCTTGTTGATCGGAATACGGCGGATTCCATTGCGGTAAGTTTTCTGGAATATCACCAAGCAAAATGGTCATTAGTTTTTTCACTATATTATCCGGCACTTGCGGCATTGCCGCTAACGACCAGTTTGGCAATAAGATTGTACTTGACCAACAACCAATCTCATTCGTTTGTCTGGCTAATACACGAAAATCTTGCAGCTTTACTTTTCCCTCTTCGGCTAAATCTTCCAAAATACAGACGGGGACAATCGCACCTTCTACTTTACCTTGTTGCAGCCAAAATACCGTATTATCCGCAGGAAAACCGCTAAAGCGGAAAAAAATGTCGTGATTTTCTTCTAAGCCGGCTTGATACAGTACGTTATACCCCAGTAAAAAACCGCCAAAAGCATTTTGCCCAACTGCGGCTAATGTTTTCCCTTTTAAATCTGTTAATTGGTGATAAGGGCTGTTTGCCTTTACTAAAATTGCACTGCCCACTTTACCGCTATCTGAATGTTTTTGCCGCGGTGATTGTAATGTTGCTAGCCAACGTACCGTACTATTATTTAAATAAAAGAATTGCGATTGGTTGGTTAAGACAAAATCGACATTTTTCGCTTTATCTTTGGAGAGTTCATCTAATTGTAAGGCGACTAAATGAAATTGTTGTTGGGGAATTTGTTGATTAAGCCAATCAATCCATGGCTGCCATTTTTCACGCAAATAGCTTTCACCACGTTGCGCCAAAATACCGATTTTCCAATCTTGCGCCATTGCATTATGAGAAATTGCTAAGCATAACAGCAAGCAATAACTATAAATCCAGCCTAACTTTCGCAAAATCGCCTCCTGTTTCTTGACTCAGATCAATACCCATACTATTTATGTGGAAAACCACAATAGCTACCAAAATCAGGGTAATTAACAATACGCTAGAACAATAACATAAAACGATGATTGTGGGGAAAATTATGGATAGTTGTAAACGAACAACACTTAAAACGCTTACTGCGCTGACTTTTGGTGCTAGCTTGGTACCACTGCAAAGTATCGCGTTCCAACCGCCGAGAAGAGGCGGTGATCAACAACACCGTTATGCAATGATTATTGATTTACGGCGTTGCATTGGCTGCCAATCTTGTACTGTAAGTTGTAATATCGAGAATCAGACACCGATTGGTGAATTTAGAACCACTGTCCGTCAGTATGAAATTACTGATGGAAAACAAACCGTCAATAATGTGTTACTACCTCGTTTATGTAACCATTGTGACAATCCTCCTTGTGTTCCAGTTTGTCCAGTTCAAGCGACTTATCAACAAAAAGACGGCATTGTCGTTATTGATAATGAACGCTGTGTTGGTTGTGCTTACTGTGTACAGGCTTGTCCTTATGATGCCCGTTTTATCAATGAAGAAACTAAAACCGCTGATAAATGTACTTTCTGTTCTCATCGTTTAGAAGCTGGTTTATTACCTGCTTGTGTTGAAAGTTGTGTTGGCGGCGCCCGTATTATCGGCGATTTAGCTGATCCAAATAGCCAAATCAGAAAACTCTTTGATAGTCATGTTAATGAATTAAAAGTGTTAAAACCTGAAGCTGGCACCCAACCGCACGTATTCTATTTAGGTTTAGATGAAGCGTTCGTCAGTCGCATTAACGGCCAACCTATGCTTTGGCAAGGAATGGAGGAAACATTATGATTCGCGAAGTATTAGTTGAACCGCAAGCTATTGCATGGCTGCCATGGGCGGTAAGTTATTTCTTTTTCATCGGTATTGCGTTATGTGCGATTGTTACTGCACTCTGTTTTCGCTTTTTTGTCAAACCTTATCAAATTCAAGCGGAATTAATCGCGTTAGTGGTGGCGTTAAGTTTCGCTATTGTCGCACCAATTGCACTCACTGCTGATTTACATCAACCTGGTCGGGTTTGGCATTTTTATGCTTATCTGGCAACTTGGTCTTGGATGGCTTGGGGTTCTTTATTCTTACCTTTCTTTATGACCAGTTTAGTAGGTTATATTCTGTTCTTATTACGTCAATTACCTAACAAACCAACGCAAAAATGGTTAGCTTGGCTATATTTGGGCAACTTCAATAATGCGTTGTGGTGTCAAATTTTCCGCATTTTAACCATTATCAGCAGTATCTTAATTCTGCTCTACACCTCAATGGAAGTGTACAACGTTGCAGCGCGTCCATTATGGAATCAACCGTATCTCATTCCATTAATTATCTTTAGCGCTTTACCAAGTGCGCTAATGTTGGTTCACTTTGCCATTTATCTTGCAACAGGTAAGACCCAAACAATCACAATGAAACCGTTAATGTTGTGCAGTTTAGTGTTGCTAGCGCTTACTGTTGTCGCTATCGACTTCTATTCAACCGATACACATTATGATTTATCACTACTTTGGCAACATCGTCCTAGCGTTGCTTTCACTTCAGCAGTATGGGTAATTACCTTAATTCTTGCGCTTATCAGCGGCCGTCATCTAGTGATGCAATCATTGTTATTAATCGCCGCGCTTGCTTTAACCGCTATGGTACGCTGGGTGTTATTACTTGAAGTGCAAACTGTAGCTAAATATAACGCTTTAATGAATCCATACCATTTTAATTGGGGCGTAGATGGAGCATTAGGAATGTTATCTGTCTTTGGCTTATGGGTAGCCGTTAGTGTCATCTTATGGCAAATCTTCACTTTAATTAATAAGGAGTACCATCATGGATAATAAACGTCGTAATTTACTTAAAGGTGGTTTAGTTGTCGGTGGTGCAGCAACTTTCGTTGCCGGTTATTCGCCAAAAGTGAAAGAAATTGCTAACGGCTTATTAAATGGCACCGCTGGTGAAAAAACGAAACACAATTTACATGGCAATTCACTCGCACCAGAATACCAAGTCAGCAAAGACAAAGTAATCCCTAACGCAGATCAAATTGTTTGTAATACCCAATGTATGGGTTGTTGGACACTTTGTGGCTTACGCGCTCGTGTGGATTTAAAACAAAATCGAGTTATCCGCATTAGCGGTAACCCGTATCATCCGCTTTCTGCCGATGAATACCTTAGTTATAACAGCTCTTTGCAACAAGCAGAATTAAGCGTTGCCGGAGAAAACGGTTTAGAAAATCGTTCTACTGCGTGTGCTCGTGGTGCTGCTTTTATGGAAGGCGTAAATAGCCCTTACCGTATTACTCAACCATTAAAACGGGTTGGTAAACGCGGCGAAGGTAAATGGAAAACCATCAGTTTTGAACAATTAGTGGAAGAAGTCGTCAATGGTGGCGATCTCTTTGGCGAAGGACACGTTGATGGCTTAAAAGCTATTCGTGATTTAACCACTCCAGTAGATAAAGATAATCCTGATTTTGGCCCTAAAGCTAATCAGTTATTTGTTACTTTTGCCGGCCCAGAAGGACGTCAGCCACTATTACAACGTTTTGCTAATGGTAGTTTTGGTACTATCAATTTTGCTTCTCATGGTTCTTATTGTGGGCTTTCTTATCGTGCTGGTTCCGGTGCGGTGATGAATGATCTCAATAACAACTCACACGCAAAACCGGATTGGGATAATTGTGAATTTATCCTATTTATGGGAACATCGCCTGCCCAATCAGGTAACCCATTTAAACGACAAGCACGCCAACTTGCGAAAAAACGTGCTGAATCGGATTTCGATTATGTAGTAGTTTCCCCACGTTTAGAGTTAACTTCAACTCACGCTACACAAAATAATCGTTGGGTACCTGTATTACCGGGCGGCGACCTCGCTTTATCATTAGCGATGTTACGCTGGATTATTGAGAATGAACGTTTTAATGCAGATTATCTTGCCTTACCAAGTGAATTTGCGATGCAACAAGCTGGTGCAGTGAGTTATTGTAATGCTGCACATCTCTTTATCAGCGATGAAACACACCCTCGTTTTGGCCAACCGATTACCGAACAAGATCTGTTTGATGTAGCGCCAAATCCTGATGATAAGGTGTTAGAAAATTACAATATCGTCAAAAATGCTGAAGATAATCAATTTATTCCAGCAAAATCTTCAGCAAAAGCACTAATTTGGGTTGATGAAACCATTACGTTAAAAGATGGTTCAGCAGTTGCCGTTAAATCCGCCTTAACCTTATTAAAAGAGTCTTGCCTTGAACATACGTTAGAAGAATATTCTGCGCTTTGTGGCGTACCAGTTAAAACAATTACTGCTCTTGCTGAGAAATTTACTTCTTATGGCCATAAAGCCGTTGCCATTACTCACGGCGGCACCATGCAAAGTAATGGTTTCTATACGGCGTGGGCGATTCTTTTATTGAATGTTATGATCGGTAATATGAATAAGAAAGGCGGTATGAGTATGGCTGGTGGCAAATTTAAAGATTTTGCACCGGGCCCACGTTACAACCTCGCCACTTTCCCAAATATGGTGAAACCGAAAGGCACCAATCTTGCACGTAGTAAAAAAGCATATGAGAATTCAAGCGAATTTAAACGCCGTTCTGCACAAGGTTCACCATATCCTGCACGCGCCGCATGGTATCCGTTCGTTGGCGGCCAAATGTCAGAAATGATCACTTCTGCTTTGCAAGGTTATCCTTATCCATTAAAAGCTTGGATCAGCCATATGACCAATCCGTTATATGGTATGACAGGTATCCATCATATTGCGGAAGAGAAGTTAAAAGATCCAAAAATTCTGCCTTTATTTATCGCTGTTGATGCGTTTATGAATGAAACCACTGCATTAGCCGATTATATTGTGCCGGATACACATAATTTTGAAAGCT
This sequence comes from Gallibacterium salpingitidis, assembly GCF_001678495.1. Classification (GTDB taxonomy): domain Bacteria; phylum Pseudomonadota; class Gammaproteobacteria; order Enterobacterales; family Pasteurellaceae; genus Gallibacterium; species Gallibacterium salpingitidis. The sequence continues at coordinate 43,222 of NZ_JTJL01000006.1, forward strand.
GGGGCTTTAGTACCCCTTGGGCAGGAGTTCCAACCAAAACCAGTACTGCACGTTGGCCGATTATTAAATCTGCTAATGCGAAAAATGCAAATGGTGAAACAATTTGTATGGAAAGTTTCATTATTCATATCGCAAAAGCCATGGGCTTACCGGGATTTGGTGATAATGCAATTAGCGATAATCAACAACAAACTTATCCATTAAATTGTAGTGAAGATTATTTCTTGCGTGCAGCAGCAAATATTGCTTTTGATGGTAAACAACCGGTTAATGATGCCACTACCGAAGATCGTTTACTTTCTGGAGTAGAGCGCATTATGCCGTTATTAAGCAAAACCTTGAAAGAAGAGGAAGTATTGAAGGCTGCAACCATTTTCTGTAAAGGTGGACGATTTGCTCCATATAACAGTGCTTGGGACGGCGAAAATATGACGGCAAAATGGAAAAACTGTTTACAAATCTGGAACCCAATTGTAGCGAAAGCTCGCCACCACCACGATGGTAAACATTACCATGGCTGTCCGAAATATTTCGCACCACAATTTGCGGATAATAGTACTGTTGAGAGTCGTTATCCGAAGAAAGAGTGGCCGTTTGAGCTAATTTCTTTTAAATCAAATTTAATGAGCAGTATTACTGCGCCATTACTTCGCTTACATAGTATTAAACCAAGCGGAATTGTGGCGATGAATAATCAAGATGCGGCAAAATTTGGTTTTGCACATGGCGATTTAGTGGAATTAGCTACTCCAGGCGGTAAAGTGAATGTACAAGTGATGGTACTCGAAGGTGTAATGCCGGGAACTATTGCGATTGAACATGGTTATGGTCATAAGCAATTAGGTGCTGCAAGTTACGAAATTGATGGCAAAGTCGTTCAAGGAAGTGAACAGATCAAGCAAGGCATTAATATCAATGATCTTGGTTTACTTGATAATACCAAAGAAATTGCTTCACCTTGGCTCGATTGGGTCTGTGGTTCTGCGGTAAGACAAGGCTTACCAGCAAAATTACGTAAGATTTAATCTTTCTTACCCCACATAAATTAAATAAGGTGCAATGGAGGCACCTTATTTTTTATCAATTTAATTACTCACTTAATTGGCTATTTTCTAAGACGACTGCTTGCATAAAACAGCTAATCTTACATTCACCACAACCATTACAACGGTGAATATCAATATCCAATGTTGCTGTTTCTTCATTAAAAGAAATTGCTTGTGTTGGGCAACTTTGCTCACAAGTGTGGCAAGTTTGCCCTTGCTGAGGTAAACAAGAAGATAAAAAGCGTGGGCGTAATCCTGTATCCGCTTTAAAAGCAGGGTGAAGCGCATGCGTAGTACATACCTTCGCACATTCACCACAAAAATCACACGCAGAAAATTGCAGATCTAACACTGGATAATGATCTTGCAATTCAATTAAGCCATAAGGACACGCTTTGACACACTCGCCACAACCGCTACATACCGCAAGAAATAAACTCTCTTTTGCTGCAAAAGGCGGTCGATTCGCCTTTCTTTGCTCAAGTGTTTTTTGCGGTTGTGGTGCCGTAAAAAAACTACGCAATAAACCACGACGAGAAATTTGGTTATGCGCTAAATAAGCAGAATAATAACGTTCGTCTTTTTCCATTTATTTAAAAATACAATGGCATTTCTACTGTGACAATGCCAAGCTCTTCCTGCCACAATTCAAGCGTTTGTTTAGTCACTAATGCCAAACCTTGATAAAACGGCGCATCTGTTTGTTCAGATAACAATTCTAAATAACGCCATACCCAAGGAAATAGATGTTTAGCTAAATACTCTGGCAAAATGTCTGGTCGGGTATTCGCAATATACGAAGCCAACATTAACATTAACCCAATATGATCTTCTGGAACATTTTCATTGAGTTCTGCTTTAACGCCGTACTTACGCATAAATTCACGTAATTGCAGTAAAGAGTTACCAAAAATCACCGCTTCTTTATCCAAATAGACCGATCCCCAAGGCGGTGCTGGCATTGCATTTGGACCAATAAATTGCTGTTGAAATTGCTCTGAAATATTTTTGGTTTGCACCAATAAATTTTTAATTTTGAAATCTGGTTTAATGGTTGGACGCCAATCTTTCTGCCAATTAATTTTTTTAATTGCCTCCACCAAACCTGATGCTTTAGGGTGTGTAGGTTCAAAATAAAAGAGTGATCCTAAAAAACCACCACTCATCGATACCCATGCCAAAAATGCATCTAGATCTTCTTCCATGTGTCCTCCCAAAGGTACACTGTACTTGATATCACAAGTACAGTGTCGATGTTAGTTAAACTGCCATACCGACTGTCATGTGTAAACCGTAGAATAAAACTCTTCCTAAGATTTCACTACCGAATACTAACATTACCGCGAGAACTAAGCCAGCTTGATAGTTACTTTTACATAACAAAATATTTGCTAATACTAAACAAAGTAAACGGATAATATTTACCCAAGCATAATCTGGCACTAAAGAAATTGCTTGTTGTACTGAACTATGAATACCCGATAAGGTAAAGCCTTGATAAATTACGACAGCTACTGAAGCGACTAACGCCAAACCAAATAACCAACGTAAGCCACATAACGGTGTAATTTGATGCAATAAGGTATAACCTAACGCACCACCAACCAAGATTATTGTTAAATAGAATTGCCATGAAGTAATAGCGCTATTCCATGTTGGCACTGTATCAATATGATAAACATTGTTCATCATATACATAAATAATGCACCACAAAGCACCATTACAATTAACCAGATACGACCAAGTGCTGCTGACATTTTGCCAGTAATCGCGATTAGCCAATATAAACCTGCTACGGCAAAAAATAGTGCACCGCTTGCAATTTCATTACTTAACATTGATTCACCAACACGATTGAGCGAATTAAAAGCTCTCATTGGTGAACCCAAATGTAAAATAGAAGCCACAAAACCAATGCCTAATAACATTAAAGGTAAAAACATTAATTTATGAATATAATTTTGTTTTGCTGTTGCTTCTTTTTGCCATAGCACATAAGCAAACACCCATAATGTACCTACTGCTGTTTGCGCTAATACAGTAAAAAAGACTAATGGTAATTCATGTAACCCTGCATTCATCTTACACCTCTCTCGGATTCGCTAAGAAACCAGTTGTATCACCACTTGGGCGTGCATTTTTATTCGGTTTTACCAATAAATTTGGTTGGGTAAATTCCGCTGGTGGTAAAGGTGCAATTGATGCTTCATTACCATATTTTTCACGAAGCTCTGCGATTGGTGCAAAATCCAATGCTCTTAATGGACAAGCTTCTACACAAATTGGTTTTTGTCCTGCTTTCACACGTGAATAGCAACCATCGCATTTGGTCATATGTCCTTTTTTCGCATCATATTGTGGCGCATCGTATGGGCATGCCATATGGCAATAACGACAACCAATACAAATATCTTCATTAACAATAACAAAACCATCTTCATTTTTGTGCATTGCACCTGTTGGGCAAACTTTGGTACAAGCAGGATTTGCACAATGGTTACAAGAAATTGATAAATAGTATGCGAATACATCTTGTTGATAAGTGCCATCATTTTGTACTTGCCAATTACCGCCTGCATATTCATAAATGCGACGGAAATTAACTTCTGTATCTAAATTTTTGTAATCCTTGCAAGCTAATTCGCAAGTCTTACAGCCTGTACAACGTTCGGAATCAAAATAAAAGCCGTATTGTTCCATAAATTACTCCTTAGACTTTCTCAACTTGTACTAAATTAGAATGTTGTGGATTTCCTTTTGCTAAAGGTGATGGACGTTGCGTTGTAAGTACATTGATACAACCTGCATGATCCACTCTGTTATTGTCTGGTGCATACCAAGCACCTTCACCTAACGCAACAACACCTGGAATAATACGTGGTGTCACTTTGGCATGAATTTGTACTTCACCACGATCATTAAAGATACGGATTAAATCACCGTTCTTAATCCCTCTCGGTTCAGCATCAATTGGGTTAATCCACATTTCTTGCGGATTAGCTTCTTTAATGACATCCACATTGCCATAAGTTGAGTGAGTTCTTGCTTTGTAATGGAAACCACTAAGTTGTAATGGATATTTTTCCATTAATGGATCGCCATAATGCTCAAAACTATCTACATGAATCGGTAAAGGATGAATCACTTCATCTTTTTCAAGTTTCCAAGTTTTCGCAATTTCAGCTAAACGACTGGAGTAAATTTCGATCTTACCTGATGGGGTTTGTAATGGATTCTTTTCTGGATCTTCGCGGAACTCTTTGTATGCAACATAGAAACCTTTTGGATCCACTTTTTTGAAAATACCTTGTTTTCTAAACTCTTCAAAAGTCGGTAATTCCGGTAAATTCGCTCTGGATTGTTCATATAAATGACGGAGCCACTCTTCTTGCGTACGTCCTTCGGTAAATTGTTCTTTTACCCCTAATTTTTCCGCTAACATACTCATCATGTCATAAATGTTTTTGCACTCAAACGGTGGTGTTACCGCTTGGTCAGCAAAAATGACATACGCCATATTTGACACAAAGGCATCTAAACAGAAATCCATCTGTTCTGAAGTGGTACAGTCAGGAAGCAAAATATCACTATATTTTGCTGTTGGGGTCATATGGTTATCAATAGTCACGATCATTTCGCATTTAGATTCATCTTGCAAAATATCGTGAGTACGATTGATTTCTGCGTGTTGATTAATCAAACAGTTACTTGCATAGTTCCAAATAAATTTAATTGGAGCAGAAAGTTTTTCAACACCACGAATACCATCTGTGGTTGCTGTCATCTCTGTACCGCGAACAATCGCATCTGTCCATAAGAACATTGGGATACTTGCTTGTACTGGATTGGTTAAGGTTGGCATACGTACAAAAGGAATACTATAAGCACTTTCTCTTGCTCCAGTATTACCGCCGTTAATTCCTACATTTCCGGTTAAAATCGCAAGCATAGCGATTGCACGAGAAATTAATTCACCATTACTACGGCGTTGTGGTCCCCAACCTTGGGAGATAAAGGCAGGTTTAGTTCCAGCAATTTCTCTTGCTAATTTAATAATACGTGCAACTGGAATACCGGTAATTTTCGATGCCCATTCAGGTGTTTTAGCAATACCGTCATCACCTTGACCTAAAATATAAGCTTTATAGTGGCCATTTTTTGGTGCTGATTCTGGTAAAGTTTTTTCATCATACCCAACGCAGTATTTATCAAGGAAAGCCTGATCAACAAGATCTTCTGTAATCATTACATAAGCTAAAGCAGATACTAAAGCAGCATCAGTACCAGGACGAATTGGAATCCATTCATCTTCACGACCTGCTGCTGTATCACAATAACGAGGATCAATAACGATCATCTTCGCATTAGATTTGGCTCTTGCTTGTTCAATACAATAGGTTAATCCACCACCACTCATACGAGTTTCTGCCGGATTATTACCAAATAAAACAACCAATTTACTATTTTCGATGTCTGCCATACCATTGCCGTATGCCCAGCCACCACCATAGGTATAATCTAAGCCAACAGTGATTTGCGCTGTACTATAATCACCATAATGGTTAAGGTAACCACCGATACAATTCATCAAACGAGCGACTAAAGTTGATCCTGGCGGCCAAGATTTGGTTACTGTTCCGCCTAATGTTCCTGTACCATAATTTAAATAAATCGACTCATTACCATATTGTTTAATATTCTTTTGTAATGATTGTGCAATTTCAGTTAATGCTTCATCCCAACTAATACGTTTAAATTTTCCTTCACCACGTTTACCAACACGTTTCATCGGATATTTCAAACGATCTGGATTGTAAACACGACGGCGCATAGAACGTCCGCGTAAACAAGCTCTTACTTGATGATCAACGTTATAGGTTTCTGTACCTGTATTATCTGTTTCAACATAAGTAATCTTATTATCTTTAACGTGCATTCTTAATGCACAACGACTACCACAGTTTACCGTACATGCACTCCACACAATTTTTTCATCATTATTGGTTGTTGCGGTTGCTTTTGTTTCAGAAGCGGTAGCACTAAAAGGTAAAGTGATTTCCGCTGCTGCTAATGCTGCTGCAACCCCTGAAGAGGCTTTTAAAAAATGCCTTCTATTTAAGGTCGGATTGATAATCGATTTCTCCATATGTACTCCATTATTCATAAAATATGCTTAATAAAGTTAAGCTATACTTAAAACGGGGTAATTATATAGAGTTAGCCTTTTAGAAAGATAAAATATTTAAAAAAATATGATATAAATCAATGCTTTACATTGAATGAGAATTATTTTTAGTAGCTGATGTTTTAATTTTATACAAGCTGTATAAGAAAAAACCAGCTATGTTTCATAGCTGGTTTTTGGTCAATACATTAAAAGCGTAAATATTAACGTTTATTTTTAACTAATTTTTCAGTTAATTCATAAGCACGTAATTTCGCAAGTTCTCTAGAAAGTTTAGATGCCATAAGCTCATAATTACCATCTTTATGTGAACTACGAATATTTTCTTCAGCGCGACGTTTCGCAGCAAGAATTCGCTCTTTATCTAGCTCTTCTCCTCGAATCGCGGTATCCGCCAAGACGATCACATTTCCAGGTTGAACTTCAAGGAAACCACCAGAAACATAAATAACTTCTTCTTTACCTTCTTGCATAATTTTCACAATGCCCGGTTTAATCGAAGTTAATAACGGGGTATGGCCAGCAAGAATACCTAATTCCCCTTCGCTTCCTGTTACTTGAATACTTTCAACAACACCTGAAAATATTTTATCTTCCGCACTTACAACAGTTAAATTAAAAGTTGCCATTATTTATCTCCTTAGCGAGTGATTTGCCTTAGGAGCAATTACATTTTTTTCGCTTTTTCTAATACTTCATCGATTGAACCAACCATATAGAACGCTTGTTCAGGAATATGGTCATATTCACCGTTTAAAATACCTTTAAAGCCACGAATTGTTTCTTTTAATGGCACATATTTACCTGGTGATCCTGTAAATACTTCCGCAACGAAGAATGGTTGTGATAAGAAACGTTCAATTTTACGAGCACGTGCTACCACTAATTTATCTTCTTCTGAAAGTTCATCCATACCAAGAATCGCAATAATATCTTTCAACTCTTTATAACGTTGTAAGATAGATTGTACGCCACGAGCAACTTCATAGTGTTCTTGACCAACAACTTGTGGGTCTAATTGACGTGAAGTTGAATCTAATGGATCCACCGCAGGATAAATACCTAATGATGCAATTTGACGGCTTAATACCACTGTCGCATCCAAGTGAGCAAAGGTTGTTGCTGGAGATGGGTCAGTTAAGTCATCCGCAGGAACATATACCGCTTGGATAGAGGTAATAGAACCAGTCTTAGTTGAAGTAATACGTTCTTGTAATACACCCATTTCTTCAGCTAGGGTTGGTTGGTAACCTACCGCAGATGGCATACGTCCAAGTAACGCAGATACTTCGGTACCAGCAAGGGTATAACGATAAATATTATCAACGAAGAAAAGTACATCACGACCTTCATCACGGAATTTTTCCGCCATTGTCAAACCAGTCAATGCAACACGTAAACGGTTACCTGGTGGCTCATTCATTTGTCCGTAAACAAGTGATACTTTATCTAATACGTTAGATTCTTGCATTTCGTGGTAGAAGTCGTTACCTTCACGAGTACGTTCACCTACCCCTGCAAACACAGAATAACCTGAGTGCTCAATCGCAATATTACGGATAAGCTCCATCATATTAACGGTTTTACCTACACCAGCACCACCAAACAAACCAACTTTACCCCCTTTCGCAAATGGGCAAACTAAGTCGATAACTTTGATACCAGTTTCTAATAATTCTGTGCTGTTTGCTTGTTCTTCATAGCTTGGTGCTGCACGGTGAATTGACCAACGTTCTTTTTCACCGATTGGTCCTAATTCATCAATAGGTTCACCAAGTACGTTCATAATACGACCTAATGTTTCTGTACCAACAGGAACAGAAATTGGGTTTCCAGTTGTGGTTACAGTTAAACCACGTTTTAATCCGTCTGAAGATCCCATTGCAATACAACGTACAACACCACCACCTAATTGTTGTTGTACTTCAAGTACGAGCCCAGTTTCAACATTTAAGGCTTCATATACTTTTGGCACTGCATCTTGTGGAAACTCAACGTCAATGACGGCACCGATGATTTGTACAATTTTTCCAGTTGCCATTATCATTCCTCTAATCTACTTTAAATTGCAGCCGCACCAGCGACAATTTCATTTAATTCATTTGTGATGCTTGCTTGACGAGCTTTGTTATAGACAAGTTGTAAGTCTTTAATCAAGTTACCTGCATTGTCCGTAGCGGCTTTCATCGCCACCATTCTCGCCGCTTGCTCAGATGCTAAGTTTTCTACTGCTGCTTGATAAACTTGTGACTCAATATAACGAATCAATAAACTATCAAGTAATACTTTCGGATCTGGCTCATAGATATAATCCCAAATACCTTTTTGTAAACGATCGTTTTCCAAAGAAGGTAATGGAAGTAATCTTTCTAGAATTGGTTTTTGCGACATCGTATTAATAAATTTATTAAATACGAGATAAACTTCATCGACTTCGCCATTTCTAAAAGCATCTACCATTGTATTTACAGTACCAATTAATTCTTCCACTGAAGGTGTATCACCAATCCCTGAGTTTTGCGAAATGATCTTCGCAATACCTAATGATTGGAAGAAATTAATTGCTTTAGCACCGATCAAACTTAGCTGAACACCGACACCCTTATCATTAAACGCTTTCATTTCATTCATAACGCGTTTGAATTCATTAATATTCAAACCGCCACATAATCCACGATCCGTTGAAACGATAATGTAACCAACATTTTTTACTTCTCTTTCCACTAAGAAAGGGTGTTTATATCCAATGCTACCTTTTGATACATGGCTAATTACGTAACGTATTGTGTCAGAATACGGACGTGAAGAAGACATGCGTTCTTGCGTTTTACGCATTTTGGAGGCAGCAACCATTTCCATCGCCTTAGTAATTTTTTGTGTACTTTGTACACTGGCGATTTTGGTTCTTATCTCTTTCGCACCTGCCATTTCATCTCTCCGTTACGTCTTTGGTAATTACCATGCACCGTTTTGTTTAAATGAGTCTAAAATTGCCTTTAAGGTATCTTTTACAGCATCATCATAGTTACCTGTTTTGGTCAACTCTTGCATAAACTCGCCGTAATTATTTTGTGCATATTCTAATAATGCAGATTCAAATGAACCGATACGACTTAAATCAACATCGTCTAAGTAGCCAAATTCAACAGCAAATAACACTAAAGATTGTTGAGCAACAGTCATTGGTGAATATTGTTTTTGTTTCAATAATTCAGTTACTTTTTGACCATGAGAAAGTTGTTTACGAGTTGCATCATCCAAATCAGATGCAAATTGAGCAAACGCTGCTAATTCACGATATTGTGCAAGTGCCGTACGAATACCACCTGACAATTTCTTCATCGCTTTAGTTTGCGCTGCACCACCCACACGAGAAACCGAAATACCTGGGTTAACCGCAGGACGAATACCTGAGTTAAAGAGGTTAGTTTCAAGGAAGATCTGACCATCGGTAATTGAAATTACGTTTGTTGGTACGAATGCTGATACGTCCCCAGCTTGTGTTTCAATGATTGGTAATGCAGTTAATGAACCTGTTTTACCTTTCACTTCACCGTTAGTGAAACGTTCTACGAAATCAGCATTAACACGTGCTGCACGTTCAAGTAAACGTGAGTGTAAATAGAACACATCACCAGGGAATGCTTCACGTCCAGGTGGACGACGTAATAACAATGAAATTTGACGATAAGCTACAGCTTGTTTTGATAAATCATCATAAACGATTAATGCATCTTCACCGCGGTTACGGAAATATTCACCCATTGCACAACCTGCATATGGAGCAAGATATTGTAACGCTGCTGATTCTGCTGCTGACGCAACTACTACGATAGTATTTGATAATGCGCCATGTTCTTCTAATTTACGTACAACGTTAGCAATTGTTGATGCTTTTTGTCCGATAGCAACGTAAACACATTTAATACCTGAATCACGTTGATTAATAATTGCATCGATTGCTAAAGCGGTTTTACCAGTTTGACGGTCACCGATAATCAACTCACGTTGACCACGACCGATAGGAATCATTGAGTCCACTGCTTTATAACCAGTTTGTACTGGTTGATCAACAGACTTACGATCAATTACCCCCGGAGCAATAACTTCAACTGGAGAGAAACCATCATGTTCAACTTCGCCTTTACCATCAATTGGCTGACCTAAGGTGTTTACCACACGTCCTAATAAGCCACGACCAACTGGAACTTCTAAAATACGGCCTGTACATTGAACTTCCATACCTTCTGCTAAATCAGCATAAGGTCCCATTACTACCGCACCTACTGAATCTCTTTCTAAGTTTAATGCAATAGCATAACGGTTATCAGGTAATGCAATCATTTCCCCTTGCATTACTTCAGTTAAACCATGAATACGGATAATACCATCATTCACGGAAACGATTGTACCAGTATTGCGTGCTTCGCTAACGACTTCAAACTGGGCAATACGTTTTTTAATCAGTTCACTAATTTCTGTAGAATTTAGTTGCATCTTTTTTTCCTCTTACAATTGCAACTCATTAGCTAAACGAGCAATTTGACCACGACTACTTCCATCAATGACAAATTCATCGGTACGAATAACTGCACCAGCAATTAAGGTACTGTCCACATTGCAATTTAATTTAACTTTACGAGCAAGCCTTTTTTCCATCGCAGTAATAATATTTTGTTGTTGCTCATCACTTAATGGAAAAGCGGAGGTAACATAAACTTCTGTGGTTGATTGGTAATCATCCACATACTCTTTAAATTGTGCTAAAACGGCTGGCAATACTTGTAAACGCTTATTCTCAGCCATAATACGGATAAAATTTTCACCGTATTGATCTAATTGATCACCACAAATTTTCACTATTAGATCGGCAATTTTAGTTGCTGATAAATCGCTGACTAATATATTTTGCATACTATCATCAGTAACTACAGCTGCCGCAAAACCTAACATTGTTTGCCACTGAGCCAATTGATCATGTTCAACTGCAAAATCAAAAGCCGCTTTTGCATAAGGACGAGCTACTGTAGTAAATTCTGACATAGCTTACCTTCCTTATAATTCAGCCACGAGTTTATCGATGATGTCATTATTAGCGGCTTCATCAATATTGCGAGCAACGATTTTTTCTGCCCCAGCAACAGCAAGCGAAGCAACTTTAACGCGTAACTCTTCTTGAACACGTTTACGTTCTGCTTCAATTTGAGCATAACCTTGTTCAACAATTTTCGCTTTTAATGCTTCTGCTTCAGTTTGAACTTCCGCCAAGATTTCATTACGACGACGATTTGCTGCATCAATAATAGATTGAGCTTGCGTTTTAGCCGCATTGACTTCTTTATCAATCAGTGCTTTCGTATCCGCTTGTTCTTTTTTCGCTACTTCAGCTGCAGCTAACGCATTAGCAATTTGCGCTTGACGCTCTTCAATAGCTTTAATAATCGGTGGCCAAACATATTTAACGCAGAACCATACAAAGATGATAAAGGCAATTGTTTGTCCAATTAATGTTGCGTTGATATTCACAACGGACCTCCTATGAAGTTGGTGATTTACTCTATAACAGAGTAACCGTTATGTATTAACCTAACAATGAAACGAATGGGTTTGCGAACGCAAAGTATAAACCGATACCTACCGCAATCATCGCAATCGCATCAAGTAAACCAGCAACAATGAACATTTTGGTCAATAAAGAGTTTGCTAACTCTGGTTGACGAGCTGCTGATTCTAAGTATTTACCCCCTAAGATACCGAAACCAATAGCGGTACCTAAAGCAGCAAAAGCGAACATGATAGATGCAGCGATAATTGTTGCACTAATTACAGTTTCCATATTTTTCTCCAGTTTGGTTAAAGATAACAGCAAAGATGCTGAGGTTAAAAAAACAATTAATGTTCAGATTTATTGTAAGCAATACTTAAATAAACCACAGTTAACATCATAAAGATAAATGCTTGTAATGTAACAACTAAAATGTGGAAGATTGCCCAAATGATTTGTAATGGAATACCCATCGCAGCAACCAACATATTGGCTGAATACATCACAGCGATCAAAATGAAGATTAATTCACCAGCGTACATATTTCCGAATAGACGCAAAGATAATGACACTGGTTTAGAAAGTAATGTTACAGATTCAAGAATAAGGTTTACAGGGATTAATGCCCAATGATTGAATGGGTGCATTGTGTATTCTTTAACAAAACCACTAACACCTTTAGACTTGATTGTATAGAAAATAATTAAAACAAATACACCTAACGCTAATGAGAAGGTTAAGTTCATATCTGTTGTTGGTACAGCACGAAGATGGATGTGATCATCACCTGATAAAATTGCTGCTAATTTAGGTAAGTAATCAACAGGAACTAAGTCGATAGTATTCATTAAGAATACCCAAACAAAAATGCTTAACGCTAATGGCGCAACCACATTACGACTACCATGGAAGTTTTCAGTCACAATGCCATTGATCCATTCAACTAAGATCTCAACAGCTGCTTGTAATTTGGTTGGTTTTCCTGTGGTAACTTTTTGTGCTACGCGGTAAAACACATATAAAAATGCTACACCGCAAATAACAGAAAATAAAAGGGTATCGAAATGGAATGACCAGAAACCTTCACCAGCTTTAAGATTGCCAAGGTGGTGGTTGATATATTCCATAGAAGTGAGAGTTGAACCTTCTGCAGACATATTTGTTCCTACTGATTTGTTAAGATGCTAATTTATTAAAATTGCTACTGTTTTCGCAAACTAAACAGCAATAGGTTATTCAATATGATTACACTAAAGTAACCACCGAATAGACCCAGTGGTGAAATTGTTTTATCTATGACAAACAACATCACGAAAAACAAAATTGTTATACAAACTTTAAAAAGTTCTGCTTGATATAACACTTTAACTTTATTCACTTGAGGCGTGTTTAATCCTCTAAATAGCAAAAATCCAACAAATAAGATCTGTGGAATCAAGCCAATTAGAGCACCAAATAGAAAAGCCCAAGCATAAATAGATTGAAATGGATACAATCCAACAAAAACAACGGCAATAAAAATTGCCATTATTATGAATACTTTTTTATACAGTGTTTTAGTATGACTAAACCAAATTGACATATTTTGGACACTTACTACTAAATATAAGGGCTTTAACGCCCTTTCAAACACCATCAATTATACGAGGAGTTCTATTTTATGCAATCAATTTAATACTATAAAAGTGTTACAAAGTTAACATTTTTAAGAAAAAATTTAACTTTTATGTTTCTTTTTTTCTTTATGTACTTTTTTGTTAAATTTTTGCTACAGATTTAACACATATTAAATGCCTTTCACCTACCAGTTCTGGGACAGTTAATTTAATAACATCAATAATTTGAAAGTCATCATTTAACATTTTGACTTCATCTTCTTGATATTGCCCCTTCAAAGCATAAAAAATACCATTTTCATTCGGTAAATGTTGGCACCAATCAGTCATATCTTGTAACGAGGCAAAAGCACGACTTAAAACACCATCAAACTTTTGTTCTGGCTGATAATCTTCTACTCGGCTAAGAATTGGCTCTACGTTAGTTAAACCTAACTCTCTAATAGCATTACGAATAAAACTAATACGCTTGCCTAAGCTATCCAATAAATAGAACTTTTTAGTCGGATTAATAATTGCCAATGGCAATCCTGGTAAACCAGGACCTGTTCCAACATCAATAAAACGCTCACCTTTTAAAAAAGGGCTTACCACTAAACTATCTAAAATATGTTTCACCAACATTTCTTGTGGATCACGCACAGAAGTTAGGTTATAAGCCTTATTCCATTTATGTAAAAGCTCAACTAGCTTCACTAGTTGAGCTTTTTGCTGATCGGTCAAAGAAATATTGGCTTGCGCTAATAATTGCGTTAATTTGCCAAGTAACATCTTATTCCCCACGTTTCAACATACCTTGCTTTTTCAAATACACCAATAAAATCGAAATCGCTGCCGGTGTAATACCTGAAATACGAGAAGCTTGTCCAATTGACACTGGACGATGTTGTTCTAATTTAGCTCGCACTTCATTTGATAAACCTACTACTGCAGTATAATCAAATTTTTCTGGAATCAAGGTGTTTTCGTGTCGTTTATGACGCTCAATTTCCTCGTTTTGATGTTCAATATAGCCTTGGTATTTAATTGAAATTTCAACCTGTTCTACAGCTTCTTTATCCGCCATTGCCGGTTGGAACGGAGTCAAAGAACAAAGTTTTTCATAATTCATCTCTGGACGACGTAATAGATCTTCACCACTAGCTTCACGCATTAATGGTGAATTTAATACTGCATTAACTTCCGCTAAATGTTCTGAACGAGGATGAATCCAAATTTGTTTTAAACGTTGACGTTCTAATTCAATATTTTCTAATTTTTGATTGAATCTTGCCCAACGTGCATCATCAACTAAACCTAATGATCGACCAATTTCTGTTAAACGAAGATCAGCATTATCTTCACGTAACAACAAACGATATTCTGCACGAGAAGTAAAGACACGATAAGGCTCTTTAGTTCCTAATGTACAAAGATCATCGACTAATACCCCGATATAAGCTTGATCACGACGTGGATACCAAGCTTCTTTATCTTGAACATGAAGTCCTGCATTTAAGCCAGCCAAAATTCCTTGTGCAGCAGCTTCTTCATACCCTGTTGTACCATTGATCTGTCCAGCAAAGAATAAACCGTTGATCGCTTTTGTTTCTAAAGAAGGTTTTAGATCTCTTGGATCAAAGTAATCGTATTCAATTGCATATCCCGGTTTAACGATCCTTGCATTTTCTAATCCTTGCATTGAATTAACGATCCCCATTTGTACATCGAATGGCAAACTAGTTGAGATCCCATTTGGATAGATCTCATTGCTGGTTAAACCTTCTGGTTCTAAAAAGATCTGATGGCCATTGCGATCGCCAAATCGCATTACTTTATCTTCGATCGATGGACAATAACGCGGACCAACCCCTTCAATGATCCCTGTGTACATTGGACTGCGATCTAAATTAGATCGAATAATGTCATGTGTTCTTAAATTGGTATGCGTGATATAGCAAGGTACTTGTCTTGGATGCTCATCTACACTGCCCATATAAGAGAAAACAGGTAGTACATCATCACCATGTTGTTGTTTTAATACAGAAAAATCGATTGTACGCGCATCTAAACGAGGTGGTGTTCCCGTTTTTAAACGAGCAACACGTAAATCAAGATCGCGTAAACGTTCTGCTAAACGAACAGAAGCAGGATCGCCTGCTCGTCCACCTTCATAATTATCTAAACCGATATGGATCTTACCAGCTAAGAATGTTCCAGCAGTCAATACTACGGCTTTTGCTTTAAAAGTAAGCCCCATTTTAGTAGTAACACCAGTAACATGGCCATTTTCAACTAAAATATCCGTAACTTCTTGTTGGAAAAGATCTAAATTAGGTTGATTTTCTAATGCAGTTCTTACTGCTTGACGATACAACACACGATCTGCTTGTGCTCGAGTTGCTCGTACTGCAGGACCTTTACTGCTATTTAGTGTACGAAATTGGATCCCAGCTTTATCAGTAGCATAAGCCATTAAACCACCTAAAGCATCGATCTCTTTTACGAGATGACCTTTACCGATCCCACCGATTGCTGGATTACAGGACATTTGTCCTAATGTGTCTATATTATGAGTAATTAATAGTGTTCTTAAACCCATTCTTGCTGGAGCTAAAGCGGCTTCTGTACCCGCGTGTCCACCTCCAACAACAATGACATCATAGTTATTTGGATAAAACATAAAAAACCTAAAAAGTGAAATTGATAGAATGATCAGAAAATTTGGCTATTTTAACTGAAATTTGTGGATCTGTTAAAAAGAAATTTTTTCGATGATCTAACCGAGGATCGCTATAAGTACTATAAGATCTTTATATAGAGATCTTTTTATTATTCTTATTATTAGATCAGTAGATCTTTGTGGAGAGCTAAATTTTTGCTAATGATTTTAATAGGATAGGATCTTTTTTTCTTTGTTAAGATCGTCAGTAAGAATGTGATCTTTCTTG
This sequence comes from Gallibacterium salpingitidis, assembly GCF_001678495.1. Classification (GTDB taxonomy): domain Bacteria; phylum Pseudomonadota; class Gammaproteobacteria; order Enterobacterales; family Pasteurellaceae; genus Gallibacterium; species Gallibacterium salpingitidis. Next base: position 59,545 of record NZ_JTJL01000006.1, read on the forward strand.
TGGATAAAAGCCTTAGTTATCCACAGATTAAAAAAGATCCAAGCTTATATTCAGGAAAAAAACAGTTTTTATAACGGAAAATAAGCAAGTTATCCACAGAAGATCATGCTGTTATTTTATGCAATATTTAATTGATCTATAAAAGTAGGCAACCAATTTTCTGCATCAATATCGGGATCTGAGCTGTTTAAAACATCGATCCTTAATGATGGACAAATTTGTTTAGCTTTTAAGTTATTTAGATCATTTTCTACATGATCTACAGCGAAACAGAAGGTATCGTAATCACTATTTCCTAAACCAACAACAGCATAACGCAACTCGGAAAGATCAGGTTGTTGTTCCATTAATTGTGTAAAGAGTGGTTGTAAGTTATCAGGTAAATCGCCAGCGCCATGCGTAGATGTTACAACTAACCAAATTTTATCCTCGATCACCTGATTTAATTCGGGCCCATGATGAATTTTGGTGGAGAAATTTTTTTGTTGTAAACAATCTTCGATGTGTTCTGCTACATACTCAGCTCCACCAAGGGTACTGCCAGTGATAATACAAATTGAGGTCATAGTAATTCCTTTTATTGTGCAAACAAATAGATTTGTATGGTAACGAAAAAATAGGGGATTGACAGTTAATTTATAATAAAAAACGGCACTTTTTAGGATAAAAATGCCGTTTTATGAATAACAACTAAAATTAGTTTCTTGGAAGGTAGGTTGTTGGGTTAACAGATTTTCCTTTATAGCGAATTTCAAAGTGAAGTTTCACGCTATTGGTACCAGAGCTCCCCATTTTAGCGATTTGCTGACCGGCAGTAACTTGTTGCTGATCTTTCACTAAGATAGTTTCATTGTGCGCGTAAGCACTAAGATAATCATCATTGTGTTTAATGATAATTAAGTTACCATAACCTCTTAATGCGTTACCTGCATAAACGACACGACCTGGTGCTGCAGCATAAACAGCCTGTCCACGAGAACCACCAATATCGATCCCTTTATTACCACCATCGCTATTAGAGAATCCTTGAATCACGTTACCTTTAGTTGGCCAAATCCAAGTAATATTACTGGTATTACTTGTTGCTGCCGGCATTGTAGCAACTGGTTGGCTGACAGTTGTGGTTGGTTCAACAGTAACAGGAACAGTATTGGTAGAATTATTGGTTGCCGGCGGTATTGTACCAGCAGTAGATTTAATTGGGCCAACAATAGTACCGTCTGATCCATAAGCTGTACCATTAGGGCCAGGAGTATAAGTTACTGCAGGTTGTTGCGGTTGTGCTGTTGCAGCAGCTGTTGATGTTGTTGCCGCAGGAGCTGATGCCGTAGCCGCACTTGCAGCGTTATTACTTACTTTTAAAGTTTGTCCTACACTTAATTTATAAGGTTCAGGAATATTATTTAACGCCGCTAAATCACGTACATCCATACCTGAAATATAGGCAATTAAGAACATAGTGTCGCCTTTGCGAACAGTATAAGTGGAACCTTTATAGAAACCTTTATCTATTTTGCTATAGTCTGGCGCGTTAGTTTGTGGATTTCTTGGAATAGTGAAATCTTGTGATACCTGTTGTTTTGCTGCTGGTGCAGCTGCAACTGGTTTTGGTGCGGTAGTCACTGGCGCTGGAGCTGGTTGTTGATAAGTTGGTTGTGGTTGGCTAACAGCAGGTTGCTGTGTTGGTGTTGATGTTGCAGCAGGTGTTGTTGCCATCATATCTGTTGGCATTTGCTGTTGTTGCACTTGTGGTTCCCAAGTAGAGTTACTATCGTTGCCAACAGATTGCATAATTCCAGGTGTTAAGGTTCCATCCGCATCTTCAACTGGTGCAGAATTATTACTGCTACAACCAGCAAGAATGGCTGCAAGCACTGGAACAAGTAAAAAAGATTGTTTCATAAATATTCCTATTAAATAAATGGTTATTTCAAGAGGAAGTAGGCACAGACTGCTAATACTACAACGGCCCAGCCAATGATTTCAATATAATTGCGCAATTGTGCAGCAAAACGTTCTCCACCCCAAGCTGATAATTTTGCTACTAATAAAAAACGCGCAGTACGTGAAACGAACGCAGTAATCACAAATGGTAAAAACGCCATATTCATTACGCCAGCACAAATAGTGAAAACTTTGTAAGGAATAGGTGAGAATCCAGCGACAAATACCACTAAAATTCCCCAACGTTCAAACCAAGAAACGGCGGTATCCCAATGAGCTTGATAACCCCATTGCACAATATAATCTTTAATTAAATCAAATGCATAATAACCAATTGCAAAACCGATCATACCGCCAATGGTAGAAGCTAAACCACAATAAAAAGCATAATGTAGCGCTTTTTTAGGTTTTGACATTGACATAGGAACCAGCATGACATCAGGTGGAATAGGGAAAAAGATGGCTTCAATAAAGCTAACAAATAATAACCAATAAAATGCAAATTGGTGTTTTGACCATTTCATTGTTTTGTCATATAAACGACCAAACAAATTCATAGAATATCTCCTTTGACTAAAGGCACAAACTTAACCTCCTCAATATTTTCGACTTTATATTTGTCATTAATCCGAGTAATTCTTTGTAATACTTGATGATTTTCATCACCGACAGGTAACACTAATCGACCACCATCAGCAAGTTGTTCCAATAGTGCAGTAGGAACTTGCGATGGCGCCGCCGTTACCAGAATGGCATTAAATGGAGAATGCCCTTTTAAGCCCTCCCAGCCATCACCATGTTTTAAGCGAATATTATGCAAATCGAGTTTTTTAAAACGGTGCATAGCTCGCCATTGTAAATTTTTAATTCTTTCAATACTGAAAACTTGCTGTACTAATTTAGCGAGAATGGCTGTTTGATAGCCGCTACCTGTACCGATTTCCAGTACTTTGTCCGTTGGTTTGAGTTCTAACAAACTTGTCATTTTGGCAACAACGTAAGGTTGAGAAATTGTTTGCCCTTCACCAATAGGTAAAGGCATATCTTCATAGCTATGTTTGCTAAAAATTTCTTCAACAAAGAATGGACGCGGTATTTCATAAATTGCCTGTAATACCTTTTCGTCAGTAATTCCTCGTTGATAAAGTTCTTTTACCAAACGTTGTTGTTCAACGGACATAAAAATTTATCCTAAATTGAGCCACTCTTCGACCGCTTTTAATGAATGATGAGCGGTCATATCTGCTTGTATTGGCGTAATTGACACATAACCATTGGCAACAGCATGGAAATCAGTACCTTCTTGAGCATATTCAGGCAAGCTAGATAAACCTAACCAATAAATAGATTCACCACGAGGATCGGTTTGTTTAATAATTTCTCCCTCGCTTGCTCTATAACCTAACTTGGTCACTTTAATGCCTTTGAGTTGTTCGTAAGGAATGTCCGGTACATTGATATTTAAGATTTCTCTTTTACGTAAAATTTGCGAATGAAGTTTTGGAATCAATTCACAAACAACTTTTGCTGCTGTTTCATAATGTTGTCTGCCATCGAGTGATACAGCAATCGCCGGTAAACCTAAATGACGCCCTTCAAACGCCGCCGCAACAGTACCAGAATAGAGAATATCATCTCCTAAATTAACACCGGCATTAATTCCTGAAACCACTAAATCAATTTTCCCTGCAAGCAGATGATTCATTGCTAAATAGACACAATCTGCCGGTGTTCCGTTCACACAATAATCACCATTATCCAATAATCTTGGACGTAATGGTTCAATTAAGGTAAGTGAAGATGATGCTGCACTGCGATTACGATCAGGAGCAACAACAATGACATTAGCAATAGTGCGTAAATAGGCAGCTAAAGTTTGAATGCCTTCAGCATGAATTCCATCATCATTACTTAGTAGAATATTCATTATTTAAGCTCCTTGTTAACTTTATGAATTAAATTATTGTTTGACCAGTAAAGCTACCGCTTCACAAGCAATACCTTCGCCTCGCCCAGTAAAGCCTAATTTTTCAGTTGTAGTGGCTTTGACATTGACTTGAGAAATATCACATTGTAAATCCTCAGCAATATTAGCGCGCATTTGATCAATATAAGGACGCATTTTTGGCGCTTGCGCAATAATAGTGACATCAACATTACCGATTTGATAACCCAATTGTTGTATTTGACGAAATGCTTCAATTAATAAATGTCGGCTATTGGCGCCTTTATAAGCCATATCTGTGTCAGGGAACAATTTTCCGATATCGCCTAGCGCAGCTGCGCCTAATAAAGCATCCGTCAATGCGTGTAATGCAACATCACCATCAGAATGAGCGAGTAAACTTTTTGCAAAAGGAATACTTACACCACCAATAATGACAAAACCATTTCCATTATCAGTGAACGCATGCACATCAAAACCATGTCCAATTCTTATCATTTTTGCCACTCTTTTTGTTGTTGAAGTAAATAAAATTCGGCTAACGCTAAATCTTCAGGGCGCGTAATTTTAATATTGTCACTACGTCCAGCAATCAATTGCGGATGTTCCCCTAATAATTCCAATGCAGAAGCTTCATCAGTTACCGTAAATCCTTGCTGTTTAGCTGAAGCTAACGCTTTTTTTAATAATTGCGCTGGAAAAAATTGCGGTGTGAGTGCGTGCCATAAAAGTGAACGATCTTCGGTTTTCTCGATAAGGTTTGTAGCAGAAACGGCTTTTTTTATCGTATCTACGACAGGTTTTGCCAAAATCGCACCAGATAATGTTGTAACTTGTAATAATTTGTCTAAATCTTGGTGAGTAATACAAGGTCTAGCTGCATCATGAACCATCACCCACACATCTTGTTCATCAATCAATTGCAACGCATTAAACACCGATTGATCTCGAGTTTCTCCACCAACTACCCAAACGATTTTTTGATGTTCCTTCAAAGGAAAATCAGTCAAATAAGGATCATTTTCCGCTGTCGCCACAATAATCTTTTCAATGATTGGATAACTAAGTAATTTTTCTAATGTATGCTGTAAGATAGTTTTACCCAATAATGAAAGATATTGCTTTGGGCGATCAGATTGCATACGTGATCCGATCCCGGCAGCAGGCACAATGGCAAAAATACGGCGAGTAGATGTCATTGATGATAAATTCGTATTCATTATTTCTCTGATTTTAAAATTCGATAAAAGGTTTCGTTAGGTTTAACCATCTCGTAATTTCTTCTTGCTCTTTCTTCAACAGCAGAAAAACCTTGTTTTAAATCTAAGGTTTCTGCTTTTGCTTCTTGATTTAATTGGCTTTGTTTTTCATTTTTTACTTTTTGTTCGGCAATTTCGATCTGAGTTTGTTGATAAGTACGATAACCTGAATCGCCAAACCAGAAGTTATACAGAGCAACTAATAATAAACAAAATAAACTGACAACTAATAATCGCATGAAAAAGAATAGCCTAAGTAATCTAAGTAGAATTTAGTGGCACATAGTTTACCTTGAAATAGCGTAAAAGATAACAACCAATCAGGAAAAGCAAACTATTTATTATTAAATTTATGTGAGAACAAAGTAGCGTTGCCGATTGTTCGCTTTCCTTTGCTAAAGCCCTAAGGTAAGATAATTGGCTTATTTAGAACCAATTTTTCTACTTTTAGTTGTGAGTTTATGAAACCATTAAAGATTATTTTTGCTGGTACGCCAGACTTTGCCGCACAACATTTACAAGCACTATTATCTTCGCAACATCAAGTTGTTGCTGTTTATACTCAACCGGATAAACCGGCTGGTCGAGGTAAAAAATTACAACCAAGTCCTGTAAAACAACTTGCTCAGGCAAATAATTTACCCGTCTATCAACCAAAATCATTGCGTAAAGCAGAAGCACAACAACAATTACAACAAATTGAAGCTGATGTGATGGTAGTAGTGGCTTATGGTTTAATTTTGCCAAAAGCTGTATTGGATACACCACGTTTAGGTTGTTTAAATGTACATGGTTCTTTATTACCACGTTGGCGAGGCGCTGCACCAATTCAACGAGCTATTTGGGCTGGCGATAAAGAGAGTGGCATTACGATTATGCAAATGAATGAAGGGTTGGATACAGGCGATATGCTGTATAAAGTGGCTTGTCCAATTGACGCAACGGAAACTTCTGCATCACTCTATGCTAAGTTGGCAGAACTAGGGCCAAAGGCGTTAATTGAAGTATTAGATTATTTAGAAGCCGGAAAATATCCGCCAGAAGTACAACAAGATGAATTAAGCAATTACGCAGATAAATTAAGTAAAGAAGAGGCTAAGTTGGATTGGTCTTTATCAGCGGAACAATTAGAACGTTGTATTCGTGCTTTTAATCCTTGGCCAATTAGCTGGTTTGAAGTAATAGATAGCCAGCAACAGAAACAGACATTAAAAGTCTATCAAGCGACAGTTTTACCGCATCAAGCAGTTGCTGCCGGTACGATTGTACAAGCAAATAAGCAAGGGATTCAAATAGCGACAGCGAATGGTGTACTGAATTTAACGTTATTACAACCGGCTGGCAAGAAACCGATGTCAGCACAAGATTTGTTAAATGGACGCAGTGATTGGTTTGTTGTTGGTCAGCGTGTAAGTGAGTAACCATGAAACAGCAAAAACACGAGAAAAAATTAACATTACGTGCCGTAATGGCGGAAGTGATTTTACAAGTTTTGGATCAAGGTAAATCACTATCGGCGTTATTGCCTAGCACACAACAACAGATAAAAGCGCAAGATATTGCGTTATTGCAAGAGGTTTGTTTTGGTGTTTGTCGAGTATTACCGCGTTTAGAACGTATTATTGAAAAATTAGTCACCAAACCATTAAAAGGTAAAACTCGTATTGTGCACTGCCTATTATTGGTCGGTTTATATCAATTACTTTATACCCGTATCCCGGCACACGCAGCGGTTGATGAAGTTGTTAATGCAACAAAAGCTGTTAAAGCTGAATCTTTTCGTGGTTTAGTAAATGGCGTAATGCGTCGTTTTTTACGGGAACAAGAAGCTATTTTGGCGATAGTAGATAAACATTGGCAAACATTACACCCTGAATGGTTGGTGAATTTATTAAAACAACATTATCCAGAACATTGGCGCCAAATCGTTGATGAAAATAATCAAAAACCGCCAATGTGGTTACGAGTAAATCAACAACATACCTCACAAACGGCTTATCAAACATTATTAAATCAGCAACAAATTGACAGTGAAATTGCGTTGCCAAGGACGGCATTATGTTTAAATAAAGCAGTGGGTGTAGATCAATTACCACATTTTGCAGAAGGTTGGGTAAGTGTACAGGATCGTCATGCGCAATGGGCTGGCGAATTGTTAGAACCAGAAAACCAGCACTGTATTCTAGATGCTTGTGCGGCACCGGGCGGTAAAACGACACATATTTTAGAAATTGCTCCTCAAGCTCAGGTGTTGGCATTAGATGTAGAACAAAGTCGTTTACAGCGAGTAGCAGAAAATTTAAAGCGTTTGCAGCAAAAAGCAGAAATTATTTGTGGCGATGCTAGTAAACCAGAACAATGGTTAGCGCCAGAGATAATGTTTGACCGTATTTTGTTAGATGCGCCTTGTTCTGCCACTGGTGTTATTCGTCGTCATCCGGATATTAAGTGGTTGCGTCAAGCTAGTGATATTGCTCAATTAGCAGACTTACAACAAACAATTTTGCAAGCATTATGGCAACGACTCAAACCAAATGGCATTTTGTTATATGCTACTTGTTCTATTTTGCCTGAGGAAAATTGCCAGCAAATTGAACGTTTTCTAGCAACACATACGGATGCAAAATTGATCCCAGTACAATTAGCCACAACAGGTATTGATACTGGTTTTGGTTACCAATGTTTTCCAGCGCAAAACAGTGGTGATGGTTTCTTTTACGCAAAACTGATTAAACAAAGTTAAAGGTAAAACTTGTGAAAATTATCATTTTAGGTGCAGGACAAGTTGGTGGCACATTAGCAGAAAACTTAGTCAGTGAAGATAATGAAATTACCCTTGTGGATAATGATGCAGACCGCTTGAATCAGTTGCAGGATAAGCACGATTTACGGGTTGTGCATGGTAATGCGTCTTCACCACGAACCTTGCGTGAAGCTGGTGCAACTGATGCCGATATGTTAGTCGCCGTAACCAGTTCTGATGAAGTGAATATGATCGCCTGTGAAGTAGCTTACACGCTATTTAAAATTCCAACTAAAATTGCCCGTATTCGTAATTCAGAATATATTCGCGAAAAAGAAAAATTGTTTAAAAGCGATGTTATTCCTATCGATCATATTATTTCACCAGAGCAACTTGTAATTGAGGATATTGCCCGCTTAGTCAATTATCCAGGAACACTGCAAGTAGCCAATTTTGCCAATGATTTAGTCAGTTTGGCAGTAGTAAAAGCCTATTATGGTGGACCGTTAGTTGGTTATTCGATTGCGACATTACAAGATCATTTACCGCATATAGATGCGCGCATTGTTTCAATTTGGCGTCAAGATAAAGTGATTCGTCCGCAAGGTTCAACCATTATTGAAGCGGGTGATGAAGTTACTTTTATTTGTGCTAGTCAGCATTTACGAGCAGTAATGAGTGAATTACAACGTTTAGAGAAAAATTATCGCCGTATTATGATCGTTGGTGGTGGTAATGTCGGTTCTGGTTTAGCAAAAAAGTTGGAAAATGATTACAGCGTTAAATTAGTAGAACGTAATCAAAAGCGTGCAGAATTTTTAGCTGAAAAACTCTCAAAAACCATTGTATTTTGTGCAGATGCTTCGGATCAATCCTTTTTATTTGAAGAACATATCGAAAATATTGATGCCTTTATTGCTTTAACTAGCGATGATGAAGCCAATATTATGGCGTCATTATTGGCGAAACGATTAGGTACAAAAAAAGCAATTTCATTAATTCAGCGGATTGCCTATTTGCATTTAGTACAAGGCGGTACGATTGATATTGCGATTTCACCGCAACAAGCCACCATTTCCGCGTTATTAAGTTATGTGCGTAAGGGTGATATTGTAAATGTTGCGGTATTGCGTCGTGGTGTAGCAGAAGCACTAGAAATCGTTGCTCATGGTAATGAACAAACATCACAAGTCATTGGTCGTCCATTAAACCGCTTGAAATTACCGCAAGGAGTGATTATTGGGGCAATTTGTCGTCGTGGTGAAGTTTTAATTGCACAGCACGATTTGGTGATTCAAGAAGATGATCATGTGATCTTATTTTTACAAGATAAAAAGAATATGGCTGAAATTGAAAAATTATTCCAACCAAGTCCATTCTTTATTTAAGGCAATAGGCAGATTATGTTTAATCGACCATTTATCTTATATATTTTGGGTTCTGTCCTTTCTAAAATCGCTTGGCTAATGATTATTCCATTAGTGGTCACTTTTTTTCATAATGGGGACGGGCTAGTTGGTTTTTTAATTTGTATTGGTATTACCCATTTTGTTTCCTTTATTTTGACTCGTAAGAAACCGCAAGATATGCGGTTGCGGGTTAAAGATATGTTATTGCTTACCACATTAATATGGTTAATCAGTTGTGTATTTAGCGCTTTGCCTTTTATTGTTATTAGTGATTTTAGTTTTACCGATGCCTATTTTGAAACTGTTTCTGGTTTAACCACTACTGGTTCTAGTGTTATTGTTGATGTTAGCGATACTTCATCAGCATTGTTAATGTGGCGCTCAACCTTACAATGGATGGGAGGTTTAGGATTTATTGTGATGGCGGTAGCGATCTTGCCATTTTTAAATGTGGGTGGAATGACACTATTCCGCACAGAATCATCGGATAAATCTGACAAGCTTTTGCCACAAGCCAGAGATGTCGCAAAAAGTATTATCCAAATTTATTTATTTCTAACAACTGCATGTACTATTGCTTATATGTGGTCAGAAATGGATTTCTTTGATGCGATAAATCATGCTTTTACTACTATTTCTACTGGCGGCTTTTCAACACGCAGTGGTTCAATGAGTGAATTCAATAGTACAACACAATGGATCTGTACTCTCTTTATGTTCTTAGGTTCATTACCTTTTTTATTAATGGTACAAGCCATTCATCGTAAAAATATTTTCGTGTTATTTCGTGATCAACAATTAATGGGATTTTCCTTATTTGTGTTAATTGTTGGTTTCTTCACTGCCGCTTGGTTAAATTATGAAAATGTATTTAATTGGCAAGATAGCTTACGTTATGCTTTTTTCAATTTAATCAATATTATGTCCACATGCGGATTTAGCTTAGGTAATTTTGATACTTGGACTGCAACAACCACAATGGTGTTTACAGTGGCATTTATTTTAGGTGGTTGTTCTGGTTCAACAACTGGGGGAATTAAAATCTTCCGTTTCCAAATTATGTTCCAAGTACTAAAACATCAAATATTACGTTTAATTCATCCTAATAGTATTTCAGCAGTCCATTACAATCGTCATGTTGTATCTAGTGAAACCGTATTTGGTATTGTCGGTTTTATTTTTAGTTATTTTATGATTATGGCGATTTTGGCGGTATTAATGGGAATGTCAGGAATGGATTTTCAAAGCGCTTGGAGTTCTGCAGCAACAGCAATTGGTAACGTTGGTCCTGGATATGGTAATCAGGTAGGCGCATCAGGAAATTTTTCAACCATTCCAACTTTTTCAAAATGGTTAATGATTTTAGGTATGTTATTAGGGCGCTTAGAAATTATGACAATTTTAGTTTTATTGTTCCCACATTTCTGGAAAAAATAGGATGTTACAAGAAAAAATTTTTTGTAAAAAAATTGTATGAATCTCACAATAAAAATATAATTAGCGCCGCTTTTTTAACATTTATTTTTTAACATTAAATTTAGGAGTATTTATATGAGTTTCTTAAAAGAATTCCGCGAATTTGCAATGCGCGGTAATGTTGTTGACATGGCTGTCGGGGTAATTATCGGTGGTGCATTTGGTAAAATTGTAAGTTCGTTAGTCGCTGACGTAGCGATGCCAATTATTGGTTTATTAGTTGGCGGCGTAGATTTTAAAGATCTTAAAATCGTATTACGTGGTGCGGTTGGTGATGTGCCTGCAGTTACTTTAAATTATGGGATGTTTATTCAAACTGTGTTTGATTTTATCATCATTGCGTTTGCTATTTTCGTAGCAATTAAAGCAATGAATAAATTAAAACGTGAAAAACCAGCAGAAGAACCAAAACCAGCTGAACCATCAGCAGAAGAAAAATTATTAACAGAAATTCGTGATCTATTAAAAAATAAATAATTAAGGATTTTATGCAGAATACACCAACACAAGTAAAACCAAACTTTATTGCTAAACTGATATTTGCCAGCCGTTGGGTACAATTACCGATTTACCTTGGTTTAATTGTTGTCCAAATTGTTTATGCCTATAAATTTTTAAAATCATTATGGCATTTGGTGTTTAATCTTAATCAGATGGATGAAAACACTATTATGTTGGCGGTATTAAATCTCATCGATGTAGTAATGATTGCGAATTTATTAGTGATGGTGTTAGTAGGCGGTTATGAAACCTTTGTTTCTAAATTAAATACTGATAATCATCCAGATCAGCCAGAATGGTTAGATCATGTGAACGCCTCGGTGTTAAAAATTAAATTGTCGATGGCTATTATTAGTATTTCCTCTATTCATATGCTGCAAACCTTTATTAATGCCGGCAATTTGCCAGAAAAGCAGATTATGTGGCAATTATTCCTACATTTAGGCTTTTTAGCTTCGGCATTGGCGGTCGCTTATACTGACAAAATTTTGTATAGCACCACGCATAAAAATCACTAATAAAAATCCTCCGAACTTGTGTATAAAGTCGGAGGATTTTTTTAAGGAATCAAATGAAGAAATATATTACTTTAATTGCGCTATTTTTGGGGCAAGGACTAACAGGTTCGATTATTTCTTTGTTGATTTTAACTGCAACATTAGTCGGTTTACAGCTTTCACCTAATTCATATTTAACGACATTGCCAATTACTGCGACCGTATTAGGATCCGCAGTGATGGTTTATTACGCTTCTAATTTGATGTCTTATTATGGCAGACGAAAAGCTTTTATCATTGGTAGTGTAATTGGTTTATTTGGCAGTATTTTGGCTTGTGCAGCGATCTATTTTTCTTCATTTTTTCTATTTGTTATTGCGGCATTAATTTTAGGTGCTGCTACCATTTTTAATCAATATTATCGTTTTACTGCCGCAGAAGTTTTTGCTTCTGAGTTAGCGAAAAAAAGAGCTACCGCATTAATTATTGGGAGCGGTGTTATTGGTGGCTTTTTAGGACCTTTTATTGCCACGCAAGGCGAATATCTTTTTGCACAATATCCGTTTTTAGGTTCTTTCTTGTTTGCCGCAATTATTTTTATTTTGGCGATGATTTCGCAATTATTTATTTTTATTAAAGAGATTAAACACAATAAAGCAAAATCATCAGCAATTGATAAGCAGTTGTTTTACTCTACAAAATTTATCCTAGCTACTATTAGTTGTGCCTTTGCTTTCGCTATTATGACGTTAATTATGAATGCCGTACCATTAGCAATGCACCATGTATCATTAACTACGGCGCAGAGTGCAAGTGTATTGCAATGGCACTTTTTAGCGATGTATTTGCCAGCATTATTTTTGCCGTTTGTCTTAGAAAAATTAAAAACCCTTCATTTAATCCAATTAGGTGCATTCTGTTTTATCTTTGGTAATCTTGCGGCTTTCTCTTTAGATAATTATTGGGGATATATTATTACTTTAGTCTTTGTTGGGCTTGGTTGGAGTTTTATGTTTACTGGTGGGACATTTATTGTCAATCAACTCTCTGATGAAAGCAGTAAACATAAATTACAAGGCATGAATTCATTAATTACCTATTTATTAAGTCTAGTTGCTTCGCTATCTGTAGGTTTTATTATGAGTTATGCTGCAGGATGGTTAGTGGTTAATATATTAGCAATGATTATTATGGTAATTACTTCTTGCTATTTATTGTTAAAAAGAAAGTTATTTTATTAATTTACGCCCATCTTCATAAAATAAGTAGCAGATAGGCAAGAATCATAATCTGTATGCGATAGTTTGTTTATAAATTACATTTTCCTGTATCCCATTTTGGGTTTTGGTAGCCGCATTCAGCAGGGTGAAATCTTATATATCCTTTATTAAACATACAAGATTCAAAAGACTTATATAAGCCCTTATTTTCTATATATGTTAACTCTTCATCACCATATTTACTTCCACAATTTGTAGCATCTTTCCAACGTTGTTGTGAATCAGTTTTTCCGATAGATTCTGGTTTTTGAAAACGAGCTATTATTGGAAATATTTTTCCTTTATCTACACATGAAACCATTTGTGGACTAATCCAACAGCCTTCAGCATAAATACAGCCTTGTAAAAACAAAATAAATAATAATGGAATTAAGGCTTTCATATTTAATTACCTCCTAGTTGAGATAGGATTTCAATAAAATCAGCTGAAATCAGATTTGCCATAGCAAATGGTGTAGCTACAGGAATAGCAACAATAGTTGTTACTTGACTTGCTTTAGATTGTATTGAGTTTTTTTCAGCAGTATTTCCTTGATTGTTATACCAACCCCAAATTTGACCACCTAAGAAGAATTATTTGTATATATTATTGAAAATATAGCCTTTATGTTCCATACATAAAGTAAATTCATGCACTATATTTTGATTAGGATATCTTTTATATAAGTCATAAAATATGCTTTTTCTATAATCAATATTATCTCCATATTTTCCAAGGCAAGTTTTCATATCTATAAGTTTTTGTTCATCATTAACTTCACTTTTCTGGTAAGAATCAAAATCACTTTTATATTTAATATTGCAATTCGCAGCTTGGGGAGTATAAAAACAGCCATCCTTATTATTGTAATAACAAGATGTTATTACAATAAATGTAGCTAAAATACCTAATTTTTTCATCTTAATATTCCCCGAGCTTTAATAGAATTTGTAAAAAATCTGGAGATATTAAATCTGATATAGCAAATGGTGCAGCAGCAGGAATTGCTGCTATTGCTGTAACAGATGAAATTTTTCCATCATATTCATTAGGGTTATCGGGTAGATCTCTACCACGAGTAGTGTTACCAACTTCATCATATAAACCCCATATCTGTCCACCTAATATATCATGTGTTCCTGCAAATGATTCAACAATGAGATCTTTCCAATTACCAGCCTGATAAATTCCGAACATTTCTCCTTGAACAGATTGGAAACCGCCTGTTAGCCCATACATTTCTTTGGCAGCAGGATTCAAATCTGTATTAATAGCATCTTTTAATGTAGGAATTGATTTTCCACTAATAGATATACCACCAATATATTGATAGCTACCATCAGGATTTACAGTGCAACGCCTATTATCTACACCACAAATTGCATCTAAATCTATCCGTACCCCGCCTAATTTAACACCATCAAAATAACCACTATCGTAAGAATCATTGCGTAATACTTCACCTGTTTTTGCATCAATAATCCCTTTAAATTTTCGTGAATTGGCAAGGCTTTCTTCACGCATTTTAGTGGCAGCTAATTGTAATGTACCCTGTGTAATGGCAAGATCTGGTGAACCAGCAACAATACCTACTACAGTTTCAAGGAGTCGTTTTTGATACTGTAATTTATAAATTTGTTGGTATAAAACAGTTTTTTCTTCTTCTGTTTTTGCCGCTTTAATCTGTTTTCTTAATTCGGCTTGTTTTGGTAAAACATAATTATCAATAGTTGAAAAAGCATTTTTACGAAAATCTTGAGTGACTTTCACTTGGATATTTAACTCTTTTAATACCTTTTCTTGATCAAAGTGGTTGGTTAATTTGCTGCTATTTTTTTCCACTTCATCTGTGGTAAGTGTAGTTTGCACTTTAGTAATAGTGTCGTTTACAGATAAACCTGTTTTATTTAATTGCGCTTCAGGATCACGAATAATCATATTCGCCGTACCAATCCCCGCTGTTGTCGTAGAAGATTGTTGCTCTTTATCTTTGCCTAATCCAACTGATGTTTTACTAGTAAAAGAATCTCGTCCAGTGGCTAATTTAGCTTGATTAGCTTCTCTAGCAGCAGTGTGGCTAGCTGTGGTTTCTTTACCTGATTTATCAATAAATAAAGGTTCACCTTTTTTATTAGTGGCTTGTTTATCACTTTGAGCTTGTCCTTTATCTGCTAATGGCGTAGCAAAATTCATTGCCACAGAACCTCCAATTGCAAAAGCTGAGCCTTGATGTTCACTATAGTTTTGTAGATCTTCTGCTTGGATAGTACCAGTTGCGAATTGATTTTTACCTTGTAGTTCTGCCGCTGTAGTCGCCGTAATCACTCCACCTTTTAAATCGGTATGATTGTTGATGTCCACATTAAAGCCACCATCATCAGCTAAAATGCCTGATTGTTGATTAACACTGGCATAATCAGCATTGATCTTAGACTGATTATAGTTGCCCGATAAGGAAGCACCGTAACCTACGGTCATTTGGGCAGAAGTTTGTTTTTGTTTGCCTTGATAAGTTGCCGTATCTTGTAGGCTGGTAATATTTAGGTTATTCGCTTGAACCTTAACACTATCACCAACGACTTGTCCGCCTTGAATCGAGAGATCTTCACCTGAAATCAGTGTTGTTTGACTCTGTTTATCACCAATATGGCTATTTACCCAAGTGGTTTCCTCTCCATTACTATAACCTTTGCCAGCATTACCGCCTGCGGTAATCCCTAAAGAGGCGCCACCAGCACTGTTATAATTTACTGCCACGCCAGCATTCCAACCACTTGATTTATTTTGGCTTTGCTCTGAATGTGTTTGTTGTTGCGCAGTAATATCAAGATTGCCTTGTGTTAGCAAAGATGTGCCTTGCTGTCCTGCAATGTCAGATCCTTTTACCTGAATGTAAGAGGAATCTTTATCGCCAGTGGTTAACACATTAACCTTACCAGCAGCATTTACTTTACTACGATTGGCGGTTGTCGTTTCTGTATGAATGGTTTGTTCATTTTTCTGTTTTCCATACCCTACACTAATTCCGATATTTTGTGTTAGACCTTGAACACCTTGGTTAGCTATCTCGGAGGCAACATTACCAACCACATCCGCTGTATTGGCTAAATCAAAGGCAGCATTAATGGCAGCTAGCGCATTAATACGATTATCTTTGGCGTCGCCAACTTGGGCTACTGATTTCGCCGTTTGTTGAATTTGTTGTGTAGCTTGTACTATTGGAAGATTGATACCAAAGGTTAAACCACTCTGTTTAAAGGTATGCTGATAATCGTGGATAAATTTATCTTCTGTGGCGGTAATGTCTACTTTTTTCGCCAGAATAGTGATATCACCCTCGCCCGCAGTAATACGGCTACCTTGTTGGCGATAACTGTCATTGGCGGCAAGATAAATATCGCCTTGTAAGGCACCAATTTGACTGCCTTGATAGTAAGTTTGCTGATTAGCAGTGTCAGTAGCTTGTTTGCGACTACCAATAGTAAAAGCGAGACTGCCACCACTCATTAAGCCAGATTTTTTCTCCGCATAAAAATCATCTTCTTTTCTGGTATTTTTAGCCGCTGAAATATCAAGCTCTTGAGCTTGTAATGTCACATTTTTGTCTGCAACAATTGTACTGCCTTCAACAGCAACTTTGCCTTGATTTGCCAGCAGGTGAACATTATTGCCTGCTAATTGAGAACCTTCCGTTAAATCATATTGGTGATCATGTTTAGTAATGATAGTGGTACGACTTAGCAGACCTTTATCCGTATGTTTGATGCCTGAAGAGAGTTGCTCTTGTTTTCGTGCTGCATCGACATGGATATCACCTTGTTGACTAGCCAGAATAAGATCCTTTTTCGTATCAATCTGGGTACCACGTAAATTAATATCTTTTTGGGCGAGTAAGGTAGTGTTGCCTTTTGCGGTCAATGTGGTCGCAATATCATTATGTTGATCGAGTTTCCAATAATTGTCAGCATCCATAACATAATGTTCTTTATTGATTTCTGCTTGAGTACCTAATGTCAAATTACCGCCGATATAAAGTGTTGCATTGTCAGTGTTTATCTTGACCGCATTAAATTGCGCATCACCTTGTGTAGTAAGAGTTAAATCATTTTTGACCTTCAGTTGTGCTTGTTGATCAAGTTGGCGACGATAAAAGGTGCCATTATCTTGATTCTCACTAAAACGACTTTCAATCAGAATAGTATTAGCCGCTAAATTGAGGTTATTGGCAGTTAAAGTTCCACCTTGTTGATAGAAACGATTGGTGATGTTGAAATTCAGTTGATCGGCGGTGATAGTGCCATAATTCTCCAAGTTTTGTGCAGAAATTTGTGTTAAATGACGTCCTGCAACCAACCCGCTATTTTTCACTATCCCATCCATAGCCATATCAATCTCTCTTGCAGAGATAATAGCGCCTGTTGGCTGAACATCGACATCACGTTTGACGAGATAGACTTGCGGAACTAACACTTGAAGTTGAGAACCATCTTTTAACGTGACAGTTTGTGGCGCAAGCCATACCATATCTTCGGTTAATTCCTGCATTTGGGCAGCACTTAATGCAACACCCGGAATAAGTTGATAACGTTGTGCATAACGAATACCGGCATCCATTAACGCTTTATATTGCTCATAATCAGATGTGTAATTACCTAAGAAGCGTTGTCCTGTTAGCTGGTTAATTTGCTCATTGACTAACCGTTGTTCATAATAACCATCGCCAAGGCGTTTTAGCATGGTTTGTGGATCTGCACGTAGTGCATCAAACATATAATCTGAGCTTAACCATTGGCGTTTATTAGTAAAGCGCGGATCGGTTTCAACTAATACATGGCTGTTAGTGGCAAGATTTAAACGATATAAACTTGCTTGAGGCAATAACTGATTTGGTAATACTGCACGTATGTGAGGTACCGCACTCAATGGCGTACTTTGAGTGAAATCCACCTGTAAATTATTTAATGCGGCTTGTTGAGCAATAGTTTGCTGACGAATCGCTGTTCCCGTTGGTTGAATAGCCTGTCCGATAGTGTTATCTACAATCTTAAAGTTAAAATATTCAATCGGATGAATATGATGGTAATCTTGATAATTCTCTGAACGATGTCCATAACGAGGTCTGATAGGATTTTTGTCTTTATAAGCAACCTTCATAAAACTCTGACCATCATCTCGGCGATGAATCTCACCAATTAAATCTTCATTGATTAATTGAACATTATTGGCTGTTAAGGTTTCATTTTTAGTATTTTTCCTAAATTGTTGTTCGCCTAAGGTTAATGCTTTCCCCACTAAAATTTGGCTATATTGGTTGTGAAGTTGATCACCATTAAGTGAAAGATTGCCTGCAATCAGAATTTTAGCGGGGTCGCGATGTTCGATGGTAGTGGTATCAGTTGTTCTGGTATATTCCCAACCAAACCAATCATTTTGGGAGGGACTACGGCTGCCATCATAAAAGGCAAACCAAGCTTTTCTACTTCTCCTTGTCCAATCCAATTCGCCCTCAACGCCTTGACGATAACGTCGACTATTATTATTTTGCGCATATTCTTCGAATTTTTCTTTATCTGTGTGAATACCAAGACGTAAGTGTAAATCGTGATTCCATAAGCGTTGCGTATTGATATTACCATTTCCCAACGCTTCAATCGTTGCACTACCATTATCCACAAAAGTCGCTTGTCCAGTAGCATGATAACGATCATCCAATGCACCACCGATATAGAGATTACCTTGACTTAAAATCAGAGCATGATCGTAATTGGTTAGGGTACCTACACCGAGATCTAGCCGTTCGCGTGCGGCAATCGTCGCGGATTGATCGGCTTCTGGGAGATTATTGAGTGTATGTGATTGAATCGCTAATTGATCACCATAAATTCTACCACTGCCAAGATTATCTAATTGATCAGCAAAAATAATATTTTTGACTCCATCAATTAAACCACGATTAAGTAAATACTCGGTTTTTAACAGCGTTTTTTGGGAACTTAATTCACTTTGCACTGGATTTTCAATGGATTTGGCTTCAATTGTTAACCCTTTTCCGGTAACGAGTTGTGTTTGATTGGCAAAATGGTTATCGACTTTTAGAGTCAGTTTACCGTCGACAGTAATTGGTGTATCTAAGCGGAAGTTATTATGAATTGAGAGTTTCGCATTAGCC
>NZ_JTJL01000007.1 GCF_001678495.1 Gallibacterium salpingitidis
TGTCAGCGGTCTGAGGGTACTGCAAAGTACCCTCTTCAAAAACATTTTTATTGCTTACTTATTTTAAGCTACCAACCATATCTTCTGGACGAACCCATTCATCGAATTGTTCTGCAGTAACAAAACCTAAGTTAATTGCTTCTTCACGTAATGTAGTACCATTTTTGTGAGCAGTTTTCGCAATTTTCGCTGCTTTTTCATAACCGATATGGGTATTTAATGCAGTTACCAACATTAATGAGTTTTCTAATTGCATTTTGATACGTGGATAGTTAGGTTCAATACCTACCGCGCAGTGTTCATCAAATGAGATACATGCGTCTGCTAATAATTGTGCAGATTGTAAGAAGTTAAACGCCATTACTGGTTTAAATACATTTAATTGGAAATGACCTTGTGAACCAGCAAATGAAATAGTAGTGTCGTTACCTAATACTTGCGCACAAACCATTGTTAACGCTTCACATTGAGTTGGGTTAACTTTACCTGGCATAATTGATGAACCTGGTTCATTTTCAGGAATTAAGATTTCACCAATACCTGAACGTGGGCCAGAAGCCAATAAACGGATATCGTTAGCAATTTTGTAAAGAGATACCGCTAATTGTTTTAAAGCACCATGAGTTTCCACAACCGCATCGTGAGTTGCTAATGCTTCAAATTTATTAACCGCAGTTACAAATGGTAAACCAGTAAATTTCGCAATATATTCTGCAACTTTTACATCATATCCTTTTGGCGTATTTAATCCTGTACCTACTGCTGTACCACCTAATGCCAATTGACCTAAATGAGGTAAAGTGTTTTTCAATGCTTTTAAGCCGAAATCTAATTGCGCTGCATAAGCTGAGAATTCTTGACCTAATGTTAATGGAGTAGCATCCATTAAGTGAGTACGACCAATTTTCACTACGTTAGTGAATTTAGCAGATTTTTCAGCAAAAGTTTTTTGTAAACGTTCAATCGCAGGAATAGTGGTTTCTACCACTTTTTTATATGCAGCAATGTGCATTGCTGTTGGATAAGTATCGTTTGAAGATTGTGATTTGTTTACATCGTCATTTGGGTGAATAATGCTTTTTTCACCAAGTTTGCCACCATTAAGAACGTGCGCACGATTTGCTACTACTTCGTTTACGTTCATATTTGATTGTGTACCTGAACCGGTTTGCCAAATAACGAGTGGGAATTGATCATCTAATTTATTTGCTAAAATTTCATCACAAGCTTGTGCAATTAAATCTCTTTTTTCGATTGGTAATACACCTAAATCATAGTTTGCATATGCTGCTGCTTTTTTTAAGTAACCGAATGCTTCGATAATTTCGTGTGGCATTGATGCTGATGGACCAATTTTGAAGTTGTTACGTGAACGTTCTGTTTGTGCTGCCCAGTATTTATCTGCTGGTACTTTCACTTCGCCCATAGTATCGTGTTCAATTCTAAATTCCATAATGATTACCTCTAAACAAATGTTAAAAAATTGGCGCAAGTTTAACACTCACGAGGTATAAATTGAATTTATCTAATGATGAAAATTTTTCTTTTATGACATAGATCATAAAATAAAAGGTGCTCACCACCATTAATGTGTATTTTATGTGCAGCTTTTCCTCTCATATTTAGCTATTTTTAGTTAGACGTTTAGACGTTTTACTTTCTAGATGTTTAGACATCTAAAATTTCTTGACATCATCCTCACTGCTCGTTAACTTATTCACCTATTCACTATAATAATAATCGCTGTTTTAGGAAGTTATATGCCTGCGCAACAACTCACATTATTCACAGATTCCGCGCTTACCCTTACGCTCGGTGGTTCACTGAAGAATATTACTGTTTGCTATCAAACTTATGGGCAAATCAATCCGCAACAAGATAATATCATTCTGATCTGTCATGCTTTAACCGGCGATGCTGAACCCTATTTTGCTGATAATAGCCAAAAAGGTTGGTGGCAAAATTTTATGGGGCCAGGTATGGCATTAGATACCGATAAATACTTCTTTATTTGTTCTAATGTGTTGGGTGGTTGTAAAGGTACGACTGGCCCAATGAGCGTAAACCCTGAAACAGGTTTACCTTATGGCGGTGATTTTCCACAAATTACCGTACAAGATATTGTTAAAGTACAAAAAGCACTGTTAGATCAACTCAATATTTCTCATTTACATGCGGTGATTGGTGGCTCTTTTGGTGGAATGCAGGCTACGCAATGGGCGATTAGTTACCCTGATTTTATGGATTATGTGGTAAATCTTTGTTCATCACTTTATATGAGTGCGGAAGCGATTGGTTTTAATCACGTAATGCGACAAGCGATTGTTCATGATCCAAACTTTAATCAAGGCAATTATTATCAAGGCAAGTATCCTGAACAAGGTTTGGCAACTGCCAGAATGTTAGGAATGTTAACTTATCGTACCCATACTCAATTAACTAAGGCTTTTGGGCGCGCCATTAAACAAGATACCAATTTTTTAGGTGATTATTTTCAAGTTGAGTCTTATCTAACCTATCAAGGACAAAAGTTTTTGGATCGTTTCGATGCTAATAGTTATTTGCAACTGACACGTGCTTTAGATTTATATGATCCCGCTATTGGTTTTGCTAATGTGACTGAAGCATTATCACGAATTAAGGCAAAATATACCTTAGTTGCAGTCACCAATGATCAGTTATTTAAATTAATCGATTTAGAAAAAAGCAAACAATTATTGGAAAAAGCCAAGGTTGATTTATCTTATGCAGAAATCACTTCTGATTTTGGTCACGATGCTTTTTTAGTGGATTATGAATTTTTTGCACCCAAAATTAGACGAGGTTTAGGAGAAATGACAGATTAAGTCATTCCTCCATCAGAATATTTTATTCTTCTAATACGACTTTCGCGATATAGCCTAATTGACGATATTGTTGAGCATAATCAATACCGTAGCCTACTACAAATTCATCAGGAATACTAAAGCCCACCCAGTCGACATTGACTTCCACTTCACGACGTGATGGTTTATCTAATAATGTACAAATAGTTAGTGAGTTAGGTTCGCGCAATGATAGAATTTGGTGCACTTTATCTAAGGTATAGCCAGTATCAATAATATCTTCGACGATTAAGACATCTTTGCCTTTAATATCACCTTCGAGATCTTTCGCAATTTTCACATCATGATTGGTAGTCATGCCACTGCCGTAACTAGAGGTTGTCATAAAATCTACTTCCAATGGCAATTTAATTTCTCTAACGAGATCAGCCATAAACATAAACGAGCCTCTTAATAAACCAACTACATATAAGCCATTGCTTTGTTTATGTTGATAATATTGTGTTATCTCTGCACCTAATTCTTTAATTCTTGACTTCACATCCGCTTCAGCAATTAATGTGTCAATGTGATGCTTTTTCATTGCGTTCTCCTCATTTCACCTAGCAATAAGCTGCGCTACTATACCGAAAAATACATGAATAAAAAACTAATATCATCATCTATCTGACTATTAACGATCTGTTTTGTGATAGTGCCAAAAATAATGAGGTTGTCTGATTTATTACAAACAACCTCATCAAAAAACCTCTAAACTGTTAAATTAATTTTACTTACTTCATTCCTCGCTTAGGCAGCTGATTCATCAATTCTTTCGCTTCTCTGAGTGCTTTCAAATAAGTTCTCGTCACAAGTAACAGTCTAAGCGTACAGAGACCAAGACCTGTAAGTAAAATGATAAATATGTATTCAAATGTTTCACCATACCAAACGCCAAGTACAATAAAGAAAAAAGCCTTTGCTAAGCTATCTTTTGACAATTTAGCAGATGAAATTTTTAAGATAGTGAAAGGTACTTCGAGTGCAGGATGATATATATAAGGAATCATATATCTTTTACTTTTCTTTGTATCCAAACGAAAGTAATTATAAACAACAATCAAAATACTAACAGCAGCACTACTGAATCCTACGGTAATAAGCCACTCAGGACCAGGATGGGTCTTAAACTGATCATAAATTAAAATTGCATACCAAATTAAAATTCCTAAATGCGAAATCCAAACAATACAAAGCGTTGTATTATGATATTTGATATAATTATCAGGATAAAATTCATCAGTCATAACCAGGTTCCTCAGTAGTAACTCAATATAAGAAAAGAAAGTATGCTTGATCATCTTTCGTTTTTCAATATAACAAAGTTGTTAGGAAACTCAATACATCCCATTATTCCTCTTACGCATTATTTTCTTTTCCTTATCTATAACGTCAGGAGATAAAATTCTTGATATTAACTCTTGTACTCGGCAAATCATTACAATAGTATTCGTGATTTGGTTTTTCTCATTATGGAGTACATTATGCACAATTTGATTATCTATGCTCACCCAAATGATGCAAGTTTTAACCATGCAATTTTAGATACTGTTGTTGAAGCTTCTCAGCAAAGAGGAATGGAAGTTTCTGTTCGTCATCTTTACCAACTAGATTTTAATCCGATTTTAACGTGGGACGAATTTCAGCAAATTAATCAAGGCAATATCCCCGCCGATATACAACAAGAACAGCAGCTGATTAAGCAAGCTGATCTGATTACCTTAATTTATCCATTATGGTGGATGGGCTTCCCTGCAATTCTAAAAGGTTACTTAGATCGTGTTCTCAGTCATGGTTTTGCTTATGAAACTGATGAAACTGGTAGCCGAGGACTATTAAATGATAAAAAAATGTTACAAATTGTAACAATAGGCAATAATGTACAAGAATATGAAAAACAAGGATTTATAAAAGCATTAGATGCTACTTTAATCAATGGATTGTTTAATTACTGCGGTATTACCGACATCAAACATTATTTCTTCGGTGATATTCATATTATTAGTGATCAAGATCGAAAAAAATATTTAACAGAAATAAAACATAAAATTTCACAATATAGGTAACCTTATGTTTTGCTTAACATTTTTACCAAAACTTTGAAAATACCTATTTATAGGTATTTATATTATTTTCTCACATTCATTATTATTACCAGTGATTCTCTGACGTGCTAATCCACTTGACCAAATATAATTTTATAAGTTATTATTCCGACATTTACTGTTCCACTTAACACTATTAACTGAGGTAATTTATGGTTAATCAATTGTTATCCGACACTGATAACGTACTCAAGATGTACTCTGAAGATTTTCCTAATATGCCATTAGAGCAAATCATTCTGGTACGCTTACTATTCAATGTAAATAGTAATTATCTTGAGCACCGCAACCATCTTCTTAAAGAAGTTGGTCTTAATCACACTCTATTCGAAGCTTTAATTGTTACCTATCTTCAACCTAATCACGAGATTCAACCTTCTCGTCTTAGTGAGATCTTAGGTTCATCACGTACTAACGCAACCCGTATTTCTGACGAATTGGTCGGCAAAGGATGGATCGATCGTGTTAGCGTTCCAGAAGATCGTCGTTGTTTTAGTTTACGTATTAACCAAAAAGGCCACGACTTCTTAAAAGAAATTTTCCCTCACCAGTGGGAATTGATGGGTTCTATTTTTAGTGTCTTAACTGATAAAGAGATCCAAACTCTACGCCGTTTATTACTCAAACTCTCTAAACGATTGGAAGAATATAACCTCCACCATAGAATATAATTTTGTATTTAGGGTCGTAACATGTCAGAGAATTCCGAACAAGACAAAAAAAATGCTGTTCGTAATAAAACCAGAAGGAAACATCTTGTTTCCTTCGTTGTTTTATTACTCCTTATTTCAATAATCAGTTTCGTTTATTGGCTTTTTTTCGTGAAAGATTTCACTGAAACTGATGATGCCTATGTTGCTGGCAATATTATTCAAGTTTCTTCGCAAGTTTCTGGTAGTATTTCTCAGTTAAACACTGAAAGCACCAGTTTAGTGAAGAAAGGCGACGTATTAGTACAGCTAGATGATACTGATGCCAAATTGGCACTTTCTCAAGCGAAACACACTTTAGCAGACGTAGTACGTAAAACAAGCCAACTTGCTTTTACTGAAAAACAATTAACTTCTCTTTTATCTGCTAAAAAAATTGCTTTAAAACAAGCAGAAGAAGATCTTGCACGCCGTCAATCTTTAAATAAAACAGGCGCAGTATCAAAAGAAGATTTTCAACACGCTGTTGATGCTGTCACTATGGCAAAAAGTGATCTAGAAGCAACACAAGAACAACTTAATGCAACGAAAGCATTATTGTTAGATACACCAATTGAGCAACAACCAAATGTGATTCAAGCTGCTGATAATGTTCGCCAGGCTTGGTTAAATTTACAACGTACTAAAGTTGTAAGCCCTGTTACTGGTTATGTGGCTAAACGCAGCGCACAAGTGGGTGAAAGCATTAAAGCAGGTTCACCTTTGTTGGCTGTTGTACCACTAGATCAAATTTGGATTGATGCCAATTTTAAAGAAACACAATTAAAAAATATTCGCCTAGGACAACCTGTAACAGTCGTATTTGATCTCTATGGCGATAATGTCGAATTCGATGGAAAAGTTGTAGGTATTGATGCTGGAACTGGAAGTGCTTTCTCTTTACTACCAACACAAAATGCAACTGGTAACTGGATTAAAGTTGTACAACGCTTACCTGTGCGTATCGAACTTGATCCTGAACAAGTACAAAAATATCCATTAAGAATTGGTCTTTCTGCAACCGTAGAAGTGAATACTTCTGACAGTAGTGGTGCTGTGCTACCAACAGATAGCAAAGCAGAAACACGCTACGCGACAGACACTCTGAATTATGATCTAGCGCCAATTAATCAAGAGATTATTGAAATTATTCAACAAAATAGTCATTGATTAGGAGGTAAAGATGAATACAACGCCGATTAAAGGCGGTGCATTAGTGATGATGACATTAGGGCTTGCATTAGCAACTTTTATGCAAGTCCTAGATTCAACCATTGCTAATGTAGCTATTCCAACTATCGCTGGTGACCTGGGTGCTTCCAGTACACAAGGAACGTGGGTAATCACCTCTTTTGGGGTGGCTAATGCAATTGCGATTCCGATTACTGGATGGCTCGCTCGTCGTTTTGGTGAAGTCAAATTATTCTTAGTATCTGTACTAATCTTTGTTATTGCATCATGGCTTTGTGGTATTTCACATTCATTAAATATGCTAATTGCTTGTCGTATTGTGCAAGGACTGGCTGCTGGGCCGATCGTACCGCTCTCACAAAGTCTATTATTGAATAATTATCCTCCGCAACGTCGTGCAATGGCGTTAGCATTCTGGTCAATGACCGTTGTGGTAGCACCAATTTGTGGGCCAATTTTAGGTGGCTGGTTAAGCGATGATTTTCATTGGGGCTGGATTTTCTTTATTAATATTCCAGTTGGGATTTTAGTGATTGTCTTCACACAAATGACTTTAGGTGATCGGGAGACAAAAACCTATCAACAACCAATTGATAGTATTGGTTTGATTCTGTTGATCCTTGGTGTTGGTGCATTGCAATTAATGCTAGATAGAGGACGTGAAGAAGATTGGTTCAATTCGACAGAAATCGTAGTATTAGCGATTATTGCTGCAGTTGGTTTAATTGCACTGATTATTTGGGAATTAGGTGAAAAACATCCAATTGTTGATATTGCATTATTTACGAAACGTAATTTTACGGTAGGTTGTATCTGTACTTCATTGGCGTTTTTAATTTATCTCGGTTCAGTGGTATTAATTCCTTTATTGTTACAACAAGTATATGGTTATACCGCTACCTGGGCTGGGTTAGCAACAGCGCCGATTGGTTTATTCCCGTTGTTACTTTCACCGATTATTGGGCGTTTCGGTTATAAAGTGGATATGCGTTTATTGGTTACTATTAGTTTCTTCGTTTACGCATTTACGTTCCACTGGCGTGCTGTTACCTTTGAACCTGAAATGAATTTTGCTGCTGTTGCATTACCTCAATTTATTCAGGGGATCGCGGTAGCTTGTTTCTTTATGCCATTAACCACTATCACCTTATCAGGATTGAAACCAGAAGAAACTGCCTCTGCTTCGAGTTTGTTTAATTTCTTGCGGACATTAGCAGGATCGGTTGGTACTTCATTAACTACATTTATGTGGTATAACCGCGAAGCTTTACATCATGGGCAGTTAGTGGAAAGTATCACTCCTTATAACCCAATGTCGCAGCAATATTTCCAAACTATGGCTGAAAAAGGGTTGAACGATACACAAACAGCAGCATTGTTAGCCAATCAAATTACACAACAAGGTTTGATTATTGGCGCAAATGAAATTTTCTATATTTCTGCGATTGCTTTTATGTTGTTGTTCGTAGTGATTTGGTTAGCAAAACCACCTTTTGGTGCAAGACATTAATATTGTTGTCGTTACAATATTGCTGCAATTTACTCTACTACTTCGCCTTACTAGCCCAAAAAAGCCGCTTTTATTATTTAAAATAAAGCGGCTTTTTCATCGTAAATTCTTTATCGTGATTTCTTAGCCTAATGAGTAAAAGATTTCTCTTTTGTATCTATTACGCAGATTTCTTTGCTGTAATTTTCCTACTGCAGCTACTGCAATTTCTCTACTGCAACTATCTTGTTACAGTTTTCCACTTTCTACTGATGTTATCTAATTATGCAACTCTACGTTTCTGCAAACGGTGAATTGTACTTACTACCGTACCTTGAATATTGAGTTCACTCATCTGCGTTACTTTAAGATTCGGATAACGTGAATCCAATGAGAAAAAGACAAACTTTCCTTCTTGTTCAGCAAAAAATTCATATAACTGTAAACCGTTATCTTGCTCAATCACCACTAAATCACCAATGTGTATTTCATTCGTTTTTTCAATGATCAACATATCGCCAGTATCAATTCCCCACGCAGTTAAATTCTCGTTGATCACACGTAAAAAGAAAGTTTCTTGTGGTTTCTTAATACAATATAAATTGAGATCCATACGGTAATGAACGTTACTCCGTTTATTGAAATACTCTTTTTGTGGATTATCATCATACAACGGTAATGGAAGATAAGAATATTTTTGTTCTGACTCGAACACATTATCAATACGCATTTGCATAGCCATCTCCACTTTCAATTAATACTTACACAGTTAACATTTAGCCAATATCCAGTTAATACTGTTTATTTATACAGCATAATTTACTGTATATTAATACAGTATTCAACAATTTTTTTTCCGATTAATTGATCGAAAGGCAAAGTTGAGTACACTGCTATTATTATCAACAAGTTAGACAGACAAAATGCAAATTCAACTAGATCAAGTAAAAATCAAAATTACCTCACAACAGTGGTTACAAATAGCACAATTTAAAATTACCCCACTCTCTTTTACCGTAATTGTTGGCCACAACGGCAGCGGAAAAAGCACTTTAAGTAAATTTATTAGCCAACATCAAGCACCTTATTCTGGAAAATATAGCAATGATTTCAAAAACATCAGTCTGGTTTCTTTAGCACAACAGCAAATTTTGTTAGAACAAATTTTTCGTGATTTGAATAATGATAGTGTTAGCCCTGATGATCAAGGCAAAACAGCTCGACAAATTATGCTTGAAAACCAATCTTATCCTGCTGAAAAGTTAATGCAGATTGCGAATATGGTTGGCATCACTGCTTACTTAGATCGTCCATTTAAATTATTATCTACTGGAGAAGCTCGCAAAATCTTACTTGCGAAAGCATTAATTGCCGACCCCGATTTATTGATTTTAGATGAACCTTTCGAAGGGTTAGATGCAGCTTCTCAACAACAATGGCTCTCCTTATTGCATCAACTAAAACAACATTTGACTATTGTGTTAGTTATCAATCGTCTTACCGACATTCCTCAGTGGGCAGATTCAATCGCTTTATTACATCAATGCCAATTAATTACACAACAATCGGCAGCTGAGATGCTCAACAGCGATATCTTTCAACAGTTATGTTATGCCGAAGAGGCCATTACTGTTCCTGTACCGCAAGCAGCAATGCCTGCGATTAAGTTGCCAGCTAATTTACAAACTATTTTTGATTTACAAGATGTTGTAGTGAAGTATGGTGAGAAAACTATTTTGCACCATCTTAATTGGCAGGTAAAACAAGGTGAACATTGGTGGATTAAAGGTCCAAATGGTTGTGGTAAATCTACACTGCTCTCGCTGATTAATGGCGATCATCCACAAGCTTTTAATAACAAAGTAAAACTGTTTGGCAAACAGCGAGGCAGCGGTGAAACCATCTGGGAAATTAAACAATATATCGGCTTTTTGAGTAACCATTTTCATTTGGACTATCGCGTTAACTGTTCCGCATTGATGATTATTATTTCCGGCTATTTTGACTCTATCGGTGTCTATCAGCATATTGATGAAAATACACGCTTAAACGCGCTGCAATGGTTAAAACGTATTGATATGGAAAAATTTGCCAACGCACCATTTCGCTCACTGTCTTGGGGACAACAACGCTTACTATTAATTGCGCGTGCTTTAGTAAAACATCCGCCTATTCTGATCTTAGATGAACCCTTAATGGGACTAGATGCACTCAATCGCCATTTGGTATTAACCTTTATTGATCAGCTTATTACTAATAGCGATACCCAGCTCTTTTTTGTTTCTCATCATCAAGAGGATCAACCTGAGTGTATCAATCGTATTTTTGAATTTATCCCTGTTAACGATACCTATCAGTATAAAATCACCGCTATCTAAATATAGCGATTTGGCTTAAGAACAGTGATCCAATTATCACTGTTCTTGAGTATTTTCCACCTTAGTTCTTAGTCGAATTAATACAGCTTTTTCCTATGGATATCAGGCTTTTCGTGCTATAATTCTCGACCGTTTTTGACAAAATTCAAACTTATAGGAAATGTCTAAATGAGCGATTTAGCAAAAGATATTATTCCAGTTAATATCGAAGAAGAGATGAAGTCTTCTTACCTTGATTATGCCATGTCGGTTATCGTTGGGCGTGCTTTGCCTGATGTACGAGATGGCTTAAAACCTGTTCACCGCCGCGTGTTATTTGCTATGGCAGTTGGTGGTAACGACTATAACAAACCTTATCGTAAATCGGCACGTATTGTCGGTGATGTTATCGGTAAATATCACCCTCATGGTGACTCTGCGGTTTATGATACCTTGGTTCGTATGGCGCAACCTTTTTCATTGCGTTATCCACTAGTAGATGGTCAAGGTAATTTTGGTTCTATCGATGGTGACTCTCCAGCGGCAATGCGTTATACCGAAGCTCGTATGACACAAATTGCCCACGAATTGCTTGCTGATTTAGACAAAGAAACTGTGGATTATCAACCGAACTATGATGGTTCGGAAATGATTCCTGAAGTGTTACCAACCAAAATTCCCGCTTTATTAGTCAATGGTTCAAGTGGTATCGCTGTTGGGATGGCGACCAATATTCCACCGCATAATTTAGGCGAAGTGATTGATGGTTGTTTAGCTTATATTGAAAATGATCAAATTTCGATTGATGAGTTAATGACTTACATTCCTGGCCCAGATTTCCCGACCGCTGCCATTATCAATGGTAAAAAAGGGATTGAGGAAGCTTATAAAACAGGGCGTGGTAAGATCTATATTCGTGCCAAAGCAGAAGTTGAAACAGACGATAAAGGGCGCGAAACCATTATCGTGCATGAAATCCCATATCAAGTAAATAAAGCACGTTTAATCGAAAAAATTGCTGAATTAGTTAAAGATAAAAAAGTTGAAGGCATTAGCGGTTTACGCGATGAATCCGATAAAGATGGTATGCGTATCGTGATTGAGATTAAGCGTGATGCAGTTGGCGAAATTGTGCTAAACAACTTATATGCTCTAACGCAATTACAAGTCACTTTCGGGATTAATATTGTCGCGCTAGATCATGGACAACCAAAATTACTCAATCTAAAAGAGTTGATTGAAGCCTTTGTGCTACATCGTCGTGAAGTAGTAACACGTCGCACTGTATATGAATTGCGTAAAGCTCGTGAAAGAGCACATATCTTAGAAGGTTTAGCAATTGCACTAACCAACATTGATCCGATTATTGAATTAATTCGTACCGCTCCTACTCCTGCCGCTGCGAAAGAAGCATTACTTGCACAACCTTGGCAACTTGGCAATGTAGCGGCAATGTTAGCTGCTACTGGTGTTGATGCGGCTCGTCCTGAAGATTTAGAAGAACATCTTGGTATTCGTGACGGTGTTTATCATCTTAGTGAAGCACAAGCTCAAGCTATCTTAGATTTGCGCTTACAAAAACTCACTGGCTTAGAACACGAAAAAATTCTAGATGAATATAAATCGTTACTAGATGTTATCGCTGAATTGTTGCATATCTTACATAGTCCAGAACGTTTGATGGAAGTTATTCGTGAAGAACTAGAAAAGATCAAAGCGCAATATAATGATGCTCGTTTAACTGAAATTACTGCAAGCAGCGGTGATATTAATTTAGAAGATTTAATCAATCCTGAAGATGTTGTGGTTACTTTATCACACGAAGGCTATGTGAAATATCAACCATTATCCGATTACGAAGCGCAACGTCGTGGCGGTAAAGGTAAATCAGCAACAAAAATGAAAGAAGAAGATTTCATTGAAAAACTGCTGGTAGCGAATACCCACGATACGATTCTCTGTTTCTCAAGTCGTGGTCGCCTCTATTGGTTGAAAGTTTATCAATTACCGCAAGCAAGTCGTGGCGCTCGTGGTCGTCCAATTGTTAACTTATTACCATTGGAAGAAAATGAACGAATCACTGCAATTTTACCAGTCAATGAGTATGCTGAAGATAAATATGTGGTAATGGCAACCGCTGGTGGTTTAGTGAAGAAAACAGCTTTAACTGAATTTAGTCGCCCACGTGCTAACGGTATTATTGCCGTCAATCTGAAAGATGATGATGAACTCATTGGTGTTGATATTACCGAAGGCAATAATGAAATTATGATATTCTCTGCTCAAGGGCGTGTAGTGCGTTTTGATGAAAATGCAGTACGTGCAATGGGACGAACCGCTGCTGGTGTTCGTGGTATTAAATTAGCCTTGACCAATGATATTTCTGATGAAGAAAACGACACTGAAGATAGTAGTGATGAAAGCGAACAAACACTTGATTTAACTATTGATAAAGTGGTGTCTTTGGTAATACCGAAAACTAATGGTGCGATCTTAACTGCAACGCAAAACGGTTACGGTAAACGTACAGAATTAACTGAATATCCGACAAAATCTCGTAATACTAAAGGCGTGATCTCTATTAAAGTTAGCGAACGTAACGGTAAAGTTGTGGCTGCAACTCAAGTAGAAGAAAACGACCAAATTATGCTGATTACTGATGCAGGTACTTTAGTTCGTACTCGCGTTGCCGAAATTAGTTTGGTTGGTAGAAATACCCAAGGTGTACGCTTAATTCGTACTTCAGAAACAGAACAAGTAGTCAGTATTGAACGTGTCTGTGATGATGACGAAGATAGCAGTGATGAAGTCACTGAATAAATAATCAACACTTCTTTTCTAAGGCGACAAAAGTCGCCTTTTTTATTAAGCTTTGCCTTGATTCCTGATTTAAAGTGCAGTATTTTATGTCTAGACATCTAAACGTCCAATTTATTAATAATTATGAGGTTTAAAATGAGTAAATTATTCCCAAATGCAACACAACGTACTAAAGCCCCTTATCGTTTCGATATTGTTGGTAGTTTCTTACGCCCAGAAGCGTTGAAATTAGCACGCAGCCAATGCCAATGTGGTGATATTAGTTGCGCCGATCTAACCGCAGTAGAAGATCAAGAAATCAGTAAATTAGTAGCACACCAAAAACAAGTTGGATTACATGCTGTTACTGATGGTGAATTTCGCCGTACTTTCTGGCATATGGACTTTTTAGCTGCATTAGAAGGTGTGCAAGAAGTCGATGCTAAACAATTTTCTGTACAATTTAAACATCACAATGTACGTCCAAAAACATTAAAAATTGTAGGTAAAATTGGTTTTGGCGAACATCCATTCCTAGAACATTATCGTTCATTGCAAAAAATTGCTGGTGATTATCCAGTGAAGTTCACTATTCCGTCACCAAGTATGTTGCATTTGATTTGTCTAGTACGTGAAACAGATTATCAGCCAATTGATTTATATAAAGATAATGAACAACAACTATTAGCTGACTTAGCACAAGCATATCGTGATGCTATTGCTAAATTCTATGCACTAGGTTGCCGTAACCTACAATTAGATGATACCAGTTGGGGTGAATTATGTTCCGAAGAGAAACGCGCTGCTTATACCGCTCGTGGTATTGATGTCGATCAGCTTGCTAAAACTTATGTGAATTTAATTAATGAATCAATTAAAGATAAACCAGCTGATATGACTATTACCATGCATATTTGTCGTGGTAATTTCCGCTCTACTTGGTTCTCTTCTGGTGGCTATGAACCAGTGGCTGAAACTTTATTTGGACACTGTAAAATTGATGGTTTCTTCTTAGAGTATGACAGCGATCGTGCTGGCGACTTCAAACCACTACGTTTTATTAAAGATCAACAAGTTGTTTTAGGCCTTGTTACCTCAAAAAGCGGCGAATTAGAAGATAAAAATGCCATTATTGAGCGTATTAAAGAGGCTGCTCAATATGTTGATATCAATCAGCTTTGCTTAAGTCCACAATGTGGTTTTGCTTCAACTGAAGAAGGCAATGTATTAACTGAAGAGCAACAATGGAAAAAACTCGAATTTATTCGTGAAATCAGCGAAGAAGTTTGGGGCAAATAGTTAATCCAAATTTATTTTCAATTTTTCACTTCTTAAAGCTATATCTTAATTAAGGTATAGCTTTTTTATCGTTCTCAGCCTAAGCATCTTATTTTGTCCTTTATCTATCTTTTAGCATTATTTCTATTTCATACCCTATTTTTTAGACTATATATAACTTTTTGATTTAAAAGAGATTTATATCATTGACAAAAAAAGGGGTAACCATTACCGTATAAACGCTATCCCTTGTTGTTACTAGGATAAAGCTCTTTAACAATCTACTTTACTGCCGCACAGGCAGCTTAGAAAGTATGGATAAACCTATTGATAACTTGATGAATCTTTACTGCCGCACAGGCAGCTTAGAAAAACTTGGAAAGAATTAAATTCTCGCTATTTATCTTTACTGCCGCACAGGCAGCTTAGAAATATCTCATAGACGTCTAAAATATCATGATTGACTTTACTGCCGCACAGGCAGCTTAGAAAATAGCAGAAACATTAAATGCACCTGTGAATTTCTTTACTGCCGCACAGGCAGCTTAGAAAACCTAGTCTAGGCTTTTTTATTGGGATTTATTCTTTACTGCCGCACAGGCAGCTTAGAAAGATTGATTTAGTTACTTTAGAAGCGAGATTGGCTTTACTGCCGCACAGGCAGCTTAGAAATAGTACTGATTTCTCTGCTGTGATGTTGTATACTTTACTGCCGCACAGGCAGCTTAGAAATGAAGGGCATACTTGGAAATCCTATTGTGAATCTTTACTGCCGCACAGGCAGCTTAGAAAGTAACGAGCAAGTACGGTTAAATTCATTGAATCTTTACTGCCGCACAGGCAGCTTAGAAAAATTTGTAGAACCAGAAGCGCCTTCTGCTACACTTTACTGCCGCACAGGCAGCTTAGAAAAATCCAGTAATCGCAGTCTTGTTCAATCTGTCCTTTACTGCCGCACAGGCAGCTTAGAAATACGCCATCTAGCGCAAAGGGTAATTGCGTTACTTTACTGCCGCACAGGCAGGTTAGAAATTGCTCGAACGGTGTAATTACAAAATCTTCCACTTTACTGCCGCACAGGCAGCTTAGAAACTGAAGATAAAAAAGGTGCTAAGCCGATCGGTCTTTACTGCCGCACAGGCAGCTTAGAAATTTATAGCGGTGTAATTGCACAGCATTGTTAACTTTACTGCCGCACAGGCAGCTTAGAAATGGTAGGTCTGAATTTGTGCTGATTGCACTGTCTTTACTGCCGCACAGGCAGCTTAGAAAACTAAATCAGGACGGTAAGCGCCATGGCGCAACTTTACTGCCGCACAGGCAGCTTAGAAAATTGAAGTGTGTGAAGGTTCTAACGTGACAGCACTTTACTGCCGCACAGGCAGCTTAGAAATCTAACAGATGATGAATTATCAAAGTTGTTTACTTTACTGCCGCATAGGCAGCTTAGAAATTCCTCGTTTATTCAAAGAAAATATTGAGGAACTTTACTGCCGCATAGGCAGCTTAGAAAATATGGAAGCGTTCATGATGGACGCACAAAGCCTTTACTGCCGCATAGGCAGCTTAGAAATACTGATGACTATGCCAATTATCAAGCAGAACCTTTACTGCCGCATAGGCAGCTTAGAAACTTTGCAGGTATTGTATTCCTCGCACTGTCGGCTTTACTGCCGCATAGGCAGCTTAGAAATCTTGCTCTACTCACATGAATCACGCGAGCAACTTTACTGCCGCATAGGCAGCTTAGAAAGCCGGCGGGTGTTACAACAGTCACATCAACAATCTTTACTGCCGCATAGGCAGCTTAGAAAATATACCTCAGCAGTGCCACATACCTCAGCATCTTTACTGCCGCATAGGCAGCTTAGAAATAGCACGGATAACGATACCATCAAACAGGAACCTTTACTGCCGCATAGGCAGCTTAGAAAAGTCGTCATCGGAGAAGATCGAGATTATCTCCCTTTACTGCCGCATAGGCAGCTTAGAAAGCTAACCCAACAGGAAACTACGGGTTAGAACACTTTACTGCCGCATAGGCAGCTTAGAAATCTTCACCTCGAACTGCATTACCTTTCTTATCACTTTACTGCCGCATAGGCAGCTTAGAAATATCGATCATGACAACACTAAACAGATTGAGACTTTACTGCCGCATAGGCAGCTTAGAAAACTTCCTCTAATGGAAGTTTCACGATGCGCAACTTTACTGCCGCATAGGCAGCTTAGAAAACGCCGAAATCGTCAGGAAAACCACAAGTAATCTTTACTGCCGCATAGGCAGTATAAATATAAAGAAAAAGCCCCGATAATTCGGGGCTTTTTGATCAGCTACCGCATAGGCAGCTTAGAAAATAATTAAATTATTTTTCAACTGTTGTTTGGTGTTGACCACTTACAGAAACTTCAACACGACGATCTGGTGCTAAGCAAGCGATTAATGCTTTACGACCTTTAACTGCATCACAAGTATTGCCAGTTACAGGGTTTGCTTCACCATAACCAACTGCTTTAATTACATCTGGAGAAACAGATTTAGAAACTAAGTAGTTAGCAACAGTGTTAGCACGATCTTGAGAAAGTTTTAAGTTATATTTGTCAGAACCGATACGGTCTGTATAACCAGCAACTTCAACTGATGATAAGTTACCAACTTTAGAAATTTCTTGTTGTAAGTTATCTAATGATTGTGCTGCTTCTGGTTTTAAGTTTGCTTTACCGAAAGCAAATAATACATCAGAACTTAATGCAAATTTCTTGTTAACAACTTCAACTGCTGGAGCTGGAGCTTGTTCACCTTGACCAAAACGGTAAGAAAGACCTAAAGATACAGAACCAATGCTTGGGCTGTATGAAACATCATCATTAAATTGACTTACTTTACCAACTTTAGCAACCCATTGGTATTCTAAACGTGCTGCTAATTCTGGAAGAATTGCATATTCTACACCAGCTGCAAATACTGGAGATACTTTTAATTTATGTTCAGAAGCTGTTTTAACGCCATCATCGTGTTGTGTATAGTCAGAACGGATTAATGCAGCACCTAAACGACCATACACATCTAAACCATCAACATAAGCTACTGGGTAACTTGCTTTTAAGCTAAGATTTAAACCGTGAGCTGTATGTCTTGAACGCTCAGAATCACCATCATGCATTCTTAACTTACCATAGAAGTCATAACCTGCTTCAACAGCGAAATTATCAGTGATTTGATAACCACCGAATACACCATAAGTTTCAGAATTACGATGAACTGCATCAGTACCACCGTATTCCTTATCAAATTGATTTACATCATTGTGGAATGATGCCCAACCAGCTTTCGCACCAGCGTAGAAAGTATTTGCTTGAGGAGCTGCTTGTGCTACTGATACGAATGCTAATCCTGAAATTGCTAATGCGATTGCAGTCTTTTTCATTATAAAATCCTCTTGAATTTATTATCTATATTTAGATTTTGAGGTTTGTATTTACATAAAAGACATGGTAAACAACAACCTCTCCCCAAAATAAATGAGATCCAGCTCACTTATTTGGTAACGCATATTATCGCTATTGATCAACTTAAAATCAAACATTTATTCTATTTTTGTTTAAAAAATCAACTTTTTTAGATTAAAACGTTATCAATCATCCTCTGTGATTTTATTTTTTTAAAATTTTTACTTAGATCTACTCCTAAACGAGTGATCTCGCATTTCTTTCTTGATTTTTGTGCTAGTATAACTGCCGTTTATGCACACAAATTAACACAACATACAGAGGCTTATTATGATCATTCCCTATTTAGCGAGTCAGCAACAACTCGATCCATTAGTAAATCAATATCTTACTCAATTAAGGCAACAAGGATTTCTCGGCGATATCGCTTCCCATTATGCAGATCGACTCTCTCTCGCTACTGACAATAGTGTTTATCAACAATTACCCCAAGCAATTCTTTTTCCAAAAGAAGTTGCTGATATCGTAAGGCTAACTAAATTAGCCCAACGTAATGAATTTAAATCGCTCAAATTCACTCCTAGAGGTGGCGGTACAGGAACCAATGGTCAATCTTTAAATAGCACCATTATTGTGGATCTTTCCCGCCATATGAACCAAATTCTCGAATTAAATGTAAAAGAACATTGGGTACGCGTACAAGCAGGTGTTGTTAAAGATCAATTAAACCGTTTTCTTAAGCCTCACGGTTTATTTTTTGCTCCAGAACTCTCCACCAGTAATCGCGCTACTATCGGTGGTATGGTTAATACCGATGCTTCCGGGCAAGGATCATTACAATATGGCAAAACATCTGATCATGTGATTGCATTACGTTCAGTGTTAATTAATGGCGATATTCTTGATACACAAGCAATTAGCTGTGATAACTTTGCTGAAAATATTGCACAAACCAATCTCTCGCAAACTGGTAAACAAATTCACCAACAAGTCGAACAATTGTGCCGTCAACATCGTCAGCAAATTCTGACACAATTACCACAATTAAATCGTTTTATCACCGGATACGACCTCAATCATGTATTTGATGCTGAACTAGCTCAATTTAATTTAAGTCGTATTTTAACTGGTTCAGAGGGTTCACTTGCTTTTGCTTGTGAAGCCAAACTTAACCTATTACCAATTCCGCAATATCGTACTTTAATCAATATTAAATATCGCTCCTTTGATGCTGCATTACGCCATGCACCAGCAATGGTTGCGGCTAAAGCGCTTTCCGTAGAAACAGTTGATTCCAAAGTTCTTAATTTAGCGAAACAAGATATTATTTGGCACTCGGTTTCCGATTTATTAAAAGAAGAAGATAACTCGCCAATTTTAGGTTTAAATATCGTTGAATACGCTGGCAATAATGAAAAATATCAACAACAGCAAGTTGCTCAGTTATGCCAACGCTTAGATCAAGAGATCGCTAATCAACAAAATGATGTTATTGGGTACCAAGTTTGCACCGATTTAGCTTCGGTAGAAAAAATTTATGCGATGCGCAAAAAAGCGGTTGGTTTATTAGGTAATGCCAAAGGTCGCGCAAAACCCATCCCATTTGTCGAAGATACCTGCGTACCGCCAGAAAACCTCGCTGATTACATTGCTGATTTCCGCGCTTTATTAGATAAACATAATTTAGATTATGGTATGTTCGGTCACGTTGATGCCGGTGTATTACACGTGCGTCCAGCATTAGATCTCTGTGACCCTGAACAAGTGAAATTATTTAAATCTATCTCTGATCAAGTAGCGAATTTAACGCAACAATATGGCGGATTAATTTGGGGAGAACATGGTAAAGGTGTGCGTGGTGAATATAGTCGTCAATTCTTTGGTGATGAATTATGGCACGTGCTGCAACAAATCAAAACACTCTTTGATCCAGAAAATCGCTTAAATCCAGGTAAAATCTGTACACCATTAGATTCTGATGCCAAATTATTTGAAGTGCTTTCACCAATGCGTGCAGATTACGATCGTCAAATTCCAATCGCCATTAAAGATCAATTTGCCGGTGCAATGAATTGTAATGGTAACGGACTATGCTTCAATTTTGATGTGGACAGCGCTATGTGCCCATCCATGAAAATTAGCCGTAATCGTGTCTTTTCACCAAAAGGACGCGCTGCCTTAGTGCGTGAATGGTTACGTTTATTAGCACAAGCCAATGTTTCCGCTGAACAGTTAGATTTCAGAAAAAATGAGATTAAATTAACTGATTTAGTGGAAAAATTGCGTAATCGTTTCAGTAAAAAACATCAAGATGACTTTTCACACGAAGTCAAAGCAGCAATGGATACTTGTTTATCATGTAAAGCCTGCGCTAGCCAATGTCCAATTAAAATTGATGTACCAGACTTTAAAGCGAAATTCCTTTACCTTTATCATCATCGCTACCCTCGTCCAATTAAGGATTATGTGGTTGCTAATGTGGAAAATGTCGCGCCATTAATGGCTAAAGCACCTGTATTTTTTAATGCAATCACAACAAATCCACTAGTAGAACAAGTAGCACGTAAATATATTGGTATGGTCGCATTGCCACAACTTTCTGTACCATCGCTACAAAAACAATTAGTGGAAATTAATTATAAAGATCGTTCATTAGAACAATTAGAACAGTTACCGCTTAAGCAACGAGAAAAAATGCTCTTTATAGTACAAGATCCTTTCACCTCTTTTTATGATGCAAAAGTAGTGGCTGATTTTGTCCGTTTAAGCAAAAAACTCGGTTTTGACCCAATCGTATTACCATTTAAACCTAATGGTAAAGCACAACACGTTAAAGGTTTCTTAACTCGTTTTAGTAAAACTGCGCGTAAACAGGCGGAAGCATTAAACCGAATTGCCAAACTCGGCATACCTTTAGTTGGTGTTGATGCTGCTGTTGTACTTTCTTATCGTGATGAATATCGTCAAGTGCTTGGTGAAAAACGTGGTAATTTCGCTGTTTTAACTTCTCAAGAATGGCTGTCACAAGTATTAACTTCTATTGAAACACGTCATTCTGAAAACGAAAATCCGCACACTTGGTATCTTTTCCCTCATTGTACGGAAAGTAGTTTATTGCCAAATAGTAGCAAAGCGTGGCAATCCATTTTTGCTAAATTTGGTGAAAAATTAGAAGTGGTATCCGTCGGTTGTTGCGGTATGGCAGGTACATTCGGTCATGAAACTGTTCACGAAGAAACGTCAAAAGCGATCTATCAGCTCTCTTGGGAGAAAAAATTGCAAGATAAAGACTTAGATCACTGTTTAGTGTCTGGTTATTCTTGCCGTAGTCAAGTGAAACGTATGCAACACCAAATTAGTAAACACCCATTACAAGGATTGTTGGAGATTTTAAATTAATGGAAATTTGGAAAAAAAAATTTACGCTCGAAGACTTAAATCAAGCAAACAAAAACACTGCTGCCGAACAGCTTGGGATTGAATTTATCGCTTATGGCGATGATTGGATGGAAGCAGCCTTAACCGTAGATCACCGTAATTGCCAACCGGTAGGGCTGCTGCATGGTGGTTCTTCAGCACTATTAGCTGAAACCGTTGGTTCTTATGCAGGTTTTTGTGCTTGTGAAGAGGGTAAAGGCATTGTTGGTGTGGAGATCAATGCCAATCACCTCAAAGCAATGAAAATGGGCGAGCGTGTAGTGGCGCGAGCAACGCCATTACACATTGGTAGAACCTTACACGTTTGGCAAATCAATATTACAGACTCACAACAACGTCTTTGCTGTCAAAGCCGTTTGACCTTAGCTGTATTGGATCAAAACAAAGAGTAATTATGTCTGCAACTAAAATTGGCGTTTTATTGGTAAATTTAGGTACGCCAGATCAACCAACAACTACCGCCATAAAACGCTATTTACATCAATTTTTAACTGATCCTCGTGTGATTGATTTACCGCGTTGGCAATGGCTGCCCTTGCTGAATCTGATAATTTTGCCCAAACGTGCACCGCGCGTCGCGAAACTCTATCAGCAAATTTGGCAAGCTGAAGGTTCCCCTTTACTGGCAATTAGTCAGCAACAGAAAATAGCACTGCAACAACGTTTTAACTCACAACAGCAAAATGTAGTGGTGGAGCTGGCAATGACTTATGGTAATCCATCTATTACCGCAGCATTAACTAAACTCTATCAAGCTAAAGTTGAACGGATAATCTTATTACCGCTTTATCCGCAATATAGCAGTACCACGACGGCTTCTGTGTTAGACGCTTTTTATAAAGCATTGCAGCAACAGCGCTGTATCTTGCCGTTTGATGTGATTTTTTCTTACCATAATCACCCTTTATACATTGCTGCTCTAGCGAAAACAGTGGCGCAATCTAAACAAGCAGATGAACACTTGTTGATCTCTTTCCATGGTATTCCTGTACGTTATCAACAGGAGGGAGATTATTATCCTGAACATTGCCAACAAACTGCTGATGCCTTGGCTCAGCAGCTGAATTTATCAAATGATCAATGGACACTGAGTTACCAATCACGTTTCGGTAAAGAGGAGTGGCTACAACCTTATACTGATGAAACTTTGCTGAGTTTACCTAAGCGAAACATCAAAAAGGTTGTTGTTATTTGTCCCGGTTTTGCCGCAGATTGTTTAGAAACTTTAGAAGAGATTGCGCAAGAAAATAAACGCTATTTTCTACAAGCTGGTGGCGAGAGTTATCGTTATATTCCAGCCTTAAATGCCAATAGCGATCATATTGAGCTGTTATATCAATTAATTGATGAAAAGCTAAGCTAAAAACATAGCGTATAAAGGTGAATTTATACGTTATTTCAGCTTATTGACAAAGTCAATTATAAAACTTTTAGCTAAATTATTTCTTATCTCAAATTTAGGTTTCGCCCTAAAGGGCGACCTACTTTTATTCGCAAGTGTACTTTGTTCACTTGCTCACCCTACGGGTCGTTGCAAGCAACGTTCAAAAAGCTAACGCTTTTTGTCTTTGCTTGTATAAAGAAAAGTAGGCAAAAGAAATA
>NZ_JTJL01000008.1 GCF_001678495.1 Gallibacterium salpingitidis
TCTTTTTGTGATAGTTTACCACCTATTGAGGACTGCGGAATTAGTCTACCACTACAATACTTTAGTGTGAAAAATGGTAAGTTTGGTCGCGTGATTGGTGATATTGAGCTAGGGTCAACTTATCACTTTACGCCAAATGTCAGCTTACAATTCGGCGGACAAGCGACTGGACGTGAAGGTAGTCATTCTTTAGGTGTACAGGCGAATTTTAATATTCGTTTCTAAGAGTAGCTAACTGATAAGATAGATGAATGCCCTGCTAATGCGGGGCATTTTTTTATCCCAATATTGCCACAAGGCATATACAACTTCACCCAAACGGTTAGGTTATAAATTGAAAGTTACTGTTTTTCCGCTAGGTAGCTTAATGGATAAATTTAATGCACCGCCCATTGCTTCAACATAGCGTTTAATTGACGAGAGTTTAATATCATTGCCGCGTTTTTCTAATGCGACGACAGACGGCTGAGAAATATTTAATGCTTCAGCCATTTGTTTTTGCGAAAGTTCCAACTCTTCACGAATACGATAAAGCTGTAACTCCATACGCATCTCATCCGCCATTTCTTTTACTTTGGCTTGTTTTTCTGCTGGAAGATTGTTCATTAAATCTCTAAATTTTACACTCATTTGCTTACTCCTTTAACAAGGTAGAAAGGTAATCATCATAAGTCTGTTCTGCTAAAGTAATCATTTCTTTATAGAATATTTTCTCTTTTTTGCCTCTCTTATCACCACCACACAACACAATAGCTTGTCTGATGTGATCAAAAATAAAGAACAAACGAAATACGGATAATTTAGACTGCACCCGCAATTCTTTCAAATTAGCATATTTAGATCCTTGAATGGTATCTGCATAAGGCCTACCTAATTGTGGACCTTCTGTTGAGAGTAACTCTAGTGCAGCATAAATTTTTAACAAATCTTCTTCTGCTAATGTTTCGAACCAATTTAAAAGAGGCTTTTGTAAAATTACCTCCCATTCTTGCTTCATACTCTCATTACCTTTTCATTCTGTAATATTTATATAGATTTTAGTCTATATTTAATATGTGAGCAATTGTATATTTATCTATTTAGCTAAAAATTTCTTACTATTTATTGAATTGAGATCCTAAAGTTGGACAGACGGTTGGTAGTTGTTGTACCGAAGGGCTTCTGCTGTTAAAGCATGGATTTCAGTGCATTTGGCGATAATAAAGATGTTTGGCGTATTTTAGAGATACTTCATCGAATTTAACTGCAACAAAAAAGCCTATCTTAATTACTCAAGATAGGCTTTAGCTGAATTAATTATTATCAACCAGGTAATAATAAGTTAGGAATAAAGGTAATAATTTGCGGGAATATTGTAATTAATACCAAAGTGGCGAAAATTGGAATTAAGAACGGCAACACCCCTTTAGTTACGGTACTGACCGGCATATTACCTACACGAGCAACCACGAATAGTGCCATTCCCATTGGTGGAGTTAAGATACCAATCATCATATTTAAGGTTGTCATTACACCGAAGAAGATGAGGTCGATATTAAAGTGTACGGCGATTGGAATTAACATTGGCAATACAAGGAATTGTAAGGCAAGTGCATCAATAAACATACCTAAGAAGAGAAGTAGTAAATTGATCATCAC
Organism: Gallibacterium salpingitidis; assembly: GCF_001678495.1. Classification (GTDB taxonomy): domain Bacteria; phylum Pseudomonadota; class Gammaproteobacteria; order Enterobacterales; family Pasteurellaceae; genus Gallibacterium; species Gallibacterium salpingitidis. Next base: position 1,639 of record NZ_JTJL01000008.1, read on the forward strand.
TAATACCATAAATTGCGAATCAGCGAAGGTAATAAAGACTTCTGCAATCTTCATCGCTACTTGTTCACGCGCAATCATATCGCCGAAGAAGGTTACCGTCATCACCATTAATACGGTTACACCTGTAATAGCTACTGCTTCTACACAACCTTTGAATAGTGATTGTAGTGTTAATTCTTTATAAACAAATTTACCAACCACGATAGAGTAAAGTGCAGCGATAACCGCAGCTTCTGTTGGCGTAAATAAGCCTGAGAAAATGCCGACAATAATAAGTATAGGTGTTAATAATGCCCAAATCGCACCTTTAAATTCGCGGCAAAGCACTTCCATAGAGGCTTTTGGTGTGCGTGGATAGTTACGTTTTTTCGAGATGTAGTAGTTCATAATCATTAATGCGATAGTAACTAATACACCTGGTACAAAGCCTGCTACGAAAAGTTTAGCGATAGATTGGTTAGAAATAACACCGTAAATAATCATCGCGATACTTGGTGGTACTAATGGTCCAATGATACAAGAAGCCGCTGTAATACCACCGCACATATCATCATCATAACCAGCATCACGCATTGCTTTAATTTCTAATTGACCTAAACCACCAGCGTCCGCTAATGCAGAACCTGACATACCAGAGAAGATTAAACTTGCACCAATATTTACATGACCCATACCGCCACGATAGTGACCAAGTAGTGCTTTAGCAAATTCAAAGATCTTAGTGGTAATGCCCCCGGTATTCATCAAAATACCAGTAAGGATAAAGAATGGTACGCTGAGTAAAGAGAAACTATTTAAACTATCAACTAATTTAGAAGAGGCAGAGTTAACTACATTCCAGCGTGTCATCGCGAAATAGAGAATTGTCGCAATAAATAATGACCAACCGACTGGTGTACCGATAAACATAATGACTAACCAAATCAGTAAGACAATATAAACAGACTCGCTGCCAAAGCGGACATAATTGGTAATACGCAATACTTTAAAAATATCAGGATTAAATAGAATTAATGCGATAACAATAGCGGAAGCAACTAAGAAAAATAGCACAGGGAAGTAGGTTAAGTTATTTTTATAGTTTTCTACTTGTGCTTGTAAAAAGCGAACTAACATTAATAAAGAAAGAAACGGCAATGAAGCATATAGCCATTTTTCGGAAATGCCAAGTGAGACGAGTTCGAATGAAGCTCCTTTTAAAAGTCTAACACCGAAGTGAAAAAACAACATGATAGAAACAAAAATAAGAAATTGTGCAAAAGAGAACACAATTTTTCTTAATTTTTCTGACATCATATTGGTTAAGAAATCGATAAACACGTGTTGTTGTGAACGAATCCCCATAGCAATTCCGATCATACCAACATAAACGAACAACAAACGTGCGAGCTCCTCACTCCAAATTAGAGGGGAATCAAAGACTTGTCTAGCAACAATTTGTGCAATCAGAATGACAAATACTATTAAAAATAGTATGCCGCCGAGCCATTCTTCAAGTTTATTAAAATATTTCATAGTAACCCCATCACGACTACACTAAGGTCAAAAAAAAGCCTTAGCGCTTAAGGAACGCTAAGGCAGGAAGATTATTTGGTTAGAGCATTGATTTCAGCAATCGCTTCTTCACCCTCTTTACCAGTTTTCTTAATATATTCTTCATAGTATGGTTTCATTGCTTCTTTGAATGGAGCAAGATCTGGTTTAGTAACTGTCATACCTTTTTTCTCAAAATAAGAGATAAGGTTAGCTTCACCATCTACGAAGAGTTTAGTGTGGTATTCAGCCGCTTTTACTGCAGCATCTTTTACTACTTTTTGTAGATCTTCTGGTAACTCTTCAAGAGTTGCATTACTTACTAAATATAATTGGTCATTAAGAATATGGTTGGTTAATGCCAAATATTTTTGCACTTCTTCAAATTTTTGCGCTTGAATAGTTGATAATGGGTTTTCTTGACCATCTACAGAGTTAGTTTGTAGAGCAAGATAAACTTCAGAGAATGCCATAGGTGTAGGAGATGCTCCTGAATATTTCGCATAAGCAAGGTTAGTTGCTGCATTTGGTACACGTAATTTCAAACCTTTCATATCTTTAATGCTGTTGATAGCGCGGTTAGATGTAGTTTGACGAGTACCGTTATAAGCATCAGCTAAGATAGTGATACCTAGATCTTTGTTCACTTTTTCAATTAAAGATTTACCAAATTTAGTATCGAATAATGCTTTTTTCGCTACATCAAAATTTGGAATCATATATGGTAAAGCAAATACTTCAGCTGCTGGATAGAAGAGTTGGAAACGAGCTGATTCACCGAATGTGAAGTCTAATGCACCATCGCCTAATTGTTTGATCATTGAACGGTCGTCACCAAGTTGTCCGCTATCGATAACAGAGATTTCAATTTTGCCTTTAGAGTTTGCTTTAACTTCATCAGCGAAGAATTTTGCAGCTTTTACTTCGTTAGATGTTGGTCCCGCTACTAAACCCATTTTAAGGTTAAAATCTGCAGAAAATGCGGTTGCAGAGATGCCCATACAAAGTGTAGCAAGTAGTAATTTTTTAAATTTCATTGCGTTTCTCCTATAAGAGTTAGATTGTTGGGAAAAGTAGCAAGTCATACAAATGACTGTATAAAGCAAGCACTTTTTACTGATGATTAATATACATCATTTTTTTAAATAAAATGAAGTTTTATTTCATTATTGAGAGATCAATCACAAAATTTATGAAGTGAGGTTGTTTTTTAACCATTTTTGCAGAAAAAAGCCCTTGTGAAAACAAGGGCAAGATCAAAATGAGGACAATTAGATAGATTATTCAAAAAGTTCTTGATGTAGCTTACGCACAACTTCATCGGCATGTTCGCTTTGTACTAATAGGCAGATATTGTTGGTACTTGCACCATAGCTAATCATACGCACATTGTATTCTGCAATGGTACCAAATAGGCGTTTTGCTACGCCGGCAGCCACGTGAAGATCATTACCAATTAGTGCGACTAATGACAAACCAGTATCAACTTTTACTGAAGAAGTTTCGCTTAATTCAGCAAGTAATTCGTTAGAAAGAAGTTCTGCTCCAGATGAGGCGGAACCAGTTTTATCTAAGGTTAATGCCACGCTAACTTCAGAAGTGGTAATGGTATCTACCGAAATTTTGTATTTTGCCAAGATATTAAATACATTCGCTAAGAAACCTTGTGCGTGTAACATACTTAAGCTAGAAAGTGTTAATAAAGTTTGATCGCGGCGTAATGCAATGGCGCGGAATAGTGGACGCGGTTGTGGATCACGAGTTACCCAAGTACCGCCTTGCTCTGGTGCTTTACTTGAACCAACATAGACTGGAATATTACTGCGTACTGCTGGTAATAATGTTGCTGGATGTAATACTTTTGCACCAAAGGTTGCCATTTCTGCTGCTTCAGCAAAACTCATTGTGTCAATTTTTTGTGCTGCTGGTGCAATACGCGGGTCAGTAGTATAGATACCTGCTACGTCAGTCCAAATTAACACATCATCCGCTTTTAAGACTTCGGCAATTAATGCTGCAGAGTAGTCACTACCGCCACGACCCAATGTAGTGGTTTTACCGTTTGGTGCGCGACCAATAAAGCCTTGTGTAATGACAAGATCGCCACGTTCAATTAATGGTTTTAACACACGATCACAATTTTGTTGAGTTAATTCATCATTCGGCGCCGCTTTACCATAATTGTCATTGGTAGCAACTAATGTTCTGACATCAACCCAAGTTGAATTTGCTCCAAGTTCACGTAAAACCTCAACAAAGATTAATGTTGACATCATTTCACCATGGCTGATGATTTCATCAATTAATGCTGGTGAAGTTGCTAATGAAGCAGCATCAGATAAAGATTCAATATTATCGAGTAAACGGTCAATCTCTTCACGTAATACTGCTGCATTTTTTAATTCATTTAAAATATTGTATTGAATTTGTCTAACTTGATTAACAAGCGATTCTCTTTCTTCTTTTTCGCAACCATTTGCTAACGCTACTAAAAGATTAGTGACTCCGGCAGAAGCAGAAAGAATTACCACGCGAGTGTTTGGATCAGCCATCACGATTTTGGCACAAGATTGCATTGCAGCGTAATTAGCTACGCTAGTTCCCCCAAATTTTGCAACAGATAAATGAGACATAAGATTTCCTTAAATAATAATGTTGTGAATAAAAATTGCTTATTACAGAAGATCTAAGGAAAACTGGAAGAGATATGAAACGTCAATGATGTTCAGAAGCCCTCCATCGTTTACCGATGACAGCCTTAGGGATTCAGCCCTAATAGCCGATAAACAACTCTCTGGAAAATTGTTTATCTCGGCGAAACTCCCCTGATTATTTCTCACTGGCTCCAGACCTAAAAATAACGACCTGAGTTCCGCGCCTCTCCTGCAGTAGCGTTGTGCTACAAAACGTTTATATAAATATCCGTTAATGAACGGAATGTCAAATGAAATTTTAAAAATTCAATTTTTCTAATAAAACGAATTCAGTTTGTGACCAATATTGTTGTAAATATTGTTGCAAATAATGTTGTGTATCCTGTTCGATTAACGGATCTTTTTCTGGAAAACGGTTATAAATAACAGTATGAACTGGAATGTTACGGCTTTGGCACGCCATTAAACTGAGCAAAGTGTGATTGATGCTGCCGAGCTTACCAGAAGTGACCAAAATTAATGGATATTGATATTTGGCGATAAAATCGAGCGTAGTTTCATTATCACGATAAGGTACCGCCAAACCACCAGCACCTTCTAATAGAACATAATCATAGCGCTGCGCTAATTGTTGAGTTTTTTCCGTAATATAAGCGGGATCAATGTGGCGATTTTCCATTTTAGCGGCAAGATGTGGTGAACAAGGATAATGGAATAAATAGGGGCAAGTGATACCAGCTAAATCTTCTTCTGTTAAGGCGATTTGTTGAATTTTGCGATGGACGAGAATGTCATCAGAAATTTTTTCACAGCCAGTTTGGATCATTTTTTGGGTAATGACTGAAAAACCCTGTTCCATTAACTTTTTAGCATAAACACCAGTAGCGACTGTTTTACCGACTTCGGTATCAATGCCACTCACAAAAAGAATTTTTCCCATAACAACTCCTTATTAGGGTAGAAAAATGGTAAGCACTATACTACTGATCGCACTGAGGGAAAAGGAAATTTGGCAAAAATAAAGCCATAGCGAAATGCTATGGCTTAACAACAAAACAGAAAAGTCTAAATCAAATTAGAATTTATAACCTAAACCAACGAAGAATACAGTTGGGTCTAAGGTTACACGAGCTTCTTGAGAAGTAAGGAATTGACCAGAAGCTTGATCATATACATCAAATTTTGCTTTAGTTTTGATTTTTGCCCACCAAATAGAGGTGTTAAGGAATAAATTGTCAGTGAGTTTAATATCAATACCAGCATTGACTACAGGACCCCAAGAATCTTTTAATTTTAAATTCTTAGCATCAATTTTAGGTAATCCAAAAGCAGAAAAATCTGTATTAGAAATAGTTGAAGTAAATTTTTCATTAAAGAAAGTAGTATAGTTAATACCAGCACCTACATATGGACGAGCTGGTGAATCCGCATTTAAGAAATAATATTGTACATAAAGGCTTGGTGGTAATTGTTTAGTTTTAGCAATTGTTCCCAATCCAGCTTGTTTAATTTCATGACTAAATGGAGTAGCGGCTAATAATTCCACACCAAGGTTATCGGTGATCATATAGGTACCAGTTAAACCAAGTTGTAGATTGCTATTTACATCAAAATCATAAGGAAGTGCGTTATTTGCGTAACGATGAGTATCTGTATTTGGAACGACTAAAATTGGACCACCACGAACGAAGATATCGCCAGCTTGGTGAGCCATTGCCGCTGATGATGCAGCGAGTAGAGCAGTAGAAGTTGCAATTGCTAGTGCTAATTTTTTCATATAACCCTCCGTGAATGAATAATAGGTTTTGTTCTTGTTTGTCATATGACTTGCTCAAGATACCCCTTTTGGGTAAGAAAAAGTTTGACAAAAATCAATAAATAGAGAGTTAATGGGAACTTTTTGTGATATATCAAAATAACTTATACGGATAAACCGTAGAAATGAGAACTAGATCAAATTTATTCAAATTGTTTCAATAGCCATTGTTGCAAAATAAGGGCGTGATTACAGCAAGGATCTTTCGCAGCATAGAGTAAGGTGACATTCTGTTGCTGTAATTGCTGATAGCAAAGCTCTACAAATGATTGGACTTCAGGATTTTGAGTTAATTGCTGTTGATATTGTTGAGCAAATTCAGTGAATTTATCTGCTTCGTGATTAAACCATTTGCGTAGCAGTGGCGATGGCGCAATATTCTTTGCCCATAAATCGAGTTGTGCGGTTTCCTTTTTTATACCACGTGGCCAAAGTCGATCGACCAAAATGCGAAACCCATCGTTTGTTGCGATGGGTTGATAGATTCGCTTAATTTGTAATTGAAACATAAATTAGCAATAGTATTGTTTTTGATAAGGCATAATCGGATCCACTTCTTGTGGAGGTTCGATTGGCTGTTCAGGATCGACTTTTGGTTCCTCCGCAGCAGGTTTATCTGTTTCTGCTTTGCCTTTATCTTGATTATCTTTCTCTTCAGCCGTCGCTTCAGGTTGAGTGGCTTGTTGTTGAGCTGGTGTAGCTGCTTTTGTTTCATCTTGTTTTTGAGTAGCATCCGTATTTTTCGCATCTTGTGTTGCTGTTGCAGTATCTGCTTTGTTCTCTACTTTTTCAGTTGTAGGGACTGCTGCTGTTTTTGTCTGTTCAGTTTTGTTTTCAGCAGATTGTTTATCTGATGGTTTTTCTGTATTCACTGTTTTGTTCTCAGTTGATTGCGTTGTTGTCGTAGCTTGTGTTGTTTTTTCTACTGTGGTAGTTGCTTCGGCACTGTTTTCAACTTTATTCGTTGTTGCAGTGGCTTTTTCTTCTGATTTTGCTGCTGGTGCCGTTGTAGTTGTTGGCGCTACATCAGCAAAATTAGTTAATTTGTTGCCATTTTCTGCTGCAACTTGTTCTGCAGCAGCATGAAGTGCACCCGGTTTCATTGGATCTGGTTTAGCGTTGCTGTTTGCTTGTGCGATTGCACTCTCTTTTTCTTTCTCTTTCTCTTTATCTTTATCTTCACCCAATAGGCGCGGCTGTAATTGTTTAAAGCTGCTTTCTGAATCTAACCAAATAGAAACAAATTGGTGGTTGAAAGAACGGTCAAAGTGTTCCGATAAAACAGTATCATTTAACACAAAGTAGCCATCTTTATCTAATGCAATATAGTTTAAGACATCATCAGGTTTGAAATCTGGGAAATTATTAATTAAACGTTTTCTAAGCTGATCCACTTCTTCTGTTTTCAGTGCTTCTAAGTTCATCTCTTTGACCATTGAGATCGCGAAATTTTTCCCTTCGACTGGTTTAGCAAATTTAATGCGTAACATTAATGGTCGTTGTCCGCTGCTATAACTGCCATCTTCTGTAAAAAGAGAAACGGTATAAATGTGGAATGGACCCCAATTATATTCAGCTTTACCTACTTGTTTCCAATCAGCAGCAGCAAATGGTGTATAGAACAATAGCAATAAACTTAAACAAAAAGAGAAAAACTTCATCTATTTTTACCCAGTCACATATTAAGCAGATGATGATTATGGCAGGCTATTATAGCAATAAATTATTTTTTCTTAATGAGGAACATTGCAATATTTGTTTATTTTTATTGCAAAGCCACATCTGTATTACGCCTGCCAAAACGAAGATTAATCTAAACCGCGATTTTCTAAATAAAGCACTGTCGCTGCTACACGAGAATGTACATTTAATTTGCGTAGCAAGTTACGAATATGCACTTTTACGGTTTCTTCGGAGATAAATAATTGCGAAGCAATTTGTTTATTAGAAAGGCCAGTAGCGATCAGTTTTAAGACATCCATTTCACGATCAGTCAATAATTGTAATGGATCATTAGAGGAGTGTTGTTCTAGTAAACGTTGTTTCACTGCATCACTAAGTACAACTTGTCCTTCAGCAATTTTTTTCAATTGAACTAATAAAGTATCTGGTTCGGTATCTTTTAATAAGTAGCCGTCTGCACCAGCTTCAATTAGCGCAAAAATATCAGAACGTGAATCAGAAACGGTTAATACCGCAATTCTGGCATCGATTTCATCAAGGCGTAATGCTTTTAATACATCTAAACCAGACATACCTTTCATATTTAAATCTAGGATAATCATATCTGGTGAAAGTTTTTTCGCTAAGGCTAATCCTTCTGTACCATTGCTAGCTTCCGCCAAAACTTCAAAAGATTCATCGAGTTGTAACAGTTGAGTAATCCCTCTACGAATAAGAGGATGATCATCAATGACTAAAATAGTTGTTTTTTTCATTATATTTGTCCCTTTTGAGGAGTATTCAAAAAAATCTTGCACATACTATCATACGAACAGGAAAAAACGTGTTCTTTTCACTAACAAATTTTTCTATAAGTAAGAAAATCTTTGATATAGATTAAAAATAATCAATTTTTGTTTACCAAAATCATTAATTGTTAAAAGTGTTTACAGAATGATAAGGTGTGACAGTTGTTTTTCCATGTATATGGTTTATTTGATAAAACTGTGGGTAATTAAAATTATTCTTTGATACTTGGAATGGTGTACTGTTTTCTCCATTAGTTGCAGCACGATAAATTTGATTAATTTCCTCGATTTTTTGACTTTTTACCCCTTCGCAGTGGTAATAAGCTTCAAGTTGATTACTTTCATCTAAAATATAGATGTTAAATGTTTTATCCGGATTGTCTTCAAAGAAGAATTGTAAGAACCCTTCATTAGAATAGTATTCAATCGCCTGTGGGTATTTCAATTCATCATTATTAGTAGAAATAGGTGTCAAACCACTTTCACTAAGCAGTTCTTTAGTGATATTCAACTTATCGCGATGGAAGAAGTTATTCCAAACTTCGCTTGCAACATAGAGCGTATTTAATTGATTACTATTGATCAGATTACTAGTTTGGATATTAATACAACGATCAATTAATTCACTGGTAAAACGACGAATAATATTACGATAGCGACGGCTGTAACAGAACACTTTCACTGATTGTAATGGTACAGAACTACGATAAATTTTATTTGATAACACCTTTAAGGCGCGGAAAATCGCGCTTGGCCCTTCAAAATGCAAGGTGCGAATTTCATTCCATAAATTGCGATAAGTAAAATCAATGCTGCCAATTAGCTTAGTTTGTTTAGCCGTTAAATTGTTGAAAAGATGCTTTGGTTGCAGACGGAAATGGTGATCAATCAAGGATTCGTCTTTGGTCGGGTCTTGCACTAAATTGACAATGACTGCCAGATTACGAATTTCACAAGGTTGATAGAGATCACTATTGGTCGCCGGTGAAACTTCGGTTGGGAATGTGTCGCGCAGATCTTCAACAAATTGCTGTAATGTTTCTAAGGATACAGTGTTGCTGATAATGTGCAGATTAGTTTCTGCAGTTAATAGACCATTAAAATATGCCCAACAAACCAATTTATTCAGGTTTGGATTATATTCAACGTGGCGATATTTCGATAATGACGAAATTTTTGGTTCTTGATTGAGCAGATACCAGCCTTTTTGCATTACTGAATTACCAGTCGCTTCAACGAAAGTGAGCTCTTTTTCAGCAATATCGGTCACGATAGCAGGATTAAAAAGAGTAACTTTCCCTGGTAACTCTTCAAATGCAGCATACAATTTGCGAGTCAAAATACTGATATCTTCAGGAATAATACCGCCGCCAGAGATATTATATTTACGGGCAAAATCCATTAATTGGCGATAGCTGCACATCAATAGATTAACAATGCTGTTATAACTACGACGGATTTGTTTAATTTTCCAATGCTTTCTTTCATTTAATTCTTGGATTGTATTGGAATCCCATTTCCATTGATGGCGCGCAAGGCGCATTAAAAGCGTTAAGCGCCAATTACCAGTTAATTCAGCATTATCAATATCTTCACAAGCTTTAATATAGAAACAACGGCGTACATTATCCAAACGTTCAGGATCATTGGTAACGGTTAAATAATGCGTTACTTTGTCCAACATTGCCATATAAGGATCAAAATGATGATTGACTGTGCGATCTTGTAATAAATCCAATTTGAACTGATGTGAAATTAAACGAGTGTTGGGAAACTCCCACGAATAACACTCTAATAATAAAATTTTGATAACGGCTTTATAGGGCGAATCAATACCTTTGTAGAGATTCCACAAGGTTGCACCGAAATATTCATTAGCCGATAAACTACCTAAGCCACCGAAATCAACCCATTCATTAGGGTTCAATTTTCCTTCATTAACTAATTGTTTCACTGTGTCATCATATTTTGTTTCATCTTCTACGGCGAGATGTAACCAAAGCAATGGACGACCAGCCAAACGAATAGCGGAACGATAAAATTCATCTAGTAGCAACATATATTGGCTAGAGCCACAATTGTCACTGGATAAAGAATCAACGGCTTGTCCGCAACGGAAACGGTCTTGATCGACTAAAAACAGATTAAGTTCTACGCCTACGTTGTGCGCCCACTGACAAACCAAGGTGAATTTTTGTTGTAATTTATCGAGTTGTGGTTGGGTTAAAGTACGTGAAGCACAAACCCATAAATCTAAATCTGAACGAGAAGTTTGGGTAATCGATCCTAAACTACCCATTGCATAAATTCCGCATAAACTGGCAACGGGTTGCGGTTGATGTTCTAAAGAGAATAAAGTGGTATTAGATAGCGTCGAAGAGAGATAATTTTTTTGATAGAGATTGTAATGAAAATTAACAATGCCAAAAGGTGCCCCTTCGACATATCCTGGTAACTCAGGAATATTGTGGTGCAATAAGACGCAAACTAAGTTAAGAACATATTGAAATTCGTTTGGTGCACCTGCTAAAGCACGCTCTAAACGAATGTTGTCTAATTGTTCAACCTTTTTCTTGGCAACTTCTAGATTGTTCATTAGCTATGTATGATCTCTGTAATGATAAATACTTTAATCTCATCAACGGCGCAAAACTTTAACACTTCTAGATAACTTGGTAAATACTCGAGCTAGTTCAGATGCGAAGTTTTTGATTAAACTCAATGAAGATTCTGTTTCTAAGCACTGACAACGTCAGGCAACAATGATAGGATATAAATTCATTAAAACAATGAATAATAAGTTAATCATAAAAGAGTGAATTATGCAAAAAGATGTTATCCGTATTGCAACTCGGCAAAGTCCTTTAGCCTTATGGCAAGCCAATTTTATCAAACAACAATTAGAATCTTTATATCCACAACTTACTGTTGAATTAGTCACAATGGTGACAAAAGGTGACGTGTTATTAGATACACCATTAGCTAAAATTGGTGGTAAAGGGTTATTTGTTAAAGAGTTAGAATTAGCGTTATTGGAGCATAGAGCGGATATTGCGGTTCATTCAATGAAAGATGTACCAATGCAATTTCCAGAAGGATTACATTTAAGTGTCATTTGTGAACGAGAAGATCCGCGTGATGCCTTTGTTTCCAATCGATATGCTTCATTAGTAGAATTACCGCAGAATGCCGTAGTTGGAACGTCGAGTTTGCGCCGTCAATGTCAGTTAAAAGCATTACGTCCAGATCTGGAATTGAAAACATTACGTGGTAATGTCGGAACACGTTTAAGAAAATTAGATGATGGCGAATATGATGCAATTATTTTAGCTGCCGCAGGGTTAATCCGTTTAGGTGAACAGCAGCGTATTCGTAGTTTTATTGAAGCTGAAACCTCTTTACCAGCAGTTGGACAGGGCGCCGTAGGCGTAGAATGCCGCGTTGATGATGAGTGGGTTAATCAATTATTGAAACCTTTATTACACCAAGATACTTGGGATCGTGTTATCGCAGAACGAGCAATGAATAATCGTTTGCAAGGTGGCTGCCAGGTGCCTATTGCTGGTTATGCTATTTTGTCAGGTGAGCAACTTCATTTGCGTGCGTTAGTAGGTGCGGTTGATGGTAGTGAGGTTTTGCGTGCAGAAGGAGTAGCGCCAAGATCGCAAGCAGTGCAATTAGGTATCCAAGTTGCAGAATCCTTGTTAGCACAAGGTGCAGAAAAATTATTAGCACAGGCGTTAGTTTAAGTTTATGGGCATTCTAGTTACACGTCCGGAAGAATCGGGTCAAGTTTTAACAGAAATGTTAAATCGTGAAGGTATTGCCGCGATTCACGCGCCTTTTATTAAAATTGTTGCTGGTGAACAAATCAATCAATTGCCACAAAAATTGCAACAATTAAATGCTGGAGATTGCGTGATTTGTGTATCACAGTATGCGGTGTATTATGCGGAACAAACGTTGAAAAATACAGGTTTTTCATGGCGTACTGATTTATCGTATATCGCGGTAGGGCGTAAAACAGCGATGTTATTAACAGCAGCAACGCAGCAACCGGTGCATTATCCATTTGCGCAAGAAAATAGCGAAGGCGTATTAGCGTTACCATTGCTACAAGAGTGTCAACAGAAAAATATATTGATTTTACGCGGGCAGCAAGGAAGAGAATTATTACCAGAGCAATTGGCACAGCAAGGTGCTAATGTAGAAATGGTGGCTTGCTACCATCGCGAATTGCAACAATTGGATGAAAAAGAATTAATGTTATTTTCGCGTGCAGGCATTGATACGATTGTGGTGACTAGTGGCGAAATTTTACGGTATTTACTGGATTTTATTCCTAAAAGTGAACATAATTGGTTATTAAATTGTAAGTTGGTGGTGATTAGTGATCGGATTGCACAATTAGCAATAACAGCGGGTTGGCAAGAAGATAAAGTGATTCTCACTGAAAAGGCAGACAATGCTAGTTTATTGAAAGCGATATTATCGTTTTATCCCCATTCACGAGATAAATAATAAAGTAGGAGTAGCGATGAAAAAACAACATGATGAAACTGATATTCAAAAAGATACAGAGGTAAATGCAGAGGTTACTCCTAGCACAGGTGAAACAAATTCAACTGAAAATGTCACAACACCTCAAACAGATAATTCAACAACTAACCCATCAAAAAAAGAAGCAGACGTGAAAAAAGAACCACAAAAAGCTGAAAATAAAGCGGAAAGTAAAAAAGTGGAAACAGTCAAAACTACAACAGCAGCAGAAAATCATTCCCAACCACAAAAAAGTAAAGTTTCTGATAAAGAAGAAACGAAAAAATCTTCTGGTGGTAAAGGCATTGCCTTATTAGCATTATTAGTCGCATTGGGCGTTGGTGGTGCTGGTTATTATTTAGGGCAACAACAGCTCAATCAATTACAACAACAGATTGCGACTTTAGAATCTCAACAACAAGCAACTGCGCAAGCGACACCAACTGATACAGTAAGTAAAGCCGAATTTGATGCAGTGAAAAATGCGTTAGTCAATACAACAAATGAGTTGGCTGCGACTAAAACAGCGTTGGATTCATTGCAGCAAAATCGCGGAATTACGGAACAACAAATTATTGCGTTACAGTCGCAATTAAATAAAGCAGTGGCAGATAAAGCAGAAAGCCAACCAAATGAATGGTTAATGTCGGAAGCGGATTTCTTATTAAGCAATGCGCAGCGTAAATTGATCATTGATAATGATTTGAGTACGGCGATTTCGTTGTTGAAAGAAGCTGATAGTGTGCTGAATGATGTTTCTGATCCACGTGCGATTAGTGTACGTACTGCGATTGCTCAAGATTTAAAACGTCTTGCTGATGTTAATGATGTTGATCAGAATGCGATTATGCAAAAATTATCGCAATTAGCGAATGCGGTTGATGATTTGGAAGTGCTTGATCTTTCTAGTGATAATGCAACTGATGATAATGGCGAGTTATCTGATTCGATTAGTGATTGGCGTACAAATATGCAAAAATCAGCAACTTCGTTCTTGAATCACTTTATTCGTATTCAACCGCGGGATCCAGTTGAGAAAGCGTTGTTAGCGCCAAATCAAGATGTTTATTTGCGTGAAAATATCCGTTTGCGTTTACAAATTGCTCTATTGGCAGTACCACGTCAGCAAAATGAACTTTATAAGAGTTCATTAGAAGTGGTGACCTCTTGGGTAAGAAGTTATTTCAATACGGATAGTGTATTGGTACAACGTTTCTTACAACAATTAGATGATCTTTCTGAAGAGTCAATTTATGTTGATGCGCCAAATACCTTTGAAAGCTTAACTATTTTAGATGAGATTTTGCATAAACAACCACATAAGATTGAAAAAGTGGAAATGAAGGCAAATCCAACGATTTTAGAAGAGAATAAAGCAGAAGAAGCCAAAGCGAAGGAAAAAAATCCAGAAGCTGCACAACCGCAAGCGTCAGAACCAGCAAATACTTCTGAAACTAAAGATCAAGCCGAAGAGCAGCAACCAAGTGCGTCAGAAAACGCCGCTCCTGAACAACCAGCGAAAACAGAATAGTAGGAGAAAGAGCATATGTTTAGAGTATTATTCTTGATGTTAATCTTGCTGGTGGGCTTTATTGCAGGGCCGTATATTTCGGGCAAGCAAGGTTATGTTCGTATCTTAACTGACACGCTTAGCATTGAAATGAGTATTACAATGTTAGTGGTGTTCTTTGTAATTGCATTAGCTCTTGTTTATGGAATTGAGTGGGTAATTACCCGTTTCTTCCGTCTTAGTAGCGGTACCTATAATTGGTTTTCTGTGCGTAAAAGACGTAAAGCTCAACAACAAATTTTGCAAGGTTTTGTGAAAATGGATGAGGGTAATTACGCTAAAGCAGAAAAATTAATTGGTAAAAATGCTAAACATTCATCGGAACCAATTCTGAATTTTGTAAAAGCGGCAGAAGCGGCACAACAACGTGGTGATGAATTTAGCGCTAATAAATATCTGATTGAAGCAACAGAATTAGCTGGTCCAGATAATCTTATTGTGGAATTAGCGCGTACACGTATTTTATTACAGCAAAATAAATTGCCGACTGCGAGAACTGCGGTGGATAGCTTGCTTGTATTAGCACCGCAAAATGTTGAAGTATTACGTTTAGCTGTTACGATCTATCTTCGTTCGCATGCATATTCCGCATTAGATAAGTTATTACCGCAAATAGCGAAAAGTGGCTTATATACTGGAGATGGTTTTAAAGAGTTATATCACCAAGTCTTAGACGGTTTATTAGATGAAAAAATGAATGAAGAGGGTGTAGAGGGGTTACTAAATTGGTGGCCGGATCAACCTCGCTCTCGCCGTCAAGATAGTTATGTTATTGTTGGTATGATTCGTCGTTTAATTGATAGTGATGATCATCAATCAGCTTATCAGTTAGTGTTAGAGAATCTGAAACGTATTGATAGTAGTGATATGTCATCATTCTTAGCACAGGTAGCACGTTTACAAGTAAGCGACAGTGAAAAATTAGTGAAATTGTTAGAAAAAGTAAGCGATAAAACTGATGTCACAGGGCCTATTGCTTGTGGTTTTGCACGTGCCAAAGGGTATTTATTATTACGAGCTAATCAGTTTGATAAAGCACGCGAAGCCTTTGCTAAAGTGTTGGCATTTGAAGATAAATCAGTTCTTGAAGTGCAAGATTATACTGTTGCTGCCTATTTAGCAGAAAAAGCAAATGATGCTGTTGCTGCACAACAAATTCGCCAGCAATGCTTAAAAGATACGATGAAAATTGAGGATAAATCTTCTTTAGAAACCAGCGATCTTTTAAGTTTAGAGAAAAAATAATTTTGAACTTGATATAAGAGAATGGGCTGTAATTTACAGCCCGTTTTTTATCACAATTGTTATTCCCTACCCGGTAACTTCTTCCATGTTACCTCATTACGTAAATAAATTGGTTCGATCTTTGTTGCAGTGACAGACTGTTGTTTAGCATAAGCAAGTAGTGCTAATGACAACATATAACGTGCCGCTGGTAACGTAACTTGCGAAAGTTTGCCTGGAATTGAATTTAAGGCAGGATAAGCTGCCCAGCCTGTACCAGTTTTGTAATAATCATCGCTTATCCCTGTTAATTGCTGGCTTAATAATTCAGGCGCTATGACTTGTTCTGCTTGTAACAACTGCCAATCATCATATTGATTACTGTCGATTGTGACTTTTTGATGTTTAAGTTGAGCAAAGTAAACTTCATTCATTCTGGCATCAATCGCACTCAAAACGTGAGTAGCTTGTTCAGTTTCATAGGCAGCTTGCGCCATTGCGGTTAAGGTCGAAACTGGATAAATCGGTAAGTCTGCACCCAAAGCCAATCCTTGTGCGACGGAAACCCCAACACGCACTCCAGTAAAACTACCGGGGCCACGTCCTAGTACTAAACCGTCTAGTTGTGATAATTGCAAACCAGATTGCTGCAGTAACTGATCCACCATAGGTAAAATGCGTTGAGTGTGGGTGCGTTGCGCAATTTCTTCTAAATAAGTTAATTCATTACGATATAACAGGGCAACAGAACAAGCCTCAGTTGAGGTGTCTAATGCAAGTAAAGTTGGTTTCATCATTGTTTATTCCTAATTTTTTGCAAAAATTGTACCACTTTTCCAAGGTCACGAGTACGCTGTGCTGGCGGTAAACTTTTTAAAAAGAGCTGTCCATAAGGACGCATTACTAAACGAGCATCACAAATAATAATTGCGCCACGATCATTAACATCGCGAATTAAGCGCCCAACACCTTGCTTTAAGGTGATAATGGTTTCTGGCAGTTGAATATCATAGAAAGGATCACCGCCTTGTAAACGACAATCTTCCATTCTCGCTTTCAGCAAAGGTTCATCTGGTGCTGCAAAAGGCAATTTATCAATAATCACTAAGGAAAGCGCATCACCACGCACATCAACACCTTCCCAAAAACTTTGTGTGGCTACCAATACCGAATGCTTTTTACGTGTAAATTGTTGTAATAGCTGACTTTTACTGGTTTCTCCTTGCAGTAATACATTCAATTTACTATGTGTACGCAAATAATCAGCAAAACCTTTCATCATAAAATTGGAGGTACATAACAAGAAGCAATTTCCTTGATTCGCTTCAATAATTGGTAATAACATTTTTGCCAATTGTTCTAAAGTATGCTGACGATTGCTTTCTGGCAAATAACGAGGAATACACAAAAGCGCTTGTTCAGGATAATTAAATGGGCTATGTAAGATTTTTTTCTGGGCAGCCGTAATTCCTAAATCTGCAGCATAATGACTAAAATTATCACCTGAATCAAGCGTGGCAGAAGTGAAAATCCAAGCCGCCTCTTGCTTATTAATCTGCTGTTGGAATTTGTCGGCAATCGTTAAAGGCGTAATATGTAAGCTAAAGTGTTTATTAAAGGTTTCAAACCAATAACAATAACCTACTTGCTGAACCTGTTGCAGTCGGCCAGCTAGGTCTAATAGCGCTGTAATGCGTTCAATAATTTTATCGAGAGTTTCAGAACGTTTTTCACCGAAGCGGGCAGCTTCTAATAAAAATGACAGCTTTTCCTGTAATAACTGAAACGAAGCGACGACTTTTTCTTGTGAGAATAATTGGCGCAGATCACCACGTTGATTTTCTATTCCTAATAATAAGCGAAAATCTTGTACCACTTTTTGCACAATATCGGCTGCAGTGCCGAGCTGTTTCATATCTTTTAGTTCAGTACGATAAACAATTTCCGTATCGTGACAGAGTTCAAATAGTTGGCGAGAACTTAGCGTTTCCCCGAAATATTGGCAGGCAATGGTAGGTAATTGATGTGCTTCATCAAAAATAATAATTTGTGCATTAGGGATCAATTCACCAAAGCCCTCTTCCTTAATCGCCATATCGGCAAAAAAGAGATGATGATTGATAACAACGAGATCAGCATCAAGCGCTTTTTTACGTGCTTTTAAGACAAAACAATCTTTATAAAAAGGGCAGTCTGAACCTAGACAGTTTTCCGCTGTACTTACAATTTGTGGAATTAAAGCGCTATCCTCGGCAAGAGCAGTACATTCGTTTAAATCGCCACTTTTGGTTGCATTACGCCAAGATTGAAGTGCTCGAAAGTCATTTAGTAATGAACGATCACCGATAAAACCGCGCGTGTGTAATCGATCTAAACGTTCTAGACAGAGATAATTGGCGCGACCTTTTAGTAAGGCAATTTTGCCACTAAACCCCATTGCTTTAGTAATGGTGGGTAAATCACGCTGAAAAAGCTGATCTTGTAAATTTTTTGAACCAGTCGAAATGATAGCCTTTTGTTGGCTTAATAGAGCTGGAATTAAGTAAGCAAACGTTTTTCCTGTCCCTGTGCCAGCTTCAATAATTAATTGTGATTTTTGCTCAATCGTTTCTAAGACGGTATGCGCCATTTCAATTTGCTCGTTACGAGGTTGAAATTGCGTAATGGATTGGCTTAATAAGCCATCTTTAGAAAAAATTTGCTTGAGCTGTTGTTTTTTTGACATCTTTGCGGGCTATTTTTTGAACAAATTTTAATTTATCTCAAGAAAAATTAGATTTTTCAGATTATAACTTTTTTTCAAACAGTAATCGATCTATGCTAGCGCCAATATTTTTTATCATTGAGGTTAATAGAAATGACATTCTCATTATTTAATAAAATGGAGTTTATCGAACAAATTCATCCTAATATTTCGCTGCAACGTTACAACGAAATATCAATGATTGTAGTGGAACATAACACAGGCAAGGCGATTATTTCTTTACAAGGCGCACAATTATTAAGTTGGCAACCAAAATCATCAGCACAAGATCTATTATGGCTAAGCGAGGCAGAACCGTTTAAACAAGGTGTCGCAATTCGCGGCGGGATTCCTTTGTGTTACCCATGGTTTGGTGGTGCGCAACAACCAGCGCATGGTTTTGCACGTATTCGCCAATGGGTGTTAAGCGATTGGCAAGTCAGTGAACATGAAGTGAAATTAATCTTTGGCTTATATTCAGAAAACAATATTGCGATTGCGCGAGTAAGAATGTCATTTGCTGAAGATTGCCGCGTGAAATTTACCCAATTAGCGAAAGATGAAGCGCAAGTGGCGTTACATACTTATTTCAATATTGGTGATATTGAACAAACAACGATTTTTGGTTTGCCAAAACAATGTATGGATAGAGTGGCAGATGCTGTGGTTGAAGTACCTTCACCATTAACAATTAGTAAACATACTGATTATATTTATTCTGGTGAAAATCGTATTAATCATATTGAAGATAAAGCGCATAAACGTTTTATTGAAGTAGAGCATCATAATGCGAGTAATGTCGTGGTGTGGAATCCATGGACAGCGCCAACTAGTGCGATTAGCGAGAATGGTTATCGCACTATGCTTTGTGTTGAAACTGCACGTGTTGATGAGAAATTGAAACAAGGTGATTCTTTAGAAGTGCGGATTATTCAACAATAAATTGGGTTTCGCCCTTTAGGGCGAAACCTAAATCTTAATTAAGAAATAAGAGTTTAATAATATCTTTTATAAACGAATTAGATATTTTATTAATTACCAATTTTCACACACGTCATATCCAAAGAACCACCAACAAATTCACGATTAAAAATAGTTAATGGCTCATCTTGTTCACGTAATGCCAAAATATAGAGCAATGGTAAAAAGTGTTCGCCACTATTAATCGCTTTCATCACATCTTCACCTAACGCTTGATAATTGGCTAATGCTGCTAAATCGTGTTTTTCAATTAAATCTAACAACAAGTTTTGTGCATTTTTCGCCCAATCAAATCCATAATTCGGTGTATCCATATTGCACCAATCCAGTAAACGCAAATTGTGAATGAGATTACCGCTACCCAAAATCAACACACCTTTTCGGCGAAGTACTGCTAATTGTCTAGCCAACGCAATATGTGATTGCGGAGTTAAACGGTAACACAAACTCAATTGGATAACTGGAATATTGGCATCAGGGTAGAGATGCTTCATTACTGCCCAACAACCATGATCTAAGCCACGCTGTTGATCTTGTTGAAAAGGCACTAAATCTGCCAATAAATCTTGTACCGCATCAACTACTTCCTGATCTGATTTAGCCGAGTATTGCACTTGATATAACTCTTCTGGAAAACCATAAAAATCATAGATCAATTCAGGATTAGGATTACTGGTTTCCATCACATCATCAGTTTGCCAATGAGCAGAAATACAGAGAACCGCTTTTGGTTTCGGCATTTTAGCTACCGCTTCGTGCCATTTTGGTGTGAATTTATTCTCGGTAATGGCGAGCATTGGTGAACCATGACCAATAAATAACATTGGCATACGAGTAGGCATTGAAGACATTTTTTGCTCCTTAATTGAGTGGTAATTTTCAATGCCTAAATTGTATTCGGTTATAAATAGGAAAACGATATGCTTTTTATAAAAGCATTATTTCTTATTGAGAAAAGAATAGCTTATTCTTTCCAAATAATATGGTATTGACGATCATCCTCTTGGTGAGAAATTAACACTTTAGCAAAGACGTCATCCATTTCGTCATTATCATTAATTAAACCAACCCAAACTTCAGCAAATTCATCAGGGTCAATTAAAGTACCAATTTCATTTTCCCAATCATCGCTGGTTTCAACCATTTCAACGGCGCCGCGTTCTTCAAATTGTAGGTTAAATAATAGAATATCGGCAGGATCCAGATTTTCTGGCGCCATCTCCAGAAAAATATCATAAGCAATATCAATCGCTGTATCTGGATCAAGTTTCATCTCGGTGGTCATTGGTTATCTCCTTTTAACTATTTATTCTTGTATCATTTGTTGTAGCATTGGTAGCAAATCTTCTTCTAACCATTGCAGACTGACTTGCTCGTGCCGAATACTACGTTTTAATAATAAAATCATCAATTCGTCATAATAGGTTTTGTGTTCAAGACGAGTTAATTCTAGCATTAATTGTTGCATCTTATGGATTGATTGTCGGTGATCTTGCTCACGTTTCTTAACTGCGGTAAACGCCATATTCGGGTGACATTTTAGCGCCGCCAAAATACGCGAAATAAACTCATCACGCAAAATACCATGGCTAAGCGTGCTTTCAAGCAACCACTTCTTTAACTGTTGTTCACCTTCATTTGTCAATTGATACTCTTTGCGATCTGGTTTTCCTTGCTGAAATTGTAGTGAAAAAGAGATCAATCCTTGTTTTTCCAACTGATTTAGCTCGCGATAGACTTGCTGATGCGTCGCTTGCCAGATTAAGCCATAAGTTTGCGAGAATTTCTTACTAATGTCATAACCAGTTGCTGCTTGGTGTGCAAGAATGGAAAGAATTGTATGTGATAATGCCATAATCTCGTTTTATCAAAAAATTAGGGCGCTATTCTACTGGATTTAGCGAGAATTATGTACTTTAAATTGAGAATGAAATAAGAAAAGCCTTATCAATTATCTATGATAAGGCTTGTGTAGGATAAGAAATAATAATTAACCAGTGTTACGCATACCAGCAGCAATACCGGTAATGGTGATCATTAAGGCTTGTTCTAATGCCGGATCAGTTTCACCGCTACGCAAACGGTGTAAGAGTTCCACCTGTAACAAGTTTAATGGATCGGTGTAGATATTACGCAATTTAATTGACTCCGCTACCCAAGGTAAATCTGCCATCAATTGATCTTCATGTGATAATGAGAGCAAGGTTTGAATATCGGCTTTCAATTGTTCACGTAAAGATTGCCCTAATGACCATAGTTGCTGTGGCACTAAACGCTGATCGTAGTATTCTGCTAACCAGAGGTCAGTTTTACTAAAGACCATTTCAATCATACCGATTCTGGTTGAGAAGAACGGCCATGATTTACACATCTCTTCAATAGTACTGCGTTTTCCTTCTTCAAATAAGGTACGCAATGAAGCGCCAACACCAAGCCATGCCGGTAACATTAAACGGTTTTGCATCCAGGCAAAGATCCAAGGAATCGCACGTAAACTTTCCACTCCACCTTTTGGATTACGTTTCGCCGGACGAGAACCTAATGGTAAGCGAGATAACTCTTGTTCTGGTGTTGCAGCGCGGAAGTAAGGCACAAAATTTTCATTACCACGCACGACTTGACGGTAAATATCACAAGATACTTGCGATAATTCATCCATAATTTCACGCCACGCTTGTTGTGGGTTCGGTGGTGGTAATAGGTTCGCTTCCAAAATAGCGCTAGCATAGAGATCTAAGCTTTGAACTGCTACATCAGGTAAACCAAGTTTAAAGCGGATCATTTCGCCTTGCTCAGTAACACGTAAGCCATTTTTGAGTGATTTTGGTGGTTGTGAAAGCAGAGCAGCATGCGCCGGTGCACCACCACGCCCGATAGTACCACCACGACCATGGAAAAGAGTTAATTCAATATGACGTTCTTCGCACAATCGAACTAATGCTTCTTGTGCACGATATTGCGCCCAAGATGCTGCCATCATTCCGGCATCTTTGGCTGAATCGGAGTAACCGATCATAATCATTTGTTTATTGTTGATAATGCCACGATACCAACCAATGTCGAATAATTGCTGCATTACACTGTGTGAACGATCAAGATCATCTAAGGTTTCAAACAGTGGCACAACAGGAAGAGCATATTTAATACCTGCTTCTTTTAATAATAAATGTACAGCTAGCACATCTGATGCGGTACGCGCCATAGAGATAATGTAACAAGAGATGATACCTTTTGGTTGTTGTGCCACTACTTTGCAAGTATTCAAAATTTCTTTGGTTTCTTCGGATGGCTGCCAGTCTTTTGGTACTAATGGACGACGAGAACTCAATTCACGAATTAAGAAAGCTTGTTTATCCTCTTCGCTCCATTGAGCATAATCACCTAAACCAATATAACGGGTAATTTCTGCAATTGCTTGTTGATGACGAGTACTTTCTTGGCGGATATCTAAACGTGATAAGGTTACACCAAAACAACGGATACGACGCAAACAGTCGAGTAATAAACCATTAGCAATAATGCGCATACCACACGCAGATAGAGATTGGTAACAATCGAATAATGGCTGCCAGAGTTGATCGTCATCAGTGATGATGTCGCTTTCTGCAATAATTGGTGTCCGATCAGCTAATTTGTCATCAAAATAGTTGAGGGTATTGCTAAGACGGGTTCTCAATTCTTTGACAACAACACGATAAGGTTCGGCATGATCACCATATTTCGCTTTAAATTCTGCTGAACAGTCAATCATTGAAAGTTCATCTGATAACTGTTGAATATCTGTCAAAAAGAGTTCAGCAGCTTTCCAACGTGCAAGGTATAAAACCTGTTGAGTAATTTTTGCTGTTACGAACGGATTACCATCACGATCTCCGCCCATCCATGAGGAAAAACGTACAGGAGCAAGATCGACAGGTAATTGGAATTGGAAATGTTCTTCCAAATCTTCATTTAATTGACGTAGAAATTGTGGAACGGCTGACCATAAGCTATTTTCAATGACAGCAAAGCCCCATTTTGCTTCTTCAAATGGAGTGGGGCGTTGTGTGCGAATTTCATTGGTATGCCATGCTTGAGCAATTAATTGTAATAAACGGCGTTGAATTTGATGACGCTCTTTTTTAGTTAAATCGGCATTTTCTAAACGTTCTAAACAGTTATTAATTTCTACATATT
Source organism: Gallibacterium salpingitidis (assembly GCF_001678495.1). Taxonomy (GTDB): domain Bacteria; phylum Pseudomonadota; class Gammaproteobacteria; order Enterobacterales; family Pasteurellaceae; genus Gallibacterium; species Gallibacterium salpingitidis. The sequence continues at coordinate 25,346 of NZ_JTJL01000008.1, forward strand.
TGTGTACAAGAGAACGGCGAGTTACTTCAGTTGGATGCGCTGTTAGCACTAGCTCCACCAATAATTGTTGTACTGCAGCGATAATTTGTTCCTTGGTAACGGTAGATTGTGCTTTTAGACGGGTCAAAAGTGCTGCGATAGAACGTTCTGACATCACTTCATCGGTATGATGACGAGAAATGGTTTGATACTGTTCTGCGATATTAGTTAGATTAAGAAATTGACTAAAAGCGCGTGCAACTGGAATAATATTTTCAGTAGAAATATTTTGTAATGTGTTTAGCAATTGTTGGCGTGCTTGCTCATCGCCCGCACGAGAACTTTTAGATAAAATACGAATTTTTTCAATCAGTTGTAAAATATCATTACCTTGAGCATCACTAATGGTTTCACCGAGTAGATGACCTAGCATATTGATGTTGTTACGCATTGCAGAGTATTGTTCAATCATAGACATTCCTTAAAATCACTTTCTGTGTGAGTAGATATAGCAAAAAATCAGGAGCTGCGTCAAATAGCAAATAATTTATTTAGTAAAAAAATTCATCAATTAGATAAAATTCTATTTTTTTACAAAAATTTTAGAGAATTTTTTATAAAAAAGGTTATTTTTTGTTAATAAGTTTAACTAAATGATGAATTGAGCTTATTGTGATATTGAAGTTTGTGAAGTAGAGAGAAGTAGTGAAGAAAAATGGCATTGCAAGAGAATTTTTGGCAACAAAAAACATTATTAGAGATGAATGAAGAAGAGTGGGAAGCACTGTGTGATGGTTGTGGTAAATGTTGTTATCGCAAATTTATTGAGGGTAGAGGAAAACGGGAGCGTTTATATTTTACAAGAATCGCTTGTGATTTATTAGATTTAAATACTGGACGCTGTGGTAATTACGCGGAACGTTTCAAGTTAATGCCTGATTGCACTAAACTCACTAAGAAAAATCTACCTGATTTTACGTGGTTGCCAAAAACTTGTGCTTATCGTCTATTGTATGAGGGAGAATCGTTACCTGAATGGCATCCTCTCTTAGTTGGCGATCAATCAATGATGAAAAAGCATAATATTTTTATGCGTGATGGAATTCACGAAGAAGATGTGATTGATTGGTTTGAATTTGTCGTTGAAGAGTTTTAGGACAATAAAAAGGGCGCAATCTGCGCCCTAAAATCATCATAATGCGAATTAAAGCACTTTAACAATACTTTCGCAGAGATAATCAATGTTCTGCTCAGTAATACCAGCAACATTGATACGACCTGAACGGACTGCATAAATCGCAAATTCTTCTTTTAATCGATCAACTTGTTCAGCGCTTAAACCACTAAATGAGAACATACCATTTTGTTGAATAATAAAATCAAAGTTTTGTTTTGCACCGTGTTTAGCCAATAATTCAACAAATTTTTGGCGCATTGCTTTGATTCTGCCACGCATTTCATCTAATTCAGCAATCCATTGTGCTTTTAATTGATCGTCAGCCAATACGGTAGCAACAGCGCTTGCACCATGTGCTGCCGGATTAGAATAAAGGGTACGAATAATAGTTTTCACTTGGCTAAACGCTCTGGTTGCTACTTCTTCATCTTCAGCAACTAAAGTGAAAGCGCCAACACGTTCATTGTATAAACCAAAGTTCTTAGAGTATGAGCTAGAAACTAATAACTCTTTGTGGTTGGCAGCAAAAGTACGTAAACCAACAGCATCTTCTTCTAAACCATTAGCGAAACCTTGATAAGCGAAGTCAAAGAGCGGTAACCAACCTTTCTCTGCTGACATTTTAGCTAATGTTGCCCATTGTTCTGGAGTTGGGTCGATTCCTGTTGGGTTGTGGCAGCAGCCATGAAGTAACACAACATCGCCAGCTTGCGCGTTCGCTAAATCTTCCAACATACCATCCCAATCTAAAGCATGAGTAGTTTTATCATAGTAACGATAATCGCAGATGTTCATACCGACAGCTTTAAAAATTGCATTGTGATTTGGCCAAGTTGGTGCACTAATCCAGACATTTTTCGCTGCAGTTTGACGTTTAATAAATTCTGCCGCAATACGTAAAGCGCCTGTACCACCTAAGCTTTGCGCAGTTTTTGCACGTTTGTTTTTAACGATATCGTGATCAGCGCCGAAAAGTAAAATTTGTGTTTGACGGTTAAATTCAGCTAAACCATCAATTCCAAGATAGTTTTTGGTATTTTCATTAGCAAGTAAACGTTTTTCCGCTTCTTTTACTGCTTTAACGATTGGTGTTTGCCCATTTGCATCTTTATAAACACCAATTCCTAAATTAACTTTGTTACTACGAGTTTCAGCTTTAAAAGCTTCCCCTAAACCAAGAATAGGATCTGCTGGTGCTGCTTCAATATGTTTAAACATCGGATATTCCTCTAAATTTGCTGTGTTTGAATAGGTTGTTATTTATAGCGCCAAAATAAAGGCTTTGACAAGCACTTTCTTGGCGCAGAATCACTTTATTTTGCTAATAGCTGTTGTTGTGCCCAAGCCAAACCAGATTGATAATCTTCTGGTAATAAAGGTTGTGCTTGCTGCAAAATATTGACTAATTGTTGCACATCAGGGTGTGCAATATTGATATGTCCTAGTTTTCTACCTGCACGTACTTCTTTGCCATACCAATGCAATTGTGCATACGGTAATGCTAACCAATCTGGATGATGCTCTGTACCGATAAGATTAATCATCACCGTTGGCGTACGAGCAACTAAAGCTGGCGTTGGTAAGTTTAATAATGCACGTAAATGCAATTCAAATTGGCTGATATTAGCGCCCAATTGTGTCCAGTGTCCGCTGTTATGAACACGTGGCGCTAATTCATTAATCAACAGATGTCCATCAACGACAAAACATTCCATTGCCATTACACCGACATAATCTAAATGCTGCATAATTTTACCGAGCATTTGTTCCGCTTCTTGTTGTAATGAATGAGGGGTAAGTGATGAAATGACACTGTAACGTAAAATACCTTGCTGTTGTAAATTTTGCGTAATTGGATAGAAATAAGTACGCCCGTCTGCGAAGCGTGCACCGACTAGAGATACCTCGCCATCAAACGGAATAAAGGCTTCAGCAATGGTTTCATCAAATAAATCTGCTGTAATCACATCAGTATTGCTTTGATCAACGATCCATTGACCTCGACCATCATAACCGCCAGTACGACGTTTCACGACCACTTTTGCTGCGACATCTTGCCACACTTGTTGCCATGATGTTTGTTTAGTGAGGTGTAACCAAGGTGAAGTTGCTAAGTTTAGCTCATCCAGTAATTGCTTTTGCGTTAAACGATCTGCTAAACGTGCAAAAATCTTTTGATTAATAAAATTTGGGTGAGAAGCGAGTAAATTAGTTAATGCAGTTTCTGGCCAACGTTCAATTTCAGCAGTAACAATAGCATTATCATCTAAAGTAAAAGGTTGTTGATGAAAATCGAGTGGAACAACATTGATATCTAATGGTGCGCCTGCGTAACGTAACATTCGGCCTAATTGACCACTTCCTAAAACGTAAATTGTTGGATAAAGAGAGCTTTTTTGCATAATTATGAATTAATTAAACGTGGATCAGGATTATTTAAAACATCTTCTGTTTGCTGAGTACGGAAATCACGCAAACGATTACTTAATTGGTTATCAAAAACAGCGAGGATTTGTGCTGCTAATAAACCTGCATTTGCTGCGCCTGCAGGGCCAATTGCTAATGTACCAACAGGAATACCTTTCGGCATTTGTACAATCGAATAAAGGCTATCAACACCGCTCAAGATAGAGCTTTTTACTGGCACACCTAATACTGGCACTAATGTTTTAGCTGCCAACATACCTGGTAAATGTGCTGCACCGCCTGCACCAGCAATAATAACTTTATAGCCATTTTGTTGTGCATTTTCAGCAAATTGGAATAGTTTATCTGGGGTACGATGTGCGGAAACGATTTCAACGTGATAAGGAACTTGTAATTGATCAAGAATATTAGCTGCTTCTTGCATGGTGCTCCAATCGCTTTTGGAACCCATTACAATCGCAATTTGAGGTTGAGCCATAGTAATTTCCTTTATGATAAGTTGGGGGCATAAGGATAGCATTTCTTCATTATTAGTGAAATATGATGACTATAAATTGTTGCTGGATAAATTTTGTTGGGTTATGAATGGCAACCGTTGAAAATCCTTGAAAGTAGATTGCAACTTAAGGCAGAAAACTTTATCCTAGCACACGTTTTTTGTGTTTTATGGATGGACAAGTTTATGTTACCAAAAGCTAAATATAGAAAAGATTATAAGAAACCCGATTTTACGATTAGTGATATTTTTCTTGAATTTCGCCTAGATCCAGAGCAGACAAAAGTTACAGCAAAAACGTTGGTACATAAACTTAATCCTGAAGCAACCAGTTTACGTTTAGATGGACATAGTTTCCAATTTGCTTCAATTAAATTGAATGATGCAGACTTCAGCAATTATCAACAAGATAATGAAAGTTTAACGCTAGATCTTAGCGAAATGAGTGCTGAAAAATTTGAGTTGGAAATTGTAACTCTATTATCGCCGGCACATAACACTTCTTTGCAAGGGCTTTATCAATCAGGCGATGCGCTTTGTACCCAATGTGAAGCGGAAGGTTTTCGCCAAATTACATATATGTTGGATCGTCCTGATGTGTTGGCACGCTATACCACTCGTATTATTGCCGATAAAACTAAATATCCATTCTTACTTTCTAATGGCAATCGTATTCGTCAAGGTGAATTAGACAATGGTTATCATTGGATTGAATGGCAAGATCCTTTCCCAAAACCAAGCTATTTATTTGCCCTCGTTGCCGGTGATTTTGATGTATTGCGCGATACTTTTATGACCAAAAGTGGTAGAGAAGTCGCATTAGAATTATATGTCGATAAAGGCAATTTAGATCGTGCTGATTGGGCAATGGCGAGTTTGAAAAAATCAATGAAGTGGGATGAAGAACGCTTCGATCTCGAATACGATCTTGATATTTATATGATTGTTGCAGTTGATTTCTTCAATATGGGTGCGATGGAAAACAAAGGATTGAATATTTTCAATTCAAAATTTGTTTTAGCAAATCCACAAACTGCCACAGATAATGATTATCTTGATGTCGAACGAGTTATTGCGCATGAATATTTTCATAACTGGACAGGAAATCGGGTTACTTGCCGAGATTGGTTCCAATTAAGTTTAAAAGAGGGCTTGACTGTATTCCGCGATCAAGAGTTTTCTTCTGATACTGGTTCACGTAATGTTAATCGTATCAATAATGTGAAATTTTTGCGTGCCGTACAATTTGCGGAAGATGCTAGCCCAATGGCACATCCAATCCGTCCAGAAAAAGTGATTGAGATGAATAACTTCTATACCGTTACTGTCTATGAAAAAGGTGCGGAAGTGATTCGAATGATCCATACCTTATTAGGTGAAGAAAAATTCCAAGCAGGTATGAAGCTTTATATTGCGGAAAATGATGGTACCGCAGCGACTTGTGAAGACTTTGTGTCAGCAATGGAACGCGCTTCTGGTGTGGATTTAACTCAATTCCGCCGTTGGTACAGTCAGTCAGGTACACCGGAATTGACGGTTAGTGATGAATATGATGCTAATACTTTAACTTATCGTTTGCATGTTGCTCAAATGACGCCATCCACTATGGATCAAATGGACAAAGTGAATTTACATATTCCATTGCGCATTGCGTTATATGATGCTGCTGGTGAGCGTCAACCGTTAAAAGTGAGAGGTGAAGAGTTAGCGAGTGATGTATTAAATGTGACTCAATATGAGCAAACTTTTGAATTTTCTCCAGTGTATAAACAACCAGTACCTGCACTATTATGTGAATTTTCGGCACCGGTAAAATTAGATTTCCCATATACCAATGCGCAGTTAATTACATTAATGAAGTTTGCAGAAAATGGTTTTGTACGTTGGGATGCGGCGCAAATGTTATTTGCTAATGAATTGCGTCAAAACTTGCAACGTTATCAACAAAACCAAGAATTGCAATTATCGGCAGAATTGATCCAAGCGTTGCAGTATTTAGTTGAAAATTATCAACAAGATATTGAAGTAACAACCCTAATCTTGACCTTGCCAAAAGAGACTGAGTTCGCGGAATTATTTAAAACGATTGATCCTGTTGGTATTCGTGTGGTGCGTAGTTTTATGCAGAAAACCATTGCCAATACCTTAAAAGATGCGTTTTTGCGTTTATACAACCATACGCAAACGGAAACCTATCAAATTGATCAACAAAGTATTGCACTACGTAGTTTTAATAATGTTTGCTTGAGTTATTTAGCCTTTACCGATTTTGGCAATACCTTAGTTGCGAAACATTATACTCATGCTAACAATATGACCGATACATTGGCAGCTTTAGCATTAGCGGTGCAAGCACAACTACCTTGTCGTGATGAATTATTGGCTGATTTTGAACATAAATGGCAGCACGATGGCTTAGTAATGGATAAATGGTTTGCTATTCAAGCAACTCGTCCAGATGAAAATGTGTTAGAAATTGTGACACATTTAATGGATCATCCAAGTTTTAACTTTAATAATCCGAACCGTTTACGTGCATTAGTCGGTAGCTTCTGTTCACAAAACTTGAATGCATTCCATATGATTGATGGTTCTGGCTATCGTTTCTTAGTAGATATTTTGATCCGTTTAAATAGCTCAAATCCACAAATTGCAGCACGCTTAGTCGAACCATTAATTCGTTTTGCACGTTATGATAATCAGCGTCAAACGCTGATGAAACGTGGTTTAGAACGTTTAAGAGATGTAGAAAATCTTTCTAAAGATTTGTTTGAAAAGATTGAGAAAGCATTACAGTAAAGTGAGAAAGAGATACCGATTGGTATCTCTTTTTTATCAGGGTTTATAATTAACATTACAGTAAAATTATCCAGAGAGGTAAACGAGTATGTATCCTTTAATTCGCAAAGCGTTGTTTTCCCTTGAAGCAGAAACGGCGCATGAATTAACGATAAAATTATTAGGTGCTGTTGGTCGAAGTCCAGCAAAATGCTTAGTAGAAAAGATGTTGGCTGTTGCTGGTACACCAAAGCAATGTATGGGCATTACTTTTAAAAATCCGATTGGCCTAGCGGCTGGTGCTGATAAAAATGCAGAAGCAGTTGATGGCTTTGGCGCTTTAGGTTTTGGTTTTATTGAGGTTGGTACAGTGACACCATTGCCGCAACCGGGTAATCCTAAGCCGCGTCAATTTCGTCTAATTTCAGCTGAAGGCATTATTAACCGTAATGGTTTTAATAATGATGGCGTGGACAAAGTTATCGAAAATATTAAAAAATCACGTTATGACGGTACCTTAGGTATTAATATTGGTAAGAATACCTTTACTCCAGTAGAGAAAGGGAAAGAGGATTACTTAGTCTGTTTGGAAAAGGTTTACCCTTATGCGGATTACATTACCGTCAATATTTCCTCACCTAATTCACCTGGCTTACGACAATTACAGTATGGTGAATTATTGGAAGATTTATTAGCTGGAATTAAAGCAAAACAACGAGTTTTAGCTGAACAGCAGCAGAAATATGTTCCGATTGCATTAAAAATTGCTCCTGATTTAACAGAAGCTGAATTAGTAGCTATTGCTGATAGTTTGCGCCGCCATCAATTTGATGGAGTGATTGCGACTAATACCACTTTATCTCGTGACAATGTCACTGGATTAACCAATGCAGAGCAGCAAGGTGGTTTAAGTGGTAAACCATTACAGGATTTAAGCACAAAAATTATTGCACGTTTATATCAAGAGTTAAAAGGTGAGATTCCGATTATTGGCAGTGGTGGCATTGATAGTGTAGCTAATGCTGAACAAAAAATGGCAGCAGGGGCAGAGCTATTACAACTCTATTCTGGGCTGATTTATCATGGACCAAAATTGGTACAGGAATTAGTGCGTCATATTCGTTAATACTTGAAGAAAGCAGCATATCTGCTGCTTCTTTACTGCATTAACTAAACAAAATCGGCACCACAAAAATCGTTGCCAACATAACTAAAATCGTAAATGGCACCCCGACTTTTAAGAAATCGGTAAATTTATAACCACCCGGACCAAGCACCATCGTATTGACTGGTGATGCTACTGGCGTCATAAATGCTGCAGAGGCGGAAATAGCTATGGTGATAACAAATGGCACTGGCGAAGTATCCAATTTCATTGCCATAGCGACAGCAATTGGCGCCATCAAAATAGCAGTTGCAGTATTAGAAATAAAAGAACTAATAATTGCACACAGAATAAATAAACTGGCCAAAATGGCGTGAATACCCCAACCACCTACTAATTGCAACAACGCATCAACGGCAAGATTGATCCCGCCTGTTTTAGTTAAGGCTGTGGCAAATGGCATCATTCCTACAATTAAAATCAGACTTGGCCAATGGATAGCGTTGTAAGCGCTTTTGGCATCAATACAGCGGAATTTGGCAAGCAAAATACAGGTGATCAACGCGGCTACCACATTGGATACTACGCCTGAAACCATCAATCCTACCATAATGGCAACAGCAAACAGAGAGTGTGGGGCTTGACTTAGCGCTGGAGCAACATGTTCGATCTCGGCTGGAGAATTAAGTAAAAAGAAATCTTGATTTTTACTTTGTAATGCTTGAATTTGTTTCCATTCACCAATCACTACATACTGATCGCCGACAGTAAATTCAATTTCGGCAAGATCGGTTTGTAGCAGTTGATGTCCGCGTTTAACACCAGCAATAATTAAGCCATATTTATCTTGGAAACGTACTTCACGCACTGTTTTTCCTAATAACGCACTTTCGGGGATTGGCGAAATTTCCGCCATACCCACGCTTTTTGCCTTGTCACTAACATATTGCCCACGAACTTCAATAGGTTTTAAATGATGCTGTTGGCAAAAATCCAGCCAATCCAATTCAGTATTAGTAACATCAAACAGCAAAATATCTTTTGCTCTTAATTCAGTTAAGGCTGATGGCGTTACTACAATTCGTCTAACACGACGCCAACGTTCAATTGCAATTACTAAAATATTGTAGCGTGAGTGTAGATGTAGTTCATCCAATGTTTTGCCAATAAAGGGCGAATCTGGCAGTACAATCACTTGACGTGATCGGGTAGATAATTGATAGCTCTCAATCAAGTCATTCATTGAAGTGCGATTATAATTCTGTTTTAAATCTTCTGGATCGCCGCTATCTAATAAATGGCGAGCCACTAATAAATAGAGGATACCAAGAATTAGGATCATCACTCCGATTGGGGTAAAAGAGAAAAAGTTTAATGCTGGCCAGCCTGCTTTAATTAATTCTGCGTTAGCAATAAGATTAGGCGGTGTAGCAATTAATGTCATCATACCGCTGATTAGCCCAGCAATACTAAGTGGCATCATTAAGCGTTTTGGTGAAATGTGCATACTGCGGCAAATTGCTAAAACCACAGGAATAAAGATTGCCACAATACCAGTCGAACTCATAAAGGCGCCTAAACCACAAACAGCGAGCATTAATAAAATTAAGACTTTGATTTCATTATTATTGGCGATACGCAACAACCAATCGCTGACTTGATAAGCAATTCCTGTACGCAATAATGCGTCACCAACAACAAATAACAAAGCGATTAATACAACATTGGGATCACTGAAACCAGCGAGAATTTCAGGAACGGTTAGAATACCGCTTAAGCTGAATGCAACTAGCACTAATAAAGCGACAACATCCATTCTGATTTTATTAGAAATAAAGAGCCAAATTGCTGAGATTAATAATAAAAGAACCACAATTAATTGAGGATTAATTTGCGGTGGCAGCCATTCCGCGAAAGACACCATAATGCTCCAAAATAAGTAAAGAAATATAAATTTAATCCTAACACAAAATAGGTAAAACAGCGGATTTTCAACGGCGAAATCGTAGAAATTTTTACTGGTAAATTGAAATAATGAAAAAAATAAGATTTTTTAATTAAAAATTACAAAAAAAGTCACTTTTTCATCACATTATCTTATTTTTTAGCATATAATCAGACAGTTAGAAATTCTTAATTATATTTTGAGGTAATGGTTCAATATGTCGTTCAATAATATGTGTAAATGGCAATATGATGCAGTACGAGATCGTCTTACTGCGTTGCTGCCTAACTATACAATTGTTGAAACAACATTATCAAAACAAGTCCTAAATGGTGACGGTTTAACGACTAGTAATTTTGCCTTAGCTGATCTTGATAAAGTAGCGCAGTTTCTGGATATCTTAGAACCATTACAATTCCCAGAAGAGATTAATCAACGTTTAGCTTATAGTGCGATTGCTTGTGAACATTTTTTATTGCCAAAACAGCCGCAAAATTGGTTTTTCACCTTGTTAGAGGGTAAACAAACAGTCGCTGAACCAAGTTTGGCACGTTGTTTTGTTAATGCGACCCAATCATGGGCAACGTTGTTAGTAGCTTATCTTGAAGGCAATATTGCTAATGTCATTGTGTTGGAACAACAGTTGGCATTGCCGCAAACAACACTCTATTTTGGTGATCCTTTCCGTATCAATCTTAATCGCTTAGAACCATTAATGATTGAAGTTGAAGCACCAGCAATGATGTTTAAACAATACGCTTAAATTAGATCATAATCATAATGCAATTTAAATTATCGCAACTTTCTCCTAAAAAACTGGATTTACATACTCATAGCAGCGCTTCTGATGGTGTATTAACGCCAACAGAGTTAATTTTACGTGCGAAAGAACAGCAAATAGATGTATTGGCATTAACAGATCATGACACTGTTGATGGTATCGCCGAAGCAAGAAGTGCAGCGCAACAGCAACAAATTACCTTAATTAGTGGTGTCGAAATCTCAACGTTATGGAATGGTAAAACAATTCATATTGTCGGTTTAGATTTTGATGAAACTCATCCAGCAATGACGGCATTACTTGCAGAACAGGCTAGATTACGTCATGCACGTGCAGTAGAAATTGGCGAAAAATTCAAAAAATTTGGCTTGGAGAATGCTTTTGCAGAAGCACAAGCATTAACGACAGGAGAGGTTACACGAGCACACTATGCACGCTATTTGGTAAATATTGGTTTAGTGAGTAATGAAGGGCAAGCTTTTAAACGTTATTTATCGCAAGGCAAACCTTGTCATGTAAAAGCCAATTGGTGTGATATTCCGACTGCAATTGATGTAATTCATCAAGCTGGTGGTGTAGCAGCGGTGGCGCATCCAATGCGTTATCAAATGACTAACAATAAGATCCATACTTTAATTAAAGATTTTCAGCAATGGCAAGGTGACGCCGTTGAGATTGCTGGTGGTATCGATCACAATCAACAAAAAATGTTGATTAAATGGTTGGAAGAATTAAATTTATTAGCGTCCGTCGGCTCTGATTTCCATTATCCTTGTGGTTGGATTGAATTAGGAAAAAATTTGACAATTCCAACAACAGTAAAAGCGGTCTGGCAACAATCTATTTAAATCTTTCACTTATTCTGTACTGAAATGCGTTATATAATAAGCGTGTTTTGTTGTAATCACAGAAGGAGAGTGTTATGAGTCAGTTCTTCTATATTCATCCCGATAACCCGCAACAACGTTTGATTAATCAAGCAGTTGAGATTTTGCGTGATGGTGGTGTTATTGTTTATCCAACAGATTCAGGATATGCCTTGGGATGTATGATTGGTGATAAACACGCAATGGATCGCATTATCCGCATTCGCCACTTGCCGGAAGGGCATAATTTTACATTGGTATGCAGTGATTTATCAGAATTATCGAATTATTCATTGGTAACAAATAACGTATATCGTTTAATCAAGAATAATACACCGGGTCGTTATACCTTTATTTTAACGGCAACCAAAGAGTTACCAAGACGTTTGATGACGTCAAAACGAAAAACAATTGGTATTCGAGTACCAGATAATAATATTGCGCTGGCATTATTAAATACCTTGGGTGAACCGATTTTATCTTGTTCATTAATGTTGCCGGGAGAAGAGTATTTCACTTTGTCTGATCCAGAAGAGATTCGCAATTTATTAGAAAACCAAGTTGATTTGATTATTCATGGCGGTTATTTAGGTCAAGATCCTACTACGGTTGTGGATTTGACAGTAGAACCGCCAGTGATTTTGCGTGAGGGCAGTGGTAGTACCACACCTTTTATTTAATTATGTTTGAATAAAGACGTCTGAGAAGACGACAAGAGGATTTATGCAATTAGCAAAAACAAATAAACCAGAAAAACCAGCAAAAATAGTCGGTGAAAAATTACAAAAAGTATTAGCACGAACTGGATTAGGTTCTCGCCGCGAAATTGAAACCATTATTGCGGCAGGACGTGTCAGCGTAAATGGGGTGATTGCGACCTTAGGCGAGCGTGTCGAAGTTAAGACCGATACTAAAATTCGTGTTGATGGTCAGTTGGTTTCTCTTAATTCAGTACGCAAAGAAGTTTGTCGTGTCTTAATGTATTACAAACCTGAAGGGGAATTATGTACACGCCATGATCCCGAAGGGCGAGCAACTGTATTTGAGCGTTTACCAAAAATTAGTAATGGGCGCTGGATTGCGGTAGGGCGTTTAGATATTAATACCTCCGGACTATTACTTTTTACTACCGATGGTGAATTAGCGAACCGTTTAATGCACCCAAGTAAAGAGGTAGAACGTGAGTATTCGGTGCGGGTATTTGGTGAAGTAACGGAAAAAATGCTAATGCAGCTCAAAAAAGGCGTACAATTGGAAGACGGTCCAGCGAATTTCAAAAGCATTTCACCACAAGGTGGTCAAGGTATGAACCAATGGTTTGCGGTGACTTTGACTGAAGGACGTAATCGAGAAGTGCGTCGCCTATGGGAATCACAAGGTATTCAAGTCAGTCGTTTGATTCGTACTCGTTATGGCAATATTGAATTAATGCGTGGCTTACCGAGAGGTGGTTGGGAAGAGTTGCCTTTAGATAAGGTAAACTATTTACGTCAATTAGTTGGCTTACCATTAGAAACTGAAACGAAACTTGATGTGAAAAATCCACGCAAATTTAAGTCTAATCAGATCCGCAAAGCGGTAAAACAACACTCGTTGAGAAAACGTTATCAACAACGCTAAATAATAGATATAACTAAGAGAGGGAAGCAATGAAGTTACAACAACTGCGTTATATTGTTGAGATTGCAAATCACAATTTAAATATTACTGATGCGGCAAAGTCGCTTTATACTTCCCAACCCGGTATTAGTAAACAAGTTAAATTGCTAGAAGATGAATTAGGCTTACCGATTTTTGAACGTAATGGTAAACATATTCAATGTTTAACGCCGACAGGGGAAAAAATTATTGCGATTGCTCGTGAATTGCTGGTTAAAGAACAGAGTATCAAAGCGATTGCGGACGAGCATAAAAAACCTGATGTAGGTACGTTACGTATTGCAACGACGAATACACAAGCACGTTATAAATTGCCTGATGTCGTGAAACAATTTGTGAAACGTTATCCGGATGTTAGCTTGCATATTCATCAAGGTTCACCGCAACAAATCTATGAGTTGTTATTATCAGGTGAAATTGATTTAGCGATTATTACTGAAGCGCAATATCTTTTTGAAGATGCGATTTTGTTGCCATGCTATATGTGGAACCGTTCGGTGATCGTGAAAAAAGATCATCCATTAGCGCAAATTGAAGAATTAACTATTGAAGAGTTAGGCAAATATCCGCTAGTGACTTATATCTTTGGCTTTACTGGACGTTCTGATTTAGATTATGCCTTTAGTCGAGAAGGCATTTTGCCTAATACTGTCTTTACGGCGACAGATGCGGATGTCATCAAAACGTATGTCAGACTAGGGCTTGGTGTAGGGATAATGGCTTCAATGGCTTATACCGAAAGTGATACAGATTTAGTGGCGATTGATGCAAGCCATCTATTTAAAGCGAGTATGACGCAAATTGCCTTTAAAAAAGGTTCATTTTTACGCCGTTATACATATGACTTTATTCATTTATTTGCACCACATTTATCACGCTCACAAGTAGAGAAAGCAGAGCAGATTCGTGATAATAATGAAATTCGTAAGATGTTTGATGATGTCGATTTAGATTATCTCTAACGTACAAATTCCTCTTTATTCTTACTAAAACGTATAAAAATCAGACAGGGAGCGAGTCTCCCTTCATTTGACAACAAATTTATGTTGTTTTCCTCCATAAAATTTATGATCTAGATCTCAAAAAAAAATTATTTTTCTTGTTCTCAGTAAGACATAAGAGTAAATTACACAGCATAATGAAGCCTAACTTCTTTTTTGTGAAATTTACTGGAGTTTATATGTCAAATTTAGACCAACAACATATCCTTGAAGTGATTAAACATGGTCTGATTGCTTCTTGCCAACCAGTGGATGACGGTCCAATGGATCATCCGGAAATTGTGGCAGCTATGGCGCAAGCCTCTGTAATTGGCGGAGCAGCAGGGTTACGTATTGAAGGCGTTGATAATTTAAAAGCAACACGCAAAATGGTGAAAGTTCCGATTATTGGGATTGTAAAACGTGATTTACCAGATAGTCCAGTACGCATTACCCCGTTTTTAACAGATGTAGAAGCATTAGCAGAAGCTGGTGCAGATATTATTGCTTTTGATGGTACTTTCCGTACTCGCCCAACGAGCATTGAAGATACCGTCAAACGTATTAAAGAATTAGGATTATTGTCAATGGCAGATTGCTCAACTTTTGAAGAAGGGATGTTCTGCCAAAAATTAGGTGTTGATCTGATTGGTAGTACGATGTCTGGCTATACAGGCGGTCCAATTCCAGCAGAACCTGATTATCAATTAGTGATTGATTTAGCGAAAGCAGGCTGTCGTGTTATGGCTGAAGGGCGCTATAACACACCAGAATTAGCAAGAAAAGCGATTGAAATTGGCGCACATTCGGTAACTGTAGGTTCAGCATTAACTCGCTTAGAACATATTGTAAGTTGGTTTGCTGATGCAGTGAAATCGGCAAATAAATAAGAGAAAGGACAGCCTATGCAAGTTCTCGCATTAGATATTGGTGGTACAAAAATTGCAGCTGCATTAGTGAAGAATGGCGTAGTAACACAGCGCCAGCAAATTGTGACACCGCAACAAAATGCAGTAGATGGTATGCACGAAGCGTTGGCACAAATTGTTGCTCAATATCAAGGGCAATTTGATTGTGTAGCAGTAGCTTCTACCGGAATTATTAATAATGGTGTATTAACGGCGTTGAATCCTAAAAATTTAGGTGGCTTAGCTGAATTTCCGCTAAAAGAGAGTATTGCTCGCCATACTGATAAACCAATTGGATTACTCAATGATGTACAAGCGGCTGCTTGTGCAGAATATAAAGAACAAGATGTAGAAAAAATTCAAAATTTTGTCTTTATCACCGTATCTACAGGCGTTGGTGGTGGTATTATTTTGGAGCGTCGTTTATTAACTGAACCTAATGGTGTTGCAGGGCATATTGGGCATACATTAGCAGATCCAAACGGGCCTGTGTGCGGTTGTGGACGGCGTGGTTGTGTAGAAGCGATTGCTTCAGGTCGAGCGATTGAAGCGGCTGCGAGCGTTTGGGAGAACCCTTGTTCACCAAAAGAAGTATTTGCACGCTTTCGTCAACAAGATCCACAAGCAACTGCGGTTGTACACCGTTCAGCGAGTACGATTGCTAATTTAATTGCCGATCTTGTGATTGGATTAGATATCGAAAAAGTAGTGATCGGCGGTAGTGTTGGCTTGGCAGAAGGTTATTTGCCGCTCGTACAGCACTATTTACAACAACAACCTAAATTTTATCAATGCCAAGTTGAACGTGCTTTCCATGGACAAGATGCAGGATTAATCGGTGCAGCATGGTGGGTTGAACAAAATCAAGCGAAACTAAAATAAGGATGACATATGTTTATTGGTGATTTAACAAAACAGGATTACAAATTAGGTTTACCAAAAGTGATTGGTGAAGCTCTCGATTATTTGAAAACAATCGATCTTGCTGCTTTAGAAGTAGGACGTCATGACATTACTGATCAAATCTATATGAATGTTATGGAATTAGATACTTGCGCAGCAGAGAGCAAAAAAGCGGAAATTCATCGTCAATATTTAGATATTCAAGTTTTAATCAGCGGTAAAGAAGCTATTCAATGTAGTCCAGTTTATCCAGATCTTTCACTTTATACAGAATATGATGAGAAAGACGATTATCAATTAACACCAGATATTGAAGCAAAAAGTGAAATTGTGTTACGTCCAAATATGTTTGCGATTTTCTTACCTTATGAGCCGCATAAACCATGCTGTAATGTAGAACAACAAGTACAGCATTTGAAAAAACTGGTTGTAAAAGTACCAGTCACCCTACTTTAATCTCATCAGGAGGCCGGAATGTCAGAGAGCGGAAAAATCCTTGATACTATTGGCGCTTTGCAAAATAGTTTAACGAAAACGGAAAAGCGTATTGCATCCGCAATATTGGCATCACCAAATTTATTGAGTCAGTCTTCTTTATCAGAAGTATCTGCGCAATTAAACGTAGGGGAAGCAACTTTTATCCGTTTCTGTCGTACGCTTGGTTTTAAAGGTTATACCGATTTTAAATTAGAACTGGCGATTGAATTGGCGACGCAAGAAAAACAAAATCAAACTTTGTTGGATACTGATGTTTCTTCCGATGATAGTGCATTTGAGATTGCGAAAAAATTACAGACTGCATTGGTGAATGTAGTAGGTGAAACCATCAATCTATTGGATTTTGAGCAATTAGAACGAGTAGTGGATGAGCTGCAAAGCGCGAAGCGAATTTTCTTGTTTGGTGTTGGTTCATCTGGGATCACTGCAGAAGATATGAAACATAAATTGATGCGCATTGGTTTGCAAGTTGATGCTACAACCAATAATCATTTTATGTATATGCAGGCATCATTAATGAAAAAAGGCGATGTCGTTATTGGCATTAGTCATTCTGGTTATTCTGAAGAAATTATTCGTACTTTGCGAATTGCACAAAAGAATGAAGCGAAAACAATAGCATTAACGCATAACTTACGTTCACCGATTACTGAAGTGGCAGACTATGTATTGATTAATGGTAATCGCCAAGGACAGATGCAAGGCGACTCAATTGGTACAAAAATTGCACAATTGTTTGTGCTAGATTTAATTTACGCTTTATTGGTACGTAAAGAAGAACAGCGTGCTATTCAAGCAAAACAAAAAACACTAAATGTCATTTTAGAACAACGAATCAAATAACTCTCTTGTCATAAGGAAACACTATGAAAAACTTAAAAGGTATTATCAGTGCACTATTAGTTTCATATAACGCAGATGGTTCTATTAACGAAAAAGGTTTGCGTGAAATCATTCGCTACAACATTGATAAAATGAAAGTGGATGGTTTATATGTTGGCGGTAGTACTGGCGAAAACTTTATGCTTTCTACTGAAGAGAAAAAACAAATCTTCCGTATTGCGAAAGATGAAGCAAAAGACCAAGTTGCATTAATCGCGCAAGTTGGTAGCGTTAATCTTCACGAATCTATTGAATTAGGTAAATATGCAACTGAATTAGGTTATGACTGTTTATCAGCAGTAACACCGTTCTACTATAAATTTAGTTTTGCAGAAATCAAAAATTACTATGACACCATTATTGCGGAAACTGGCAATAATATGATTGTTTACTCTATCCCATTCTTAACAGGTGTAAACATTGGTGTAGAACAATTTGGTGAACTCTATAAAAATCCAAAAATTATCGGTGTGAAATTTACTGCGGGTGATTTCTATCTATTAGAACGTGTGAAGAGAGCTTATCCAAATCACCTAATTTGGGCTGGTTTCGATGAAATGATGCTTTCTGCTGCGGTATTAGGCGTTGATGGCGCAATTGGTAGTACATTTAATGTTAATGGTGTACGTGCAAGACAAATTTTTGAATATGCACAACAAGGTAAAATTGCTGAAGCACGCGCAATTCAACACGTAACTAATGATTTAATCGAAGGTATCTTATCAAATGGTTTATACCTCACCATTAAAGAATTATTGAAACTTGATGGTGTTGATGCAGGTTACTGTCGTGAACCGATGACAAAAGAATTAACACCAGAAAAAGTTGCTTTTGCAAAAGAGTTAAAAGCGAAATATCTTGCATAAGATAATTGATTGATATTTCAATAAATTTAAAAATCTGCACTCAAAAAATTGAAGTGCAGATTTTTTGTATCTAGACAGTATAAAGGGAAGATTTATAATATTTGTAATTATTGATAACCAATGTGATGATTGATGTTACGTAAAATCGCTTTATTATCCAGTCTTAGTCTTGTCTCTTATGGTGTTATTGCAGCAGAAAGCAGTAATATTAGTAACACCCAACAAAATTATATTGAGCAACAAAAGTTAGATGCTCAACAACAACAACGTCAACAAGCACAAGAACAAGCACGTCAAAGTACATTTGCTGAACATCGTGAAGTCCGTGTCACCGCAAAGGGCAATGATATTCAAGCATTTCCCTCGGAATCGCCGTGCTTTCTTATTTCGCGAATCTATTTAACTGAATTCTCACCAGAAAAATCCTCTATTGACACACTCACTTCTGCTGATCTACGCACCAACTTCGATTGGGCATTACGTGCTGTGTATGCACCTAAAGATTTTACTTTACCGCATTGTTTGGGAGGACAAGGGGTAGGTGAAATCATTAAACGTGTACAAAATGCGATTATTGAAAAAGGGTATGTGACGACACGTGTATTGGCTCAGCCACAAGATTTGCGTCAAGGGCGTTTAGTGCTTACGGTGGTTCCCGGTAAAGTGAGACATATTCTTTTACGTGATCATAGTGATGTTTTAAAAGCCCATAAAGGCACGGTTTGGTTTGCCTTACCTCTAGGGCAAGGTGATTTGCTTAATATCCGAGATATTGAGCAAGGTTTAGAAAACTTAAAACGTCCACCGCATGTAGATGCCAATATTCAGATTGTGCCGGCAGAAGATGCTCAAGCATTACCTGGTGAGAGTGATTTACAGATCGATTTTAAACAAGCCTTTCCTTATCGATTATCGCTGTCTTTAGATGATAGCGGAAGCAAAGCAACAGGACGACTCCAAGCTGGAGCGACAGTGTCGATTGAGAATTTACTTTCGCTCAATGACATTTTCTATGGATCTTATACGCACAGTATTTCTCGTGGCAGTGACGATCCTGGCCGTCGTGGTAGCCGTAGCAGCAGTTTATATTATGCGATTCCTTGGAAGGATTGGTTATTCAGTTTCTCTTCTACACAAAATCGTTACCATCAAACAGTTTTTGGTGCTTTCACCAATTATGAATATGCCGGACGAAGTGAAACCACAACACTCAATCTTTCACGAGTGCTATATCGCAATAACGTTCGAAAAACGACATTCAATGTTGGTATTTGGCACAGAGAAAGTGCGAACTTTATTGATGATGCGGAAATTGAGATTCAACATCGCCGAATGGCGGGTTGGACGGCTGGCTTATCTCATCGAGAGTATTTCGGCAGTGCAACATTAGACATGAATTTTAATTATAAACAAGGTACTGGCGCATACCATTCTTTACCTGCGCCAGAAGAAAAATTTGGCGAAGGAACCTCTCGTCCGACAATTATGACAGCTTCACTCAGTTTTAAACAGCCTTTTATGATTGGTCAGCAACCTTGGCAATTTAATACCAGCTGGCAAGCACAATGGAATAAAACCCCATTAATTTTACAAGATATGTTTAGTATTGGCGGACGTTATACGGTTAGAGGGTTTGATGGTGAACTCACCCTGACAGGCGAACGTGGTTGGGTATGGCGTAATGAATTAGGCTGGAATATTGCCAATAAAGGACATGAACTTTATCTGGCATTAGACGGCGGCCATGTGAGTGGCAACTACACCAAAGAATTGCTCGGACAAAATATAATGGGTGGAGCGATTGGCTTACGTGGTAATTTGTGGGGTCTTGCTTATGACTATTTTGTCGGCATCCCATTGTATAAACCTAAAGGATTTCAGACATCACATGTCACAACCGGATTTAATTTAAGTTATCAATTCTAAGTGAAGCGTTGGGGAGTAAATTATGAATAAACATCTTTATCGCATTATCTTTAGTAAAACATTACAACGTTTAGTAGTGGTGTCAGAAATCGCAACACGCGAAGGTAAAGCCAAACATGAAAGTCAAATTTGTCATTCCGCTTCGCTTACACTTAGTAAATGTCCTCGCTGGACATTAAGACCACTTACTATTGGATTATATAGTCTTTTAGGCTTTTTCTATTTAGCGTCCGCTCAAGCAGATGAATTACAAATTCGAGCAGATAGTAGTGCGCCTAAAAACCAACAACCGATCGTTTTGCAAACAGCAAATGGTTTACCGCAAGTTAATATTCAAACCCCAAATGATAAAGGCTTATCACATAATAAATATCAACAGTTTGATGTCGCCGAAAAAGGGGCAATTCTCAACAATAGCCGTAAGAATGTGCAGACCGAGCAAGGTGGCTGGGTACAAGCCAATCCGTATTTGGTTGGTGGTGAGGCAAAAGTCATTTTAAACGAAGTCAATGCCACTAAACCAAGCCAATTAAAAGGCTATATTGAAGTAGCGGGCGGTAAAGCCGATGTGATTATTGCCAATCCAAGTGGGATTCATTGCGAAGGCTGCGGGGTGATTAATGCAGGACGCAGTACCTTTACCACAGGTGAAGTACAAATTGAGAATGGACAAGTCACCGGGTATCGCGTAGAAAAAGGCGCTGTCACTGTTTCTGGCCGAGGAATGGATACAAGCCGTCAGGATTATACCGACATCATCGCTAAAGAAGTGAAAGTCAATGCCGGGATTTGGGCAAAAGAATTAAAAGTAACGACTGGAAAAAATCAGGTTTCAGCTAAAAATGACAGTATCCAAGTGATACATGCTGGTGACGCGACCGAGCCTGTTGGCTATGCGGTTGATGTAGCTGAATTAGGTGGTATGTATGCGAATAAAATCCACCTGATAGGAACAGAAAATGGCTTAGGAGTACGTAACGCGGGTCATATTGGTGCTGCTGTAAGTGAAGTAAAAGTCACAACGGAAGGGCAACTAGTGAATACAGGTTATATTGGTGCCCAACAAGATATTACTCTGCAAAGTCAACATCAGATAGAAAATCAGGCGTCTGGCGTGATGTATAGCCAACAAGGAAATCTGCAAGCTACCAGTAAACAAAAAGGGATTCAACAACAAGGCAGTTTGATTGCCAAAGGAAAAGCACAAGGTAAAGGCAATATCACCCTAAAAGCCAAAGAAACCATCAGCCAATCCGGTGAGAGTTTGGCAGAAGGTAATATCGCTTATCAGGCGAAGAATATTGATGCTTCAACGACCTCTGTATTAGCAGCAGGTGTACGTTTTACGCCAACCGCAACAACAGAAGAGAAAACGATTAATCCACATAATGATCAAGGACAAACTCTCCACCTTGTTACCGAACAACATACCGCTGCACATGGACAAAATCTTGCCTCTGATCATATCCATATTGAAGCGGCAGAGATTGATTTATCCCAAAGCCAAACCAGTGCAAATCGTCTGACATTACTCGCTAAACAAGGCGATATTACGTTAGCCAATAGTGAAATCTTTATTGATAAAACGGCAACATTGAGTACCCCAACGACGCTTGCAACACCTAATGCAAAATTATTGGCTAATCATTTTCTTATCCAAGCCAATTATCTCAACAATCAACAAGGTTATTGGCAACAAACCGGTACCAATCGTTTAGATTTCCTATTGGCTCAAGGATTAAATAATCAGCAAGGTGTGTTACGTACACTCGGTGATTTAAATTACCAAGGTGCTCAGTTTAATAATCA
>NZ_JTJL01000009.1 GCF_001678495.1 Gallibacterium salpingitidis
CCCGGAAAATCTTATTGGAATGAGGATTAGCAAGAGTGCGAGGGTGTGCTTTCTTTTGCTTCGTTTTCTTTGCACAAGCAAAGAAAATGAAGTCGCCCTTTAGGGCGAAACCTAAAGGTTAGATAAGAAATAATTTAGCTCAAAGTTTTATAATTGACTTTGTCAATAAACTGAGCCCATTATAATTAATGGGCTTTCTTGATTATAAATTTTAATAAACACTAATGAAAAAAAGATTACTTACAGCCCTTTTACCATTTACGTTGATTCCAATTGATACATTGGCACAAGCTGGAGTATTGCACACTCCACCTGAAATAGAAGATGTGGCTGTTGTTGCTAAACCAGAAGCACCAACGCAGTCACCAGTTATTGAACATAGCACTGAAAAGACGATTAAAATTGCAATAGCTGATCTTCAACACAATCCGCAATTAGCTGGAAAAATTTTAAATCAGGCGATTTTACAAAGAAATTATGCGGTAATTGCAAAAGTTTTGCCGATTTATCAGACTTTTTCTAACAAAGACGAAATTTTAGTGCTGTTTGCAGAAGGAACTTTAGCTGATGCACAACAGCAATATGCTGAGGCGATCAATAAATTTCGCCAAATTTTAGCAATCAATCCGCAGCTCAACCCGGTACGAATTGCTTTAGCAATTACTTTGTTTAAGGATCAACAAAATAGTGCGGCAGAAGATCAATTTAACAAAGCGAAAACAGCTGAGAATATGCCAGCACCAATAAAATCACTGATTGATCGTTTTTTAACTGCGCTTGAACAGCGTTCCAGCTGGAAAATCAATTTTTCGGTGAATTATTTACAAGATCATAATGTGAATAACACCTCTTCTACACGAGAAATTGAAAATACTGGTTTTATAAAAGCAGAGCAAATGCTGCCGCAATCAGCACATGGCGTCGCTTACTCATTTAATTTATCAAAAGATATTAATTTATTTGGTGCACATTATTTGTCGCTAGAAAATAATCTTTTGGGCAAATTTTATTGGGATAATCGTGACTATAATGATGTATTAAATCGTACTTATGTAGGTTATACACATAAAAGTGCAGAGCAGACTTGGCGTTTGCTGCCGTTTTATGAGCGTCGTTGGATTGGTGATAAACGTTACCAATGGTCAAATGGTGTTCGTGGCGAATGGAACCGTTGGTTATCAACAAATTGGCAGCTTTCAACAGCGTTGGAATATGCTAAACAGCATTATTTCACTAGTGAAGCATTGAACGGTCATAATCAATTGGCTTCAATGACGGTGTTATGGTTGCGCACACCACAGCAATATTTCTATTTTGGCACTGATTTTTATCGTGAGAAAACCGCAGTGAAACAATATAGCCATGATGCGAAAACCTTAAGATTAGGTTGGGGACAAGAGTGGTATCAAGGGATTTCTTCTCGTTTAAGTGTAGCGTTTACAAAACGAGATTATAAGGATCAAGCTGTTTTAGCGAATATATTGCCAT
Source organism: Gallibacterium salpingitidis (assembly GCF_001678495.1). Lineage (GTDB taxonomy): Bacteria > Pseudomonadota > Gammaproteobacteria > Enterobacterales > Pasteurellaceae > Gallibacterium > Gallibacterium salpingitidis. The sequence goes on from NZ_JTJL01000009.1 coordinate 1,489, forward strand.
TAGGTAAAGTTCGTGCAGATAAAATTTATCAAGCGAATTTGATGCTATGGAAGCGTGATTGGCATTTTTGGGGCATTACCCCAAAAGTCAAATTTTCGTGGAAGAAACAAGGTAGTAATATTCCGTCAATGTACTCTTATACGGATAAAAATGTGAATCTGGTATTTGAAAAAACGTTTTGATTACTTGCATTAAGAGTGTGATAAATCCTCACCAGTTGGTGAGGATTTTTTTACCTGGTAAATGGGAAATAGACAAATTTTTGCTACAATAAGCGCCCGAAAAAAGTTGTAACTTGATAATAGGAAAAATATGGCAATCTTAACCCTTTCTGATGCATATCTCTCTTTTAGTGATCACCCATTATTAGACCATGCCAATATGACGATTGAACCTGGCGAGCGAGTCTGTTTAGTTGGACGTAATGGTGCAGGAAAATCAACATTATTAAAAATTCTTGCCGGTGAAGCAGGTATGGACGATGGGCAATTAATTGTAGAAAAAGATCGGATTATTGCTCGTTTAGAACAGGATCCGCCGCGTCATATTGAGGGCACTGTATTTGATTATGTTGCGGAAGGAATTAAAGATTTAGCGCAATTATTAAAAGAGTACCACCAATTATCATTACAACTTACCCAAGATTACCAAGAGAAAACGTTAACGCGTTTATCTGAAATTCAAGCGCAATTAGAACATTTAAATGGTTGGCGTTTTGAAACTCGTATTCAAGAAGTATTGGCAAGATTAGGTTTAAACCCTGATACAGCGTTATCTGAATTGTCAGGCGGTTGGCAGCGTAAAGCCGCGTTGGCACGAGCATTAGTGAGTGAGCCAGATCTCCTATTATTAGATGAACCAACTAACCACCTTGATGTGGATACTATCAGTTGGTTGGAAAATCTATTGCTTGAATTTAAAGGCAGCATTGTGTTTATTTCACATGATCGTGCTTTTATTCGTCGTATGGCAACTCGTATTATCGATCTCGATCGTGGTAAGTTGGTTTCTTATCCGGGAAATTATGATCAATATTTACTGGAGAAAGAAGAGAATTTGCGTGTGGAAGCGTTGCAAAATGAATTGTTTGATAAACGTTTAGCGCAGGAAGAAGTTTGGATTCGTAAGGGAATTGAAGCTAGACGTACCCGTAATGAAGGGCGTGTGCGTGCGTTGAAAGCGATGCGTGAGGAGCGTCGTCAGCGTCGAGATGTAATGGGTAAAGCCAATATCCAAGTCGATAATGCAGTGCGCTCCGGTAAGATTGTCTTTGAAATTGAAAACTTAAATTATCAAATTGGCGATAAAGTTTTATTAAAAGACTTTTCAACTACTATTTTGCGCGGCGATAAAATTGCTTTAATTGGCCCAAATGGTTGCGGTAAAACGACCTTTATTAAATTGCTATTAGGTGAATTACAGCCGACTTCAGGGCGAGTACATACAGGTACCAAATTAGAAGTGGCCTATTTTGATCAATATCGTTCGATGTTAGATCCAGAAAAAACAGTGATGGATAATGTCGCTGACGGTAAACAAGATGTAGAGGTCAATGGAGTAAAACGCCATGTATTAGGCTATTTACAAGATTTCTTATTCCCACCGAAACGAGCAATGACGCCGGTAAAAGCGCTTTCAGGTGGTGAAAAAAATCGTTTGTTGTTGGCAAAATTATTGTTGAAACCGAATAACTTATTAATTTTGGACGAACCGACCAATGATTTAGATGTAGAAACTTTAGAATTATTGGAAGAGTTATTAACAGAGTATGCTGGTACAGTCATTATCGTAAGCCATGATCGTCAATTTATTGATAATACGGCAACAGAATGTTTTATCTTTGAAGGTGATGGGGTATTGAATAAATATGTTGGCGGCTACCACGATGCGAAGCAGCAACAGGCAAATGTGTTAGCGCAAAAACAAGTTGAAACTAAGCCAAGCAAACCTGAAGTAGAAGAACCAAAAACAGATAAGAAACAAGAGTTTCGAGCTAATAAAGTGCGTAAAGTAAAACTTTCGTATAAAGAACAACAAGAATTAGCCAAAATGCCCGAATTGTTAGAACAATTGGAGCAACAAATTCAGCAATTGCAGCAAGAAATTAATCACCCAGATTTCTTTACTCAGTCAAATGAAGTAACAAGTGCAAAATTGCAGCAATTAGCGGAACAGGAACAAGCACTCGATGATGCCTTAACTCGTTGGGCAGAATTGGAAGAAATCGCTAACGCTTAACGTTAATTGTGGTTAAATGTTGAATGAATAAGCAATAACGCTAGACGAACTTGCATTTCACCACTATTTATCAGATAATGCGCCTCGTCTTTTCGACATCTTCAATGGAGGCCTTTTCGGTTCCTCGCAACAAACTCTAGCTCAGCGGGTCAGGTTCGGAAGAAAGCAGCCCAAGTTAGAACTTTGTGTGCCGAGATTCAGCTGGAAAGGACTCCACCCTAAATTTCTCACCTACACTTAAATTATCAAGCAACTAATTACATAAGTATAAAAAATCCCCTTTCATCAGTTTAACTGATCAAAGAGGAAATTTTATTTAAACAGAATTATTCAGTTGGTGCGCTGCCTTGGTTCCATTGCTGGCTTTCTGCTGGTTTCTTTGTTTGCAATAAGAAATGTTGATAAGGTTTTGCGGTTGGTTGGACCACTTTTCCTGATGGTGTTGAGAAAGCAATGCCACCTTTGAGTAACTGTTGTGCAGTACCTGTTTGTAGATTAACTCCGCTCCAGCCAACATCTAATGAATAGCCGGAAGCAAGCCAGAATTCACTATTTTGACGGACGAGATGACGATATTGTTGTCCAAGCGTAATATCCACAAAAACCCGATCCGCAGTGGTATTTAATTGAATATTACTGATTTCACCTACTTGAATACCACGATAGAGCACAGGCGCGCCGATTGATAATGAAGCAGCGCTTTCTGTTTCTAACACTAATGGGAAGCCATTACTATATTTGTTATTTTCATTACTTTGTGTCAGTTTAAAGCGTGTTTGTAACGCCCCTTGTCCGAAGCTTACTTCAATATAAGGTTTCAATAACGCATCTAAGTTTTCTACGCCGCTAGCTGAAATTTGTGGTGTGATGAGAGCAAATTTACTGCCTTGTTTAGTGAGTTGAGCGAAATAATCTCCAGTAATCAATGCCTTAGCAATCACTTGTTGTTTTTTGTCATCTAATGAAATTTTTTGGATTGAGCCAATAGTCACGCCTAAATAGCGTAATGGCATACCGACAGCAAGATTCGTTGCGTCATTAGCAACTAATTGGATTTCTTGTCCTGCGGAAAAGGCAGAAATTTTATCTGGATATAAAATCGTTTGTTCACCATTGTGCGCAACATTATCAAAACTGATCGCGCCTTTTAAGATACGAGAAAGGGGCGAGGCTTTGATATCCACTCCTTGCAATGAAACATCAACTTGCACTGCACTTTCCGCCCAGAAACGGCTTTGTTTATTAAAGAGATAACGATATTGTTGATTAATAAAGACGCCAACAGCAAAACCTTGTTTTGTTGGTGTGATACTTAAAATTTTTCCTACGGGTAAACGGCGATATAACACCAAAGAGTTCTCACTAATATCTGGTAACTCTTGTGTGGTTAATACAATGGTTGGCTTGATTTCATTAGAAGTGATACCGGCTAACGCATTGCTATTATTTTCATATAAAGGATACTCGTTTAATGGTGCACTATGTTTATTAGATTGCAGTAATACGCTAATTCCACCTTGCAGCCATTTGCGTGGTGAATCAACGTTTAATTGTACGCCGTCGCTGCTAAGGTTTAAGTTAAAATTACTTGCAGCAACAAAGAGTGTTTCGGCATTAATTAAGTGACGATAGGCAGCAAGAATAACTACTTGGAAAGAGGCTTGCTTAATATCTACTTTGCGTGAAACAACCTCACCAATTTTTAATCCGTTGTAAACAATAGGTTGCCCTTCTTCAATATTATAAGTTTGTGGTGCAGTGAGGGTAAGAATTAACACTCCCGGTTGTTGCAGTAAAAGTTCAGATTGTTTAATCACATTAAATGAGAGTGTTGGTTTTCCACTGCCTTCGACAATTTCAAAATACTTACCTTGTAGAAATTGAGCAAGATTATTGACTTCTGCTAATGATGGGCGATCTCTTAACACAATCTTTGAGCCTGTCTTTAAATTATTTTTGATACTAGGATCGACTAATAATTTTGCTTGCATAGTCTTGCTGCTGTGGACAGTTGTTTCGTCATCATCATTATAATTAATTTCACTTAATACACCGACTTGGATATCACGAAAATAGACTGGCGTTTCGTTCTCTCTTAAGCCAAATGTATCATGAGGCAGAGTAATATCGACATTTAAACCGCGTTTTGCTGCTTTGATAGAAGAGTATAGTGAAAATGTACTATCACTTTTTGCTTCAGGGCTATCATCTGGAGAATCAAAGGCGATAGCACCTTGCACAATCGCGCGCACGCTGTCCATATTGATTGAAATGCCGTTTAGACTAGCATCTACCTTAATACCGCTGATATTCCAGAAACGGCTGTCTTGCTTCACAAATTTGGCATATTGTTTATCAATAATTAGATCAATAGCCACTTTCTTATCATCAGTAAAATTATAGTTATTCACTTTACCAACAGGGACTTTGCGGAAGAAAATACTTGACCCTAATTCGATTGAACCGAGGTCATCAGCAATTAAATGGATTAATAAATCACCTTCGTTCAACTCTGCAATCGGTCCTTCTTCTTCGGCAATAAAGGTATCTTCAGTTTCATCACTTTTTCCCGGTGCAAGGGTAATATAGTTTCCGGAAACTAATGCGTCTAAACCAGATACACCAGCTAAAGTTGCAGTCGGTTGTACGATCCAGAATTTGGTATCTTCTTTTAATACTGAAACCGCTTCAGGATAGATATTGGCGGTTACTTGTACAGATTTCATATCAGCAGTGAAATTGACTTTCTTAACTAAACCAATCTGTAATCCTTGATAACGAATTGGCGTTTTTTCAGCAACTAACCCTGAACCTTCAGAGAAATAAATAGTGATCTGTTCGCCTTGTTCTTTGTGTAATTGATAAAACAACACAACACCGACACAAAAGGCAATAAAAGGTAATAACCAGAAAGGAGAAATCCGCTTAATAGCGGAGATTTTGGCAGGTGTTGAAGTATTTGCGTTATTTATGTGTTTCATAATTTTTCCAAAGTAAACGAGTATCAAAGACTTCCGCAGAAATCATAGTTAAAAATACGGCTAAACCAAAATAAATAGCGGCTGGGCCTACTGAAAAGCTGATAATTTGTCCACGTGTAACTAAAGACATCATTAGTGAGAGAACGAATAGATCGAGCATTGACCAACGCCCGACAAAATGGACAATTTCAAATAATTTCATTTGTAGGTGAATGTTTTTCCCATAGCCAAAATGCACACAGCCGAGTAAGTACAGCATAATTAAAATTTTAGAAACAGGAACAAAAATACTAGCAATAAAAACAATTGCAGCAATGCTGTAATTGCCCATTTGCATAAATGCAATAACACCGGACATTAGCGTATCTGCGCTTGGTGCACCATTGACATAAACGACAGAAATTGGCAATAAATTTGCTGGAATGAGCATAATCGCCCCAGCAATTAATGTACTCCATGTGCGTTGTAAAATTAAATTGGTATCTACTGAAGTATCAGCGTGACAGCGCGGGCAAAAGTGACCAATAGCTTGCTCAGCAGGGAAACTCAACCCACAAGTTTTACAATAACGTAGATGAGCATCTGGTGAAGTTGGATAGGGATAAAATTTATCCCAAAATTGTTTAGGTGAAGTCTTTGTAAATAGCAAAATAGTCAGAAAAGTGACTAAAACAAAGGGTAATAAATAGAGTGTAAAAGAGATACTGGCATATTCTCTGACTTTAAATGCTGCAACACCAAGTGATACAAGATAAACATCTAACATTACCCAAGATTTGATGTAATTTAATGATAATAAAAGCATTTTGGCGTTGATTTTAAACAGATAACAGATCTGTAATAAAATAATAATGACCACAAAAGCAATGGGCATCACAATCGCGCAGAATAACACCAAAAAAGCAGTGTAAGGATAGCCTTCAGTTGCCATTTTCCAGACACCGCTCCAAATGGAAGCATAAATTGGTGTACCTAAGAGTTGGATATTTAACAACGGAAAAGAGAAGGCGAATGGCATTAAAATTAGAATAGATAATGCTAAAATCGAACAGCGTTTTAAACTCCACAAATTGCCAACCCGCACAGTATGGTGACAGTGTGGACAGTTTGCTTTTTGATTTTTTTGTAATGATGGTAATAACATTGCGTGATCACAAACATCACAACAAATTGCACGTTCCGTCGCAGAAATTGAGGAGAATCGCTTAATTAACATTGAAATTTTGCTTGAGTGACACTATTAGTTTAAATAAGCCAATAAAGTTGTTGAACAAGTATATAAATAAAGAGAGAATATACAAGTAAAATAATCTCATCGATTTGAATTTCAAATAGGCGTCAATTTTGCTTAATAAAGCAGCAATGCAGCAAATTGATACAAGTTGGTAAGTCTGATTTTAGACCATTTTAGACAATTACGAGTAGGACTATGTCGTTAGAAACAGAAAACAAAAATGAACAGCAAGCCAATGCTGAAACCGCTACAAAAAACAAATTCCAAGAAAACAATCAAGTTATTGCATATTTAGCCGAAAAATTTCCACTCTGCTTTTCTACTCAAGGTGAAGCAAAACCATTAAAAATTGGTATTTTCCAAGATCTTGCTGAAAGATTAAAAGATGATGAAACGGTTTCTAACAGTCAATTACGTCGTGCACTTCGTCAATATACTGCAGGTTGGCGTTATTTACATGGCTATAAACCAGGTGCGAAGCGTATTGATTTAGATGGCAATCCTTGTGGTGAAGTAGAGTTACAACATATTGCTCACGCAGAGCAACGCTTACAAGAAAGTAAGGCGAAAAAATTTGCTAAAACAGCAGAGCAAAGAGCGAAGCAAGCAAAAGATAAAGAGCAAAAGCCGCGTAAGCCAAATTATAAGAAAAACCCACACAATAAGGGAGCGGTAAGACGTAAACCAGCGTTAGTGCCAGTGGATTTATCTACTTTGCAGGAAACACAACAAGTGAAAATTAAAGTAGGAGAAAAGACACAAATTGCGACTGTATTGGCAGTGAGCAAAGATAGTGTACGTGTTGAATTGGCACAAGGTTTAGTGTTAACGATAACGGAAGATCGTGTATTTCAACTTTAATAATTGTTGATAAATGATCAATAACTGAAGCAGGTGATAATCCTGCTTCATGTTTCTAACATAAGTTCAAATTGATTGATAAGTTTATAGAATTTAAGAGGATTGGACACGAATGAAGTTCAAGAGAATTGCACAGAGTATTATCATCGGCTATCTATTTACTAATGTACCTGCATGGGCAGTTAAACCGGATATTAATGCGGATAAGATTGTCCTGCCGACAGCAACGGAAGCAAATTCGATTGAGGCAAAACGCGTTACGGCCAGATTAATCCAATCACATTATAAAAAGTTTACGCTTGATGATGCGATGTCAGAAAAGATCTTTAATCGCTATGTCAATTTTCTTGATTACAGCCATAATACTTTTCTGCAATCAGATATTGATGAATTACGTGCTAAATATGCAAAACATTTTGATGATGATTTAGTCGCGGGCGATTTATTGGCGGCGTTTGATATGTATAAATTATTACAAGAGCGCCGTTATCAACGTTACAGCTATGCACTTTCTTTATTAGATAAAGAGCCGAATTTAAAAGAAAAAGATCAAATTGAGATTGATCGTAGTAAAGCACCGTTTCCAAAAACTGAGGAAGAAGCTGATAAACTTTGGAAAGAACGGGTGAAAAACGACATCATTTCAATGCGTTTACAAGGTAAATCTTGGCCACAGATCAAGAAGAAATTGGTTAAACGTTATAATTTGGCAATTAAACGTCTTACCCAAACCAAAGCAGACGATGTTACCCAATTATTCTTAAACTCTTTTGCAAGAGAGTTAGATCCGCATACAAGTTATCTTTCACCACGTAATGCGAAAAGTTTCCAAGAGGATATGAATTTATCATTGGAAGGTATTGGGGCAACCTTACAATCTGAAGATGATGAAACTATTATCAAATCATTAGTTCCAGGTGCACCAGCAGATAAAAGTAAGAAAATTAAAGCTGGCGATAAAATTGTTGGTGTTGGACAAGGTAATAAAGGCGAAATTGAAGATGTGGTTGGCTGGCGTCTTGATGATGTTGTAGAGAAAATCAAAGGTAAAAAAGGTACCACAGTACGTCTTGAAATTGAACCAGCGAAAGGCGGAAAAACCAAAATTATCACTTTAGTACGCGATAAAGTAAGAATTGAAGATCGTGCAGCGAAATTAAAAGTGGAAAAAGTTGATGACAAGAATATTGCTGTTATCACAATTCCTAGTTTCTATAATGGCTTAACTGCAGATGTAGTTAAATTATTAAATGAAATGAAAGAGAAAAAAGCCGACGCATTAGTTATTGATTTGCGTAATAACGGTGGTGGTTCATTACCAGAAGTTGTTAATTTAAGTGGTTTATTTATTACTGATGGTCCAGTAGTACAAGTGCGTGATGCATTTAATCGTATTCGTGTGCATGAAGATCTTGATCCACAAGAATTATATAATGGCCCAATGATTGTGGTGGTGGATCGTTTTAGTGCTTCAGCATCAGAAATTTTCTCTGCGGCAATGCAAGATTATGGTCGAGCAATTATTGTTGGGCAAAATACCTTTGGTAAAGGAACCGTACAACAAAGTCGCCCATTAAACTTTATTTATGATACTGATCCAACTCCATTGGGAGCAATTCAATATACCATTCAAAAATTCTATCGTATTAATGGTGGTAGTACACAATTAAAAGGTGTCGCGCCGGATATTAAGATCGCGGAATTGATTGATGAGTCTGAATATGGTGAAAGTAAAGAAGATAATGCTTTAGTATGGGATAAAATTCCAGAAGCTTCTTATAAGAAAGTGAGCGATTTATCTTCAATAATTAAAACTTTAACAACGCGTCATCAAGAACGTGTTGCTAACGATCCAGAATTTATTGTATTAAATCAAGATATTGCAACACGTGATCAACGTAATGAGCGTAAATTCTTATCATTAAATTTAGATGAAAGAAAAGCTGAAAATGATAAAGATGATGCAAAACGTTTGAAAGATTTGAATGCTAGATTTAAACGTGAAGGTAAGAAACCATTGAAGAAATTAGATGACTTACCGAAAGATTATGAAGCGCCAGATTTTGTGTTGAAAGAAGTAGAACATATGGCAGCAGATATGTTATCTGATAAATAAATCTAATTTTATCTGTTAAAAATCGCCTCCTAAGTGGAGGCGATAATACAATTTGGTGGAATCAAACCTCAAAATATATCAATTTCATATACAATACTGTTTTTAAGCTGCCTATGCGGCAGTAAACAAACTGGCTCTCAAGGACCTAAAGGAGACCCCTTTCTAAGCTGCCTATGCGGCAGTAAACTTTAAATCCTCTTGACTTACGCTGCCCGAAATTTTCTAAGCTGCCTATGCGGCAGTAAACGGTAATCCACCATCTTATCGACCATATAACGCTTTCTAAGCTGCCTATGCGGCAGTAAACGATCATGTGGTAAATTTTCATATTCAGAAATATTTCTAAGCTGCCTATGCGGCAGTAAACCATACATCATCACGTAGCTCACAAACGAACGCTTTCTAAGCTGCCTATGCGGCAGTAAACCACGTCGTGAAAAAGTGTTTGATCCGGTAAAATTTCTAAGCTGCCTATGCGGCAGTAAACAGAAACAGAATTATCTAGCGATCAGATGAAATTTTCTAAGCTGCCTATGCGGCAGTAAACACCATCATTATCCACTAAAGATAAGATAACTTTTTCTAAGCTGCCTATGCGGCAGTAAACTCCGAGGATTTGTTATTGAAAAATTACCTGAATTTCTAAGCTGCCTATGCGGCAGTAAACTTATTATAAATGAACAAGATTTGTTCCGCCGTTTTCTAAGCTGCCTATGCGGCAGTAAACAAATACCGTGTTTTAAATCAGGGTTGGTATCATTTCTAAGCTGCCTATGCGGCAGTAAACTAGATAAATCTATATTATCTGGATTGACAAAATTTCTAAGCTGCCTATGCGGCAGTAAACTGTTACTTTTACCATAGAAGAGCTGAAAATCATTTCTAAGCTGCCTATGCGGCAGTAAACGTGCTGGTTTCTATTACAAGTCAAAAAATACATTTCTAAGCTGCCTATGCGGCAGTAAACTGTAGCAGAAGGCGCTTCTGGTTCTACAAATTTTTCTAAGCTGCCTATGCGGCAGTAAACTATAGGTTTATGTCAGTTTGGCTATCTTTATTTTTCTAAGCTGCCTATGCGGCAGTAAACTAAAGAAATGTGAACTACCTATACGGCAGTAATTTCTAAGCTGCCTATGCGGCAGTAAACCCATTTCCATAAATAAAGCTCCAACTTTCAAATTTCTAAGCTGCCTATGCGGCAGTAAACTAGACCATAAATTACCGTAATCCCTTAAATAACAAGGATCACAGTAAAAATTTAGTTGTTAACCCTTTTTCTGTCAAACTAATAAAATTAATGGAAAATCAATTGGTTATATCAAGGGAAAAAATAAGGGTAATTGATAAGGAAGAGAGATTACTTATTAAGAATAAAAAAACTGCACCTTCCAGTTGAAGCCAACTTTTACGGTGCAGAAAGATTGTCAATAACAACTACTATGCTTAATTAAATTATTTAATATTCCTGATTATTCTAGACGTTCACCATGAGAGATTAAGTCAAGACCTTGGCGTTCCTCATCAGATGAGACTCTAATATCAGTGAATTTACTCATTACCCATAGGATTAAGAAAGACATCACACTACTATAAACTAAAGTAATTACAACACTTTCTACTTGGGCAAGTACACTTGCTCCACCGCCAGTAATATCTGTTGATACGAATACACCTGTTAATACTGCACCAGCGATACCGCCAATACCATGGATACCAAAGGCATCAAGTGAATCATCATAACCCAATTTATATTTAATTTTAGTGACTGCAATAAAGCATACTGCGCTAGTAATTACACCAATCCATACGGCACTTTGTGGTGAAACAAAACCTGCTGCTGGAGTAATACCAACCAATCCTGCTACAGCACCAGAAGCTAAACCTAATGCTGATGGTTTATGTTTGCTAAGAACTTCACATACCATCCAAGTTAATGCAGCTACTGCGGCAGCGATTTGTGTGGTAGCTAATGCCATCCCCGCGCGGCTATCGGCAGCAAGAGCAGAACCTGCGTTGAAACCAAACCAACCAATCCAAAGCATCGCACAACCAATTAAGGTTAAAGCAAGGTTGTATGGAGGCATTGCATCTTTACCATAGCCAATACGTTTACCAATAAAGAGTGCTGCACAAAGACCTGCGACACCTGCATTGATATGAATAACTGTACCACCAGCATAGTCTAAAACGCCATCTTCTGCTAACCAACCACCGATACTCCAAACCCAGTGGGCTGTTGGTACATAAACGAGTAATGTCCAAATACCGACGAAAACTAATACCGCACCAAATTTAATTCTTTCTGCAAATGCACCAGTAATAATTGCACCAGCAATAATTGCAAAAGCCATTTGGAACACCATAAATGCTGATTCTGGAATTGAACCTGCGCCTGGATATACGGTTAATTTTTCTTGTTCAGTAAAGACATTTAAACCACTTAAGAACAGACGATCTAAGCCACCAATAAATGGATTGTTTGGTGTAAATGCTAAACTGTAACCGCAAACGATCCAAATCACCGCAACTAAGCAGCAGATGGCAAAACTTTGTACCATTGTTGCGAGAATATTTTTCTTACGTACCATACCAGCATAAAAGAGTGCTAATCCTGGAATTGTCATAAATAAGACTAAAATTGCAGCCAGCATAACCCATGCGGTATCACCTGCACTAATGACTGATGTAGGTTGTACCCAGTCCGAAAGATCAGCGTGTGCTGTCATTGGCAGTAAAGCCATTAACCAATGGTATCGTTTCATTTTTACTTCCCCTAAGTCGTGTTGTGTTTCTATTATTAAAATAAATTAAAGTGCATCATCGCCCGTTTCACGAGTACGGATACGAATAACTTGTTCTAGTGGTAAAACAAAAATTTTGCCATCGCCGACGCGTCCTGTTTGTGACGCTTCAATAATTGTTTCTACTACGCTATCAACATTTTCATCACTTACAGCGATATCAATTTGAATTTTTGGTAAGAAATCAACAGAGTATTCACTACCACGATAGATTTCAGTATGTCCTTTTTGACGACCAAAACCTTTTACTTCAGTAACGGTGATACCATGAATACCAATATCTGTTAATGCTTCGCGAACTTCATCCAGACGAAATGGTTGGATAATTGCGCTGATAAGTTTCATATAAACCTCCTGTAAAGAGCTAATGAGTTTGAATTATTAGGTTTTGATAAACACTCTCGACATTTCATGTATTTTGTTTTGAATTTTTTCTATCAATTTTGCTATTAAATAGAATTTTATCTAACAAAATAGCCTTTAATGTGTTGAATGTTTATTAAATTAACCTTTGTATTAAATTGTGTTTAGATAATAAAACTTTAAATTAAATGTTGTCAAAGGTTTTTTTAGTTTTTTTATAAAAAATTTTTAATTTTTGTTTTTTTATTAGATTTTCTCTAATTAGGTTGTGTGAGAGCAGAAAATTTTATGATAAACAAGTTCTCATTAAGACGTGGATGAGGTACATTATTTTGGCGATAAAAAGAAGAGGAATTTCTATGAATAGTTTGACTAAAATTGCATTTTATCCAATCAAATCAATTCAACCTTGTTTTACGTTACAAAGTTATGTACAACTGCATGGGCTTAGTTTTGATCGAGAATTTATGCTGACCGATCCCGCTGGTACATTTATTACAGCGCGAAAATATGGTGAGTTATACCGTTTTTCAGCTTATCCAATTGCGCAAGGGATAATAGTTCGTCATCAAGATGGTAGTGAGATAGTAATTCGTTATCAAGATTTTTCCGAACAGCAAGAGTGTGAGGTATGGGGAAATCATTTCCCTTCTTATGTGGCACCAGAGCATATTAACCAATGGTTTAGTGAAAAATTACAAACGGAAGTAATGTTACGTTGGTTAGGCGAACGAGATCAGCGTTTTATTAAACGTTTTCCAGAACATAGTGTGTCATTTGCAGATGGTTATCCATTATTGCTAGTGAGCGAAAGTTCTTTTACTGCAGTGCAGCAAGCTTGCCCTGTGCCCATTACGATTGATCAATTTCGTAGTAACTTAATTGTTACTGGAGAAACGGCGTTTGCGGAAGAAAATTGGCATACCATTAAGATTGGTAGCGTAGAATTTTTGAACGCCAAATTATGTGCTCGTTGTATTTTAACAACGAGAAATTTAGCAACGGCAGAATTAGAAGCAAAATGTGAACCTTTCCGTACCTTGAAAAAAATTCACAAGAGTGAGGAAGGAGAACCGTTATTTGGTATCAATTTAATTCCACTAAATAGTGGTGTTATTCGTGTTGGTGATAAAGTAGAAGTTTTACAGTACAAAAAGGAATAAAGTGTTTGTAAATGATTTGTTAAGAGCATAAGATAGGGATATCCCTATCTTCATTTGTATAAAATCAATGATTACGCTTCGTTCCAGAGAGTTTTATTTAGCGAGTTTTGCGTTAGCATTCTCTTCATTTCTCGTCTTCTGTAACCTCTATTCAGCTCAGCCAATCTTGGCGGATTTTGCTAAACAATATCAAGTTTCTATTACTATCGCGAACTGGATTTTTGCGGGGGCGTCGCTTGGACTTAGTTTGAGTTTAATTCCTTGGGCATTATTTGCGGATCGTTTTGGGCGACGCTTAATGATGCAAATTAGCCTTGGTATAACGGCCATTATCGGTATTATTTTATATTTTGTTGATTCAGTCGGCGCATGGATTTTCTTTAGAGTTGCGCAAGGTGTGGCTTTAGGTGGCTTACCCGCAGTGGCGATTGCTTATATTAGTGAAGAGTTTGAACCGAGATCGATTGCTTCAGTCGTAGGCTCCTATATTGCCGCTAATTCATTAGGCGGTATTTCAGGGCGGTTATTAGGTGGATTCTTAGCCGATCACTTTGGTTTAAATATGCCGATGTTGTTTTGCGGTTTCTTGGCGATAATTGGCGTATTTCTGATTATTTATTGCTTACCAAAAGAGCAGCATTTCCAATTGCAAACATTACAATTCAATAATTTGCGCAAAAATTTGTGTGGTCATATTCGTAATCCGAAATTGTGGCGTACCTATTTTATTGGCGGATTAGGTTTTGGGGTTTTTATTAATCTCTATTCGGTGGTGAGCTTACGGCTAATTAATGAACCTTACTATTTTTCAACAACACAAGTTTCGTTACTTTTTTTGTGTTACCTTAGCGGTACATTCGCAGCAAGTCTAACAGGAAAATTAACTCAACGTTATTCAGCGTTACGCGGTATGTTTCTTGGCTGGTGTGTATTGTTAATTGGGGTATTGGCTTTGATGGCTTCATCATTACCGCTAATTATTATGGCGTTGTTGATTTGTAGTATTGGTTTTTTTACCACACACGCGTTGGCAAGTGGTTGGGTAGGTAAACAAGCACAACAAGCTAGAGCATTGGCGTCGGCATTATACCTATCATTTTACTATTTTGGTTCTAGTATGGTGGGGTTCTATCTTATCTTCTTATGGCGCCATTTTTCGTGGGGCAGCGTTATTATCGGTTCAATTTTCTTATTAAGTTTTATTCCAATATGTATTTGGGGAATGAGAAAGCGGTAATACTAGCAACTTACAAAGAGTAGTTAGGGTTATTACAGAGTAATGTATAATATCAAGTTTAATTGTTTGAATAAGAGCAATTGTAATCGTTAAAATTTTACCTATTATGTTGGGTATTAAAGTATTGTGATTAAGATAAAAAAGTGGTTTTGCTGGAAATGCTAAACCACTTTAATTTTATTTATAGGTTCATTTTGTAATGCTGTCTATCCATTGAAACAACTCATCTAAATCATAATCACCTGAATGTGGAATTCCCCAGGGGGTTTCATAATTTACCTGTTTCCCAGACATACTTAATTTTATAGCCAGGATAGCGCCAATTGCATGAGAAGTATCACGATCAGCTGTTCCGACACGAATACGCCAATAATGTGCAGATTTTGGATTATTAATATAATTCATTACATTCATTAATTTGATTATCTGAGGATCAGCCATTTCACTAGGCTGTGTTGAGTGCTGTAGTGAATAGGTAGTGAAATGTCTATTATCTATATTGTTAGTACCAAATAAATTGTTTTCACCAGAACTAAGGTCAAAGGCATCAAAAGCAGGTGGAGATTTCATGCGTTTTTCTGAATGGATGTAACCATTCCAATCAATATCGATCACTTGATGATTTTGCATTTTTATCCAGCTGATATTGGAAAGATCTGCACCATTAGATATAGCTTTATTAGCAGCACGAACAATAACAGATTTTATATACTCTTTAAATGAGCCATTACCGTTAGAATCTAATGTTAATGTATTACCTTTTTGATCTTTTAATTGAAGTTGATTTATATAAGCAGGAAACTGCTGTTTTAATTCATTTGATGTTTTAATTTGCTCAGCATTAAGTGTGCCTTCTAATTTAGGCAATGGTTGAGAGCGATCATTAAATGAAGTAGCATTTAATTTACTCATGTCGAGATGACTATATTGATTTAAACCATTAAATTCCCATTCGTAAGCGCTATCTGCATGTTCTAGATTGGTGATGGGGCAATAAGCTGATACAGCAAAAATAGCGTCACTGGCATTGGCAGCACCAAGCTGATTTAGATAAGCAGAGTAGTCCGTATTATCTCCGCTTGCTCCCAATAAAGCAGATAAAGCTCCACCAGCGCTAGTACCATTAGAAATGATTTTATTTGCATCGCCGGGCATTCTTGCATCATTGAAATGGAGATAACGGACAGCGGCTTTTAGATCTACAATGGCGGCAGGCGCTTTACCTGTGTAAGTTTTATTTTGTTGTAAAGTTCGTCCACGTGCACCAACAGTAGCTACAACATAACCTTTGGATAGGGCTGTAACAATTGCATTCGGCTGTTTTTTTTGCTGAGAAAAGCCTTTAGTATCATAAGTAGCTGCTTTGGCAGGTAGATAACCGCCGACACTATTTGGTAAGAAAATAGGTGCTGTTTGAGATGTAAAACCCTGTATAGCCTTATTATGAAAATAGTCTTCTGGAACATAAAAGTTAATGGTTTGATATTCTGGCTCTATAGGATGTTGTACATAAACAATTTTTTCAAATGCTCTAAATTTGATTTTTTTACCATTAACGTCAGTTTCGATTGTACGATAATGGTTGCCTTCAAATGTCAATTGATAACCTGATGATGTTTTATTGAAATAAGGAAGGTGTGCTAAGGGATCAGAATTATCAGCAAAGACATAGTTTGCTGTAAGATTGGATGCGGCAATAATGAGGCCGGTTAATAGATTGAATTTCATTTTGGCTCCTACCTAAATAAAGAAATATAAAGATTTATTGTATAAAGATAGGTGAAAAAGACGAATTGTATTTAATGATAGATATTATCAGAAAAAAAGATAATTTATTCTTATGTACCTAAAGAAATACGTCCGGCTATGCTGCGGTAAGTGATGTTGTTTTGGAACTAAAATTATTTAGCACTGCGCAAACTATCTATGTGACGGTAAACCAGTGAAATCACAAAAGAGGTAATCTTTGATTTTTCTAAGCCATCTATGCGACGGTAAACAATTCTCAATTTAAGTGAGAAACAAGCAAAATTTTCTAAGCCATCTATGCGACGGTAAACTTTTGCTTTATCAACCGCTTGCTTGAGTTTTTTTTCTAAGCCATCTATGCGACGGTAAACAATCAGCCCTCATTGCAAAGTATTAATTAAAGTTTCTAAGCCATCTATGCGACGGTAAACGTTAGCCCATTCATGCAGTATTTCAGCACGGCTTTCTAAGCCATCTATGCGACGGTAAACTCCCTGCAATCGGCGCCTCTCTAATAATAAGCTTTCTAAGCCATCTATGCGACGGTAAACGTATAAAACTGACCAGCTAAAACATCTTTATTTTTCTAAGCCATCTATGCGACGGTAAACATTCGCCAGCTGGCACCTGTCAGACGGCACGTTTTCTAAGCCATCTATGCGACGGTAAACTTCAGAATTGTTCTATTGAATTCTTTGAAATATTTCTAAGCCATCTATGCGACGGTAAACAAGTTAATATTGAACAAGGATTTGGTGTTCCATTTCTAAGCCATCTATGCGACGGTAAACAAAAACCGAAACCTGGCGACAGTAAAGATACATTTCTAAGCCATCTATGCGACGGTAAACAAGCCGTAAATAAAGCGATTGCACAAGCTCAATTTCTAAGCCATCTATGCGACGGTAAACTTCATTAAAATATATCGTCATTCCTGAAATAGCAAGCTATGACATAAAAATTTAGCCATTTACCCTATTTTTTCTAAGATAATAAAAACATTGTTAAATCAATAAGTTATTTTCTTGGACTAAAAAAGGGTAAAATAAAATCATTTGTATAAATAAGATAGCACTCTATTCGTTATCACTTTTCGTGAAAAAGGATGAAATGGCAATTGGCTTAATTTATAATGTCACATAATTATAACTATTTTAATAACTTAAAGAACTAAGCGAAGAGGAGGTTAATATGTTGCAAAAAAAACATGTCTTAACCACAATTTTATGTTCTGCAATTATGATGGAATCAAGTTTTGCAGAAGAATCCGTAAATGTATCACAAAATCAAACCACTGATCAGGTTGCCGCTGTACAGGTTCAGCAACCAGCAAATTTAGAAAAATTACAACAAGTTACCCAAGGAATAAAGTTAGTTTTCCCGGAAAAACTCGCAGAAATTTATACTGCACGTGATTTCGCACCAATTTGGCAAAATGCAGAAGCAAAACAATTGTTTTTGCGTGATTATGCTTTATTAGGTTTAACTGATATTTCTAAGGATGTAAAAGAGCAATTAGCACAATTAAGCCAATTGGATGCAAATAGCTTGGCGGCAGATATCTTGATTACAGATAGTTGGTTGAATTACTTAAATTATGTCACTAATGTGGCGAATAATGCGCAAAATTGGTTATATGATAGCTATCGATATAGCGCAAAATTACCACAAGATGAGGTGATTTCGGCATGGTTATCGGCTGTTGATCAACAACAATTATTAGCATTTGTACAAAAATATAATCAACCAAATCAACGTTATACGCATACATTGCAAGCGATTTTAACTGGATTACAACAACAAACATTAGATAATGCGACTTTGGCAAAATTAGCAATAAACTTGCAACGTTTACGTTTTATTCCTGATTTCCATACTGGAATTTTCGTCAATATACCAACGTATCATCTACATTATTATCGTAATGGCGAAGAGGTGCTAGATTCAAAAGTGATTGTGGGTAAACAAGCACGAAAAACACCAGTAATGAGTAGTAAATTAAGCAATATTGTGGTGAATCCACCATGGAATACGCCTGTTCGTTTAATTAATGAAGATCTCATTCCAAAAGTACGTAAAGATCCAAGTTATATCTATCGTAATGGTTATACGATTATTGATAGTAAAGGGAATACTATCGATCCTTATACTATTGACTGGGATAATATGACAGCGAAGCGTTTCCCATACCGTTTGCGTCAAGCGCCAGGTGGCGATAGTGCATTAGGTAACTTTAAATTTAATATGCCAAGTTCTGATGCAATTTATCTGCATGACACGCCAAATCACCGTTTATTTAATAATAAAAATCGAGCAATTAGCTCAGGTTGTGTGCGAGTGAATAAATCGGATGAATTGGCGACATTGTTATTGACAGAGTCAGGTTGGACATTAGATAAAAAAGCACAAGTGTTGAAAAGTCGTAAAACAACATCGGTGCCAATTCAATCTAGTAATCCAGTCTATCTCTACTATGTAACAGCGTGGGCGGATGCGCAAGGTCATCTACATACAGTTTCAGATATTTATGGCTATGATAAGAAATTAACATTAGAAGAAACTAACAAAACGCTTTTACAACAATATTTACTTTAATCTGAGAAAAAAATCGGTATAATCCTGGAGGCTATTGTTTATGCAATAGCCTTTCTGTTGACCTCTCTGATAAATCACTTACCAATAGGAAACAAGGAAATGGGCAATATTGATCAATCTCGCCGTAGATGGCTATCGTTGGGCGGTATTATGTTAGGTAGTTCATTGGTGGCAAATTCTGCATTTGCAGTGTTATCTACTGCAGCACCAAAGATCCTACATTTTAAGAATATCAATACTGGTGAAAAATTAAGTTCTCCATTTGCTCCTGGTAAGGGATTAGCTAAATCAGATCTACAAAAACTCAATTATTTAATGCGTGATCGACGCAGTAATTTGGTCCATAACATGGATCCTCGTTTATTTACTAAACTCTATCAAATTCAATCACGTCTAGGTTTGCGTTCATGTGAAATTTCTGTAATTTGTGGTTATCGTTCACCGGCAACGAATGCGGCAATGCATCGTCGTAGTAAAGGCGTGGCCAGCAATAGTTACCATATGAGAGGCCAAGCAATAGATTTCCGTATTACGAATGTTTCATTAGATAATGTGCGCAAAGTAGCGCAATCTTTGAATAATGGTGGGGTTGGCTATTATCCGCGCAGTAATTTTGTGCACGTAGATACAGGCCCTAATCGTACTTGGCGTGGAAGCTGATTAAACACAATACAATAATGATGAACGTACAAATAATTCCAGTTACCCCATTTCAACAAAATTGTTCTGTGATTTGGGACGATGAAAAAAATGCTGCCATTATTGATCCCGGCGGTGATGCAGAGAGAATCATTAATTTTATTAATGAAAATGAACTGAAACCTAAAATGATCTTATTGACTCATGGTCATCTTGATCATGTGGGTGGGGCAGCGAAACTGAAAAGAGAATTTAATCTTGAGATTATTGGCCCGCATAAAGCTGATCACTATTGGCTACAAGGGTTGCCACAACAAGCTGAACAATTTGGCTTACCCTATTGTGCCCCTTTAACACCAGATCGTTGGTTAGAGGAATGTGAAACAGTACAGTTTGGTGCTCTCTCTTTTTCAGTATTACACTTGCCGGGCCATACTCCAGGCCATATCGGTTTTATTAATCAAGAAGAGAATATTGCTTTTACGGGGGATGTATTATTCCGTCGTAGTATTGGGCGTACCGATTTTCCTGGCGGTGATTTTTCACAATTAATTAATAGCATTAAGACAAAACTATGGCCATTAGCCGATGATATGCAAATTGTGCCTGGTCATGGTTTATTGACAACGATAGCAGATGAAAAAAGACAAAATCCTTTTTTAAATGCACAAAATATCGACTAAATAAATGAACTCTTTATATTGATAAACCTCTAATAGCTGCTCCAGTTATCGGAGGTTTCTTTTTTAATAGATATCAGGAAGATGAGTATTTGAGGTTATTATGTTCCGGGTTTTCTCCCTTTATCCAGTCTTTTATTTTTTTATATTAAACTTAATTATCCTATCTGGAAGTCGTATTGGTTTAGCTCTCTGGCAAAAAGAACGTGTTGATGCGGTAGATGGATGGTTTCCGTTATTAGTACAAGGTATCCGCATGGATATCGTATCGCTTTGTTGGTTATTTGGTTTATTTGCCCTCTTATCAGCACTTTTTTTAGATAAAAGTCAATTTGGTTCTGTGTTTAGAATTATTCTGCGCGTAGCTTTAACTGCGGGTTCAGTTTTTATCTTGTTTATGGAATTGGCAACACCAGAATTCATCAGCACATATGATTTCCGACCAAATCGCTTGTTTGTAGAATATTTGGTTAATCCTAAAGAAGTCTTTACGATGCTGGCCAAAGGGCATCTGTTCGCTATGATTGCTTCAGTGTTAATTACTGGATTTGCTATTTGGGGTTACTGGAAATTATCAGGTTATGTGGTACGTGATGCCAATGCTGGAAGTTGGTTGTATCGACCAGTAGTGGCAGTTTTAGTGGCAGCATTAGTGTTTATTGGTGCAAGATCAACCTTTGCTCATCGTGGGATTAATCCAGCAATGGTGGCATTCTCTTCTGATCCATTAATTAATTCATTGGTATTGAATTCCGGCTATTCAGTGATGTTTGCGATGCGTCAGATGCGACATGAAGAAGATTCATCAGAAATTTATGGACGCTTAGAACCGGAACAAATGTTAGCGACCTTAAAACAATTACATCCACGTCCAGAAACGGATTATGTGAAAGGTGATATTCCATTATTAAGTAATAATCCAGCAACCTATCGAGGCAAACCAAAAAATTTAGTGATTATTCTGGAAGAGAGTTTAGGTGCGCAATTTATCGGAGCATTAGGAGGATTACCTTTATCACCTAATTTAGATCAATTGAGTAAAGAAGGTTGGTGGTTTGAAAATCTTTATGCAACGGGTACACGCTCAGTACGAGGTATCGAAGCGGTGGTTACCGGTTTTACGCCAACGCCGGCGCGTGCTGTGGTGAAATTAACTAACAGCCAAAATAATTTCTTTACTATAGCAGATTTATTAGCACGCAGAGGTTATCACACATCATTTATCTATGGTGGCGAAAAACACTTTGATAATATGGCGAACTTCTTCTACGGTAATGGTTTTAAATATATTATTGATGAAAAAGATTATCCAAATCCAAGTTTCAAAGGAACTTGGGGTGTTTCTGATGAAGATCTCTTTATTCGTGCTGATCAAGAATTTCGTCAGTTGCATCAACAAGGAACACCATTCTTTAGTTTAGTCTTTAGTTCAAGTAATCACGATCCGTTTGAATTTCCAGACAATAAAATCGAATTGTATGAGCAACCAAAAGCAACACGCAATAATGCCGCGAAATATGCTGATTTTGCGATTGGGGAATTTTTTAAACGTGCAAAACAATCAGATTATTGGAAAGATACAATTTTCTTGGTGATTGCAGATCACGATTCTCGTGTAGCAGGCGCTTCTTTGGTGCCAATTACGCATTTCCATATTCCAGCATTAATCATTGGTGATGGTATTGCACCAAAAACTGATGATCGTTTGGTGAGCCAAATTGATATGCCGCCAACCTTGTTATCATTGATGGGAATTGATGCTGAATACCCAATGTTAGGTTTTGATTTAACCAAATATAGTCCGAATCGTGCATTAATGCAGTTTGATAAATCAATGGCATTGATGAATGAGAAAAATCAAGTGGTAATTTTACAACCAGATACACAACCACAAGGTTTTACTTATGATAGTGTGAAGAAAAACTTACAACCTGCATCAGTGCCAGAGGAGATGAAACAACAAGCACTAACCTATGCATTGTGGGGCAGTTATTTATATAAAAATCGTTTGTATCGTTTACCGGAAAAATAAACAATAAAATTAAATAATTGACCTCGCCATCTAGTATGGCGAGGTCTTTTTGTAGCTAAACTATGGCAAATGATATTTATAGATTTTTTACATCAATAATGGCGCCTGTATCTGCCGAACTTACCATACTGGCATATTTTGCTAATGCTGGTTTACGTTCTTTATATAAAGGCTGCCAACCAATTTTTCTAGCGGCCATTTCTTCATCACTAACAGCAATACTAAGTTTACGTTGATTGATGTCTATTTCAATTTCATCACCATCTTGTACAAAAGCTATTGGTCCTCCGGCTGCTGCTTCTGGTGAAATATGTCCAATACATGGACCATGAGTTGCGCCAGAAAAACGGCCATCAGTAATAATGGCACAATCATCATCCATACCACGACCCATAATAAGGGCAGTAGTAGAAAGCATTTCACGCATACCAGGCCCACCTTTAGGCCCTTCATAACGGATAACTATTACAGTACCTTTTTCGATACTATCACTACTAATTGCTGCATCAGCTTCTTCCATAGAATTAAAAACGCGAGCTTTACCTTTAAAATAATACATGGATGGTTTTACACCTGATTTTTTAACTACTGCGCCACGAGGGGCCAAATTACCATATAAAATTCCAATACCGCCATCCTCTTTTTGAGGATTATCCATAGTACGTAAAACATCATCTGCAACTGCTTTAACGGAAGCTAAATTTTCTTTTACTGTTTTGCCGGTAACAGTTAGGCTATTTGTGTGGAGTTTAGTTTCAATCATTTTGAGTACAGCGGGGATACCACCACTAGCATCTAGTGAAACGATAGGATATTTTCCAGAAGGTTGTAGATTACAGATAAATGGAATTTCACGACTAATACGATCAAAATCTTGTAAAGAAAGAGATACTTCTGCTTCGTGTGCAATTGCCATTAAATGAAGAACTAAATTAGTAGAAGAACCTGTAGCCATAGCGCCAGCAATACCATTTAAAAGTGTTTCTCGCGTTAAAATATCGCGAGGTTTAATGTTTTGTCGTAATAATTCCATTACTTGGCGTCCTGAGGCTTTTGCTAGTCTTTTCCGTTTATTTGATACAGCTGGAGCAGTACCTGCGCCTTCTAATGCCATTCCTAAAACTTCTGTAAGCATACACATAGAATTGGCAGTACCTAAATGTGCACAACTACCTACTGTTGGTAATGCAGATTTTTCAGCTTCTTTCATTTCATCTACTGTCATAATACCAGCCTCAACGCGACCAGGATACTCACGTAATTCACTGGAACAGAAGAGAGGATTGCCTCCTACATTACCTGGCAGCATTGGGCCGCCTGGTACAATAATTGTTGGAATATTTAAGCGGGCTGCTGCCATTAACATACCTGGTATAATTTTGTCGCAACCAGGCAATAACACCATAGCATCAAAATGATGAGCTTCAACAACCATTTCAATTGAATCAGTAATAAGATCCCGACTTGCTAATGGATAACACATACCTTTATGCCCTTGACATAAACCATCACAAATTGCGATCGTTTCGGAATGGCGTGGTACACCACCAGCTTCTGCAATACCTTGTTTCACATACTCAGCTAATTCTCTTAGATGAACATGCCCAGGTACCATTTCACTAAAAGATCCAATTACTGCGACGAATGGTTTTTTTAGATCTTCTTCATCCATACCGGTAGCATATAATAAAGCGCGTTGCCCTGATTTGCCTAAACCATTAGTTAAAGTGCTGCTACGATAGCTTTCATCTTTAATTTGAAATGCTTTTTCATATTCTTTCATTGATAATCCTCCAGGTGTCCGTCATAAGGTGTGTGAGCTAACAAGTTAAAATTTTGCTTGTTTGTACTATACGGCAGCTTATATACTTAAGTAAATTTAGTCTTTTTAAGAGTTCATTTAGTTTTTCTACATAAATGTATAAATTAAATACAACTTAATGAAGTGTTATGAAGATAATTACTGTTTAAGAGGGAGTGAGACAAGAATATGAATATAAAAGAGATCGAATATATTCTCAAAATTGCTGAAGAAGGAAATTTAACGAGAGCTGCAGAAAAAATTTATCTCACACCCTCTGCGTTAAATCAGCAAATTTTGAATTTGGAACGAAATTTGGGTCAGCCACTTTTTTTACGTGATAGAAATGGTTGGATACCGACAGAAGCAGGAATAGTTTATTTAGAAGGAGCTCGTCAAATTTTGCAAATCAAACAGAATACTTATCGTCGTTTACAAGATTTGCGCGATGCTGAAACAGGCAGCTTAGCCATTGGTTTTCCACCAGAACGTGGTGGAGCAGTGTTTAATCATATTTATACAATTTTTCATCAGCAGTATCCAAGGTTGACGATCAAACTTATTGAAACTTCAGTGAAAGAACAACATCGTTTATTGGAACAAGGACAATTAGATATTGGTTTTGTGACGTTGTTGCCATCACAACAGGAAAATTTTATGTATCAATATATTTGTGATGAAGAATTTGTATTGGTTTTACCAAAAATTTATGCTTCTCGTTATAAATTGAAATTTATAGATTGGGTAACATTACGTAGTTTAAGTAAAGAATTGCCACTAGCGATGATCTCTAAAGATTCAACACTTTATCGATGCTTAACGGATCTATTTCAGAAAAATGAATTTGTTCCATATATTTTGTTAGAATCTGCCCGTATTCATACATTATTAGAGGCTGTGGGAGCAGGTTTTTGTTTTAGCATTGTGCCTAAAAGTAATGTCATTACACCACAAGCTAATATTGAGTTATTTCCTTTACAAGGACGTCCAAGTTGGCAGATTATGTCTGTATATAAGAAAAATGCTTATTTAACCGAAGCTGCTAAAACTTTTATCGCTTTAAGTAGTCGCTATTGGCAAACTTTATTAGGTAAGAGAGATATTATTTAATGGTATTCAATAGAAGGATTGCAACAGAGTAAATAAAGATAGTAAGCTTATATATAACTTGGATAAGTTAGTAATATTTATTTAATTTTCTATTACAGCCATTTGTTCTAAGCTGCCTATGCGGCAGGAATCGTGCAATTATCTGATACATTCCCAGCGGTGGTTTTCTAAGCTGCCTATGCGGCAGGAATCGGCTGTAGATGCAAGAGTAAACAATCCCCCTTTTTCTAAGCTGTCTATGCGGCAGGAATCTTGTATATTCATTACATACGGCTGTGTTTTCATTTCTAAGCTGCCTATGCGGCAGGAATCTTCCCTCATCTTTTGGTTGAGGTTTTTCTTCTTTTCTAAGCTGCCTATGCGGCAGGAATCAATATTCAGAGTGCTTTTCATTCCCGATTGGTTTTCTAAGCTGCCTATGCGGCAGGAATCATATTGATTATGGCGACAGCTTTGCTGTTGTTTTTCTAAGCTGCCTATGCGGCAGGAATCATCTTTATATTCGCCCAAAAGCGGTACAAGTATTTCTAAGCTGCCTATGCGGCAGGAATCTTCGACCAAATGGAAGCGAAAGATCAGTTTACATTTCTAAGCTGCCTATGCGGCAGGAATCACCCGTGAAGCAAGTAAAGAAATTGCGACAACTTTCTAAGCTGCCTATGCGGCAGGAATCAAGAAATTACAGAAATTGTAATTAATCGAGTATTTCTAAGCTGCCTATGCGGCAGGAATCTTAGGTTTAGACTTTAGTAAAGACTGATTTAATTTCTAAGCTGCCTATGCGGCAGGAATCAGTAGATTCACAAGCATTTGTTGAAACAGTTTTTTCTAAGCTGCCTATGCGGCAGGAATCTACCAGACTCATAAACAAAAACGTACGCATCATTTCTAAGCTGCCTATGCGGCAGGAATCTTACAGTTATTCTCTTTCTTACAACATTTTTATTTCTAAGCTGCCTATGCGGCAGGAATCGTTTTAATAACGCCCACAATTGCAAACCGTAATTTCTAAGCTGCCTATGCGGCAGGAATCACTGCCATTTGGACGTGGCTAACAGTAAATGTTTTCTAAGCTGCCTATGCGGCAGGAATCAATTGGTGAGATTGATTTAGGTGATATAGATTTTTCTAAGCTGCCTATGCGGCAGGAATCAGATTCCGTAAGCGTTGCTGTTTACGTTCATATTTCTAAGCTGCCTATGCGGCAGGAATCTAGAACATAATATGGTATAAATATAAGTGTGACAAGGATTAAGCTTAATAAAGGTTATAAAACCCTTTTTTTGTAAGGTCTTAAAAATCTTTTAATATCAATAAGTTATTTTTATTAGAAATAAAAGGGTAGTTAAATAGGGATATTGTGCTGATAATTATCAGATAAATATCAACTTTAAACAAGTTTGTGGGATTGGAGAATAGTTTTTAAAAATTGAACATTTTTGTATAATACTCACCTTTTTTTCAATTCAACACAAATAATCATGGCCAAAGATATGATTTTCTCAGCACCCATTGAGAAATTGGGTGACTTTACCTTTGATGAACGAGTAGCCGAAGTTTTTCCTGATATGATTCAACGTTCTATTCCAGGCTATTCCAATATTATTACTGCAATCGGTATGTTGGCGGAACGTTTTGTACAACCGCAAACAAATGTCTATGACTTAGGTTGTTCTCGTGGTGCAGCAACCTTATCAATTCGCCGTAATCTACATTGTGACGGGGTTAAAATTTATGGAATTGATAACTCCGAACCTATGGTTCAACGCTGCCGACAACATTTGGCTGCATATCATAGTGACATTCCTGTTGAAATTTTATGTGCTGATATTCGTGATATTGCTATCGAAAATGCGTCAATGGTAGTGCTAAATTTCACCTTACAATTTATTCCACCAGCGGATAGACGAGCTTTACTAACAAAAATTTATCAAGGGCTAAATGCTGGTGGTATTTTGGTGTTATCGGAAAAATATCGCTTTGAAGATAGTGTGATCAATGAATTACAAATTGATTTACACCATACCTTTAAGCGCGCTAATGGTTACAGTGAATTAGAAGTTAGCCAAAAACGTACCGCGTTGGAAAATGTCATGAAAACGGACAGCATTGCCAGCCAAAAAACATTGTTAGCTGAAATTGGTTTTCAGCATATTGAGATGTGGTTCCAATGCTTCAATTTTGGCTCAATGTTAGCGATTAAATAAGTGAACTTCCTCTTTTAACATAGATAAGTAACTTTTTTCGTGCTTTTCTAGGTTAAATGTATTAATCCAATTCAAACCGCGCTTGATTTTCGCTATAATCGCCGAGTTAATTTTTAGCTTAATTTAAAAACAAGGATTTATTATTATGATGCGTTCACATTATTGCGGTGCATTAAACCGCAGTCATATTGGTCAAGAAGTTACTCTTAGTGGTTGGGTTCACCGCCGTCGTGATTTAGGCGGTTTAATTTTTATCGATATGCGTGATCGTGAAGGAATTGTTCAAGTATTTATTGATCCACAAAATAAACAAGCATTTGAAAAAGCAGCAAATTTACGTAGTGAATATTGTATTCAAATTAAAGGAAAAGTGATTGCTCGCCCAGAGAACCAAATCAATAAAAATATGGCGACAGGGGAAGTTGAAGTTTCAGCAACAGATGTTTTAATTTATAACGCTGCCGATGTCTTACCACTTGATTTCAACCAAAATAATACTGAAGAACAACGTTTAAAATACCGCTATTTAGATTTACGTCGTCCAGAAATGGCGCAACGTTTAAAAACAAGAGCTAAAATTACTAGCTATGTGCGTCGTTATATGGATAGCCATGGTTTCCTTGATATTGAAACCCCAATGCTAACTAAAGCAACACCAGAAGGTGCACGCGATTATTTAGTACCGAGTCGTGTGCATAAAGGTAAATTCTACGCTTTGCCACAATCACCACAACTTTTCAAACAATTGCTGATGATGTCAGGTTTTGATCGCTATTATCAAATCGTTAAATGTTTCCGCGATGAAGATTTACGTGCCGATCGTCAACCAGAATTTACCCAAATCGATGTGGAAACTTCATTCCTCACAGCGCCAGAAGTACGTGCGATTATGGAAGAGATGATCCATGGGTTATGGTTAGAAATTTTAGGTGTGGATCTTGGTAAATTCCCAGTAATGACCTATGCAGAAGCAATGCGTCGTTTTGGTTCAGATAAACCGGATTTACGTAACCCATTAGAAATGGTGGATGTGGCTGACTTATTAAAAGAAATTGATTTTAAAGTGTTTAGCGGCCCAGCGAATGATCCGAAAGGTCGTATTGCTGCGATTCGTGTACCAAACGGTTCTCATATTACTCGTAAACAAATTGATGAATATACTCAATTTGTTGGTATTTATGGTGCGAAAGGTTTAGCGTGGATGAAGATTAATGACATCAACGCGGGTATGGAAGGCGTACAAAGTCCAATTGCGAAATTCTTCTCAGAAGCGACTTTAAAAGCAGTGTTAGAGCGTGTTCAAGCACAAACTGGAGATATTATCTTCTTTGGTGCAGATAGTTACAAAGTGGTGACTGATGCAATGGGTGCATTACGTTTGAAACTAGGTCGTGATTGCGGTTTAACCCAATTAGATCAATGGGCGCCATTATGGGTGATTGATTTCCCAATGTTTGAAGAAGATGGCGAAGGCGGTTTAGCAGCAATGCACCATCCATTTACTTCACCAGCACACGTTTCACCAGAAGAGCTAGAACAATCACCAGCGAATGCAGTAGCGAATGCATATGATATGGTGATCAATGGTTATGAAGTAGGTGGTGGTTCTGTACGTATTTTTGATCCAAAAATGCAACAAACTGTTTTCCGTATTCTAGGTATCAATGAACAAGAACAATATGAAAAATTTGGTTTCTTACTTGACGCATTGAAGTTTGGTACACCACCGCACGCAGGTTTGGCATTTGGTTTGGATCGTCTAACAATGCTATTAACTGGTACAGACAACATTCGTGATGTAATCGCATTCCCGAAAACAACAGCTGCGGCATGTTTAATGACAGAAGCACCAAATTTTGCCAATGCACAAGCATTACAAGAATTAGCTATTCAAGTCACTAAAACAAAAGAGTAGTTAAAGAGGAAGAAATGAAAGTATATAAATGGGGCGCACTCTGCTTAAGTGGTTTAGCCCTATTTGCTTGTAAAGAAGAAAAGGTAGCTAAGCCTGCGGCTGTAGCTCAACAACAAAAAGTGGAAGCACCAGCGCCGTTACCTTTAGTTAGCAGTAAACCAGTTACTTTTTTACAAGAAGAAAAATGTTTTGCCAATGATCGTTGTTATCAACTCGATGTACAAAGCTTAGAAACTAATGTTGATTGGATTAATCAATATTTTCAAAATGAAGCGCGCAAGCTGTTAACAGTAAATAATTTCGAACTTTCAAAAGAAGAAACGGCAAAGATCCAAGCTGAATGGGATAAATTGCCACTAGCGGAATTGAAAAAGACCTATGTTGCAGATGTTGCAGCGCTATTTAAAGATGCTGAATATGCACCTTATGGTTTTTCATTAGAGTATAAACCGCGCTTTATCGCACAAAACCAACAGGTAGCAATGTTTACTGATTATTTCTACCATTATGCTGGCGGAGCGCATGGGGTTTATGCAACACACTTTACTAATTTTGATTTAAAAACAAAAAAAGTATTGCATATTGATGATGTGCTGCAACCAAACCAAAGACGTGAGTTTAAAAATCTATTGCGGGAAGCGTATCTTGAGTATTTGGCATCAATGGAAAATGAGCAAGATCAAGACAAAGCAGAGCAATTGTTGCAAGAGCGTTTAGATATGGGCTGGGAAGCTGAACCAACAGATAATTTTACTTTCACTTATAGTGGAATTTTATCGAGTTATCCGCCTTATATGTTAGGTTCTTATGCAGAAGGTGAAATTCAACTATTAATTCCTTATGAACGATTAATAGATATTGTAAAACCTGAATTTTTATTTAATACAACAAAAACGATTATTTCTGAGTAAATGATGAAATATAAACACCCTGAATCAGTTTTGGTTGTAGTTTATTGTACTGATACTAAACGAGTATTAATGCTGCAACGTAAAGATGATCAGGATTTTTGGCAATCTGTTTCAGGTAGTTTAGAAATGGGCGAAACGCCGGCACAGGCGGCAAAACGAGAAGTATTTGAGGAACTCCAACTAGATATTTCTGCTTTGCCAACGATGCTTCAAGATTGCCACTATGAAGTTGATTTTGAAATCTTTGCACAATTTCGTGAGCGTTATGCCCCGAATGTAACGCATTGTCACGAATATTGGTTTACTTTACCGCTAGCGGAAGAGTGTTCTGTCGTTTTAACTGAACATTCCGCTTATCGTTGGGTAGAAGCAGAAACAGCAGTAAAGATGACAAAATCGTGGAATAACGCGCAAGCGATAGAAAAATTTGTAATACATCAACCTATTGAAAATTAAAGAGGATTTTTCATGGCTGGTCACAGTAAATGGGCTAATATTAAACACCGTAAGGCGGCACAAGACGCACAACGTGGGAAAATTTTTACTAAATTAATTCGTGAGTTAGTAACAGCAGCGAAAATGGGTGGAGCGGACGTTGGTTCAAACCCTCGTTTGCGTGCTGCAGTTGATAAAGCGCTTTCAAACAATATGACTCGCGACACTATTAACCGCGCTATTCAACGTGGTGCTGGCGGCGGTGATGATACCAATATGGAATCTATCGTTTACGAAGGTTATGGCCCAGGTGGTACAGCAGTGATTGTTGAATGCTTGACAGATAACCGTAAACGTACTGTATCTGAAGTGCGTCATGCTTTCACCAAATGTGGTGGTAACTTAGGAACAGACGGTTCTGTGGCATATTTATTTACTCGTAAAGGCTTAATTTTAGTGAATGAAGCTGATGAAGATGCATTAATGGAAGCAGCAATCGAAGCGGGTGCAGATGATGTTCAACCGCAAGATGACGGTAGCTTTGAAGTTTATACTGCATGGGAAGAGTTAAGTGCAGTGCGTGAAGCGATCGAAGCAGCTGGTTTCAAAATTAATGAAGCAGAAGTTACGATGATTCCATCTACTTCAGCACAATTAGATGCAGATACTGCACCAAAATTGATGCGTTTAGTTGATATGCTAGAAGATTGTGATGATGTGCAAAACGTATATCACAATGGTGATATCAGCGACGAAGTTGCAGCATTACTATAATTGAATTTTTGTAGATAGAAAGGCGTCTTTAAGACGCCTTTACTATAACTAAAAAAGAGTTCTTGAATAGAAAAATGCCTTTTTAATGCAATAAAGAGGGGATTGGGGGATTTAAACCATCTATCTCACTGAACTTTCTAAGTGAAAAGAAGCGGTAAAAGGGGATAAATAATCAAATCTCCCTAACCCTCTTCAATCTTGAAGAGGGGATCTGCTTTGTGAAGTATTAATGTCAGTGCATTTAAATAAATTGGACAAATAGTATGAGTATCATTCTTGGCATTGACCCCGGTTCACGCTTAACTGGATATGGCGTGATTAAACAACAAGGTAAACA
Organism: Gallibacterium salpingitidis; assembly: GCF_001678495.1. Taxonomy (GTDB): domain Bacteria; phylum Pseudomonadota; class Gammaproteobacteria; order Enterobacterales; family Pasteurellaceae; genus Gallibacterium; species Gallibacterium salpingitidis. The sequence goes on from NZ_JTJL01000009.1 coordinate 33,668, forward strand.
ACTGTTTTATCTTGGCAGTGGCGTCATTCGTACTGAAGTTGATGATTTACCGACGCGCTTACAGCGTATTTATGCTGGAGTGACAGAAATAGTTACTCAATTTCAGCCCGATATGTTTGCCATTGAACAAGTCTTTATGGCGAAAAATGCTGATTCAGCGCTTAAATTAGGACAAGCACGCGGTGTAGCGATTGTTGCTGCAACCAATCAACAATTACCTGTTTTTGAATACGCAGCGAGATTAGTAAAACAAACAGTGGTAGGTATAGGATCTGCCGACAAAAAACAAGTGCAGCATATGGTAACTAAAATTCTCAACCTATCTGCAACACCACAAGCCGATGCGGCGGATGCGTTAGCGATTGCGATTACTCATGCTCATACGATGCAACACGCTTTGCAAGTCGCGCAAACTAGCCAATCAAAATTAACTGGAAATGCTGCTTTATTAAGGACACGATATAGTCGAGGGCGTTTTCGTCTAAAAGCGGAAAAATAAGAGCAGACAAATTTGCCTGCTCTGATAGAGATTAAAACATTGTGGTATCTTGGAATAAACCTACTTTTAAATCAGTGGCGGTATAAATAATACGACCATCAACTTCTACTTCACCGTCGGCTAATCCCATAATCAATTTACGATTAATCACACGTTTTAAATGAATACGATAAATGACTTTTTTTGAAGTTGGTAAGATTTGTCCGGTAAATTTCACTTCACCAACACCTAAAGCACGACCTTTACCTTCGCCACCGATCCAGCCTAAGAAAAAGCCAACTAATTGCCACATTGCGTCTAATCCTAAGCAACCCGGCATCACCGGATCGCCGATAAAATGGCAACCAAAGAAAGGTAAGTCAGGACGAATATCTAATTCAGCTTCGATATAACCCTTGCCATAACGCCCTTTAGTTTCATCCATTTCAACAATACGATCCATCATTAACATTGAGGGTGCAGGTAGTTGAGGGCCTTTTTCACCAAATAACTCACCGCGTCCTGATGCTAATAAATCTTCATAGCTAAAAGATTTTTGCGCGGTGAATGTTCTTTTTTGTGAACTACTGTTCGGCATACTGTTCTCCTCCAAGCGAGCGTTAAAAATTATTCTATTAAAAATACGAAACAGATGTTCGCTATTCTAGCAGGGAAAATTCCCTTTTTAAATAGCTTACATCTGTTAGCTGAATGGTCGGAGCAGTTTTTTACTTTTTATGCTGATTTAACCAAGGAAACCATCTTGACAGTAATGGCTTAGTTTCTGCTTTTTGCTCAATGTTTTGCATAATCAGTTGATTGAGTGGACGATTGTTTGCTTGATATTGTGTATCCGGCATTTCAACCAAATCACGCTGTAATAAAATTTGTAACGCTTGTGCAGCATCCTCAACAATCCATAAATGGAACTGTTCCGCTTTAACTGCATCAATCACAGCACGATTTAAACTTAATTGAGAACAAACTACTGCGGGAATAATGACGCCTTGTTTGCCAGTTAAACCACGTTGTTGGCAAATAGCAAAAAATCCTTCAATTTTTTCATTAACGCCGCCTACGGCATGCACTAAACCAAATTGGTCAATTGCACCAGTAATGGCGATATTTTGTGGTAACGGTAGTTCCGCTAAAGCGCTTACTAATACACATAACATTGCTAAAGAAGCGCTGTCGCCATCAATTTCAGTGTACGACTGTTCAAAAACAAGCGAAGCCGAAAACGGTAATTGGCTAGGTAACTGTAAGATATTACTTAAGCAAGATTGCGCAATCATCATTCCTTTACTATGAATATTGCCAGCTAATTCATTTTTTCGATCAACATCAACAATTTCCCCTTCACCAATTTGCACTAAACAGCTAATACGTGAAGGTTCGCCAAAAGCATAAGGTACGCCGGGATACTCAATGACGGATAAGCCATTAATCTGCCCAATTTCTTCGCCATCAGTGGCGATATAGATTTGTTCTGCCAATACACTTTGATAACTGCGTTGTTGTAATAAATCGCGCTGATAACATTGCTGTGCATAAAAATGCTCAATCATATCAGCAGTAATAGTGTCAGCATTGGTTTGATAAGTTAATGCACCTTGTAAAATACGCAATAATTGTGCAGGTGCATTGCTAATTAATTGACGATCTTCACTCTCACGCACCAACCATTGATACAAACGAGTAATCGCAGCAAAATCAATCTGTTTTTGCATTTCCTTTTCAGCCAAATAACGCACATAACTTGCCCATTGTTGTTGTTGCGTTTCGGTAGTAACCTCGCTATAAGCAGCTAACTCGGCATAATCGGCGAGCTGATAAAGATCTGGTTGGAATGCTTCCAATTCAGCAATATTGTCGCGACTACCAACTAAAATTAACTTCAATTTCAATGGCATACTTGGAATAACACAAGGTTGGCGCTGTAAGAGATTATCTAATTGCCAATGAAATTGTTGTTGCTGTAATAAACTTAATAAGCGCAGCCATACATCAAATTGCGCTAACAGTTGTGCCACTGAAACAATCAAAATCCCGCCATTTAATTGGTGTACTAAACCGGGAACAAGGTGAATTTTATCGCTATTGGTAAGTTGTAAAATTTGTCCAAATAAATGTTGTGGATCGAGATAATCGGCACTTTTTACCCAATAACGTTGAGTAAAATTATCTTGCATAGATTGTGCCGGACGCATCTCCATCACCGGAAATTCATTTTCACTAGCGGAATGAAATTGATAATGTACGCCATTAACGGCTAAAGGTTGATCGGCAAAATGGTGTTGTAATAAATAATTTTCTAAACGCTGTAAATCGGCAAATTGTTCTTCACCCTTTAATACTAATAAATTACCGTCTTGTGCTAACCAATGTTGAATTGCCGCAGTGGCGCGCGGTTGTAATTGCCAGAAGTCTGTATCGTTACTAATGTCTGTCGCTGCAATAGCAAAGGTTGGAGCAAGTGATTGCCAATCTAATTTTAATAAATCCATATTTATTCTCTTATTATTTTTCACCTGCGAATTATACACAAAAACATGGTACAAAAGGGGGATTTCTATTGGTAATGATTTAGGGTGTTTTTTGGAAAATGTAAATGATGTTATCAGGTTATAGCCATTTAACTATTCTCTCATTACCAATTCTCCTCAATATCATTAAAATCTTTATTTGTATGATTGATTACCTCTATTGTTTCACCGTTTTTACTTACTGCAAAAGACGAGCGATTTTGTTAGAATTTAACAGTTTTTTGTAGCAGCATAAGGGAGAAATATGCAACAAATTATCGAGGTAAATACACAGAATTTGGCTGAAGTGCTTGATATGGGCAAAACTCAGCCGTTAGTGTTTGTATTTTATGCCGCAACAGACAATACATCAGCGAATTTTGTACAAGTATTAGAACGACTTACCACACAATATCCTAACCAATTTATTCTAGCGAAAGTGAATTGTGAAACAGAACAAATGATTGCCGCACAATTCCGTATTCAAGCATTACCGACAACTTACTTATTTAAAGATGGTGCACCAATTGATGGTTTTCATGGTCCATTAGCAGAACCTGAATTACAACAACGCTTATCGGTAATCTTACCAAAAGAAGATGAGATCAAATTTAATCAAGCCTTAGATCTGTTAGCGGTGGAGAATTATGAACAAGCCTTACCATTGTTGAAAGAGGCGTGGGAATTATCCGATAAAAAGAATAGTGATGTTGCGTTGTTATATGCGGAAACCTATATTGCGATGAAAAAGGTGGAACCTGCGCAAGAAATTTTAAAACAGATTCCATTGCAAGATCGTGATAGTCGTTGGCAAGGTTTACAAGCGCAGATTGATCTATTGCTAGAAGCTGCGGATACACCAGAAATTCAACAATTACAGCAAGATTATCAACGTAACCCAACGCCAGCGATTGCGATTAAATTGGCAGTGCAATTACATCAAGCAAATCGTAATGAAGAGGCGCTGAATTTATTGTTAGCAATTTTGCAAAAAGATCTTGCGGCTGAAGATGGGGAAGTGAAACGCCAATATTTAGCAATTTTGGCAGCAATGGGCAACGCTGATCCATTAACGAATAAATATCGCCGTTTAGTATATTCGCTTTTATATTAATGACGATAACCAGTATGAATAACATTTGAGGATAACAAAATGGCAGATAAACATTGTAAATTACTTATTTTAGGATCAGGTCCAGCGGGTTATACCGCCGTGATCTATGCTGCACGAGCTAATTTAAAACCTGTATTAGTAACTGGGTTGCAACAAGGCGGACAATTAACGACTACCAATGAAATTGAAAACTGGCCAGGTGATGCAGGCGAAACAACGGGTCCAGAATTAATGCAGCGTATGTTGGAACACGCAGAAAAATTCGAAGCAGAGATTATTTTTGATCATATCAATAAAGTGGATCTTACTAAGCGTCCGTTTACCCTTTATGGCGATAGCCAAACCTTTACTTGTGATGCGTTGATTATTGCTACTGGTGCGTCAGCAAAATATTTAGGTTTACCATCAGAAGAAGCATATAAAGGCAAAGGGGTTTCTGCGTGTGCGACTTGCGACGGTTTCTTTTATCGTAATAAACCTGTGGCGGTAATTGGCGGCGGTAATACAGCGGTAGAAGAGGCGTTATATTTAGCCAATATTGCTTCGGTGGTGCATTTAGTCCATCGTCGTGATAGCTTCCGTAGTGAGAAGATTTTGCTAGATCGTTTAATGAAAAAAGTTGAAGAAGGCAAAATTGTTCTGCATACCAAACGTACGTTAGCGGAAGTTTGTGGTGATGATATGGGCGTTACCCATTTGCAACTGCAAGATACCGAATCTGATGCACAAGAAAAAGTAGATGTTGAAGGTGTGTTTATTGCGATTGGTCACGCGCCAAATACCGATATTTTCGCTGGTCAATTAGCGCTAAATAATGGCTATATTGTGGTGAAATCGGGCTTACAAGGTAATGCCACTGCAACTTCGGTTGAAGGTGTTTTTGCCGCGGGTGATGTTATGGATCAACATTATCGTCAAGCAATCACTTCAGCAGGCACTGGCTGTATGGCGGCATTAGATGCGGAACGTTATCTTGATGCTTTAGCAGCACAAAACGCCTAATTATTTTATTAACTCCCCCTCCTTTTTGAGGGGGATTTTATTGCATTTTTACAATATAGCGAGATATGGAAAAAGCACGCCAAAAACAATTACAAACTTGGCTCAAACAGCAAAGTAAACTGATCAAAAAACCGCTTAAATTAAATCTACTTTTTGCCGTTACTTCGACGGTGTTATTAGTTGTACAAACTTGGTTATTAGCCTCTTTATTGAATGATCTAATTATTGCCCAATTACCTCGTGAGCAACTCATACCGCAATTTATTGCGTTACCAATTATCTTTATTGTGCGAGCAGCTTTACTGTATGCGCGTGAAAAAGTGGGCTTTTATAGCGGCAAGATTTTGCGCCAACATTTGCGTCAGCAAATTATTGAAAAATTACAACAAGTAGGGCCGGCAACCTTGGCTTATCGTCCAGTAGGAAGTTGGGCGACATTAGCGTTAGAACAAGTAGAGAATTTGCATAATTTTTATGCACGATATTTACCACAACAATATTTATCAGGCTTAGCGCCACTTATTTTGCTAATCGCGATTTTTCCAGTGAATTGGGCAGCAGGCTTAATTTTATTATTTACTGCGCCATTAATTCCGCTATTTATGATTTTAGTTGGGTTGAAAGCTGCAGAAGCGAATCAGCGCAATATCAATACCTTAGCGCGTTTAAGCGGACAATTTCTCGATCGTTTGCAAGGGTTAGAAAACTTACGCATTTTTAACCGTACCAAACAACAAACTGAGCAGATTGCTGAACGCAGCGAAGATTTTCGCGAAACAACAATGGATGTGTTGAAATCAGCGTTTTTATCATCTTCCGTATTGGAATTTTTTACCTCAATTTCGATTGCATTAACGGCGGTATATTTTGGTTTTAGTTATTTAGGGCAACTCAATTTTGGTGGTTATGGCACAGCAGTTACCCTATTTGCTGGTTTTTTCTGTCTAATTTTGGCGCCCGAGTTTTATCAACCGTTGCGTGATCTTGGTACTTATTATCATGACAAAGCGGCGGCGATTGGTGCGGCTGATACCATTGAGGAATTTTTAACAAAAGATTTCCTAATTGCGCAGCAAGGACAAACCGAACTGACGGCGACTGAAATTAATATTCAAGCGGAACAATTAGTAGTGTTATCGCCATCAGGAAAAGCTTTAACACAACCGCTTACTTTCCAAATTAATGCTGGTCAGCAGATTGCGTTAGTTGGGCAAAGTGGCGCAGGTAAAACTTCATTAATGAATGTGTTACTCGGCTTTTTACCTTATCAAGGCAGTTTATTGATTAATGGCGTTGAGTTAAAAGAGTTAAACCCGATAGCGTGGCGTCATAAATTAGCGTGGGTGGGGCAAAATCCATTTTTATTACAAGGTTCGATTCGCGATAACTTGCGGTTAGCTAATGCGAACGCTAGTGAGCAACAATTACAAACTGCTTTACAGCAAGCGTATGTATCAGAACTTGCCACCTCATTAGACAAAACATTACAAGATGGCGGTTTGGGCGTATCTGTTGGACAAGCGCAGCGCTTAGCAGTAGCAAGAGCATTACTGAAAACGGATAGCCTATTGTTGTTATTAGATGAACCAACGGCAAGTTTAGATGCTCGTTCGGAAAATCAGGTATTAGCGAGTTTACAACAATTAAGCCAAAACAAGACAACCTTAATGATTACGCACCGTATCGAGGATTTACGCCAAGCAGATGGCATTTTAGTGATGCAAGCTGGGCAATTGGTGCAACAAGGTACATTTGCTGAGTTAGCTAATCAAGGCTATTTCGCAGAATTGTTGGCACAACGAGAAACAGCGATTAACTAAGGATTATTTTCAATGCGTTCATTACTTCCTTTTTTGGCAATGTTTAAGCACACGCCAACCCGTTTGTTGTTAGGAATTATTTTAATGCTTACCGGGTTGGCAGCGAGTATCGGATTATTAACGCTGTCAGGCTGGTTTTTAGCGGCGTCAGCGATTGCCGGTGTTTCGATTCTATTTAATTTTTTCTATCCATCTTCAGGTGTAAGAGGGTTAGCGATTGGCAGAACGGTAGCCCGTTATTTTGAAAAAATCGTGACTCACGATGTTACTTTTGAAATTTTGACAAAGTTGCGAGTGCAGGTTTTTACTAAAATTATTCCATTAAGTCCAGCAGTACTCAGTCGCTATCGTAATAGTGAATTGCTTAATCGTTTGGTGGCTGATGTTGATACGTTAGATACCTTATATCTTCGTCTTTTTGCTCCATTTGTTAGCGCAATCTGTATGATTATTTTTATTGGCATTGGGCTAAGTTTTTTAAATGTATCAATTGCACTATTTGTCGCTGGCAGTTTATTAGCGTTATTACTGGTTATTCCAACCATTTTTTATCGGTTAGGAGAAAAATTTGGTGCGCAGCTAACGGCAAGCCGAGCGAAATATCGCACACAATTTGTGGAATATATTCAAGCGCAAGCGGAGCTATTGTTATTTAATGCTGGCACTACGTTGCAGCAGCGTTTGCAACAAACGGAAGGGCAGTGGCTGCAATATCAACAACGTGAAGCGCAGTTAGCAGGGTTATCTAATGCGATCTTATTATTAGCTAATGGATTGATCGTGATGACGACATTATGGTTAGCTGCGGGAACTTCAATGGGCGAAGGGGACTTTAAATTAGCACTGATTGCGTTAGTAACCTTTTCCGCATTAGCTTCATTTGAGATCTTAATACCGATTGGTGCTGCCTTTTTACATTTAGGGCAAGTGATTGCATCAGCGCAACGAGTGACTGAAATTATTAGCCAACAACCGTTGGTACAATTTAATGGCAACCTTGAAAAGGTGGCGGTTGATCAACAACAGCCATTGTTAGCGTTGCAGCAAGTGAATTTTGCCTATCCAATGCTTACGGAACAAGTATTAAGCGATATTAATTTAAGTTTTGTAACGGGTGAAAAAGTCGCTATTTTAGGCAAAACTGGCAGTGGAAAATCGACTTTATTGCAATTATTGATTCGCAACTATGAAGCAACGCAAGGGCAAATCTTGTTATCTGGATATCCGATTGCAGAATATAGCGAAAATGCGTTACGCCAACAGATAGTGTTATTAACGCAACGTGTGCATATTTTTAGTGATACTTTGCGACAAAATTTATTGCTAGCTAATGAAGCGGCAACAGATCAGCAATTAGCCGAGTTGTTGCATAAAGTGGGCTTAGATTATTTGCTTTATCAAGAACAAGGTTTAGATACTTGGCTCGGTGATGGCGGTAGAACCTTATCTGGTGGCGAACAACGTCGTTTAGGAATTGCCAGAATATTGTTATCAACAGCGCCGATTATCTTGTTAGATGAACCAACCGAAGGCTTGGATCGTGAAACGGAACGTCAAGTGTTAGCGTTGTTGTTACAACATTGCCAAGATAAAACTTTAATTATGGTAACCCACCGTTTAACCGCATTAGAGCAGTTTGATCGAGTGATTGTGATGGATAATGCACAAGTGGTGGAGCAGGGTGATTTTAGTGCGTTATCACAAACACAAGATTCGTTTTTATTTAAGCTAGTGAATCGTATTTCTTATTGATGTTTGGTGGTTGGTGGCAGTAACCGCTGACAAACCTAAATTTTAGCTAAATTATTTTTTATCTAAGATTTAGGTTTCGCCCTAAAGGGCGACTTCATTTTCTTTGCTTGTGCAAAGAAAACGAAGCAAAAGAAAGCACACCCTCG
>NZ_JTJL01000010.1 GCF_001678495.1 Gallibacterium salpingitidis
CAAGAGTGAGAGGGAACCTAAAGCTATTTTATAGAAGTTTGTGACAAAATTTAGGTTTGTCAGCGGTCTGAAATACCTCGCCGCGACGAGGTATTCAGTTTAAATCAACTCATTCTCAACCTATTTTGCTAATGCCATTGCCAATAAAGTAATTGGATGCAAACAAGTACGGCTGGTTGACATATCAATTTGCCATTTACAGGTTTCACAATCGGAAATAATGTAATCAAAATTCCCCGATTCAATTTGTTGGAATAGTGAATTACCAATCGCTTGTGAAGTTTCATAGTTTTCTGATTTAAAGCCATAAGTCCCAGCAATACCACAACATTGTGAATTCAACATTACCAATTCCAATCCCGGAATTTTACGCAATAATTCAATGGTATAAGGTACCCAACCAGCTTTCTCCATATGGCAAGCGGTATGATAAGCAACTCGTAATGGCAACGGTTTTAATGGCAATGTTTTTTCGCCGCTTTCCAATAATTGATAAATATAACGAGTGACTAAATTAATATGCCCTTTTACCTTGCTATTATCTTGACCAAGAATATGCTCATATTCATCTTTTAAGGTCAAAGTACAGCTTGAGGAAGTGCCGACAATTTCTAAACTTTTATCCGCCACCACTTTTTCCAATTGTTGGATATTAAATGCCGCCTGACTCATCGCTTTTTGTGGAAAACCATTCACCATTAACGGCAAGCCACAACATTTTTCTTTTTCTAGTAATACCACCCCAATATCCATTGCATTAAAGACTTTAATTAACTCTTTACCCAATTCCGGATTATTGTAGTTCACATAACAGCCATGGTAATACGCAACCTTGTCTTTATATAAACTTTGCTGTTGTGCAGCATTTTTCTTATACCAATTACGGAAACTACCAAACGAATATTTTGGCAAACTACGACGATGATCTACTTTTAAGGTTTTATCTAATAAGAAACGTGTCGCTTTTAAGCCAGTAATGGTATTCACAATTGGCGCAAACGGCGTATTCATTGTTCCCATAAGATCTGTATTACTTAAGATCGCATCTCTTAATTTTTGGATCTTACTCTTACCTTTGCCTTTACCATAATGATCTCTGGCTCGTACGATAATGTCGCCGATCTTCACGCCTGACGGACAAGCAATTTCACAACGTTTACAGTTGGTACAATATTTCAACGCTTCATCATATAACATTGGATTTTTCAAACGTAAACGTTCGCCATCAGGGCCGGCTTGTTTTGGCCCTGGATAAGCTGGATTATTGCGTGATACCGGGCATACTGCGGTACAGGCCGTACACTTGATACAGCTTTCAAAACTAGAATCGTGATAAGGTTGTTGATGAGTTTGTTCAGCTTGAGCGATTAATTGTTGTAAATTCATTGCTTGCCTCCCGCTAAAATAGATTCAACCACATTAAAAGCCGTTGCAATGGATACCCCAGAACCGCACCCTTCATGCAAACCGCTAAAACCACCAATTACCGAACCTACTGCAAATAAATTCGGCACAGTTTCACCATTTTTCATCACCTGACCTTGAGCATTAATTTTCACTCCATAATGTTGGTAAGGTTGCGCATCGGCAAAACGGTGTGTTGTCCACTGCAAACGATCTTTGTCGGCAATTAAATCCAACTCAAACACTGGTTCAACAATTTTTTCGAATTTAGCGACTAATCCATTACTGAAAAAACTACCAGTCGCAAGAATATAATTGTCAGCGCTCAAGGTAATTTCTTCATGTAATGCCGTATGAATTCTTGCCACTTTTCCTTGTTCGAAATCACCACGCAAAACGGTATCGCCATTCATCAATACGCCACCTAAACGTTGAAATTCACGACGTAACTTATAATGTTGACGTAAACCTAATAATGATGGCGGTAAAGTCGGCAACTCGAATAAAGCTAATTTCGTCGCTTGCTTTAATTGCATAAAGAAATCGTCATTATCCAAACCAAAACAAGCAGGTAAAAAGACAGCTTCCGCTTTGCCGGCGGCTTGTTTAATTTCTTGTACTAATTCATCAAATTTCAATTTATGTTCAAGCGCTTGTGAAATATTGACGCTACGAAACTCACGTGCATTAGTTCTTAAATGATCTAATTCCGGAATATGCAAAAAGGCATAATTAATTTCACATTCAGCAAACTGCGGTAGCGTTTTCAAATTTGCCGCCAATAAATGCGGTTGGAAATCATGGAAGCCTTCAATACCTAATACCACCACTGAACGATAAGCAAACATCGTATCGTCCATTGCTAAGGTCGGAACATTAGTTGGTGATAACCACGCAGGTTGTAATGAACCTAATGGCGTAATGCGATAATGATTTTGTTGGCAGCTGCCTTGGAATGGTAACTGTAATTGTTGTGCTAATTGCTCAAAATCTTCCGCGTAATTAATCACCTTATCAGCACCAAGCAAACTATATGGATGTGTAGCAGATTGCGTTGCTAATTGTTGTAATCCTGCTTTTAAATTGTTCACCTGTTCATTGTTGCAATAGCTCAATAAATCTAATGAACCAGAAGAGAAATCTATCGCACTTTGTCCAGCAGTAATAATGGCGCAATGTTGGCCTTGTTGTTGTAATTTGATACCACAAAGTAATCCAGCTAAGCCACCGCCAATAATGAGAGTATCAAAATTCATTTTTATCCGTCCCTTCGTCTGTTACTTGTGTATTCACCTGTTTTAACCCTAGCAAGCTAAAATAAATCCAGCTGCTAAACTCTGCTTCACGAATCGCATCGCCCCACGCGATTGGTTCAATACCTTTCCAACGCTCTTCTAAAAATGAAGAGAGTTGTGTAGTAGAACGTTGTGCCGAGATCACATTAAAACGACTCATCAAACCTGCCGCACGACAAGCACAAAGCTCGCCTTGGCAAGTTCCCATACCGACTCTGGTACGGCGGCGTAAATCCACTAAATTATTGACATCTAACTCTTCAACAGCATAACGCACTTCACCAGCAGTCACCATTTCACATTCGCAGACTAAACTACGATCAAGGCGCTGTTCCGCCAATAGACGATCTGCGCGTGCCCCATGACGATAAATTGCCGAAATACGAATTGGATTTGGAATGGAAACAATACGTTGATGTGTTTCCGTTGCGGTTTCTTGTGAACCAGGTAAAGGTTGGTTCGCGGTTTTACATTCAGCTTGGTGATTTAATTTTTTACAAATTAAATCTGTTGCCCATTCTGCCATTAAGCGATAAGTCATTAATTTACCGCCTGTAATGGTAATAAAACCTTTCAAACCATCACGTTCTTCATGATCAAGCAACACAATTCCCCGACTCACATTACGTCCTGACGGATCATCATCACTTGCTACTAACGGACGCACACCGGCATAAGCACGTAATACACGAGTATGACGTAATGACGGAGCTAGTTTTTCCCCTTCGGTAAATAACACATCAACCTCTTGCGGTGTCACCACCATATTGTCAATTTGATCATATGGAATACGATCAGAAGTAGTCCCGATAACACAGATGGTATCACCCGGCACTAAAATATCGGCATTTGCTGGTTTACGGCAACGATTGATTACTAAATTATTAATACGGTGTCCCATAATTAATAGTGAACCTTTGGCTGGGAACATCTTAATTTTTAAATCAGCATATTCTGCAATACCTTGTCCCCAAATTCCTCCAGCGTTCACTACTAATGGTGCATAAAAACGACCAGTTAATTTTCGTTTATGATCAAAAGCTTCTACACCAATAACACGATCACCTTCACGCAACAATTTCACTACTTCGTGATAAGTGAGAATGGTTGCACCATTTTCTTTCGCATCTAACATATTTGCTGCTGTTAAACGGAATGGATCGACAGTTCCATCAGGCACCACCACCGCACCAACTAAAGAAGGATTAACCGAAGGTTCTAAACGTTTTGCTAATTCAGGTTCAACTTGAATCGCTTCAATACCCGCTTTTTGACAGCTTTCAATAAAGGTTTTTTGATATGCCAAATCATCTTCTGGCAACGTGATAAACAATCCTTTGGTATCTTCTACACAATGACGAGCAATCCGCTTTAAGATCATATTTTCTTTAATACACTCTTCGGCAGATTCATGGTCATTTACCGCATATCTTGCCCCACTATGCAATAAACCATGATTACGTCCTGTTGCTCCTGTCGCTATATCTCGTCGTTCTAATAAAATACAGCGAAGTCCTCGTAATGCACAATCTCGCGCAATTCCTGCACCTGTTGCCCCACCACCAATGATAATGACGTCTGTTTCCCAATGAGGTGTGGTTGAATTTAGCTGCCGATTTGTCATATTTGAAGCCTCCAACACACAAAAAATACAATAAATTATTCCAATACGAAAATTTAGAAGTATTTTAACTCAAAAAGAAAATAAAAAATCAAAATTTGATTGAAAAAGAACAAATTTGCTGACCAGATCACACTTTATTTATAAAAAAGATTTTTTACATCATTTTTTTCCAGTATCTGCGCTGTAAAAAAGTAGATTTATTGAGATTTGTCAGTAATAAAAATGGAGAAAATAAGAAATACGATAAAAGTTGTTCACTTGCTCACAGAAATGATTTTTTCTTCCGTTAAATTTAATCATCTTTGTTATAGTGTATGTGATGATTTATCAAATAACACAAAAGGATTAAGTTATGAACATGGATTCAACATCAAAAACATTTTTGAGTCGGTCTAACCAAATTCTGATTGCGGATACTATATTATCGCTTCTCCTGTTATTCTTCCTACCATTTGATCTAAAAGTAAATAAAGGATTAGCTTTATTGGTATTCATTGGTATTTTGTGGCTAACGGAAGCACTTAATGTCACCGTAACCGCTTTATTGGTACCAATCTTGGCGATTGCTTTAGGTTTAACTGATACGAAAAAAGCGTTAGCTGCATTTGCCGATCCAACAATCTTCCTCTTTTTTGGTGGATTTGCTTTAGCTACCGCATTACATATTCAAAAACTTGACCGATTAATTGCTAATAAAATTATGTCGCTTGCTCGCGGCAATTTATTGGTTGCGGTCATCTATCTATTTACGGTAACGGCATTCTTATCAATGTGGATGAGTAATACCGCAACCGCGGCAATGATGTTGCCATTAGCTATGGGGATTTTGGGTAACCTTGATAAAGAAAGACATCACAATACTTATGTTTTTGTGTTATTAGGGATTGCTTATAGTGCAAGTATTGGCGGAATGGGAACGCTTGTTGGTAGCCCACCAAATGCTATCGTTGCCTCTCAATTACATCTAAATTTCTCACAATGGATGCAATATGGCTTACCAATTATGATCTTATTAATGCCAATTATGATTGGTACATTATATTTGGTATTTCGTCCTAAATTTGAGAAGTCATTTAACTTTGAATTTGAAGCAATTGAGATGACGCCACAACGCACTACCACACTCGGCATTTTCGTCTTTATTGCATTATGCTGGATTTTTAGCAGCAGCATTAATCCGCTTATCTCGTCTGTCTTTGGCTTAACAGGAAAAATAGCCAGTTTCGATAGTTTTATTGCTTTACTTGCTGCGGTACTTATCTGTATTACTGGTGTTTCTTCTTGGAAACAAATCCAAGACAATACGGAATGGGGCGTGCTTATGTTATTCGGCGGTGGTTTGACATTAAGTGCAGTATTAAAAGATTCTGGTGCAAGTAAAGTCATGGCTGACGGTATCGTATTTATTATCCAAGGTGGACATTTCTATCTTATTGGTTTAGTCGTGGCTGCGTTTATTATTTTCTTAACCGAATTTACTTCCAATACTGCGAGCGCTGCTTTACTCGTTCCAATCTTTATTTCCATTGCTGAAGCGCTCGGTATGCCGGCGATTGGTCTTGCACTTATCATTGGTTTAGGTGCGTCTTGTGCCTTTATGTTACCAGTTGCAACACCGCCTAATGCTATCGTATTTGGTACAGGAGAAATTAAACAAAAAGAAATGATCAAGGCAGGTATTTATCTCAATCTATTCTGTGTATTCTTGATCGCTACTTATGCTTATGTGTTCTGGTTATAAATTCCAATATGAACAAAAACAAAACGGTACGAAGATTCGATCCTCGTACCATTTTTTACGATCCTACTGATCTGCTCATTAAAGAAATTTCTGAAAATTAACTGCCATAAAGTCAAAATCACGTTATAATGATGCGCTTTTGTAATACCTCGTTTTGTGTGCGGCTAACAAAAATATTTTTATCGCTGAGAATATTTTTGCTAGTCGCAAACGGGTCATTACAAATCAATCCACTTTAATTTTTAACTATTTTATGAGGAAAAAATTGTGACTCCATTTGTGAAACAATTTAAATATGGTCAACATACAGTAACGCTGGAAACTGGCGCGATCGCACGTCAAGCAACTGCAGCAGTAATGGCTAGTATGGATGACACTAGTGTATTCGTTACCGTAGTAGCGAAAAAAGATGTGAAAGAAGGTCAAGATTTCTTTCCATTAACTGTTAACTATCAAGAGCGTAGCTATGCAGCAGGACGTATTCCTGGCGGTTTCTTTAAACGTGAAGGTCGTCCATCAGAAGGCGAAACCTTAATTGCTCGTTTAATTGACCGTCCAATTCGTCCACTCTTCCCAGAAGGTTTCTTAAATGAAATCCAAATTATTGCTACTGTTGTTTCTGTGAATCCACAAATCAGCCCAGATCTTGTTGCAATGATTGGCGCATCTGCTGCTTTAACTTTATCTGGTGTACCATTTAATGGCCCGATTGGTGCTGCACGTGTTGGTTTTATTAACGATCAATTCGTACTTAACCCAACTATGTCTGAACAAAAACAAAGCCGTTTAGATTTAGTGGTTGCTGGTACTGATAAAGCCGTATTAATGGTGGAATCTGAAGCTGATATTTTAACTGAAGAACAAATGCTTGCTGCAGTGGTCTTTGGCCATCAACAACAACAAGTAGTTATTGAAGCAATTAAAGAATTCGCTGCTGAAGCTGGTAAACCACGTTGGGAATGGCAAGCACCTGCGAAAAATGAAGCTTTAATTAACCGTATTAAAGAACTTTCAGAAGCTCGTTTAGGCGAAGCTTATCGTATCACTGAAAAACAAGCGCGTTATGAACAAATTGATGCGATTAAAGCAGAAGTTTGTGCAACAATTCTTGCTGAAAATAGTGAAGATGAAACCATCACTGAAGGCAAAATCATCGACATTATTCATGAATTAGAAAGTCGTGTTGTACGCAGCCGTATCTTAGCAGGCGAACCACGTATTGATGGTCGTACCGTTGATACTGTACGTGCGTTAGATATTTGTACTGGCGTATTACCACGTACTCATGGTTCTGCAATCTTCACTCGTGGTGAAACCCAAGCATTAGCGATTACCACGCTTGGTACAGAAAGAGATGCACAAATCATCGATGAATTAACAGGTGAAAGAGCAGACCATTTCTTATTCCACTACAATTTCCCTCCATACTCAGTGGGTGAGACTGGCTTAATTGGTTCACCAAAACGTCGTGAAATTGGTCATGGTCGTTTGGCAAAACGTGGTGTTGCAGCAGTAATGCCAACTTTAGCTGAATTCCCATATGTTGTGCGTGTTGTTTCTGAAATTACCGAATCAAACGGTTCATCTTCAATGGCCTCTGTTTGTGGTGCTTCGTTATCATTAATGGATGCTGGTGTACCAATTAAAGCGGCTGTTGCAGGTATCGCAATGGGCTTAGTTAAAGAAGATGATAAATTCGTCGTATTGTCAGATATTCTTGGTGATGAAGATCACTTAGGCGATATGGACTTCAAAGTAGCAGGTACTCGTACTGGGGTTACTGCATTACAAATGGATATTAAGATCGAAGGTATTACACCAGAAATTATGCAAATTGCGTTAAATCAAGCGAAAAGCGCAAGAATGCACATTTTGAATGTAATGGAACAAGCGATCCAAACTCCTCGTGCAGATATCTCTGATTTCGCTCCGCGTATTCATACTATGAAGATCGATCCGAAGAAGATCAAAGATGTTATCGGTAAAGGTGGCGCGGTAATTCGTAGCTTAACTGAAGAAACCGGTACTTCAATTGATATCGATGATGATGGTACAGTGAAGATCGCTGCAACTGATAACAATGCAGCTAAAGCGGTAATGGCGAAAATTGAAGATATTGTGGCTGAAGTTGAAGTTAACAAAATCTATCAAGGAAAAGTCACTCGTATCGTTGATTTCGGTGCATTCGTTACCGTATTAGGTAACAAAGAGGGATTAGTCCACATTTCACAAATCTCTGAAGAACGTGTAGAAAAAGTCACTGACTATCTACAAGTTGGTCAAGAAGTTACAGTGAAAGTAGTGGAAATTGATCGTCAAGGTCGTATCCGTTTAACAATGAAAGATTTACAACCAGCAAATGAAACTTCGTCTGTAACAGATGAAGAAAATGTGATTGAAGAATCTTCAGCGGATGCGTAATTAAGCAATGACGAATAACACCGCGATACCAAAAATTATCGCGGTGTTTTTGCCAGTGATGTTGAGCTTAGTGCTAATTTAAAGGCAGTATCATGTGTCAGTTGCAGAAGAGAGTTTGTTCATTATTTTATTTTCCTTTTTTCTCCCTATGGCTATTTATTGCAGGTTGTAGTACCTCGCCATTAAGTGTATTAGGAACCGATTCACAACTTATATTTTCTGATACCAAACCTCAGGAACATCTTGATCAAGAAGTTGTGATTGCCAAACTCAGCCAAGTTTTGCAATTAGAAAAAATGACGAGAGAAGATCGTGCAGCGTTCTACTTTGAACGAGGTGTACTTTATGACAGCCTTGGTCTTTGGACGCTCTCTCGCTTCGATTTTTCACAAGCGATCCAGCTCAAACCTAAAATGGCAGATGCTTATAATTATTTAGGGATTTATGCCCTAATTGAAGGGGACTATGATGCAGCAATTGATTACTTTAATGCTGTATTAACACTTGATCCTAATTACAGTTATGCTTTCTTTAACCGAGGTTTAAGTTTCTATTATTCGAATCGCTATACTGAAGCAGAAGACGATTTTCTTAAATTTTATCAAGAGGAAACTGCCAATCCTTATCGTGTTTTGTGGCTCTACTTCAATGAAGTAAAACAAAATCCAAATCAAGCATTGGCATTACTTAAACAACGTTCTACCAAATTATCTAATGAATATTGGGGAACAAATATTGTGCAATATTATTTAGATGAGATTTCATTAACTGAATTACAACAACGAGTAAAACAGTATGCGGAAAAATCTCAATCACAATATGCAGAAGTCTTAACCGAAACCTACTTTTATTTAGCGAAACAGCAATTGATGTTACATAACAAACAAGATGCAATTACGCTATTTAAATTGGCTATGGTTAATCAAGTCTATAGCTTTGTAGAATATCGCTTTGCATTATTAGAATTATTACGTTTAAGTGAAACGAAAGTTCGACCACAAAGTCAGCCATAACGCCATACTCATTACAAAAATTACTTTATACTTTTGGTATTTACATGACAGAACAAACCTTAACTTTTGCAGATCTTGGTCTGCCAGAAACACTTTTATCTGCAATTTCAGATTTAGGATTCGTTAATCCATCACCAATTCAACAAGCTTGTATTCCATATCTACTAGATGGCAAAGATGTGCTAGGTATGGCACAAACCGGTAGCGGAAAAACAGCGGCATTTGCATTACCGCTTTTAACACATATCGAAATAGAAAAAAAATATCCGCAACTATTAGTAATGGCACCAACACGTGAATTAGCCATTCAAGTTGCTGATGCGTGCGAACAATTCGCGAAAAATTTAAAAGGTATCAATATCGTCACCGTATATGGCGGACAACGTTATGACATTCAGCTTCGTGCATTAAAACAAGGTGCGCAAGTTGTTGTTGGTACCCCGGGAAGAATTTTGGATCATATTCGACGCAAAACATTAGATCTCAGTTCACTCAAAGCGATCGTATTAGATGAAGCTGATGAAATGTTGCGTATGGGCTTTATTGAAGATGTAGAAACTGTGATGGCTGAATTGCCAGAAAATCACCAAACTGCATTATTCTCTGCAACAATGCCTGAACCAATTCGTCGTATTACTCGTCGTTTTATGCGCGATCCGCAAGAAATTAAAATTCAATCAACACAACAAACTGCACCTGATATTACACAATCTTACTGGTTGGTAAATGGCTTTAAAAAAGGCGAAGCATTAGTGCGTTTCTTGGAAGTTGAAGAATTTGATGCTGCCATTATTTTTGCCAGAACGAAAAGTGCTACTCTAGAAATCACTGAATTATTAGAGAGAAATAATTTACGTTGTGCTGCACTTAACGGTGATATGACACAGCAATTACGTGAACAAACCTTAGATAAATTACGTAATGGACGTTTAGATATTTTAGTGGCAACAGATGTTGCTGCACGTGGTATTGATATTGAACGTATTAGTCTAGTAGTGAATTATGACATTCCTCTTGATCCTGAATCTTATGTTCACCGTATCGGTCGTACTGGTCGTGCCGGTCGTGCTGGTCGCGCATTGTTATTCGTTGAACCAAGAGAAAGACGCCATTTACGTAATATTGAACGTTTAATGAAGAAAACTGTTGATGAAGTACAAATACCGAATCATGAACAATTACAAACAGTTAGACGTGAAAAATTCAGACAAAAGATCACTGCACAGCTAGAGCATCATGATCTTGAGCTTTATCGTAGCTTATTAGAAGATATTTTTGCTGCCGACCAATCACAAGAGGATATCGCAGCAGCAATGATGATGTTATTACAAGGAAAACAGAAACTAATTCTACCGCCAGATCCTGAAATTAAACCGGTACGCAAAGAGCGTGAACGTCGTGAAAATCCTCGCTCAGCAGAACGTCGTGGTGCAAGAAATAATAATAGTATGCCAATGGATGTTTATCGTATTGAGGTCGGTCGTGCTGATGGTGTAGAAGTTGGTCATATTGTTGGTGCTATTGCTAATGAAGGCAATCTAAGTAGTCGCTATATTGGACATATCAAATTATATGAACATCATGCGACAGTTGAATTGCCTATTGAAATGCCAAAAGGATTATTGCAACATTTCCAACGTACCTATGTTGTCGGTAAGCCAATGAAAATGTCATTACTCGAAGCAGCTCAAGTAGAATTTAACGATCACAAACACTCTGCACGTAAGAAATCACGTGATCATGATACTTTCCATAAGAACAGTCGTTCCTCTGGAAAAGAACGGAAATTTAAAGAGAATCGTAAGAAATTTGCAAATCGTTAATTTAAAATAGGGCTTGTTTTGGCAAGCCCTATTTGTCATCTCTAAGGAGAAATTATGCAAACATTGAATAAAATCACACAACTTGCTACCACATTAACTGATTATCGCGTCATTGAAATTGCAGGTATAGACAGTCAAAAATTTTTGCAAGGACAACTCACTTGTGATGTAGTGAAAATGCCGGAACATAGTTCTACGTTAGCTGCGCATTGTGATCCTAAAGGAAAAATGATTTCACTTTTCCGCTTGGTCAAGTTCTCACCAGAACAGTTTTGGTTTATCTTTGAACAAAGTTTATTACCCACCGCACTAGAGCAATTAAAAAAATACGCTGTATTTTCTAAAGTTACCTTCACTGAACAACATCTTTCACTTTACGCATTTACACCAGATCAACTACCAATAAAATGTAACAATGATCTTGCAGTATCACAAAATGATGCAGGGACTCTGATTCATATTACTGCTGAACAAGATTACTATTTATTGCTTACAAGCCAAACCTTAGATGTCGGTAAAGAAATTGAACAATGGAAAGCCTTAAATATCTTTAATGGCACTCCATTATTTAATAGTGCATCTCAAGGTGAATTTATTCCACAAGCACTTAATTTGCAGCATTTAGAACAAGCTGTTTCTTTCAGTAAAGGCTGTTATATTGGGCAAGAAACCATTGCTCGTGCAAAATATCGTGGTGCTAATAAATTCGCAATGTTTACGCTAGTAAGCGAAAGTCTGGAAAATGCAGACATTGGTACTGGTGTTGAAATGGCGTTAGAAAACGGTTGGCGTCGTACTGGTACGATTATTAATGCTGCCCACTATAATCAACAAACTTGGTTACAAGTCGTGCTTAATAAAGACATTACACCAGATACTCTATTTCGTTTAAACGAAAATGGCAGTACTTACCAACTCATCGCAAATCCAATGCTTGAAGAAGCATGATAATTTGTTGAATTGATGAAAAAGGATTGAAGAGTGTCTCTTCAATCCTTTTTATGAATAACAGCTGAATAAATAAGTTAATAGAGAAGATGATTTTTTCAAATATTACATGCCAAGATAGGAGTTGAACCTATAAATTATTTGCCCTTACGGGGTATAGCGTTTTACCAATTAAACGTACTTGGCAATGGTATAAATACTAATAACATTAGAGATAACAGTAAAAAAGAAATGAAATATATAAATTAATGGATGGCAGGGGCGGAGAGGCTCGAACTCCCAACACCCGGTTTTGGAGACCGGTGCTCTACCAATTGAACTACGCCCCTATTGGTATAAATTACGTGGTATAAATTAAGTGGCGGAACGGACGGGGCTCGAACCCGCGACCCCCTGCGTGACAGGCAGGTATTCTAACCAGCTGAACTACCGCTCCGCGAAATTGGGGAATTGGCGATGACCTACTCTCACATGGGGAATCCCCACACTACCATCGGCATTACAACATTTCACTTCTGAGTTCGGCATGGATTCAGGTGGGTCTGTTGCATTATTATCGCCAAAAAAATCTTATTTTTTAAATATACTTGAGCAAATACACTTAAAAAATAAAAACCTGGCAGTGACCTACTCTCACATGGGGAATCCCCACACTACCATCGGCATTACGACATTTCACTTCTGAGTTCGGCATGGATTCAGGTGGGACTATCGCA
>NZ_JTJL01000011.1 GCF_001678495.1 Gallibacterium salpingitidis
TATTTTATAGAGTTTTGACAAAATTTAGATTTGTCGGCAGTCTGAAAAATAGCGCATAAAGGTGAATTTATACACTATTTCCGCTTATACACCTGATAGACTTTGAATTTCCCGGTTTTCGCTAATACTTGATGTGAGCCAAAATAACGATCCAATAAATCAGGATAAGGTAGAAAAGCGTTCGCAACGATGCGTAATTCGCCACCAAAATTGAGATGATTTTTCGCCTCACGAATTAAATTTTCCACTGCATCATATGCAGTATCTAACCCTGAATGAAACGGTGGATTAGAAATAATTAAATCAAACTTGTCCGTAACTTCTGAAAATACATCACTGGCAAATACTTCTCCGACTAACTGATTTTGCTGCAATGTTTCTGTTGCTGAAGCAATCGCCATTGCATGAATATCCGTCATCGTTAAGGTAATTTTAGGATTATGTTTCTTCAGATATGCGCCAATCACGCCTGCTCCACAACCAACATCTAACACTTTACCTGTGCTCGACTCTGTTAAAGTACTTAATAGTAATGCGGTGCCTTGATCCAATTCAGCTGCACTAAATACTCCTGGCAAAGCGTAAATGGAAAGATCAGCTAGTTTTTCCGCACGATATTGCCGCCACCATTTAGCTACATCAAAAGTCGGAATATGTTGTAAGGTAAAATGGTACAAACTACAACGTCGTGCGGAATCAATTTTGGCAATCTCGCCTAATTCCGCACAAAAAGTTTCCGCTGAACGCACACCGCTACGATTTTCCCCAACAATGAATACATTCTGCCCTACTGGCGCTTGCGACAAGATTTGCTGTAATTGAAATTGGCATTCTTGTTTATTCTTTCCCCAATAGAAAACAATGTAATCTTCGCCTTGATACTCCGCTTGCAAAGCAAAAGTAGTCGCTAATTTTGCTCGTTTGACATAATCAAAATAGCTACTGACTACTCGCACTTGTTGCGCGGTTTGTTGGCATTCATAAGGAAAATCATCTTGTACATTGCCTAAAAACAGTATTCGCTTTGCTGCGAATACTGCTAGGTGACGCTGCAATACTTGGCTTTCAGCTGTAAACATAACGTTATCCCTACTATTTCACTCTCATTCCCGGTTTTGCACCTTCATCTGGATTGAGAATAAAGAGATCGCTACCGCCTGGGCCTGCAGCTAACACCATTCCTTCTGATACACCAAATTTCATTTTACGCGGTGCTAAATTTGCCACCATTACAGTCAATCGTCCTTCCAATTCTTCTGGTTTATAAGCGGCTTTAATTCCAGCAAATACTTGACGAGTTTCACTACCAATATCTAAAGTGAGTTTCACCAATTTATTCGCTTCTGGTACGGCTTCTGCTTTGACAATTTTCGCTACTCGTAAATCAATTTTCGCAAAATCATCAATTGAAATCGTTTCTGCGATCGGTTCAACATCAGCTGCTGGTTTCGCGGCTTGCGCTGCTGGTGCATTCACTGCAGCATTTTCGGCTTTAGAAGCTTCAATTAAGGCATCAATTTTGCTCATTTCTAAACGGCTAAATAATGCTTTAAATGGTTCAATTTGATGATCCAATAATGGTGTTGCCAAGCTCAACCATTGTAATTGATCATTTAAAAATGCTTCCGCACGTTCTGCTAATTGCGGTAGTACCGGTTTTAAATAGCCCATTAACATACGGAATAATTGAATACCCATTGAGCATACTTCGTGTAACTCTTGTGCACGCGCTTCATCTTTAGCAATCACCCAAGGCGCCATTTCATCAACATATTTATTCGCTTTATCACATAAATTCATGATTTCACGAATTGCCTTGTTAAACTCACGATTTTCATAATATTGCGCAATTTGCTCAGATTGCTGACAAAACTCTTGCCACAATGTTTCATCATGTAAACGAGCCGCTAATTTTCCGGCAAAACGTTTTTGGATAAAGCCGGCATTACGGCTCGCCAAATTCACCAATTTATTCACAATATCGCTATTCACACGTTGCACGAAATCTTCTAGATTTAAATCCAAATCATCAATGCGATTGCTAAGTTTTGCTGCGTAGTAATAACGTAAACATTCCGGATCTAAATGATTTAAATAGGTTTTCGCTTGGATAAAGGTGCCACGAGATTTCGACATCTTTTCGCCATTTACGGTGACATAACCATGCACAAAAATATTGGTTGGCTTACGATAACCGGAACCTTCTAACATCGCCGGCCAGAATAAACTATGGAAATAAACAATATCTTTACCGATAAAATGATATAACTCAGTATTGCTGTCTTTATTCCAGAAATGACCAAAATCAATGCCTTTACGAGAGCATAAATTTTTGAACGATGCCATATAACCAATTGGCGCATCTAACCAAACATAGAAATATTTGCCTGGTTGATTTGGAATTTCAAAACCAAAATATGGCGCATCACGTGAAATATCCCATTGTTGCAAGCCAGACTCAAACCACTCCATCATTTTATTTGCTACTTCTGATTGCAAAGTACCAGACTTAATCCAGCCTTTTAACATCTCTTCAAAAACCGGTAAATCAAAGAAGAAATGCTCAGATTCTTTTAACACTGGTGTTGCACCTGATACCACAGAACGTGGGTTAATCAATTCAGTTGGGCTATATGTCGCAGAACAGACTTCACAGTTATCGCCATATTGATCTTCCGCTTTACATTTTGGACAAGTCCCTTTCACAAAGCGATCCGGTAAAAACATACTTTTTTCCGGATCAAAAAGTTGTGAAATAGTGCGACTTTTAATAAAGCCATTCTCTTTTAACTTAGTATAGATAGTGCTTGATAATTCTTGGTTTTCCGGACTGTGTGTTGAGTAGTAATTATCGTAACTAATATTAAACCCAGAAAAAGAAGAAATATGTTGTTGTTGTACATCGGCAATTAATTGTTCTGGTGAAATTCCCATTTGATCAGCTTTTAGCATAATTGGCGTACCATGCGCATCATCGGCACAAACAAAGTAAATTTCGTTGCCACGCATTCTTTGGAAACGTACCCAAATATCCGCTTGAATATGTTCAAGCATATGGCCTAAATGAATCGGGCCATTAGCATAAGGCAATGCACAAGTAACAAGTATTTGACGACAGCTAGACATAATTTTTCCTTCTACAAAAATCGTTCGTTTTCATTTAAAAATAACGGCTAATGTTACTCCATTACCCTTTTTTTTTCCAGTTCAGTAACTCCATCGAGTAACTTTCAATCTCAAGATGACTTTTCTCTTAACAGTTGCTTGCTTGCGTGGTTAAATAGGCGGGCAAATTTAATCTCTACAACAATAAGGATCAATAAATGAGTAGTTTGAATTTTACTTTTTCCAATATGGATGAAGCACTAGCTCAGCAAATCGCTGATAAAATTCGCCAATTCCAACATCCTACCCTACAAAAAGATTTATTAAGTTTAAAAGCATTAAAAAAACTTTCTCTAGAAAACAATAAATTACAGATCACGCTAACAATGCCATTTGCGTGGAATAGTGGTTTTGCCGATTTAAAACAAGCATTAACTAATGAACTCGCGCAATTAACCAACGTAAATGAAGTTGAATGGCAGCTTAATTATCAAATTGCGACCTTGAAACGTGCTAATAATCAACCCGCAGTGAATGGCGTCAAAAATATTATTGCCGTTACCTCAGGTAAAGGTGGTGTCGGTAAATCCACTACTGCTGTTAATTTAGCCTTAGCATTACAAGCACAAGGGGCAAAAGTCGGTATTCTTGATGCTGATATTTATGGCCCATCTATTCCTTATATGTTAGGAGCAGAAGGACAACGCCCAACCTCACCGGATAATCAGCATATGGTACCTATTGTTGCGCATGGTCTAAAATCCAACTCTATCGGTTATTTAATGGAAGCAGATAGCGCGACAATTTGGCGTGGCCCAATGGCAAGCAGTGCGTTAAGCCAATTATTAAATGAAACTTGGTGGACTGATTTGGATTATCTTGTGATTGATATGCCTCCTGGTACAGGTGATATTCAATTAACCTTATCACAACAAATTCCAGTTACTGGCGCATTAGTGGTAACGACACCACAAGATATTGCTTTACTTGATGCGATCAAGGGAATTGCAATGTTTAAACGCGTTTCTGTGCCGGTATTAGGTATTATTGAAAATATGAGCGTGCATATTTGTGCCAACTGTGGTCATCATGAAGCGATTTTTGGTACTGGTGGTGCTGAAAAAGTAGCACAAAAGTATGATATTAAATTGCTAGGGCAACTACCTTTGCATATTCGCCTACGTGAAGATCTTGATCAAGGTAAACCAACCGTTGTTGCTGCGCCTGATCATGAAATTACCCAAGCGTTTCTTGCCTTAGCGCAAACCGTTGCTGCAGAGCTTTACTGGCAAGGTGAAACCATTCCTGCGGAAATTATGATTCGTGAAGTGAAATAATCTTGTCCATAAAACATAAAAAGGTTTCGGATCTATAAAATTCGAAACCTTTTCTTTTAACTCGAATTAATGACGTTTATGCACCATAAGCCACCAAATAATTACAGCAAAAAAGACACTCGGCGCTAACGCACCAATAATTGGTGGGATACTATAAACCAAACTTAATGGGCCGAAAACTTCATCTAATACATAAAAAGTAAAGCCGCAACAGATCCCTGTCACAACTCGCACACCCGGCGTCACACTGCGTAATGGACCGAAAATAAAAGATAACGCTAGTAACATCATCACGCTAATCGAAATCGGTTGTAAAATTTTACGCCAATAGGTTAATTCAAACGTTTTGGTATCTTGTCCTGTTGATTTCAAAAATTGAATATATTCCGATAAACCGCTAATAGACAACATACTTGGCCGTAATGACACAATGCCTAATTTATCCGGTGTAATGCTGGTTTGCCAAAGCTGATTAAGATAATTTTTATTAACCACTTTATCTTCATTGAGCAAAGATTCTGACACTTGATTAAAGCGCCATTGATTATTTTGATAAACAGCGCGATTCGCTTGGCTTAATTTTTTTAAATTGCGTTGATCATCAAATTGATAGATATAAATTCCTTCTAATTCATTCTCTTTCGGTACATTTTGAATATAAACAAAGCTATTGCCATCTTTCGCCCAAACTGAGCCTTTTACCGATAATAATGAGCCGCCAGTCAAAGATTTATAACGCATTTCACGCGCAAATTGCTCCGTCTGCGGAATTCCCCATTCGCCTAACGCCATATTCAAAATAATTAGCGGAATTGCTGTTTTCATTACCGCCATACCAATTTGGAAGCGGGAAAAACCTGACGCTTGCATCACCACCAATTCACTATTGGAAGCTAAAGTACCTAAACCGATTAATGCTCCCAATAATGCTGCCATTGGGAAGAAAGTTTCGATATCTTTTGGAATAGTTAATAAGGTATAAGCAACCGCTTTTAACGTATCGTAGTTACCCTCACCAATCGCACGAAATTGTTCGACAAATTTGATGATCGCTGACAGCCCTACTAATAAAAATAGAACAATAAAAATTGTGGCTAAAATAGTTTTGCCGATATAACGATCTAAAGCATTAAACATACTAACCTCTTACTACTTTGCGTTTAAACGGCTGTAACATTTTTGCTCTTACCGTTGGAGAATTTAAAAAGATACCTAACACCAAAAACGCGATATTAACGGCAATCATCCAATAATGCGCCGATAATTTGCCATTAATTCCTGCCGTTTTTAGCGAACTTTGTAATAAGAAATAAATTAAATAGAGCAATAGCGCCGGCAATACCTTTGCAAAACGTCCTTGACGCGGATTAACCTTACTTAACGGAATAGCGATTAACATCATTAACGGTACAGCAAGGAATAAACTAATTCGCCATAACATTTCCGCTTTCGCTTTCACTGAATGATCCGCTAATAAAGTATGGCTATCTTGCATATCTAAATCCGTTTCATCACTTTGCGCCTGATTAAAAGCAAGAAATGCTAAATAGTCAGTAAAATGAGTAATACGAAACTCAGGTAAAGTGGCGCTTCCTTCAAAACGTTCGCCATTTTTTAATGCTAAGACTTGACCTCCATCGGCTGCGGTAGTGAAATTACCTTGTTCGGCAACGACGACTGACGGTTTCACTTTACCAACTTGTTTCGTTTGGAAGAGGTAAATATCCGAGAGTTCATCACCTTTTACCTTTTCAACAAATAAGACAAAATCACCTTTGCTCGATGAGATAAACTGCCCTGGCGTAATTGCTGAAGCGCTTGGATTCGCTTTCGCATTTTCCACTACTTCAACTTGTTTTTTTAATGCCCAAGGAGTGAGATAAAGTGAATTGTAGGCAGCGACACCTGCGGTTAGAATTGATAACAATAAACCCACTTTGATCAAGGTTTCCGGCCCAACTCCACACGCCTGCATTACGGTAACTTCACTTTCACTATAAAGGCGACCTAATGTTAGTAATAAGGCAAGAAATAGACTTAAAGGCAACATCAATTGCGCCATTGTTGGCATACCTAACCCTAAAAGCGGCAAAACCACATCCACTGGCACATTGCCATTGACGGCAGAACCCAGAACGCGTACCAATTGTTGTGCTAAGAAAATGATTAATAAAATGAATAAAATAGCCAGTTGGCTCTTTAATGTTTCTCTAATTAGATATTTTGTTAAAATCACGTCGTTTGGCCTATGTTTTCTCTCTATTTTTACTTGATTTTTTTACAAAAAACGATACTTTAAAAGACCATTTTATCTTGATTATGCTGCTTTGTTTTTCCACCAAAACATAATTTTCAGCGGCATATAATACCTTGTTTCAATGCCTAACAACAATAGAAATCATAATTAAGGATGTGAATATGGAATTTAGCGTCAAAAATGGCAGTATTGAGAAACAACGCACTGCTTGTTTAGTCGTTGGTGTATTTGAACCCCGTCGTCTTTCAAGTTCAGCGGAACAACTGGATATTATTAGCGAAGGCTATATTAGTGCATTATTGCGACGTGGCGATATTGAAGGAAAAGTTGGGCAAACTTTGCTGCTGCACCATGTTCCAAACATCTCTGCAGATCGCATTTTACTCGTTGGTTGTGGTAAAGAACGTGAATTAAATGATCGTCAATATAAGCAGATTATTCAACAAACTGTGAAAGTATTAAATGATACCGGTTCAATGGAAGCAGTTTGTTATTTAACTGGGTTACATATTAAAGGACGTAATACTTATTGGAACGTCCGTTTTGCTGTCGAAGCAGCACAAGAAACACTTTATAGCTTTAATGATTTTAAGAGCATTAAACCTGAAATTCGCCGCGAATTGCGTAAAATTGTCTTTAATGTGCCATCTCGCCGCGAATTACCGTTAGCTGAAAGTGCGATTCAACATGCAGTTGCTATTAGCGCAGGAATTAAAGCCACTAAAGATCTGGCGAATACACCACCAAATATTTGCACACCACGTCATCTTGCCGATAAAGCCATTGAATTAGCGCAAACTTATGATGCTATCCAGAGTCATGTGGTTGATGAACAACAAATGGCAAAATTAGGAATGAAATCTTATCTTGCGGTTTCACAAGGTGCTCGCAATGAAGCTTTTATGTCGATTATTGAATTTAAGAACAATCCTGATCCACAAGCAAAACCAATTGTTTTAGTCGGTAAAGGATTAACTTTTGACTCTGGTGGTATTTCAATTAAGCCTGCTGCTGGTATGGACGAAATGAAATACGATATGTGCGGCGCAGCAGCGGTTTATGGCGTAATGAAAGCTGTAGCAGAATTGAATCTACCGCTCAATATTATTAGCGTCTTAGCGGGTTGTGAAAATATGCCTGGTGGTAATGCTTACCGCCCTGGTGATATTTTAACGACAATGTCAGGCTTAACCGTAGAAGTGTTAAATACTGATGCGGAAGGGCGTTTGGTGTTGTGCGATGCGCTAACTTATGTAGAGCGTTTTGAGCCAGAAACTGTAATTGATATTGCTACCTTAACCGGCGCTTGTGTTGTAGCGTTAGGCAGCGTAAATAGCGGTTTCTTCTCATCCGTAAATACTTTAGCTAATGAATTGCAAAATGCCGCTGATCTTTCAACAGATAAGGCATGGCGTTTACCAATGAACGAAGAGTACAACGAATTATTGAAATCTAATTTTGCTGATTTAGCGAACGTCGGTGGACGTTGGGGTGGTGCCGTTACTGCCGCTTGTTTCTTAGCTAATTTCACCAAAAAATATAATTGGGCACATTTAGATATCGCGGGAACTGCTTGGCAACAAGGGGCTAACAAAGGAGCAACCGGTCGCCCAGTTTCGCTCTTAGTTCAATTCTTGTTAAATCGTGCTAATGTGAAATTTGAATAAACAACATAGAAAAGGGGAAGTTTTATCACTTTCCCTTTCTTTTATGCCGTAAAACTCTTCTCAACCACAATACCAACTGCTTTAGCTTGCGCCACTGCATCAGGCTTTCTTAATTTTAGTCGAATATGTTGAATATGAAATTGCTGATGAAGCTGTTCTATCACTTCATAAGCTACGCGTTCAATTAGCGAAAAAGCACGTTTTTCAACATAATTTAGGATAAATTCGCTCACTTCCGCGTAATTTAGGCAATATTGTACATCATCGGTTTTGGCTGCTTGTTCACTATCCCAAGCCATTTCAATATCAAAAATTAGTTTTTGTTTGATCTTTTGTTCCCAATCATACACGCCAATTTGGGTAAATACGGTTAATTCCTCAATAAAAATATACTCTTTTGACATTGAAGTTTTTCCTTTTTTCAGCACAAATTAAGGTGCTTATATTACCAATTTTCAGTACAATAAGCGAAAGCTAAAATGCGTAAAAAGGAAAATGATATGAGCTTATTTGCTATTTGTTATATGTTAATCGCCTATCTTATTGGTTCGATTTCTAGTGCAATTATTCTCTGTAAGCTTTTTAATCTTCCTGATCCGCGCGAAAATGGCTCTCATAATCCCGGTGCAACAAACGTATTAAGAATTGGTGGTCGTTTACCCGCTTTGTTAGTACTTGTTTTTGATATTCTCAAAGGTATGCTGCCCGTTTGGCTTGGTTATTATTTGCACCTTACTCAATTTGAGTTGGGAATGGTCGCTTTAGGGACGTGTTTAGGGCATATTTTCCCAATTTATTATCAATTTCGTGGTGGTAAAGGTGTGGCAACGGCTTTTGGTGCTATTGCGCCGATCGGTTGGTCTGTTGCAGGCTTTATGTTAGGGGTATGGCTATTAATTTTCCTTGTTACCGGCTATTCTTCTTTAAGCGCCGTTGTTGCAGCATTAACTATTCCTTTTTATGTTTGGTGGTTTAAGCCTGAATTTACGTTTCCTACGGCTTTGGTTTGTTGCCTTCTTATCTACCGCCATCACGATAATATTCAACGTTTATGGCGAGGACAAGAAGACAAAATGTGGGATAAATTGAAAAATAAGAAAAAACAATAAATTATCGCAGCATAAATTTAATTGGAATTTTCTGTTCTGATGACAATCCTGCCGGTCGAGCGCCAACACTTCTTGATTGCGAAACAGCATCTAACGCTAATTGATCCAGTTCATCATAACCAGATGATCGATGTAAACGGACATTTTGGATCGAACCATCATTCATCAAACTAAATTCAACTACCACAGTACCTTGACGACGCAGCATTCTTGCACGCTGTGAATAACGTTTATGACGTTCTATTTCTTGACGCAATGCTGAACGATACGCTGCCAATTCATCACTACTTGCACCCAAACCTTGTAAATTTTGTTGCTGGGTGGTTACCGGTGCGCCTTGTGCTTTAGATTGAATCTGCGGCTGCGCTTTCATTGGTTTAGCTTCCGGTTTACGGTGATGGTGTTTTCTTTTCTTTTCGACTTTTTTTGGGCGCTCAATTTCTTTCTTCGGTTGTTCAAGCTCTTTTTTTACCGTTGGATCAGCTACCACTTCTTGTTTAGGTTCTGGTTTAGGTTCTTCTTTTACCGGTTCAGGCTCTGGCTGCGGTTCAATGGGTTCCTCTACTTTCTCTTCGACCTTCTCTTCTGGTAACACATTGGCGGTTAATAATTCCATCGAAATTGTTGGCGAGAGCTCTCCACTAACACTATTTGCAGTCTGATCACGATCAAATGACCAAACTGCACCAGCAAATAATGCGCTATAAATTACAATCGTTACGTAAAAGGCGGGTTTAGTATAATGTGCTGCCACTATTTTTCTCCCTTATCTTTTACCGTTACAATGGCGACATTTTTAATTTCATTCTTGCCCAATAAATCAGTAATCGTAACAAATTCTTGGAATGTTG
Source organism: Gallibacterium salpingitidis (assembly GCF_001678495.1). Taxonomy (GTDB): domain Bacteria; phylum Pseudomonadota; class Gammaproteobacteria; order Enterobacterales; family Pasteurellaceae; genus Gallibacterium; species Gallibacterium salpingitidis. Next base: position 10,327 of record NZ_JTJL01000011.1, read on the forward strand.
CTTCTGAATCCACTTTTAAGGTTACTTTTTGCGATTTATCCCAAGTTGCCACCTCTTTTTCTAATGACTCTTTATCAATCGGTTTATCATTAAAATAAAGCTGACCATCTTTAGTAACAGTCAATAATTTAGCCAATTCATCTGATTTAAAGGCGACTGTACTGCTCGCTTTTGGCACATTCACTTTTATTTTGCCTTGAGAAATAAACGATGCAGTAATTAATACTATCGCCAGTAACACCAACATAATATCAATAAAAGGGATAATATTAATTTCATCAAACTTTTTCATATACTGCCTATTAATTTTCTTGAAGTGATTTCCATTGCAAGCGTTTAACTTCTACTTTTCTGCCTAAACCGTTATAGAACATCATTGATGGAATAGCGACGAGAATCCCTACTGCGGTAGCTTTTAATGCCAATGAAAGGTGCAACATAATTGCGCTAGCATCAATATCACCGCCAGATTGCCCTAATTGATAGAACGTTAAGAGGATACCAATAACAGTTCCTAATAACCCAACATAAGGCGCATTAGCACCAATAGAAGAAATAATCGTGAGATGTCGCGTAAGATCGATTTCTAAATCGTGGATATTTTGATATTTCTTAATATCAATTCTGTTTAAAAAGAAAAAACGCTCAATCACCATCCACACCATAATAAAGCTCATCAACGCTAACAGCCCTAAAATAATGTAATCGATATATTGTTCTAAAAAGCGAAACAAATTGTCCATTTTTGCTCTTCCCTTAAAAAGAAATAAATATAAGGCACAAATTTGCACCTTATATTTTTGTTACACACAGAGGTTTAATTAAAATTTATATGAAATAGTAAATTTATAGTTACGGCCTAGTTCGTTGTCTACCGCACCATAATATTGAGTACTTTGATCTTTATAGACTTTATTAAACACATTATCTATACCAGCTGTTAACTCTAAATTTGGCAATTGTGCTGGTGACCATGTAGCATATAAATTACTAACAGAATAACTCTCTTTATTAACTAAAGAAGTTGCACTGCTTCGTAAATCAATACCGCGTACCCAAATAGTATTCCATCCCATTTCTAATTGAGCATTTGGTACTTTATAACTTAATCCTAAAGTATAACGATCACCGGTATCTGGGAATGCTGCATAATCATGGTTATCCACTTGTTTACTTCTTGCTCTTGCATAAGTGACATGTGCAGTAATATTGTTGATACTATATTTTGCAGATGCTTCAACACCTTGAAGCACTACTTTACCTAAATTAGCATAAATACTACCGCTACCACGCGGATTTGAAATAGATTGGCTAATGTTATCGTAGTGTGTATTAAAATATTTAGCTGTAAAAGTTAGTGCATCATCATTATTGAATAATTGATCTACTGCGTAACTAAAACCAACCTCTTTATTGTCACCTTTAGTTGCTTCTAGGCTCTTATCGTAGGTTAAGCGATTTGTACCACGTAATACAATTTCTCCAGCATCTGGGCCTTTGAACAATTCTGTATAATTTGCAAATGCAATTAAATTATCTGTTAGCGCATATTTTAAGCCTAATGCTTTAGAAATACGGCTAAAGCTTTTATCGAAATCATCAGATAATTTAGCTGTGTAGTAATCATATCTAACACCAGGAATAATACTTAACGCCCCAAACGCAATTTGATCTTCCAAATAAATAGAAGTATTAGATAATTTTGCATCATCTATATCAGCTCCTAATTTTTGGGAAGTAGTATGATAATATTCACCACCTACAGTAATTGTATGATGTGTTGCTCCTACATCTAATTCTGATTTATTCGATAATGTACCGCCATACGTTTTCACTTTTGTTTTTGGTGAGCCCATTGCAGTGGTTTTAGTGTCTGTTGTATACGCATTCACTTTAAAATTAACTAACGGATTTGCACTCGGAGCATAACCATAACCTAATGTATAAGTGTTACGTTCTATATCAGTGTATGCCTTATCTGGATTAGATGGATTTTCACCAAGGCATTGAGCCATATTGGCGCGGAAACAACTAAATGCGGTATTAATATAATGTTCTGCCGATGCCTTGATCCATTGCTCATTGTTAATATTATATTTTGCTTTTAATAAATAATTTTGTAGCTTACCTTTATTCGCGTTCTCAACGCCTGCACCATCCTCATTATTTTCTTGATGGCGATAGTTGAAATACCCTAATAAATCTAAATCACCAGCACGTCCATATAGTGTTGTCATTGCTTGGTTAGAGTCACCATTCGTACCGTAGCTCCATTTCATCTTCGCGCCAAAGTTTTCACCTTGTCTTAATAAATCTGCAGCATCAACAGTTTCAAAACGAATTGCACCACCTAAAGAGCCAGCACCATTAATAATAGAATTTGAACCTACATCAATATCTACACGTTTTAATATTTCAGGATCAATACCATAGTTACCAGAATGGTGGAAAGCATAACCATTTTGTCTTGCGCCATCGACCGTAATTGCCAAATACTCTTCACTTACACCACGAATATTATAGCGTTGTACAACAGAACGAGCTCCATTAACATTTACTCCTGGAATACCGCGTAATACATCAGCCATACTTGTAGCTTGGCGTACTTTGACAGCATTTCCCATTTTCAAATTTTCTTTTTATGGAGAAAGGTTATCACTAACTACTTCAATAGCATCTAAATTGCTATTGTCATCTGCAACAGCTATACCACTAATTAATGCCGCAAGCGGTAATAATACAAATGTTGTTTTCTTCATTATTAAATTGCTCCTTAGGTTATATATAAATGTAGTAAAAAAGTGATCTGTATCAAACAATGAGAACTATTATCATTAAATAATTTTCTTTTTCAAGATCTTTTTACGAATTATTCTCATTTAAAATTAAAAGCTAAATTACCCTTGTATTTTTTGTTTTTAAGGTTGTAAGATGGAATAGAGAACAAAGCAATGGCAAAGAAAAAAGAAGCTGAAAACTTTTAAAGATTCCAGCTTCTTTAGTTGGTAGGAACTACTTGTGCAGTAGTGAAGACATCTATAAAAAAGATATTGACCATTTCCTAAGCTACTTATGCAGTAGTAATTCAGAAGTATTATCTATTAATATAGACGGTGATTAATACTACTCAAAAATACCTTTTTTATAAAGAAAAAACAAAATTTTCTTTGACATTATACTTTCTTTGGTATAGCCTACCTTTAAACTAACAATTAATCCATGGTAAATTTATTTTTTATAGAAAATATTATGGATAAATAAAACATCTAAAGAGGTTCACTATGTTCCAAACAAAGCTCACACAAAACATTAAAAAGCAATGTTCCAAAAGAACTGAGCCTTTAGTAAAGAAGCGAGAAAAAGCCACATCAGCTACAGAAATAGCTGAATTGGATAAGCAAATCACAGAAATAGAACGTAAGTATGAATTCAGTACTTGGATAGATAATGCCGCCAATAAAATGGCTAAACAATTAACCTTTCCCACACATATTTCAAAAGGAGATCATCCAGATTCAAAAGGTGATAATGTCAACTTTCGCAATCAAAATACTATCTCCCATTCCTTTGTTGGTTCACACTTAATTGCTGAATCAATACTTGATGCAACCGGTAACGCTGCCGCACTGCCGTTAGCTGCGTTTTTCAATATTGTTATAGATGAAGAGAAAAATATACTTTTACGGGATCTGTTATTAGAGGATTCCCCATTACTCAAAGGTGCTTTTGCCGATGATGAAGAATTATCCGAACAATATAAACAGCAGTTTCAACAAGCACTACTCGGAGAAATCAAACAACCTACTACATACGAAAAGAATAAACAATTGTTATGGCCTAACAACGATCAAGCTATTAAAAATGATGATTATACTTGTATTGTTCCACTTTACCCTGCCAAATTAACCCATTTTATTTACAACAAGATCCAAACTATTCGTTATTCCGAGGAAAACAAAACAGCAAGGGAAAATCGTAAAAAAGAAAATGTCACTCAACAACGTTATACATCAATTAACAACTTAGCAATAAAGAAACAAGGCGGAACCAAACCTCAAAATATTTCACTTCTCAATTCAAAACAAGGTGGTAAACACTATCTTCTCCCTTCACTGCCACCGATTTTCTCTGCTCCATACACATCAACCACTAATACCATCTTTAACAATGATCTGTACTGGCAATGTAAACCTTTATTCCAAGGTTTATTTGAGGTTGTTTTAGCTGAAAAGAATATTTATCCAGAACGTGACAAGCGTAAAGAAGTTATCAATCAAATTGTCGAAGTTGTCCTTAGTATTGCCGAGCTTTATCAACAACGTGATGCAGGTTGGAGTAAAGATTATCAACATTTCAACCAAGACCAAAAATATTGGCTGGATCCAAAGCGTGCAGATTTAGAGGGAGAAGAAAACTTTAAAGAAAAATTTGAAAAAGAAAATTGGCAAAATCAAGTCGCTAAACAATTTGCAGGTTGGGTGAATTTTCATCTGCAGAAACGTTTCCCAGAAATTGCACAGGATTTTTCAACTGCAGAAGCGAATGAATGGCGCAGAGTCTTTAAACGTATCCTAAGAAGAAAAGGTTAGGAGTTTTTTATGTCACAAGCAAACTTTTATCTCTTGTTTAAACAAGTTGAAATCAAACAAGCTAATGCAATCTCAAGCCCATTAACTTATGGTTTCCCAGCCATTGGCGGTTTTGTTGGTGCAATACATAATCTAAGTCGAAAAATGCAAGCGTATTACCCTGATGCTGCACTCAATGGTGTGTTAATCGCTTGCAACCACTATCAATTACAAGCTTATCGCCCACACCGTTATGCCGATTACACTTTTAATCAAACACGTAACCCATTATTAAAAGATGGTAGTTCACCTGCTTTTGTTGAGGAGGGGAAAATTCATCTTACTGTTAGTTTAGTGGTAGAAGTTAGTGTTTCAGAAGATCTACAAGATACCTTAAAAGATCAACAACAAGCTGAAGATTTCACCAAAACACTTTCAACCTTATTACTGCAACAAAGAATTGCTGGCGGTAGTGTTTTTCGTATTGGGAATACTAAACTATTTCCGCTTTCTAGTAGTAATGAAATTACCCGTCAATTACAACCAGCTTTTGTTTTGATGGATGCTAAACAAGATCTTATTGCGATTACCAAGGAGCTACAAACAGGTATCAAACATCAGGTGTTATTTAATGAAGTTTGTCCTATGAAAAACGAGCAAGATCAGCCTGTACTATCGCATTATTCACCTAATCCAAAAGCTACGGCATTAGACGCCTTATTTGAAGTTGCTTGTTTACATCATATTCCAACAAAATCTGAAAAAAATACTACTACATGGGATTTAAGTAGTGTTAAAGAAGAGCGTGGCTGGCTAGTTCCGATTCCTATTGGTTACCAAGGTATTTATCCGCCTTTTCAACCTAATGAGTTGCAACATTGCCGCAATCCACAATATCCAAGCCAATATGTAGAAGCTATCTATAGCTTAGGTAAATGGGTTTTTCCATACCGCTTAAAAGATCAATTTGAACAATGTTTCTGGCATTACACCACCCCAGAAGAAAACCTCTATTTATATCAACAAGGAGCATAAAATGAGTAAATTAATTACCGCTACTGTGCTTGCTTTTGAACGTCGTTTAGATATTTCTGATGCAGTATTTTTCCAAAAATCAGCATCTTCTGACAAATTATCACCAGTAAAAATTACTGAAAAAGCAGTACGAGGAACAATTTCCAATCGTTTAAAAAACGCAATCGCTAATGATCCAACTAAATTAGATGGCGAAGTTGATAAACCCAATCTGCAAACTGTTGATGTTGCTGCATTAGACTATGATAAAGACACTTTAGTCGCTCAGTGGAGCTGTAAGGTTCTTCCATTCGAGGGAAAACCTAATGTTTGTAATAATCCAGAGTATCAAGAGGCATTAGAAGCAACTGTACAGGATTACCTTAAAAAGGTCGGCATCAGAACATTAGCATCTCGCTATGCCTACAATATTATTAATGCACGTTGGTTATGGCGTAATCGAATGAGTGCAGAAAAGATTGATATTAAAGTCACTATTGATGATAAAACTTTAGAATTTCCTAATGTGAAATCTCTTTCTCTTAATAGCTTTGATTACCAAAATGAGCAATTAACCCAACTCATTGATTATATTGAGAAAGGATTTAAAGGTGATCAATATGTATTCATCCAAGTACAAGCAGAAGTGAAAATGGGTGAAGGACAAGAAGTTTACCCTTCTCAAGAACTTGTATTAGATAACTCAACCTCAAATAGAAAGAGTAAGATTCTTTATCAAGTGAATAATATTGCTGGCATGCATTCACAAAAAATTGGTAATGCAATTCGTACTATTGATACTTGGTACACTGAAAATGCAACATTTCCTATTGCAATTGAACCTTATGGTGCAGTTACTAATTTGGGAACAGCTTTTCGCCAACCTAAGCAAAAAATGGACTTCTACTCTATATTTGATAATTGGATATTAAACAGCAGTCAACCGCCATTAGAACAACAACATTATGTTATTGCTGTATTAATTCGTGGTGGTGTTTTTGGTGCCAGCGGTAAGGAATAGATATGAGTCAGCTCACACACTATATTGAATTGGAAGCTATTCCTCAGCTAGAAATTAGACACTCTGAAGTAATGGCTTATGCAATGCAAACATTACATAGCATATTGCCATTTTTTGACGGGCGTGTTGGTTTGGGTTTTCCTCAATATCACCGTAATTATGGCTTAGGGTGGAAAATTCGTATTTTTGGTTCAGAAATGGATTTAAATTTTCTTTCTTTTCAGCTTGAACCTTTACGCAATTATTTTCTAATTAAGGAAATCGCTCTTGTTCCTGAACAAGCTACTGCAGTTCGTTTTCAACGCATACAGCATAAAGGAAATAGTGCCTTACGTCGTGCAGAAAGACGTATGAGAGAAAGAGGTAATTTTTCTGCTGATATTCTAGAAAATATGCGTCTAAAACAGCAAGAAACACAACTTTATCCACATGTCTTTCTTAAAAGCGCTAGTACACGCCAGAACAAGATGTTACTTGAGATTAAGCGTGTTGTATGCCAAAAACACAACGAGGGGCAATTTACTGGATATGGGCTAAGTAAAGACGCAACTGCAACGATACCTCATTTTTAATTTGAAACCCTTTTTTTACAGGATAAATATATTCATTCAAAATCAATGAGTTATATTTAAAGCTAAAAAAAGGGTATTTTTATTCAAATTGTTCTTTAATAGTATATCTGCCTAATCTAAAGAGAATATAATCTCTACTTTACTGCCGCATAGGCAGCTTAGAAAATTAAGCTAACCTACTAATTAAACGGTTCGTGCTTTACTGCCGCATAGGCAGCTTAGAAAATTCGATTTTTAAATAAAAAATCTTTTTCGTGCTTTACTGCCGCATAGGCAGCTTAGAAATTACTGCCGTATAGGTAGTTCACATTTCTTTACTTTACTGCCGCATAGGCAGCTTAGAAAACATTACCCTTGATATGGCGAAAGAACTCTGTCTTTACTGCCGCATAGGCAGCTTAGAAAAAACAACTTAGCCAGTTTAGGTCTATAAGCTACTTTACTGCCGCATAGGCAGCTTAGAAATCTTTAGGTAAATCGGATAAATCTGTTTTTAACTTTACTGCCGCATAGGCAGCTTAGAAAAATCAATGAAGCGTTGAATTTTGGTTCTATTGCTTTACTGCCGCATAGGCAGCTTAGAAATGTTGGTAATACTAAGACAGTCGGTGTGTTTTTCTTTACTGCCGCATAGGCAGCTTAGAAAATTCAGTATGAATTCTAAGAGTGAATTTAATCCTTTACTGCCGCATAGGCAGCTTAGAAATGATTTTGAGTAAATGGTTTATGAGGGTTTCGCTTTACTGCCGCATAGGCAGCTTAGAAAAATGGAATTTTTTTTCCCCATTTTTTGTTTCTCTTTACTGCCGCATAGGCAGCTTAGAAATCTTGCTTTTTTATGTAACCTAATAATCAAATCTTTACTGCCGCATAGGCAGCTTAGAAAATTTCGTTGTAGTGGCCACTTAATACAGCCAGCTTTACTGCCGCATAGGCAGCTTAGAAAACTGAAACCGCCAACTGGTTTGCTTCTAATTCCTTTACTGCCGCATAGGCAGCTTAGAAATGATCCGTTTTTTAGGTTCATTGTTTTTAACAACTTTACTGCCGCATAGGCAGCTTAGAAAAAATGCACCGCCTAACATATTCGAGTAATCACCTTTACTGCCGCATAGGCAGCTTAGAAATTAAAGTTGCTTTAGATAAAGCCAATATCAAACTTTACTGCCGCATAGGCAGCTTAGAAAATTCTTATTTGCCATCGCCGACCCAGATACCTCTTTACTGCCGCATAGGCAGCTTAGAAATGTTTCATTTTGCAATGTCATTAGGGTTAAACCTTTACTGCCGCATAGGCAGCTTAGAAAAGTTTGATAAGAATAAGGATAATGCAACCAATCTTTACTGCCGCATAGGCAGCTTAGAAAGTACACGCTTGTTTCATCAAACGATAACATATCTTTACTGCCGCATAGGCAGCTTAGAAAACCACCACTGCCGCTATATAGCGATAAAATTTCTTTACTGCCGCATAGGCAGCTTAGAAATGACACCTGCTCACTTTTTTGCTACCTGGTCACCTTTACTGCCGCATAGGCAGCTTAGAAAATAATCCTAACAATCGGTTTCTCCTGGTACATCTTTACTGCCGCATAGGCAGCTTAGAAAAATAAAGTGGCTCGTTGGGATAGCACACAAGCCTTTACTGCCGCATAGGCAGCTTAGAAATAAGAATTTTTTGCGAATCTTCACGAGTTGATCTTTACTGCCGCATAGGCAGCTTAGAAAACATTTCAACACACCGCACAAAACACATCAATCTTTACTGCCGCATAGGCAGCTTAGAAAAACTTGCTTAGTTTCACAAATAACATTTGATGCTTTACTGCCGCATAGGCAGCTTAGAAAATCACAGGTCGTCAAAAAGTCGGGCGTCATCGCTTTACTGCCGCATAGGCAGCTTAGAAATAGAAAAAATCGCATATAATCTTTTTTTGCAATCTTTACTGCCGCATAGGCAGCTTAGAAAAAATGCGTGGTGGATTAAGTTCGGGCCGTTGTCTTTACTGCCGCATAGGCAGCTTAGAAATAATAGGAGTGAGCGAGAGCGAACGTAACCTTCTTTACTGCCGCATAGGCAGCTTAGAAAAGGATGCCGCCTAACTCGCCTTTCAGCTCATCCTTTACTGCCGCATAGGCAGCTTAGAAATTTAAGCACTCAAACCGATAATTTCACCCCGACTTTACTGCCGCATAGGCAGCTTAGAAAAAAGAGAGGATAAGCTATGAAAAACATTATCACTTTACTGCCGCATAGGCAGCTTAGAAAATACTCAACGGACAAATAACGACCATCTTTCACCTTTACTGCCGCATAGGCAGCTTAGAAATGGATTGATAGCGGAACATTGATTGATCAAGGCTTTACT